>NZ_LN999832.1 GCF_900048035.1 Candidatus Gullanella endobia | reverse complement strand
TTCAATAGAGTTTTATATCAAAAGTGCTATAAATTTTTCCAGTAGTAGCCATATAAGAAATATAATCGTAATAATACAGTATAAATAATATATGTATATTATACTTTGCATTATACTACGATAGTGAGGAATAACAGTCCTATTACTGAAATTTAAGCCATATTTATAGTCATAATAAAAATATAAGATTATCTAGTAGTTTAGAAGTTTATATAGCATTACTATTGAAGATATAATGAGAATGAAGTGAATGGTAATCATTTGAAATGAATAACAAATATAACAAAGAAAACATAATAAAGCCTGTAAGGTTGTTTAACTTTAATATAAAATATTATTAAGTCCCTAAATATGAAAAACTATAGCAAACAAGTAAACCTTATAATAAAGCTATAGGTTAAACGCAAAATATTAGTTACAGTATAAATATTAGCTCCGATTATTAAATAATAAAATTAGTAGTGATACTAAATAAAATCATTAACTTACTAGTGTGTATTTCAAAAATATATAGCATCTCAGATAGTATAAATAGGATATTAACAACATATCTCCTAGATTTTTACAAATAAAATCTAAAATAATATAAAGCATACTTTTTGAAATTGCTATATTTTTTCTAAAATTAATAACTATAGAAAATATACTAAAAAGACATAGAACAACAATCTATATTCTTATTTTTCAATATAGAAAAATAGTTAATAATGTATGAATAATATTCATATAAATAAAAGCTATGATCTAGAGAAAGCTAAATTACAAATTTTATTAGTATGATAACTAATATATCTTTTTCATCTTTCTTAATATATCTAAGTACTATACTCTGCTAACCGGAGAAATAAGGTAGTTTATGATACGTTTTACCATATTTATCATTAAGTTATCCGATAACGATAGTAACTTCTTAATTTATAGGATATTTAGTATCAATATTATATTTTCGATATAAAAGATAAATAAATAGCTTGTATATAATATAATTTCAATTAATATATTGATATCCATAAAAACACGATAGATTTAATTAATAGTTTAAACTTTAATAAAAATTAAATGAACGTACTATTAAAAATTAGATATAATAAATATTAACAATCAATATAGAGTGTTAGAATGGCGAGATTACTTTTTATAATTCCAGGATAATCTCTTAAAAATATTAATCATTGTACTATGTACTATATTTCATTTTTTCTTCGATTAATATCGATATTATGTTACTTAATAGTTAATTAAAAAATTAATGAAAAAATAAATACAGAAGTAATAAAGAGATTTATAATCTGTTTATCTATTAAGAGATTTAAAAACGATTTAATAATGAAATACTAGATAAAAACTAATAACTAGTATGAAATATCTGTCTCTTAGCTAATAAACTGAATATATTAATAACATTAAAAATGTATTATTAGTAAATAAAATTGTATTATTTTGGCTTAAATCTTCTCGATCATTGATATCGATTTAATAGCATTTAAACCGCTAAGTTATATATTACTAATAAATAATTAATACTTCTTATTATCAGAGTAGATTAAAAAATAAGCAAAAATATTTTTGTTTTATTCTAGCATTAATTATTAATAATACTAGCAATTATTAAAATAATAATACTCTAAAATTTATATTTAATGATTTGATGTATTAAAATTATAAAATAATCTAATATAAACTAGATCTATATAAATATAACAGATTATTAACTATTATTTGTAGTGATTTAACGTTTTATTAAAATGAGCTAACATTATTATTGATAGCTCACATATAAATACATAAAATTATTTTTGATATTAATTTAATAATTATTTTTTAAAATATATATAAATCGAGTTTTATATAAATGCTTATATACTCATAAAGATATAAATTAATATTTTACATTAGTCTGATAAATATCAAAGACAAAGATTATTTAGGTTATATTTATAATTGACAACTAGAAAATATTTTCTTCTAATTTTTTAGAATTTAATTGATTTCTATCATGAAAAATTAGATCGTTAGTGACATTAATTATTATTTCTATCTACAACTTGGAAATGTAGAGGTATTGAATTTAAATAATAGATAAAAATATTAGATACGTAGTTTACCTATTAACTTTATAAAGTTAGCATAAATTTATTATAATAATTAAATACTTTTAATTATTATAATAAATAAAATTACTAAGGATTTAGTCAAAATAATTTATTATTTTTAAGCTAATTTGCTTTGCTATTTAATCAATATCTATAATATTAGATAGAATATTAATCTATTTCTTTTTTCTATAAATATGAATATATACAAATATACTGATATTTTTCATACTATCTTGTTATATGACTATTGCAATAAAAATATAATAAGTTTATCAAAAGCATAAGAGCTAATTAGATGATCATCTTAATAGAAATTAAATGTTAAGAAATGTATTTTTAACATCAAAGAAATTAAAAAATATTATCAATTTCATCTATTCGTAATAATAGATATCTATCTATATCGGATAGTTCATACAATCAGTATTAGACATAAAAAATTTTATGTTATTTCTCTATCAGAATCACACAATTATTTATTATTAAACAAGATCATTTATTAATTTTATATATTTTCAAGTCATAAAAATTCTTTTAGTGATAGAAAACTATTGGAAAAACTATAAAATGAGAATAAACATGGAAAAGATAAGATTAAGGTAATTTTAATAACACTAATAATATTAGTAATTACTATATATTATACTTACTTTTTAATATTAAAAGTAAGTACTAGTTTGAAAAGTAATATTTAATTAGAAAAAATAGCTACAACAAGATTTTTAATAAAAATAAACTAATAATTATAGCATATAGAATGCTTTTATACTAAAAACCTAATGAAAATAAAATTTAAAACTTCATTAAAAAGCATTTAGTATTATGCTATAACATATAACCTCCATGAATATATTTATTAAATTTTTAACTTTTATATTTTTGTTCTCTTATAATGAGAATAAACTAATTTTTATTTCACTCTCATTCATTAAAATTATAGACTTTCGATTAAAGCAAAAAATAATAGTATCTTACTATTACTATAATATGTAGAATTAGACACAGTACATAATCCTAATATAAAATGGTCAGTTTTAGTTATTTTTACTAATTTACTACTACACTTTAATATTTAATAGTGAAAATTAAATAGTTAAAAATCAAATTTTTATTTTAAAATATTTCCTTATATCATAGAAGGGAGTATTAATATGAAGCTCTATTCATCCCTATAATTAGAATAATTTGACTGTCAGTCAGCTATTAAAGGTAACTAATTGATAAATTTTCTAGTTAGTCTTATCTATTAATTACATTACACAGAATATTTTATGACCAAAATACTTACTTGGCAAGATACTCTTGCAAATGAAAAAACTCTACCTTATTTTCGAAAAATATTAGCGTTTATCAAAAAAGAGCGACAGTCTGGAACAACTATTTATCCTCCAGATAAAGATATATTTAATGCTTTTCGTTTTACAAAACTAAATGAAGTAAAGGTAGTGATTCTTGGTCAAGATCCGTATCATGGACACAACCAAGCTCATGGTCTTTCTTTTTCAGTCAACCCGGGTGTTCCAATTCCACCATCTCTACTAAATATTTATAAAGAACTAGCTAATGATATTCCTGGCTTTGTTATCCCAAATCATGGTTATCTCAAAAGTTGGACACAACAAGGTGTAATGTTACTTAACACGATACTAACAGTAGAAGCGGGAAAAGCACATTCCCATGCCAATCTAGGCTGGGAAATTTTTACTGATAAGGTTATCAATGTCCTAAATTTACAGTGTAAAGGCATTATCTTTCTACTCTGGTGTTCTCATGCCCATAAAAAAAGTAGAATCATCAATCTTAAGCATCACTATGTACTTAAAGCACCGCATCCTTCACCTCTGTCTGCCCATCGTGGCTTTATTGGTTGTCGCCATTTCTCCAGAGCTAATGCATTATTAGAACAACAAGGTCAATGTCCTATTGATTGGTCATTGACATTACAGGTACCATAAAAATATCCTCCCTACATGAAATAAGGAGAGAAAGTAATCATATAACTAAAAGAAGCAGAAAAAATATGCATTAGTCCTTTAAACTTACCAATAGTAATGATTAAAATATAGGCAAAAACTGCTAATTAATAGTTTTATATAAACCATGAAAACCAGCAAATAATTCAGCTATCTGTGCTCTATCGAAGGAAATAGCGATCAATACACTACTACTTTGAGTAGTAGATTAAAATATTAGCTTTTAGCTTTTGATACTGCAACCATTGCTGGTCGAATAAGTCGACCATTAAGAGTATAACCTTTTTGAATTACCATTATTACCTGATTAGGTTTATGTTCTTCCGATTCCAACATTGTCATTGCCTGATGCAGCTCAGGATTAAATGGCACGTTCGTATGTTCTACTACATCTAGACCAAACTTACGTACTGCATTTAGCAATGATTTGAGTGTTAGTTCTATTCCTTCAATCATAGATGCCAGCTCAGTATTTTCTTTATCTGACATATCTAACGCACGTTCTAAATTATCGATTACTGGTAATAACTCACTAGTAAAACGCTCCAGAGCAAATTTATGAGCCTTCTCAACCTCCTGTTCACTTCTACGCCGTACATTTTCCATTTCTGCTTTGGCACGAAGGACACTATCTCGTTCAATCTGCTGTATTTTAGCCAACGTTGCTTCTAATTCAGCAATACGCTCATCTCGAGGATCCACAGTGCTAACTACTTCAGGTTCCTCTTGTGTCTGTTGCTCTTGCTCCATATCTATATTCTCTTGAGAGACCTTTTCAAAAGAGGTATTCTGTTCTTTACTGCTCATTATGCGTTTTCTCCGTGGTTCAGTACTACTCTTAACCATAGGTATTATGGGGATGAATAATTAGGATTCAAGAGATAAAGCATAATGAGATTTTGTAAAAAATGTCAGAGATTAGCGATAAAAGAAATAGTATTTTAAAATATTTGTATCGTTGATCATCTATATTATTACAAGTATTAGTTTTAAGTGATCTTTATTCTAATTTAATATTAGCAAAATTATTTACTGTATTATTAGAACGATTTTGCAAATAAAAATATTTTCGCAATTATAATATTATGTAATAGACATTAATATCTAGATTAATCTAGCTACATGTATGAGCTAAAATACCTATCGTAAAAATAAATTTATTATTCGTAATACTAAGTGAAAGGTAATAATGAAGCACAATACTAGTACTATGTTAAGAATATTAGAAGTTTATTTGGTTATCTTTTATTAATAGAATAAAGATCTAATATACTAAAGATTAAGCTATTTATTATACATTATAACTAATAAACTGATTTATATTATATTTTAATATTGATTACTACCTGTTAAAAAAAGAATGTACTATTGTCAATTTTTTAATAGTTCAATATAGAGATATTATTAATCCAATTTTATTATAGAAAACGCTACCTTAGTCAATTAATATGAGTAAGGTATAAAACAAATCATAAACGCTAAGTAACATATTTCTAGTTGACGCAGTTAATTTTTATCTTTCGCCTATGTAAATTTTTAAAAAACAATACTACTAGTAAGGTCGATTATTATCGACGTATTATTTAATAAGGTATAAGAAAAATTAGCTACTCAAAACTAATATCGCTAAATTCATATAAATATGACTAAGAAATAGATAGCCTATATCTTTAACCTTCGCCAATAAAGGATCTATTGAATTTAAATATCTAGTATTATATTTTCTTCCGTGGATCAGATTATAAAACTGCTTCATAGAAAATGCTGATGTTAATTTTTAACAATAGTAATATTTTGATATATATTAATAATAAACTGATGTTTTAAGATCTAGTCATTACTAGTTAATGATTATTTCAAATACGGATATTTTATCATAGAGTAAATAATTTTGATCTAAATACTAGAAAAATAAATTTTATTGACTCAGCGATTGAAAACTATAACTATATTATTTATTATCATCTTGCAATATGCTGATTTAGCTAAATTAGCTTTTTTATTAAACTTAAGATTAATATAGAACTTAATATTTCTTAATCTCTTTAGAGAGATAAAATTTTTAATATTTATTAAAAATTAAATAGTTCTTCCGCTAAGTAAATTATATCACTCTTATTTATTAATTAAGAGCTCAGGTAATAAAAGATTTATTGATACCTAATTCTGAGGTATTCAGATCTGTAGTTAATTTTTCTATTCTGCTTGAGATTAAATCAGTGATATAGTCTAAAATAAATTTCGGATAGAAGTCAATATTTTTAACTAGGATTAATATTTTTCTAAACTAATAAAAGATAAATGTAAATCATACAGTACTATATTGTATAGTTTTTTATATTTAATTAATCTATATTTATAGATTAATTAAATATAACTATGTTTCTTTAAAGAAATAAAAAAATAATTACATGTACTATGGAACTCAGTATGATTAAAATTGATTTTCTTTGTAAGAAAATCTTTTCTTTCTCGAAATTGACTATACAATATTATACGTTATGATAGAAAAAAAAATAAGAAAAGCTGATTATACTGCTATTGCACAAAATAAACACGCTAAATATGAATATTTTATAAAAAAAGAATTTGAAGCAGGCGTTTCCTTACAAGGATGGGAAGTAAAAACGCTACGTGCTGGTAAAGTAAATATTAGCAACAGTTATATAACGCTCAAGAATGGAGAAGCTTATCTTTTTGGTGCTACTTTTCAGCCATTGATGACAGCTCCCTCATATATTATCTATGAACCTATGCGAACTCGCAAACTTTTGCTTAATAAACGTGAACTAGATTCGCTATTTGATTATGTAAATCGCGAAGGTTATACTGTTGTACCACTTTTGCTTTACTGGAAAAAATCGTGGGTAAAAATAAAAATCTGTGTAGCAAAAGGTAAAAAAAGATTTGATAAGCGAGTAAATATTAAAGAACGCGAATGGCTTTTAAATAAAGCGCGTATTATAAAACATATTAGTCAATAGGTTATCTTGACATTATTGGTTTTCTATGAAAAAATGAGAATTTCGGGGCTGATTATGGACTTGACGGGATTTACGAAACCTAAAAGCGCATGCCGAGGTAAGGTTGCCTCGTAAAAAACCTTAAAAAAATAATTGCAAACAATCCGCAATTTGAATCTAATGCTGCTTTAGCAGCTTAATCAGTTTAATAAACTGAAGATTCCCTCTCTCCCTAGCCTCCGCTCTTAGGACGGGGATCAAGAGAGGTCAAAATAAAGAGAGATCGCGTGAATGCACTGCCTAGTGCTAAAGCGTTAAAACTAATCAGGCTAGTTTGCTAGCAGTCTGTTCGTCTTACAGCTAGCAGGTGAATAAAAAAGACTGAACTAAGCATGTAGTACTGAAGGTGTAGAAGTTTCGGACGCGGGTTCAAATCCCGCCAGCTCCATTATTTTAGTAATATGAAGTAGTTTATAGTATTTATGTTTATTAGAAATTAATGATAGTTAGAAGAATTTACTATTTATGAAATCTTATTTTTAGTATCTTTGTTTCTCAGTTTATTACAATCGGTACTAAATACATAAATTTTATTTAAAATTTATGTATAAAAACTTGTTAGTTTTAATAAAAACATATCTAAATACAAGGCTTATAAAGTAGTTTAACAAATAAAAACACAATTAATATTATATTTTCCTTATAGGAAAGTGGAAATAAAAACGATGGATAATTAGTATTAATTCTCTAATTAATAGATAGAAATATTATATTAGATTTTATTGTGGTTTATTTTTGTTAAAATTATTAGAATCCTACCCGGGACGAGATTTGAACTCGTATAGCTAAAAGCTGAAGGATTTTAAGTCCTTTGTGTCTACCGATTCCACCACCCGGGCATTGTAAAATATAAAATGGAGGCGCGTCCCGGAATCGAACCGAGATAGACGGATTTGCAATCCGTTGCATAACCACTCTGCCAACGCGCCTTATTTCATCGATTAGTTTCATGTTTTAAATATTTTATCGATAAATGATCAAATTCTAATTTTTTTAAAAAAATTAATTTAAAATAATTTATCTGCTCTAAAACATAAAGTAGATAAATTATTACTTGTATAAGAAATAATAGCAAGTTTTTTTAGAAAGAGATATTTAAATATTTATATTATAGTTAATCTAATCTAACATTGCTATTAGACATCCAATAATTTTTGATCTGAACTATTCAATTAATTCTTATCTAAGGATAAATAAGCTTTATTTTTATATATGTATTCCATAGAATTAATACAAAAGTAAGCTTATAAAAAAAGGGGATATCATCGCACAGAGCTCTATAATATACAAAAGTTGGTCTAATATTATGTTATCCTTATATAACTCGTATAATATCATTTATCACAACCAGGAAAACTGTGATCATATATTGATATGATAAATTTCACGTACATAAGCAATACAAAGTAGTTATCATTTATAAGTTTACTGATTTTTAAAATACTTATTTTAATATTTAAATAAATCGCGCCAGGCAGCATATAAATACTGAAACATAGACCAAAATGTCAATAGTGCCGCTATATATAGTGCAGCAATGCCTGCTCCTGAGACGATTTCGTCAGGTCGCCATAGTAGTGCTACTAATGCAAGCATTTGAGAAGTAGTTTTGACTTTACCAATCCAGGAAACTGTTATATTATTACGTTTTCCTATTTCTGCCATCCATTCGCGTAAAGCGGAAATAATAATCTCGCGAGCAATCATTGTTGCCGTTGTTAACGTAATCCACCATGAATGAAAATGCTCTGTTACTAGTACTAGAGCTATAGCAACTATCAATTTATCAGCAACAGGATCTAAAAATGCACCGAATCGAGTAGTTTGTTTCCAACGACGAGCTAGAAAACCATCAAACCAATCTGTTATTGACGCCAAGATAAAAATCAATGCACAAGATACAGGCGCCCATTTAAAAGGTAGATAAAATGTCAGAACAAAGAATGGTATCATTACAACACGAAACATTGTAAGCCAAATCGGTATATTTAGTTGCATAGTACTTTGGTAAACATATGACAAGAGCAGAAATTATAACTATCTTGCTACATTGCTACTAGTGTTTTAGCAAATTAAGTCCTTTCTGTTAGATTATTTTTATCTTTTAGTAAATTTTATTGCTATGAATAGTAATTCATATAGTTTTTTAAATTATTTAAGGTGAATTTTATTACATAAATTTAATGAAGGTAAATAAAATATTAATAATATTTTCTTGTTACGAAGCAGAAAAATACATTGAAAAATTAGTCTTTCTATACAAAATTATTTACAATCATAAGAATTACTTGGATAACACTTATGCTATTTACAATTAAATTTATTAAAATACTTTACTAAAGTAATCATTTTATCAGAAATTTTCTTTTTTTTTAATATGCTATTTTAATGTTTTCTATAATAAATCACTAGATTTATAACAAGATAATTATTAGAAATATTAAATTATAATATAATATCTATTACTACGATAGTTTTAATAAAATATATATCACGCTATACTATTTATTTAGATGAATTTTAATTAAAAAATATGATTGGTATGTGGATATATTTAAATATGGATCTTTCTTATTTCACGAAATTGACAATTTATCAAGTAGAATTACCTCAATATCTGTATATAAGTTTTAAGGTTTAACGTTATTTATCTAAAATTTTTAATAAATAATTTAGAATATATAATATTTAATCTAGTAAATAAGAAATACCTAAAGATAGGTTATCTCTTAAATGATTCAACGCAAGAAAATTTTACAAAATATTTATAATAAAATATACTTTAAAAAAAATACTATTTTAACCTGACTGATTTTATCTAAATAAATTATCTAAATTAGTTGAATATATAAAAATTTATTATGAATAACATATATAAAATCCAAATAGATACATAATATTCTGACTATCAGAACTTAAATTTTATATATTGATTCTGTTTTTTGCATTTTTATAGGCTATTACATGATTTAATAATAGCATCTAGTATACTTGGATTTTTTCCTCGTTAAGCACTATAATTATAACTATTTCTATAGTAATAGAATAGTTTAAATAAATTGAATTATTGTCACAATCATAGACATAATTATTTTTTGAATTAAAAATTGTAATTATAAACTTATTATGAATTTTTTAATAAGTTAAAACTACTGTAGTTTTGCTAGATATTTATAGAGATAAAGAAAACTAGTAAATAACTGTTATATGTTCTTTTTAATTTTCATTTTATTTTTAAAAAACTCAATAACTTTTCACAGTGATGTTTTCATAATTACAACTGTATCAGTATCTCAGCTCTTATAGATAGAATCGGGATAATGCTTTATAAAGTATTGAAATGAAATAATTTTTGTCATATTGTTTTTATCTAATGCTAACATCACTGCTTCTTTATATTTTATACTAACATCTAATTTACTAATTTCAGTATCAGTAGTGAGCGACTTATACTAAAAGTTATTAGTAGAAATAGATGTCTAAAGTTGACTATCAGCAGATGTAGTTTTCCTATGTCTAGAAAAAATGTTGATATAATCGTCAATCTTTTTTCCACATAATATATCAGTAAATAAGAACTGTACGACGATTTTTAGCGTAAGCTAATTTATTGTGGCCAAGTACAGCTGGTTTCTCTTTACCATAAGATATGACATCGATCTGATCAGTAGAAACACCTTTATTATGAAGATACATTTTTACAGCATTGGCGCGACGCTCACCTAGAGCAATATTATATTCTGGTGTACCAAGTGCATCTGTATGTCCTTCAATGATCACTTTATTTTTTGGATTATTGCATAAGAAATTAGCATGTATATCAAGTACATGAACGAATTCAGATCGAATATTATGTTCATTCAAATTAAAATAGATAATATTATTGCAATGAAGATCCTGTATTTGAAGACGAGCTTGATTATCGGAATGAACACTGTGGCTGCTGATGTTTATATTATTACTTGTATTATCGATAATAGCAGCTTCATTACTATTATTAGCGTTTTTATAAAAACTACATGCAGTAATTACTACTATAGGTATCGTTAATATTAGTCCTTTCATTATTTTGTTTAGTTTCATTTCATTGTCCTTTTTAATTTGCTGTATTTATATACATTATAAATATGGAGATCATACAGGATTTTAACTTGCCCATTGGTTACTGAAAAAAATTGATTTGAAACATTCATCAATAGAAATTAACTTTAACATAGAACTAAATCCTTGCGTAGTACTGTAGATAACCATTGTTCTATTAGGAGAAATACTAGGAGTTTTATCTAGAAAACGTATCTGTCAATACTGTAACAGTATTTGTTAACGAATCTAGTTTAGTAAAATGCTGTATGTTATTATTAATGTTAATCATTACTAAAAATTTATCATCTTGGCCAACATTCGAATTTTGATTCTGATAACCTATTCCAAGACAGAAATTGCAATATATCGTTATTAATATTAATTTTATACACTTAAGGACGATCACTTTAATTGGAAGTATATGCTAGTGTAAAATTATCTGGAAACCAGCTCAATTACGTATTATCACTTCAATCTTCAGTTACTAATTCACTTGACCTGAATTTAAATCCATTACGTATATATTTATATTACCTCTCTTTGAGAGTATGAAAGCCAATTTAATACCATTAGATGAAAAATGAAGCACTATTATGTTGAGAAAAACTTGAAATGTCTTGATTTTTTTTCATTATCTAATGCTTGAATAAATAGCGCTGATTGACCGCTTTCAAAGGTGATATAAGAAAGCCTAGTTCCATTAAGTAATCAAACTGACGACGACATCAGTGACTGAAATGAACGATGTACCAGAATCTGGTTAAAACTATTATAATCCGAAATGCGCAGTTCATATAAATATTGACCACTATTGGTTTGAACAATATAAATAATACGAGCACGGAAAGCACTTTCTTAATATCAGTGAGTTTTTCAAAGGATTTATCGTTAACAGTATGAGCAGTATAATTTAGCTATTTTGTATAACATTAAACTGATTTAATGCCAAAACGATTCCTTGGTTATCAAAGGTATCTACTAATTAATAAGAAACCGCATAGCTATCGTCGGAAATTGATTTTGTCTTCCCTACTACTACGATATCGATGCTAAGCTCTTTCTAAACATTTAATACTACTTCTGAAGTAATACTTAGTTTCTTTGAAAAATAAGATATATCAATAGGATTGAATTTACCGCTATTACGCAGGTCGACAGAGATTATGCTATTAACATCTTTTGGATGCAGTACTAGATCCTATTTAAATAAAACTACACCGATAGGCTCTTAGTTATCTATATCCATTCCTTGAATGATTTCAGTACGCATTTTCGCATGAAGTACGAAAGCTAATAAAACAAAAAACTAACGCTATTCGAAATATATACTTTATATTATTTCCTAAAACAAAGATGGGTTAAAAATTAAAAGTGTAGAACTCTAAACCTCTTTTATTAAAGATACTTTTATTTGGTAACTTAAATAATACAGTGAAGTAATAAATTGATAAATAAGTACTTAATAACTATCTTGTTCTATTATATATTAGTGAAGTGAAAATCTAAGCATAATATTTTTAAAATTTTCATAAATATACAAGTTTAGATAGTTTTGTGTTCTTATTAACTGTATTGCAGAAATTACTGCTTGGCATAACGTTGGATTACTTTCATCAGAACTAACAGAAATCAACGTGTCATTATTAACTATTTTGATATATAGATCGCAAGTTTTACCGTTATAGCTAGAAATATTATAAAAATTTTCTACTAATAGCTTTGATAAGCTGTACGTTATAAGTATTAATTTTAGTATTGCTTATACCAATTTTCCATTATTTCTTATCCATTTAGATTTATTTCCTAGACTTAGATATATTTTTAATATTAATTAGTTTATTTAGCAAATTATCTGCTTTGCTGATTTATTTATTAATATATTTTGTTACTTGATTGGATTTAACTCTAGTATTAGTTTCTATTTTCTTCTGTATGATCGCTAAGGATTGTTTAGCCTCAAATTGCGATCTGAGTTTCACCAAATATATGATCTTTTCCTATGCTAATATTTCTAATTCAACCTGTATCGTAACTTTATTAGCTTTTTTCCTAATTGATCTGCTGATGCTATCTTTTTATTTGCTTATAGTAATTGTATCCCGATACTATCGTATCGGGATTGACCATTATAGCATCAATAGATAACTCATTTTTTTCTAGCACTTTTTTTCGACTGATACATTAAGCTCCAGAGTAATACAACTATTATAATGAAATGCAATATAATTGATAAAATAATATTATATTTAAACTTGTCGTTTTGTTTAGTAAACTTAAAAAATAATAAATTTCCAACAGGATTAACAAGAAATAGTAAGTATTATAGAATGTATTGTTAGATAGGATATATCATTAGACCAAGTGATTTTATGCCGGCTTGATATAATAAATTAAGTACTTTAATAATTTCGTTATAAGGTATGTCTTTAACTTCACTTATTACAAATATTGTTTTAAGATTTATAGTAGTACAGGCGTGTATTTCGGAAACTACTTTTTCTGGAAGAAATGCTCTTTTCGTTTATGATTAACTACTAGAACGTATTCATTGATACTAGAAAACTCAATGATTACTATTTGATTATAGTTACTACTAATATTTCTAAAGTTACTAGTATTAAGTAAATCTGCTTTGCTGTTCTAGATAATAATCGGCGCTGTTGTTACAGAGATTAATACTAATACTAAAAACGCATCAAGTTAAAAGGATAATAATCTAAGATTTAATATTCTTTTTTTTTGAATATCTTCTTATCATGACGACCTTACCTTTTACTTATTTTGCTCTTATTAGAGAATATCTTACGGTGAAGGATAGCAATAAATTCTTCAGTAAAATTATCATAGTTCTTCTCAAGCTTGTTAACTCGTAAACTTAGGCGGGTTAAAAGCAATCATTGCGAGAATAGAAGTAAGTAGACTCATCGAATTAGAAATAAGTATTTCGACTATCATAATAGCCAAACGGTTCTAAAGAGACAGATGTATGATAGCTTATATAAGCTATCATACTAAAGAAAGGTATATTGGTTTCCAATACTTTCAGTTCATAATTATCAAAATATGCACAGTACGAAAATCACCTTCTATTAATGCTTCAAGAACGTGATTATTAACATCATAAAGATACAAAAATTCTTTGAAACCAGCATAAAATCTGCTTAGAACCACTCAGATTATCACGATGTATCATGCTATTTTTAATAGCGGTTGGGTAATTTAATACCGGACCGAAATTTTTTCAAATCCTTCAGTTTTGCGTATAGCTAAATTTAAAATATTGGAACGCTAAATAATGATAGCCTGTAAGGTGATAGAAAAAATATCAAAACCAATATAACAAATTTTACTAAAAACTTGCTTCTAATAACATATTAAAAATATTCATTTTAGTTAAAAATGAAGGATGGATATAGTAAGCACAATTATTTTCTTACTATAGATTAAGATATATGATTATAGCGTCTAGTCTTTCTTATCAAAAAATTGTATACTAATATTTAGTACATGTTGTATAAGGTTACAATAATATGCTTAAGGAAAGCAATTTTTTTTGATTTCCATTGCAATTAATCGATTAGCTTTACAAGCCAAAATACTCTATTAGTATATCCTAGCTTGCGAATATTATATTCGTGTTAATAAATATTGATGAAATTTTTCGGTGAATATAAATATAAAGCGATATAATCTAAAAACATATCAAATATGTTGCTGGTTTCAGTATTTTATATATAAAAATTAGTTACTGAATATTTCACTCTATCTACTATACATCACTAATTTCTCTGGTAACAGGAGAAAACTAGACACTAATATCATTGCTAACTGTTTTTCAAAACTACTATCTACTAAATCAAAATTATTCTTTCTTATAATAAGAATATTAAATTGGTGTTAATAAGAATATATTGAAATAAAATTTTTAAGATATGAAGTAATTCTTTAATAAAAATCTAAAAATGTGATATTTAAATTATTATTTCAAGGAATTTTTGTTTTGAGTATTTTCTAGATGCTCAAGAGTTAGTGCAGTAATGATGCCAAAAGCACAAGCTAGAAGAGTTCCTAAAATCCAAGTAAAATACCACATAGCTAATATCCTTTTATTTCAGTATAAATAATGCGTATTTTGTTCAATATATTCTTTCGTAATACGACCAAACATCTTATAATAACACCAAATAGTATATACTAGCATAATCGGTATAAAAATAATTGCTACTAAAGTCATAACTTTTAATGTTTCTAGTGTTGAAGTTGCATCCCATATGGTTAAACTAGCATTTGGCATTGTACTGGACGGCATAATAAATGGGAAAAGTGTAATCCCTGCAGTTAAAATAACGCAAGCTATACTTACTGAAGAGCAAATAAAAGCCCAAGCGCTTTGCCCTACATAACTAAAAGTAATTGTCAGTAGTGGTAAAAATACACTCAAAGTTGGTATGATCCATAATTCTGGATGTGTTTTATAATTAATTAACCATGCTCCAAGTTGATGCGCTACTTCTTTATGTAATGGATTTGACTGAGCAGCCCGGTCTATAACAGAGGTAATAATAAAACCATCAATGCCAAAAACGATCCAAATACCAGCCAAAAAGAAAGTTAAACTTGTCAACAATGCAGTAATCTGAGTTATGCCACGCATTTTCATCTGTAAATCACCACTGGTTCGCATTTGAAGATAGGTACCGCCCTGAGTTAAAAACATTGCCAAACTTACAATACCTGTCATCAAGCTAAACGGATTGAATAGCTGTAAGAAATTACCAGTGTAATATAATCTTAGATATTCATCTACGTGGAACGGAACGCCTTGTAATAAGTTTCCGAATATAATTCCTATTACTACTGGAGAAATAAAGCTACCAATAAATATTCCCCAGTCCCATAAATTACGCCAGCGCATATCATTAATTTTAGATCGGTAGTCAAAACTAACTGGTCTAAAACATAGTGAAGCTAATATTAAGATCATAGCAATATAAAAGCTAGAAAATGCTGCAGCATAAACCATAGGCCAAGCTGCAAATAAAGCTCCGCCGGAGGTAATAAGCCATACTTGATTACCATCCCAATGTGGGGCGATAGTATTAATCATAATGCGACGTTCAATATCATTTCGGCCAAATAAACGCATCAGCATACCTACACCCATATCAAATCCATCAGTAACAGCAAAGCCGATGAAAAGTAGACCAATCAATATCCACCAGATAAAACGCAATGATTCGTAATCAAACATAACTCTTTTCTCATAAAAATTGTATTATTGTACGCTTATTGAAGAAGATAATTTCTCAAAATAGTAATTTCCAGTTTTCAGACTACTTGGCCCTAAGCGAGCGAATTTAAATATCAGATATATTTCTGCTAGTAAAAATAATGTATATAGCCCACAAATTAATCCCATTGAAAAAAGTATTTCATGAGTTGTAAGAGTTGAGTGAGCAATATAAGTTGGCAAAATTTCATTAATAGCCCAAGGCTGACGGCCATATTCAGCAATAAACCAACCCGATTCAATTGCTATCCATGGTAACGGAATTCCATAAAGCATGGCATATTGTAACCAGCGTGGCTGACCAATACGGTTACGAATAACAGCCAAAAAACAAAAAGCAATTAGCATTAGCATAATCACACTACAACCTACCATAATACGGAAAGAGAAATAAAGTGGTGCTACTTGTGGAATAGAATCCCTAGTTGCCTGGCAAATTTGTTGCTCATTAGCCTGAGTAATATCGTCCGTATAGCGTTTCAGAAGCAACCCATAACCTAAGTCTTGCTTGCTATTTATGAATGCTTTACGTACGATAGGATTGGTATTTCCTTCACGCAATTGTTTTAATAAACTATAAGCCTTCATTCCATTACGAATACGAATTTCATGCTGTACCATTAGATCTTTCAGGCCAGTAATATGGCGATTTGTTGAACGGGTTGCAATAATTCCCAGTACGTAAGGAATACGAATCGAAAAATAATTGGTTTGCTCTTTTTGGTTTGGAAGGCCAAATAAAGTAAAGGATGCTGGTGCTGGTTCAGTATTCCACTCTGCCTCGATTGCAGCTAACTTGGTCTTTTGCACATTACTCATTTCATAACCAGATTCATCTCCTAGCATAATGACTAACAGTACCGACGCTAGACCGAAAGAAGCAGCTATAGCGAAAGAACGCTTGGCAAAAGCAATATCACGACCTTTTAATAAATAAAAAGAGCTGATACCAAGGATAAACATCACGCTGCTACAGTAGCCAGCAGTTACAGTATGAAAAAATTTTACTTGTGCTACTGGGTTGAATATTAGATCGATAAAACTAATCATCTCCATACGCATGGTTTCATAATTAAAATCTGAAGCAATAGGATTTTGCATCCAACCGTTAGCTACTAGAATCCATAATGCAGATAAATTAGAACCAAGTGCTACCAGCCAAGTCACCGCCATATGCTGTAATTTGCTTAATCGATCCCACCCGAAAAAAAACAGGCCAACAAAGGTCGATTCTAAAAAAAAGGCTATTAATCCTTCAATTGCTAATGGTGCGCCAAATATATCACCGACATAATGGGAGAAGTATGACCAATTAGTACCAAATTGAAACTCCATAGTAAGACCGGTAGCTACACCAAGAGCGAAGTTGATAGCAAATAACTTACCCCAAAACTTGGTCATATCTTTATAAATTTGCTTACCTGATAACACATAAACTGTTTCCATGATCGCCAATAAAAACGACATGCCTATGGTGAGAGGCACAAACAGGAAATGGTACATCGCTGTTAAAGCAAACTGTAATCGTGATAGTTCAACGATATCAAACATGATGACTCCTTCTTCCTGTTAGGAAGAATCATATATGTGCTACTAAGTTATCTTTCATAATTGACTTAGCTTAGAGCGTAGTAAGTAATAAAATATTTATAATTATAATTAACGATTTGTTACTTTTAATTTTTAGAAAAAGGAAATAGAGTTATAGATTGAATTAATACTAAAATTACACTAGCGAAAAATAATACTAATATCTCTTATATTATGCTTATAAAAATTGATATGTTTATAAAATATTTACAGAGAAATATTTTATAAACATTACTAAGGTATTCTAATAAAAATAATACAAAAAGTAAGTAAATAACAATATAAAATATTAGCCACTGTGTAGCAGTGTTATTTGCTATATATTAAGTATTTTATATATAACCATTACGTTACCTATGTTCTTTTAACGATACTAACTAATTATTATAACGCTAGTATTTCCCTACATTATTAGATTTAATAACCGAAGCAAAGTGTAATTTATAAATATTAAGATTAGTTTTTGCTTATATATTCACATTCAACAAAAGAAAAAATTTTATTACTTATTTATGAATTAAAAACTACTATAGTTTATAGTATCAAAAGAATCTGCTTATATATAGTTTTAGAGTAATATTACCCCTTATAATTTATAGGGAAGAGTACAGCAGTCATCTGCTTTTTCAATAAAGTAGATAACTTAGTTTGATAAAATCAATTTTAGTGCTTGACCAATATCTGTCAAACTACGTACGGTCTTAACGCCAGCAGATTCTAAGGCGGCGAATTTTTCATCTGCCGTACCTTTACCCCCGGAGATAATTGCGCCAGCATGACCCATCCGTTTTCCCTTCGGAGCTGTAACACCAGCAATATAACCTACAACCGGTTTAGTGATATGATTCTTAATATAGACTGCAGCTTCTTCTTCTGCCCTACCACCAATTTCACCAATCATCACAATAGCTTCTGTTTGCATATCCGCTTCAAATAGCTTAAGAATATCGATGAAATTTGAGCCAGGAATTGGGTCTCCGCCGATTCCAACGCAGGTTGATTGTCCAAGACCAATATCGGTTGTTTGCTTTACCGCTTCATAGGTTAGAGTACCTGAACGAGATACAATACCAACTCGACCTGGCTGATGAATATGTCCAAGCATAATACCAATTTTACATTCTCCAGGAGTAATGACACCTGGACAGTTTGGTCCGATCATACGCGAACAACTTTTTTCAAGCTTAGCTTTCACTGTTAGCATATCTAGCGTTGGTATACCTTCAGTGATACAGATAATCAACTCAATACTAGCATCAACAGCTTCTAGTATTGAATCTTTACAAAATGGTGCTGGTACGTAGATAACTGATGCTTTTGCACCAGTTTTATCAACAGCTTCTCGCACAGTATTAAATACTGGCAAACCGAGATGTCTACTACCGCCTTTACCTGGCGTGATACCACCAACCATTTTGGTACCATAAGCCAACGCCTGTTTAGAATGGAATGTTCCCTGATTACCGGTAAAGCCCTGGCAAATCACTTTAGTATTTTTATTAATCAAAATAGACATTATTTTACCTCTACTGAAGCAATAACCTGCTGAACTGCATCGGTCAGACTTATAGCAGCAATGATGTTCAATCTACTATTTGCTAATTGCTTTACACCTAGTTCAGCATTATTCCCTTCTAGGCGAACTACTACGGGAACGTTGACACCCACATCAGATACCGCTCCAATGATACCATTAGCAATTAAATCGCAGCGAACAATTCCCCCGAAAATATTAACTAGAACTGCTTTAACTTTTTTATCTGATAAGATAATTTTGAATGCCTCAGAGACACGCTCTTTATTAGCACATCCGCCAACATCTAGGAAATTAGCTGGTTTTCCGCCGTGTAATTTAACAATATCCATTGTTCCCATTGCTAGACCAGCCCCGTTTACCATACACCCAATATTACCATCTAGCGCTACATAGCTTAACTCCCATTGGCTTGCGTATGCTTCGCGTTCATCTTCTTGGCTATGATCACGCATCTTGTATAACTCTGGTTGTCGGAATAACGCATTATTATCAACACTTATTTTTCCATCAAGACAGATAAGATTACCAGTGTTAGTAATCACTAATGGATTAATTTCTAATAGATCTAAATCTTGATCTAAAAACAGCATTGCTAGACCTATGAAAATTTTACTAAATTGAGAAATCTGATTACCGGTTAAACCTAGTTTAAAAGCTAATTCGCGGCCTTGATAAGGCTGCGGACCCGTAAGTGGATCCAAAGCTATTTTATGAATTAGATTCGGTGTTTTTTCCGCCACCTTTTCAATCTCTACTCCACCTTCGGTAGATGCTAGAAATACCACACGGCATATATCGCGATCGATAACTGCTCCTAAATAAAGCTCTTTGTAGATTTCGATAGTTTCTTCAATTAGAATCTGATTAACAGGTTGACCTAATGTATCCGTTTGATAGGTTACTAGACGCTTACCTAACCACTGCTCAGCGAAATCATAGATTTCTTTTTTTGATTGTACTACTTTTACACCACCAAATTTACCGCGACCACCTGCATGCACCTGACATTTTACTATCCATGGACCGGAGCCGATTTTTGAAGCGAATACTTCTGCTTCATTCGGCGTATTACAAGTATATCCTTTTGGAGTAGTGAGACCATAATGAGCAAATAGCTTTTTTGCCTGATATTCATGTAAATTCATGATATTTTTCCATATTTATTTCTAATTTTATCTTAAGAATATCAGCGGAACTATATCGCATCGCTGACATTTAGCATAAAAACTATTGTCATAGTATAAATATTAAAAATGAATAATATTTTTGAGTATCTTTTGAGCTTTAATTAGGAATCTAACAGATTTTCTTAGTTAATAAATCTATACTCATAATTAATCATAAGATAATGATAATATATCATTTTAAAATAAACACTCATTATTCTACCGTTATTAGTTAATCTTTAATTACATGTATACTTAGAATTACATATTTTGATAATATTAATCAATATTTATTAAAATTAATATAGATATAAATATTAATAAATATGAAGATATGAGATAATAAGATTATATAGATTATATGTCGATAATAGCAAAGTTATAGATAGTTAACTCTTAAAATTTAAATTTTTAATCGTTGCTTTTAATAACTAAATATTGCCTTTAAAAGGCAATATTTTTCATAAACATTATTCAATACTAATATTATTAGACCACGAAACAAAGATAATGCGATGCTGACGTCATAACAGCTATAATAAATCATATCTTTAAAATTAGTATATATTTACTTATTTAAAATATCTTTTAAAATTGCTGCTATACTCTTAGTATAGAAGAACATAAAACCTAAATTAATGTCATAGCGCTTTTTAGACATGAAAATATGCTATTTATACATATCTATGATTAGATATATAACATTTTAATTGTATTAAAAGTAGTCAATATAGTTTTGCTATTTGCTATTTTTGCTTCTAGCAGGTATTCTATTATGTGTTTATATTTTCGTAGATAGATTATCAGGATATATTTTACTAAAATTGCTGAGAATTTAAACGATTTTGTAGAGATTAGTGATATGCTTTTCGATATCTTCGTAGGTAAGGTATCTACTTGAATTATCGCTTTTAATACTTAAAATATAGCGAAAATCGATAGATTATTTTTCCCTCTTTAATAAGCTTACAAAAACCTGAATTATAGTACTCTAGTTTAAATTTATAGTTTTATTATTTTGCTTGTCACCTAGCTGATACTTTGAGACTAGGCAAAAATATCTTTTTTGTATTTATGATAAATAATCAAGCTAGCATCTTTGTTTTTAAACATTAATCAAAAATATAACATTATCTTTAAAATGAAAGTAATTTATTAAGAGCTACTGTATTGATTTTAATTTCAAATTTTATTTCATTGCATTGCAACATTACATATTATGATCGGGTTATTATCGGGATTTTATACTAGTGATAGTGGTAATGTGATAATAGATATTGAGTCTAGAGCTAGTGCTGGCTGAAATAATAGGTAATTTAATTCTTGCAACTTTTCTTGAGGCTAAACAAAATCATACAAATATCGATAAATGCTAATACTTTATAAACCAATTGGATAAAGTTATTTGATATTTATCATAGTAAATCTAAACTGCTACTTTCACTGTTGATCTAAAAATTGTAATAAACTTTACCGAAATACATCATGATGTGTTTAATGATTGTAGAATTAATATTACTCATATCATCAATAGTCACCTAAAAATTTCAGTTAACTGATTCATTAAAAAATAAAAATTACTATGATTAATATTGTTATAAAACAACGAAATATAGTTATAATTATTGTTTTGTAATGTTTTATTGCATAGATAAATAAAAACACTCTCATTTACTAAAGTAGTATCAGCTAGAATCTTAGTACTTATTACTTATTTATACAGTAAATTAACGCTTAAGTAATACTTATTTTCATCTAATTGTATTACTTTCATTCTGCTTATAATTTAGATAGCGCTTCTAGATAAAAGAACATATATTAACTAATTTTCTGATACATCTTGTATGATGTGTTCATCTTGTTTCAATTTATTCCCGAAATATATTTGCTATAATACATACTAGACGTAGTACAGTAGTCTTTACTACAGTTAGTATAGTAGTTTTAGAAAGTAGTAGTCTTTACTGCTCTTAGAGAGAGTAGCAATATTGTAGTTTGAGAAATAATTATTTCGGATTATATAAAGCATCGAATACCTTTTATTTTTCTAGTATGCGTTAATTATATAACATTTTTAACTCATTAATTTTATTACAGCTTTAACTTAAATACAATACTAAAACAATCATAATAAGATATTACAAAAACCTAATGCTAAACGAATAATCAATACTACCTATTTTTATAATCTTCAGTTTTGAATTATCTTAATAAGATAGTAAAATACTAAGCAAACTTATATCATGAGGATTAGAGATAGCAAAACTGCATTATTAGCCAATAAAAAATTGTTTTGTTAGGTAATTTAGTAATAGAATTTAGTAATAGAATGATCTTGAAGTTATTATTTTTTAGTTCTTAATGAAATTCGAAAATTTTATAGAATCATAACTAATAATAAATAATTTTATCTTAAGATTTTCTGGAAATTACTTTCAGTTCAATGTTTAAAAAATAAAATTAAAATAAAGAACTAATTCTTGTTTTTATAGATTTTTAGAATGAAATTATTGTTTTTATCAAAACAGAAAAGAAATATCTTGATAAAATCAAATATTTTATCTATTTGGATGAAAATATAAATTAATTCTAGTATGAATAGAAAAAATTTTTAAATTTACTTTATATAGAGCTGATTTTACCAGCCAAGTGATCTAAAGTTAGATACATTTTATTATGTATTTATACTTCATTTTTTCTGTATTTAGTCTAAATATAATAACACTTAATAAGTTAAGTTAGTTAATCATCTCTGCTAATTATCTTTATAGAAATAAATTATAAAAACGCTTAACTAAACAAATTCTTTAATTAGTCTGTAAAACATTTTATGTTCTATCAGTTCATTAGATATAAAACGATAAATTTGGTCAGATGAAGCATTTCGGAGAATAGAAATAGTAAGATAAGTAGCTCTATAAGTAGCTCTATAAAAAGGAAAATTCATTGATAAACGAAATATTAACTTCTTATTAACCTTAAGATTAATAAGCGTATTTTACGCTAAAAATAGCCAGTAGCACAAATATTACTTATTTTAGTCTAAAGCAAACTAATAAATATAAGCTAAACGAATTTTTTAAGCTCTATCATACTAATTAGTAGTAGCATCTTTTTTTATCTAGAGATATTAATAAACTGTTTTAATAATGATTATTTAATTTTAAACATTTAATATTTTATAATATATCCGAAGTTTAAACATTTAATATTTTATATATATCCGAAGTTTCTGCTTAATAGATATAGATTTCTATAATATCAACCATAAAAAACAAATACTCTAATATGATCTATTAAAATAATACTTTATCTTTATTTTAAAAGATGCTATTTATTTTAGTATACAGAAAAGATCATGATAATGACATCATCATCCTGATCTTTTCTAAGATAAATAAATATTAATTAAAATAATTATCTTTGAATAGAGATTGTTAATCTTCGTCTTTTTTTAAATAAAAAGACAGTTTTATATTTTCAATTCTATATTGTTTCTAGAATAATTTTATACATATCTAGTAATTTCTTAATTACTGATACAATCGGATATTTTGATTTTAATACACATATCTCGCTATCATTTTTAATTAGCGTTATTGAGAAAAGTAATAATATCATTTTATTATTAATATTACATTGGAACGTATAAATTTTCAAAAATTAATGAAAAGTAAAAATTTTTAATTATAAAAAGTAAAAGTATAGTAAGATTCATCGTTGAATATGTCTTCAACGTCTGTTTATTTAAATAAAAGTTTTATAAAAAGAAATAACTAAAATTTATAGTAGGATATTGATCATAATTTTATAACATACGATAAATCTAGATATGCGACAAAAACAGTTTTTAACTAAAAGGAACAAAAATTTTTACAAATTTAATCTGATAGAGCTTTTAAAATTTTGTTATACGACTAAGGTAATATATCCTAAAATTTATCAAAATTTTGTTATCATTAAGTATTAAAAATTAAGTTTTTAATAAGTTACTGATTAAAACCATGAAAATTGAATGTATTACACTATATGATCTATGCTTTCAAAATTTAAAGATCTATCTAAATAATAACTCTTATTTTTTTGTTTTATTTTAGAATTATAAATATTAATTTCATTGATACTCTATAAAAAATAAAATGCTTTATTTATTTACAAATAAAAATTACGTTTAAGAACTAGAAATCTATTTTTCTATAAAAAATTAAGATAGGGATATCTATATTTTAGCTAACAGATAAATACTTCATAGGTATATAATAATAGTATTACCCTTTTTTAAAAGAAAAATAATACTTTTCAATTAAATCAGTTAGTTTTATAAAGATATTCTACACGTTACGAAATTATTATTAATGTCATCTCGACATAATAGAAAAAGCTTTTACTACTTAGAAGGATTTAATATAAAAAATTAATAAAATATATTTTTTAAAGGAAAGATCTGCTATTATTTTCTATATTAGATTAGAGTTTATAATAGAGCATCTTGTTAAGATTTATTAGGTATTTATTTTTATGAAAAAAATAGGCATTTTTTTTGGTAGTGATACCGGAAACACCGAAAATATTGCTATGATAATCCAGAAGCAACTAGGTACTAGTATTGCTAATGTTTTTGATATTGCTAAAAGCAGCAAAGAAGATCTAGAACAATATGATCGTCTGATATTAGGTACCCCAACCTGGTATTATGGTGAAGCACAGTGTGATTGGGATGATTTTTTTTCTACACTGAAAGAGATTAATTTTAATAAAAAGATTGTTGCATTATTTGGGTGTGGTGATCAGGAAGACTATGCAGAGTATTTCTGCGATGCAATGGGTATATTACGAGATATTATTAAACCAAACGGTGCTAAGTTAGTTGGATATTGGCCCACCACTGGATATCATTTTAAGACATCGCAAGGACTTGTTGATGATTATCAGTTTGTTGGTCTAGCTATTGACGAAGATCGACAGCCAGAGCTAACTGCTAAACGTGTTAGCACTTGGGTTAAACAAGTAACCATAGAAATGAATTTAGATTAAATAGTTCATACTTTCCTTATGTACTACTTATTTAAGTAAGTAGTATAATATAAATCTATATTTTTGTTTCTTTTTAAATCTCATAAAAGATAATAAGATTTATGAATATAAAATAAATGGTTAAATGTATTATATAACATATATAACAACTTCGAAAGGCTATATTTTCTAGAAAACAGAAAATATATATTATTTGTAATAGTAGGAATTAATGTTATGTGATCTTATCTAATAGATAAACCCTTTATAAATAGGTGCTTCTTAGTTTTACTATGCGATTAAATACTGGATGCGTACTAGTGAAATCGTGACTATCAGCACAAAAATAACCTTCTCTTTCAAACTGAAAGGGTCCTTTGATATTATCTGTTAAAACACCTGCTTCGACAAAACCCTTACGGATAACCAACGAATTAGGATTTAGCTTAGAAAGAAAATCTTCTGTCATCGCTGGGTTAGGATCGATAAATAATCGATCATATAGACGAAATTCTGCTTTAAAGCTACGAGTGGCTGATACCCAGTGGATTACACCTTTCACCTTACGTCCATCTGCTGGATTTTTATTTAAAGTATCAGGATCGTGACGGCAAAAAATTGTAGTGATTTTTCCTTTATTATCTTTTTCTATACGTTCAGCATTAATTACAAATGCATTTCGTAAGCGCACTTCTTTACCTAATATCAAACGTTTATACCCCTTATTTGCTTCTTCTTTAAAATCGGCACGATCGATATAAATTTCTCTACTGAATGCTACATGACGAGTTCCCATGTTAGGCTTATTGGGATGATTTAGCATTACAATATCCTGTTCATACCCCTTAGGTAGACTTTCGATGACTACCTTAACAGGATCAATAACAGCCATAATGCGACAAGCGCGATCATTTAAATCTTCTCGTATACAAGCTTCCAATACAGCCATCTCAATATTGTTATCCTGTTTTGTCACACCGATTCGGCGGCAAAATTCACGAATTGAAGCCGCTGTATAGCCGCGTCGTCGTAAACCTGAAATAGTAGGCATGCGTGGATCATCCCATCCTTCAACAATTTTCTCCATAACCAAAAGATTTAGTTTTCGCTTAGACATAACAGTATATTCAAGATTAAGTCGGGAAAATTCATACTGCCTAGGATGTACGTCGATCGTGATATTATCTAGTATCCAATCATATAATCGACGATTATCCTGAAATTCTAATGTACAAAGCGAATGAGTAATACCTTCTAATGCATCGGAGATACAGTGAGTAAAATCATACATTGGATAAATACACCACTTATTTCCAATTTGATAGTGATCAGTGAATTTAATTCGATACAAAACTGGGTCACGCATTATCATAAATGGTGAGGCCATATCAATTTTTGCTCGTAAGCAGGCGCTGCCTTCAGAAAATTCACCTTGGCGCATTCTAGCAAATAATATCCGATTTTCTTCTACACTTTGATTCCGGTAAGGACTATTTTTGCCTGGACATGTCAAAGTACCACGATAATCTCGGATTTTATCTGGTGATAGTTTGTCAACATAGGCTAGACCTTTATCAATTAACTCAAGTGCATAGTCATACAATTTTTCAAAATAATCGGAAGAATAGTGAATATCACCACTCCAATTAAAACCAAGCCACTGCAAATCATGTTTAATAGAATTAACATATTCAATATTTTCTTTAACCGGATTTGTATCATCGAAACGTAAGTTACATTTACCCTGATAATCTTGAGCAATTCCAAAATTAAGGCAAATCGATTTAACATGACCGATATGTAAATATCCATTTGGCTCTGGCGGGAAACGAGTATGTATCGATGTATGTATTCCTGAAGCTAGATCATTATCAATAATTTGACGAATGAAATTTGTTTGGCGTGCTTCAATCTCACTCATATTACTAATCCTCTACGCAATAGCATAATGTTTATTATACTCATATTTTAATATGTTATGCTATTACACAGATATTTGTTAAATAAGCTTTTATTGCTGAAATAAAAATATATGTTTGATATCTTTTATTATAGTGATATTATTAAAAGACAAAACTATCTATAAAATAACGTTATTAAATTCATATAAGTAATTAAATACAATATTGAGTTTTTTCATTCCAAATCGGAGATAAATATGATAGCAAAAAGAAAAAGTTAAACTTAATAACCTATTAGAGTAATATAGAGGTTTTGACAAAAAATCAAAGTAGGTATTGTAGCCGCTGTTATCTTATCGCAAAAAACAGATATCTTTTTTTATTTATACAAAATAAAAGCTATTTTTAACCTATTACCGCAGTTATCTTTATCATAATAGTTAGCGTAACATTCTTAAATATTACTTAATATAATAAATTATTCATTGAATATATATTAATATTAAATAGGATAAATAAAATTATAGGATTAGTTAATCTTATGTAATATATATTATATTATTTCATAATATATATTATGGATCTTTTCTATTAATGTATACATATAGGTAATTATATGCATTTATTCTAGAGTTATTATTTTTTCAAAGTAAAAATCATGATAAATATTGATTACTTTAATAAAAGTAGACCAGCTTGTTATCCATAAATTTTATAAATGAAATATTATAAATATGATAACTTATATGTTGAAACAAAAATATCACCAATAAATCGATAAAATAGTTTGATATCTAATAATCTCTATATCCTTATTCTATCCGTCGGGTTTAATTTATTTATATATTTTATCGTTAAGAGATAAATAAGCTATCTATTCAGTATTTCATATATGAAATGAAGGTATACGATTTCATCTGCATTGTTTCAGAGTGTTTTTAAAAATTTTCTATATCTAAGTTTCGTTAGATACGTTAGATAAATTTGGAAGCTATAATTAAGATTTACTATTAAATAGATTTATATTATTAGGAAGATCTATAAAATTTAAATAAAATCTGTAATATAATTTACCAATTTAAACTTATGGTATTTAATGTTATGATTAACTTTATTTCAATTGTATATATCTAGTATGATAAAAAATCAAAATAATAGTTATTAAATTGATCTTTTAAGAGGGTAATATTGAAATATTAAGTATTTATCTCTAATAAACTAATATACACTCTTTGAATCTTTCATATGTATAATTATATTAACACTAATAAATCTATTTCTATCTAGAATATCACAGCAAATATCTCATTCAAAAAGATCATCTATTCTAGATGTAGAGAGATATGCTAATCTATATAGGGTATAACATGTTATAATGAAAATCTCACCTATAAAAATCGAGATAGTATTCTACTAAGATCTTATAAGTAAGATAATTCATTGGAAAAATTAATAAACCCATTAATCTCATTATTAAACGTACGCATTTTAGTGTATTTATAACCGACTATAAGAATGCTTGATTAATGTTTTTATATTTGTCAAATAATTTGCTATTAGTATACTTCTAACTGACAACACTAATACGTGGCAATAGACTTTCTTAAAAGTTTCATTGCTGTAGTAATTTGAAACTATCTCTTAGTTTATTAATGTAGACAGTTTATTACCTAGTTAGGATTGTTAAACACTACTTGTTATTTTCCTTTTTGCTTCGGCTAAGAATTAGCTACTTTATGATTAAATTTTTTATTAAATACTAGGAATAAAAAATAACTATTATTTTTTATTTAAACATAAAGCATAACAAAAGATATATCATATAACATATTGAAAATTAATTAACTTAAATAGTCTGTCTGAATAGATTAGGCAATCTATCAGCGTTAATGTAAGATTAACGAAAAAAGTTGACTGATTTTTTTTAATTCCGCATAATATGCTTTAAATATTTTTTAAATATCTGTTAGATAGAAGATTTGGCATGTAGTTAAATTTATTATAGTACTTATAAATTCTAATGCTAGAATTAGAATTTATGGTTTAGTTAGTAATTATTGTACTTTACGGGAGTGGCGAAATTGGTAGACGCACCAGATTTAGGTTCTGGCGCCGTAAGGTTTGCGAGTTCAAGTCTCGCCTCCCGTACTATTATTCAGCCAATAAGTAATGGGGTATAGCCAAGCGGCAAGGCAGCGGGTTTTGATCCCGCCATACCCAGGTTCGAATCCTGGTACCCCAGATAAAATTATCTGGGTAAATCCCAATTTAGTAGTTTAATAAAATATGGCTACGTAGCTCAGCTGGTTAGAGCACAGCACTCATAATGCTGAGGTCACAGGTTCGATTCCTGTCGTAGCTATTATATTTTTTTTGGGGTATAGCCAAGCGGTAAGGCACCGGATTCTGATTCCGGCATACCCAGGTTCGAATCCTGGTACCCCAGCTATATAAACTCTACAATAAAAAGACAATTAAAAAGTTTATTTCTTATTAGATATTAATAACATTAATATCAAATCATCTTAGGTAAGGTTAAACAAAAATATAATCTAGCTAAAAATTGCCAACTCATTTCTATAATGATAGATAATAAATTATTTCTGTTACTTATTTATTCTCTCAATAGTTGTTGTTTATTTGATATAATTTGTTATTTTTATAATCCTCTTAACATTTACTATCGTAAAAATTTATTTATGAAGACCTAATGAAATAGCAGCTTTGCTAACATCAAAATTAGCAAATACCTTACTCTTATTGAAGTTATAAACCTATGCTTTTTAAGACTATTACTTTGATTAACGAGATAAAATTATATTTTCAGTAAAAAATATGATACTCAGTGTTTAAAATTGCTCACAAGTAATAATCAAAGCTTCCGCCAATGCATCGGAATCAAGAAAACTAAGATGAGCTTTTAATCGACTAAATATTGATTTTATATATAAAACTTTTATTTAAATAAACTCTAGTGGTACATAGCTACTAACGTAGTGGCGAATAAAAAGAACAATACTATTAATATGAGATAAGGTTTCAATTATGCTATCACGGGTAGATCGAGTTTCTAAAACTAACGCATGCATATTGCACCAGTTTACTATACTAGCAATATTAAATGTATATAGAATAATAAAAAAGTTTACGGTCCAGAAAGATGAAATTTCTAACAGATTATTTCTTTTTATTATCTACCTTTTTGCTAAGCATTAGGCAAAATTTTCTAATGTTACTAGATATTGATTATAATGCTTATATATAACATGTTTAGGAAATCATATTATTGATTTAACTAAAACTCTATTAGTAATAATACCAACATTATCAAGCGTTAACTACTAAAAATCGTTATTTTTAGTACATAATAGCAAGTAATATAGAGTATATGTAGCATTAAAAAACTTTGATCTGTAAAGATTTTTATAAGACCTATTCAATATATAGCCTGAAAGTTCTGCTTGGGTTAGCGATCACACTTAAATTACTCACACTACGTTTCTGTTATCTATAACTACCTCATAACATGATCTCATAATATGTCTAGTTTTATTTAGAACTAAGCTATTATTTTTTAGTTTCTAGTCAATATATCGAAAAAATAATTCTTACTTTTCTTTCGATTATTTAATAATTTTTAATTACTAGTAGTCTGATAGTTAAAAACTTTATCTCTGTATTATAAAATTATAGTAAAACGTTTCATTAGCTAAGGTGCTAATGTATTCTTAAAAAAAATTAACTGAAATTGATTATCAGTGTTATCGATTCTATAGCATCATAGGAAAGTAAAATATCTGAATATCTAAATATCTAATATCAAAGAAAATCGATATTTTTATAACTATACATTACAGTAGTAATAAACTTAGTATATATATCAAAATTTGATAAAATAGAACGATTTTCATTATTTCTATTATATCCAATATATCTGAGATGAAAAAAAGTGAGTTCTTAATTGAAGCTAATCCTATTTGAGATAGTTAAAGTTTGTATGTTAGATTATGTGTAAATTCAATCTATCTGGAGAAAACATTAATATCTATCTTAGTATTAATTATAGAAATAGTATTTATATTTTTCAGAACTAATATGGATTATTTCAGTAGAAATTATTTTTACTATATCATTAGTTCCCATATCGAATTAGCGATGATGTTATTAGTATCTACCTTAATACCTAAGAACTATTCAGTTTTGTTAATCTATTAGAATAATAGATACACGAAGTTTTCTCAAAAAAATAAATTATTTTTTCATAAATTCCATCTTCATGATTGTTTTTAATTAAAAACTAAAAATTTTAGTAAACGATGAAATTTATAGTAACAGTAAATTTTAATTATAACTTTTATATTTATATACCTTATATATCTAAGAAGATTTTTAAAATAGCAGATGTAGAGAGTAAAAGAAAATATATATTTTATATCTTTTAGAAAGATATCATCAATAAAACAATATAGCTTTTCTTATTTATAAGGACTGAATTAGAACATATTATAGTGGATGATACTGTTTAAAAAACTAGAGATATATAACAATATTAAAATAACCGGATTATTAATTTTTAAAGGTATAATATCGATGAATAATATAGTTATAAAGTTTAGTGTTAGTTCTTAAATTTATTAATTTAATATATAAAAGTGCTTGATAAAACCTCAAAAGGGAATATGTTGTTTTTAACTACTCAATAAATATCTTAATCAAAAACTATATTAAACCGTATAAAATCAATCAGGCATAAAAATATACACGCTTTAATAAAAAATTATTTTTCTTACTTCATCTCAAGTGAAGTAAGAAAAAATTTTCTAGTAGTACTAATTATTTATAAATAAATTAGAGCATAAAGAAATTCGTAGTGTTATCTTTTTATTTGTCTTTCTAATTAAAATTAGCAATAAATTAATTTTTAATATTTGATTATTTAAGTACGATGTTCTTTTTATATAATAGGATTTTAACGAGTGAAAAACTAATTTAGTATTATATCTTTTATTATTTTTGACGAAAAATAAAATCCAGATATCGAGTAGATGAATATATTAATAACTTTTACTATCTTTAATTCAGAATTGATCATCGCTAGTAATGTTACTTAGATAGATATATGTTCAATTAAAAAATTGAGTTGATTAATACAACATAAATGTTATCTAAAAAATAAAATAAATTAATTTAATTTCTTGTATAAAAATATATATTATAGATATCAATAATATATATTGAAATAATCGACTAAAAATATCTTAAAGATAAATAAAAAACAAAGTATTAATATTATAAAATATTATAATAATATTATTACTATAAGTAACTATATTTAATTATTCTTAAGAGAACTTAATGTATGAGCGATGTAATACTTAATTTACAGATAGCTTGCGACGAAACACGATACCTACCTGATAAAGATGATTTTTTGCGTTGGCTTCGGGAAGTTCTGCCACGATTTCGCGATTATTCAGAAGTTACTATTCGTTTAGTAGATGAGGCGGAAAGCCACGAACTTAATATAATATATAGTGGAAAAAATAGACCCACAAATATACTTTCTTTTCCTCTAGAGTTAGCATTGGAAGTAAAATTGTCACTCATAGGAGATCTGGTAATCTGTTGTCAAGTTATAGAACGCGAAGCGCAGCAACAGGGAAAAACGCTAGAAGCACATTGGGCTCATATAGTTATTCATGGTTCACTGCATCTATTAGGGTATGATCATATATTGAATAAGGAAGCTCTGGAAATGGAATTGTTAGAAACTAAGATAATGCAAAAACTTGGTTATCCAGATCCTTATCTTTCGGAAAAATAGGAATAATATTTACAGAATTATTATAAAATCTTTTATTAACTAATATTATGAATAATAATGAGTTATGCAGCAAAAATAATTGAAGAAATAAAAAATGGTTAATTTAATATTAAATTAACCATTTTATGGTAAACAAAAAAACTATGAGAAGCTTATCAAGCTAATTAATAATTATAAATAAGATAAATTTTTTCGATCTTATCACCTAAGATATTTATAAAGCATTATAAATATAATAGAATAAAAGAACTCGAGATAATATTATCTTACATTAATAAATTTTATTTTTAATCAAACATTTAATTATTAAAAAACGCCTAAACTTTATTATTTTCAATATCGAGAAAATTCTATATCTAATATTATTATCTTAATAGATAAGAAAGGCTACTACATACTGAAGGAGTATCTACATTAAAGCTACTATATAGCTATATTAAAGATTTTAATAAACTTATTAATATCTATTTTAGTAATTAAGAAATAAATCTGATTAGATTTTTTATTATACAAACTTTTTCCACTTGCTATAATATTAATGAGTTTATCAATATTGATGCTAAATTTTAAAATATCTATATATGCAAATATACATTAAAATCCTTAAAGATTTATTATATCTTATCACGGATGATTAATTTCCATGATCAATACTTCACTGTTTACACAACAGTGGTTCCGTATACTACTAGCGCTCGTTACCGGCGCCTGTGGTACTATTGCATTTTCTCCTTACAATTTTTGGCCTTCAGCTATTATTTCGCTAGGTGGTTTGCTTTTAGTTACTCTAAATCGTAACGTTTTGCAAGCTAGCTGTCTTGGTTTTTTCTGGGGTTTTAGCTTATTCGGCACTGGCATTAATTGGATCTATGTTAGTATCGCTCAGTTCAGTGGTTTACCAGATATATTCAATGTGATACTAGTAATAATACTCATTACCTACCTAGCACTGTATCCTATGTTGTTTTCCATCCTACTAATAGTGCTCTGGCCACGTGTAAACTTTTGTCGATTAGTACTCGGAGCACCAGTGTTATTATTAGTTACCGAATTTTTACGCAGTCGGATACTAACAGGCTTTCCCTGGTTAGAATTTGGCTATAGCCAGATAGACGGTCCATTGAAAGGTATAGCGCCGTTATTGGGTGTACAAGCGATTACATTCATATTAATGGTAATAAGCGGGCTGTCAGTCTATGCAATAGAAAAAAGGCGACTTTTACCTGCTGTTGCTGTATTGACAATTTTAGTGTTGCTATATCCTCTATATTCGCTGCATTGGTACGAGCCTCAACCAGAGCGAGCTATTGACGTTACATTAGTGCAAGGTAATATTGCTCAATCAATAAAATGGGAAGCGAAACAAGTGATATCGACATTAGATATTTACTTACAGCATACCCTAAAAGCTATTGGTAAATCGAAGATAGTTATCTGGCCAGAATCAGCTATACCAGAAAATGAGATGCTCCAAAACGATTTCTTAACCAAACTTGATAAACAGTTAAAAAAAGGAAATACCAGATTAGTTACTGGTATTATTGATGCACGACCTACTATTAACGGTTATCACTACTATAATAGTATTATAGTATTAGGCGAATCTATACCCTATCGATATCCCTCTAAAAATCGATATAATAAACATCACTTAGTACCATTTGGTGAAATCATACCATGTTCAAGTTTATTTCGGTTACTATCGTCTCTATTCAATTTTCCAATATTCTCACTTAGTCAAGGAGATTATTTACAACCGCAACTACGGGTAGCTAATATGAATCTTACTGCTACTATCTGTTATGAAATTATCTTGGGTAGTCAAGTACGAGATAATTTTCACTCTAATACCGACTTCTTATTAACAATATTAAACGATGCTTGGTTTGGGCATTCTATTGGTCCTTGGCAACATTTTCAAATGGCACGTATGCGCTCATTGGAGCTAGGACGACCTCTACTACATAGTAGTAATAACGGTATTACAGCAGTTATTGATGCTACTGGAATGCCACAGGCGCAATTACCACAATTTAAATGTGATGTACTAAATATTCGCGTGATCCCAACAAAAGGAATGACTCCTTATGCCCGCGTTGGATCTTGGCCACTATGGATTTTTACAATACTCGTCGGAGTTAGTGCACTAGTTTTTGATCACTTTAAACAAATAAAATTCTTAATTTAATAAGGTTTATTATTCAATAAGTTATTACTGAATTACTCGATTAATATATATGCTAGGTATTTTTTATTTGTCGTTTTCGACATATAACAAAAGTTATTAGAGTGTTATTTTTTAATAAGCATATTATGAATCTCATTCTATAAAAAATCAAGATACTACTATCAAATTACGGAGATAATAATTGCTTATAATTGCCTATAAAGATTAACTAATCTAGTATGTAAAAATTTTTTCCAGATATCATTTTATTTCAACTTGATCTGAGCGTATCCGATTGAATTTTTTGTAATTACTGTAGAATATAATAATATGTATGTAATTTGATTAAAACTACATAAAATTGTATATGTGCCATATAATATATTGGTTATCTGAGTGATATAATTTAATTACCAAATGTTATAAATATTTTTAATAATATATCAACATATATAAAACAGCAAATAGCAAAAATTAATGATTTTATCGATTTAGGCAAAAAATGCTATTTTGATTCAAATCTTCATAAGAAGTATCTTATAATAAGCAAAATAATAAGAAAATATAAAAATTTTCATCATAAATATCATGATAACTATTTATATATCTTAAAACTAATTAAATGGTGATTTTTTCATAATAGATAATGCAATGGCATATAGCTAATATTCCAAATTATGTAAATCTAAGCAGTAGATATTATCGAAACGCTATAGATAAAAACTTATCACTTTATATTATTATATAAATAAGGTAAAAATTTAAAATCTAAATAGATAAATAATATAATCAATAGATTAATCAACTAATCTGTTAAAAGATATAAATATATAATAATTATGTTATATAACACGTTTAAACCTTATTAAAATATATTTAATAATAGAACTCAACTTATTCAAGTTAACTATAATTAAATTTTATAGTTATTATTTCTGTGTTATTTTAAATCTGTTAAGTTAGATCATTTTCTTTTTTTCTTACTATTTAGTATTTTAAAACTCCACTTAGTTATTTATAACGGTATTAGGATCTAATATATAAAATTATTTCATAATATCCAACTGAATAATTCAGATGAGTATATAGATTCAATCCAAAAATTATTGACATTTTCCATAGCAAGCTTACTTAAATAATTCTTTAGATATTACTATTAATTCTGAATTTTATCAATGCTATACCTAGAATTATTCATCACCCAACTCATTCTCTATAAGAATATTAAATGCTACTAACATAAAAGAAATTATGCTAGTCTAGCATAGCTATGCTTCCATATTAAGATAATCATTATTATTCTAATAATGATTTTTAAGATATTAAAAATTAATAAACTATTACTTTTCTTGATTATTAGTCTAAGTTAGAATTTTATTCTAAGAAATATAATTACAAACTATTCTACTTATACTTATAAGTTTTTAATACAGCTACACTTGATATATTTTTATCAATTTTATGATTATGCTAATCATTTATCTTATTACAAATAAAAATAAAAGGATTTAAAATTTATGTTAAATAATCTATTAATTCAATTAAAGTTTAATTCTAACTTAAGTCTATATTAATAAAACAAACTTAAGTATAAACATTAATAATATATTTATTATCGATCAAATTTATTTAGTATTTTTTTTGTAAAAGTATGATAATCTATTCTATCTGATATTACTGTCAATGTTGTTTTTATGTTTATTATTTATCATAAATAACTTGCTAAAATATAATATAATTTCACTGAAACTTATATTTTTCTACTATAATTGATTTTTATTATTCTAGGTAAACGATTAATAGAAAATCGTTTATACTAATATTATTAATATATATCACAAGTTATCTTCTACGACTCTTTCGATGAATATGATAAACTGTTAATTTTTAATTACTGGTATTTGATATACTACCGTAAATGCTTTATATAAAAATATTACTAAAACTAACGCATAGTATTGCTTTATTTAAAGATAACTTAATACTTAATATATTGAATTCAATTAATTTCTTTTATGCGATTTATCATTTTATCAACGATAGAAATAGCATACTAGTTAAGTAGTATTATGCGACGTTTTGTTTATTTTATTGTTCGATTAAATACATATTTATTATTAAATAAATATGTATTTTAATACATTATCATCATTTCATATTTTTTAATTAAAAAATATATTTTTTCATAAAGTATTTTATAAAAGGTTAATTTGTTATCTTTTTTATAAACCTTATTATAAAAACTTCAAATAAATGCTAGCTATTTGTTTCTATTATCATTTATTAGCTTCATTAAATGAATATTAGAATTATATTTATAATATTTCATGTACTCTCTTTGTGCGAGAGTCTCTGTATTTTATTTAAGGATTATCAAATGCCATGCAAGAGTTTTATTATCCAAAAAAAATAGAATCTACTGCCCAGAAATACTGGTATGAGAATAATACATTTAAAGTTACCGAAGATCTAGATAAGGAAAAGTATTATTGCCTTTCTATGCTACCTTATCCTTCAGGACGTCTACATATGGGACATGTACGTAATTACACTATCGGTGACGTAATAGCCCGATACCAACGTATGCTTGGTAAAAATGTTCTGCATCCTATTGGCTGGGATGCTTTCGGTATGCCTGCAGAAGGGGCTGCAGTAAAGAATAATGTCGCGCCAGCTAACTGGACTTACACTAATATTAATTATATGAAAAACCAACTGAAACTGTTAGGTTTAAGCTACGATTGGAGCCGTGAAATCACAACTTGCCACCCTGATTATTATCGATGGGAGCAATGGTTTTTTACATATCTATATGAAAAAGGATTAGTATACAAAAAAACATCTCCAGTTAACTGGTGTCCACAAGATCAGACAGTACTAGCAAATGAACAGGTTATTAATGGTTGTTGTTGGCGATGTGACACCAAGGTTGAATATAAGGAAATACCGCAGTGGTTCTTAAAAATTACTGCTTATGCTGATCAGCTTTTATATGATTTAGATAAGCTTGAAAACTGGCCAGAGCAGATAAAAACCATGCAGCGAAATTGGATTGGTCGCTCAGAAGGAATGGAAATTACATTCCAGATTTTAGATAGTGAAGAGACTCTAGTGGTTTATACCACTCGCCATGATACTTTTATGGGGGTAACTTATATTGCAGTAGCAACTAACCATCCTCTTTCGCTGCGAGAATCGATCTCTAATCCAGATTTAACTGACTTTATTCAAGAATGCCGCAATGCTAAAGTAGCAGAAGTAGACAGAGCGACAATGGAAAAAAAAGGCGTAGATACCGGTTTATATGTAGTACATCCACTAACAAACGAAATACTTCCAATCTGGGTCACAAACTTTGTATTAATGGATTATGGTACTGGTGCGATTATGGCGGTGCCGGGACATAATCAAAGAGATTTTGAATTTGCTCGAAAATATAACTTACCTATAAAACCAATTATTCTAAACATTGATGGTAGTAAACCGGATCTTAGTATTCAAGCGATGACAAAAAAAGGCGTTCTTTTCAATTCTGGTAAATTTAATGGATTGACCTTGCAGGCAGGACTTAACGCTATAGCCGATGCGCTTATATCAAAAGGTGTTGGAAGATACAAAGTGAATTATCGTTTGCGTGATTGGGGAGTTTCCCGTCAACGATATTGGGGTACGCCAATTCCTATGATAACGCTTGAAAACGGTACTATTTTACCGATACCGAAAGATAAACTACCTGTTGTCCTACCAGAAAATGTAGTTATGAATGGATTTATTAATCCGCTTAAAACCGATCCTAACTGGACAAAAACTACCTATAACGGTCAACCTGCACTACGTGAAATCGATACCTTTGATACATTCATGGAATCTTCCTGGTATTATGCACGCTATACATGTCCGAATTATGACTGTGGTATGCTAAATTCAGCAGCTGCTAACTACTGGCTTCCAGTAGATCAGTATATTGGCGGCATTGAACATGCTGTCATGCATCTTATGTATTTTCGTTTTTATCATAAATTATTGCGTGATGCAGGCTTTGTTACCTCTGATGAGCCGACAAAGCGTTTGCTTTGCCAGGGAATGGTATTGGCTGATACTTTTTATTATCTAAACGATAGCGGTGAACGTATTTGGATATCTCCAGAAAATGTTAATGTGAAACGTGATAAGAAAGGTCGTATTGTAAAAGCAATTGATGCTAGCGGTCGAAAGATAATATATGCTGGTATGAGTAAAATGTCGAAATCGAAAAATAACGGTATCGATCCACAGGAAATGATAGACAAATACGGTGCTGATACCGTACGCTTATTTATAATGTTCTCTGCATCAGCAGAAATGACACTTGAATGGCAGGAATCTGGCGTAGAAGGAATCAGCCGGTTCTTAAAACGTGTTTGGAAACTAACTTATGAACATATCCAAAAAGGTCCAACAGGCATACTAGATATCACTATTCTCAATAGTAAACAAAAAGCATTGCGCTATGAAGTACATAAAACTATTGCTAAAGTTACTGATGATATCGATCGTCGTCAAGCATTTAATACTGCTATTGCCGCTATCATGGAACTAATAAATAAGCTAACTCGCTCAACTCAGAAAAGTATACAGGATCGCGCCATTTTACAAGAGGCACTAATATCGGTTGTACAAATGTTATATCCTTTTACTCCGCATATATGCTTTACACTATGGCGAGAATTAGGCTGTGTGGGAGAGATCGATAATGCACTATGGCCAGTTGTAGATAAAACCGCTATATTAGAAGAGGTAAAATTAATAGTTATTCAGGTTAACGGTAAGCTACGTGGAAGAATGATTGTACCTGTAGATGCAGATGAAACTTTGCTTTATGAACGTATATCAAAAGAACATCTAGTAACAAAATATTTTGAAGGAAATAAAATAAAAAAGATAATTTATATACCAGATAAACTGATTAATCTAGTATTAAATTAATAGAAGGAGACATTGTGCGATATTTAGCTTTATTACTAATACCAAACCTAGCTATGATAAGTACTACTGGTTGTGGTTATCGCCTCTGCGATACTGAATCTCAAATTCCAACTAAAATAAAAACTATAATTTTAAATAGTTATGATCCTTATGGACCTCTTACTCGTGCTGTGAAAGCAGAGTTAATTTTGAATAATGTGAAGTTGGTTGATAATGCTAAAGATAAGAATAATATGCCACTCTCATTATATATTATCGGTTCATCAAAAAATAAAATTAGTGCTTCGGTATTTCAAGATGGCAAAACTGCTGAATACCAGATGATACTGAGCGTATATGCACAAGTTTTAATATCAGGTAAAGATTACTACCCTATTAATGTTAAAGTTTATCGTTCGTTTCTTGATAATTCATTAACAGCATTAGCAAAAGATTCTGAAGAAGATATTATTCTTAAAGAGATGCATTACCAAGCCGCGAAGAAGTTAGTACATAGACTAATAACTATGTATGTTGAAAAAACAGTAACTAGTTCTCTAAATTTAAAAGTTAAACAGCAACTATCGACAGCTAGTGATGCTAGAGTTTTGATTACATGATTCAGTTAAATGCCGAACAATTGGGTGGACAATTGATAAAAGCATTGCACCCGTGTTACTTGTTGTTTGGGAATGATCTATTCCTATTACAAGAAAGCCAAGATCGTATTCGAAATAGTGCAAAAGAACAGCACTTTACTGAGCATTTTACTATCACATTGGAAACCAATACCGATTGGGATACAGTTTTCAGTCTGTGCCAAACACGTAGTTTGTTCGCAAGTCGACAAACACTACTTCTTGTCTTACCAGATAGTTTCATCAATGCTAGTATTGATGAAAAAATGTTCAAATTAGTGTCGTTATTACATAACGATTTGCTCTTTATTCTAAGCAGTAGCAAAATAAACCGTACTATGGAGAATAGTGCTTGGTTTAAAATATTAAGTAAAAATGCAGTATTAGTAAGTTGTATGACACCGAAGCAAACACAGCTCCAGAACTGGGTGATGAAGTATGTTGAAACGATGAATTTAACAATAGACAATGCTACCTGTCAGCTACTATGTTATTTCTATGAAGGTAATCTATTCGCATTAACTCAAGTTCTAAAACAATTATCGCTTCTTTATCCTGATGGTATTCTAACTGTTCCACGGGTTAAAATGGCGGTAAATGATGCTTCACATTTTACACAATTTCATTGGATTGATGCTATTTTATTAGGAAAAATTAAGCGCGCTGTGCATATTCTACATCAATTAAAACTAGAAGGCGCTGAACCAATTACCCTTTTACGTAATATCCAGCGTGAAATATTATTAATAATGATACTTAAACGACAAATGGTTATCGTGCCATTATGTACTCTATTTGACCACCATAAGATCTGGAAGAACCGTCGGCCTCTATTAACAAAAGCTATAGAACGGTTAACTTTATCGAAATTGCACAATGCAGTAAAATTAATGATGAAAATAGAACTGACACTTAAACAAGATTATGATGGCTATCTTGTATGGTCTGATCTAAATACTTTAGTATTCTTATTATGCGGTAAATCACTACCCACAGCAATGCTTGATATCTAAAAATATGCTCGCTATATTTATATTAATATCTTCTACTACATCTATTACGATGTCAGCTATATTAGCTGATTATTAGATTGTAGTATTTTCATTATTAATTAATATTATTCATAATACTATTATAGTAATATCTTAAACCTAGAATAATAATTTTCATGTCAATTTTTATAACTTTCACTCGTTCTAGTTATAATAATAAAATATTGAGTAAGAGTAATACTATTTAATCTATCCATTGACTGATCTTAAAATCTATACGGATTGTTCTGATAGGACAGTTTATTTATTGTACAACTATGTTAAAACTAGCTATTTCATTAACAGATATTTGTGCTATTTTAAAACTGTGATTTTAAAGATCTATTTCATACTTTAATGTCAAATTATATTGACAAAAAGTACTTATATCTATAAGATGTCTACTATGTAGTGAACTGGTAGTTTTATTTTCATTGGCTTTAATAGTTTTTGTCTTTTTTATACTTCGATTAACCAGAAATTTATTAGCTGTCTTATTGACTAGCCTGACTATTACTTAGTAAGTAATATAAAAAATTAAATTAAAAGAAAAAATCTTTTTAATATTAAAATTTAAAAGATTTTCATTATTGAATAATAATAATAGATAACTTAAAAGAACAAAAAAGTATTATATCTTTGATATAATTAAAGAGCTAAATATTACAGATTATGTTTTGATTTTATATGGAAGTCTGATCATTATATCATACATATCGTTTCCATTCTATAAAATAGAAATTTCGTGCAGCGCTAATCTAATAATATTTTGTAAATTCAAAAATTTTTTTCTAACCATATCATAGTTAATTTGAATTATATGATTATAACTATAATATATAGGAAGATATTTAACTACTGAATGAAGTTTCATGGTCTTTCGTTATCAAAACAAAATGATCTATTTAGATTAAATTGGATTTACAAATATCTTAAGCGTTTTTCCAGATATTCCTATTATAGCTTAGAAGAGTTGTAGATAGTGAATATGTGAGTGACGGTAGTAAAAAAGAGTTGTATTATTATACTGGATACTTTGGTTTATACTGATAAAATCGTAGTTAGTTTAATAAATTAAACGGTAGAAATAAAATATAAATCATGTTAGTTTTCTCAAGATTCAGCAATAATGATTGACGTGAACTAATTTCGATGAATGAAAATAGAACGTAATCCTTTTTACAGTTATTCAGCCAAGCCGCTGTTGTTTTTTCGTCGTGCACTACTAGCGCTTATTAGCATATTACTAGTAACCGGTGTCCTTATTGTTAATTTATACTATTTGCAAATTATTTGTTTCGAGGATTACTGCACTCGGTCTAACGAAAATCGTATCAGGCTAGTACCTATTTCGCCGAGCCGCGGTATTATTTACGATCGTAATGGCATACCCTTAGCATTAAATAGAAGTATTTATCAATTAGAACTGATACCGGAAAAGGTAAGCAATTTAACACAGACAATTGCCGATCTGCGTGCAATTGTCTGTTTATCCGATGATGATATTGCTAATTTTGAAAAAGAGCGTGAACGCTCCTGCCGTTTTGCTTCACTTCCGCTTAAAATTGGATTAACTGATGTACAACAGGCCAGGTTCGCTGTAAACCAATACCGTTTTCCAGGTGTTAAAGTAAAATGCTATCAGCGAAGATATTATCCTTACGGTTCAGCATTCACTCATGTTATTGGTTATGTGTCGAAAATTAACGATAGAGACGTAAAACTTCTGAATAAAGAAGGAATGCTTTCCAATTATGCTGCAACACATAATATTGGGAAATTGGGTATCGAACGCTATTATGAAAGCACACTACATGGTAAAGCTGGTTATAAAGAAATAGAGGTTAATAATCGAGGTCGAGTAATCCGTCAATTATATGAGCGATTACCTCAAGCAGGAAAAGATATTATTCTGACACTGCATCTAAGTTTGCAACGATATATCGAGACATTATTAATTGGAACCCGTTCAGCAGTTGTCGTTTTTGATCCTCGAGATGGCGGAATCCTCGCACTGGTATCCAATCCGAGTTACGATCCTAATATGTTTGTTAACGGTATTTCTGCAAAGAAATACCACGCGTTACTAGAGGATAAAAACTATCCACTTATAAATCGTACTACTCAAGGTATTTATCCACCCGCCTCTACCGTAAAACCTTATATTTCAGTATCAGCGCTCACACTTGGCATTATTAATGAAAACTTTTCTTTATTTGATCCAGGCTGGTGGCAATTACCCGATTCAAAGAAGCGTTATCGTGATTGGAAACGATGGGGGCATGGTCAATTAAATATTACCCGAGCACTAGAAGAGTCATCGGATACTTTTTTTTATCAAGTAGTATACAATATGGGTATTGACCGACTTTCCGAATGGATGAAAAAATTTGGCTACGGCCAGTATACTGGTATTGATTTAGCCGAAGAATACTCTGGAGTAATGCCGACTCGTGAGTGGAAATTTGCGCGTTTTAAAAAACCCTGGTATCAGGGGGATACTATTCCTGTTGCAATTGGTCAAGGTTACTGGACCGCAACACCGTTACAAATGTCAAAGGCAATGATGACACTAATTAATGATGGTACAGTACAAATTCCACATCTACTCTACGGTATACAAGAAAACGACTATCAAATTCCTTATCGTCAACCAAAAAATATTCAAATAGGTGATCCGAATTCTGGATTCTGGGAAATAGTTAAAGATGGTATGTTTGGTGTCGCTAACCGACCAAACGGTACAGCATGTAAAAGCTTTTCTGATGCGCCTTATAAAGCAGCTGTTAAATCTGGTACTGCTCAGGTATATGGGCTAAAAACTAATGAAATTTACAATGCAAATAAAATCGCTGAACACCTGCGCGATCATAAACTGATGACTGCATTTGCCCCTTATAATAAACCGACAGTAGGCGTTGTTGTTATTCTAGAAAATGGCGGTGTCGGTCCAACAGCAGGAGAAATTACTCGACAGATTTTAGATTATATCCTTCTAAAGGATGATACTGTGGATTTTTCTTTAAAAACTTCACGCCAAGCTAAATAGTAAGAGTAATGCACCTATTATGATTAATAAGATTAATAATCTGAAACACACTTCCTTATGGAAAAGATTTCATATTGATGCAATATTATTATTTTTTATAATATTACTATTAATGTATGGTAGTATAATACTATGGAGTGCTAGTGGCCAAGATATAAATATGATGGGGCGGAAAATTACCCAGATAATGATAGGTCTACTACTGATGCTAGTAATGGCACAGATACCACCTCGAATTTATGAAGTCTGGTCACCGTATCTATATATTTTTTGCATTTTTTTGCTAGTTTCAGTAAACATCTTCGGTCAAATTACAAAAGGTGCGCAACGTTGGCTAGATTTTGGTATTATCCGTTTCCAACCCTCAGAAATCGCTAAAATTGCAGTACCACTAATTGTTGCACGTTTTATTAATCGTAATAAATGTCCACCATCACTGAAAAATATTTCTATTATGCTTGTGTTGATTTTTATACCAACATTGCTAGTAGCAACACAGCCAGATCTAGGTACTGCTATTCTTATCGCTGCCTCTGGTCTGTTTGTATTGTTTTTATCAGGAATTAGCTGGAAATTAATCGTTGTCGCTTTACTACTTGTAATAGTTTTTATTCCTATACTTTGGTTTTTTTTAATGCGTGATTATCAGCGTAATCGAATAATGATGTTACTAGATCCTGAAACTGATCCGCTTGGCGCTGGTTATCATATCATTCAATCAAAAATTGCCATCGGTTCTGGCGGTTTATTAGGTAAGGGTTGGCTTCACGGTACACAGTCTCAATTGGAATTTTTACCAGAACGTCATACTGACTTTATTTTTGCTGTTCTGGGGGAAGAACTTGGATTTATTGGTGTATTTGTTCTTCTAGTACTTTATCTTGGCTTAATTATTCGTGGTCTAGTAATCGCAATACAGGCTAAAAATATTTTCAATCAAGTAATCGCTGGTAGTTTAATGATGATTTTATTCGTTTATGTGTTTATAAATATTGGTATGGTCACTGGTATATTACCAGTGGTTGGTGTCCCTCTACCGTTGGTAAGTTACGGTGGCTCAGCACTTATTGTTTTAATGGCAGGGTTTGGTATTATCATGTCAATACATACTCATCGAAAAATGTTATCTAATAGTTTATAGAGATTAATAATGTAAAAACTATAGTACCTAAGTTGTATTATAGAGTTGCTATTAATGTCTATAATTTTCCAAAAAGAGAAGTATCTATTTGTACTATGTTAATAGTAGATATATAAAATAATATTAAAATCAACAAGATAGAATCAAACTATTAACTTTATAATTTAAACAGTATTAATATAATTTTATGGCCATTATAGCTAATAGTGATTTTACTATAAATTAACTGTAATATTATGATATTTTTTTGCTAAAAAGACCTTGGAATTTTATAAAGAAAAAGGTACAATGACAATACATGAGTACTATTACTAACTAACCTTGTAATGATAGACTGCTAGCTACTGTATATTTTATTTTTATTATTAAAAACTATGTTTTTGATTTGTCTAATTAATGATTATGATTTATTCATAATTTAAATAAATAAAAACTATTGTATATTTAGCTATATTTGCTGATCTTATCAATTTCACTGTCTACCGGCTAAATATTTCTAATAACATTAATCGGAACTATTTAAGTTTTACTTGAAGTTCGAAAATTAGATTGTACATTATTTCCATAATTAAAAATAGAATTTCTCCTTTTGTTAAAAATTTATTTATAAATAAATAATAATACTAATAGTGACGGAATAATATTAATATCAAATAAAAGTATAAATAATAAACAATAGCAACCCTAGGTTATTTTTTCGAATATAGTAATAACCAGGATTTGGTACTATTAGTTTTAATTTCATATTCCATATCAGTTATCATTAAACCACATACAGTTAGACTAATAATAAATAATATTTTTAACACCTGACTGTCTTGATGAAGCAATCGAAAAAAATTGAATCTTAACAGTTTACATTATTGTTATATATTAGTAGATATAAGACTTTTGATGTTTTTAGCCACATTATGTTTCTTTACGATATTCGCCATTTTTAATATAAAAATATTTACGTATACCTTTTAAAAATTCTTTTTCTAAGAAGCACTCAGTTCTAACTTTTCCTAGCGATATTTTTAGTATATCTGCATACTGTATATGTTATGATAAAAATATAAAAACACATTTATATTTCTTTTAATTTATTTAGTAAATATTAACTATTGTTTTAGCATTAAGCGTTACTTTTTAAGCTTTGTTAGTATTAAAATCTTATAGAATCGATATTTGGATTAATAAAGATCTTTTATTAAAAAGATCTTTATTAATATCTTAAATTAAGCAACTGGACACTAATATTGAAGTTTAATTCTAGTATTAAACTTCAACTAAATAATGATGTTTAAATAGGTAATTTAAGATATTTTTTCTATTACTTAAAATAAGTATTAGAAGTTTATAAAAATAATATTAGCATTATTAATGCTAGAAATAATATTTTTAATTAATATTGTATATAGTCTGGATGTTAATATAATTCAGTTCTATTTAAGATAGAACGATATTAGATAAATCACTGATTTAAGATACACCAAAGAAATATAACGCTTATTATGTCGCTTATAAAAAATTGCTTTTAATAAAACTAGATAAACTAAAACAGCCTAGTATGAGGGTATTTATCTGAGTATCAATAGCATTAAAGATTAGCTATAGTAAATCTTTAAACTGTAGTCTTTTATCTTGTTTAATCGAAAATTAGATACGGCTAATTTATGAAATGCTTAGTAATATTTAATTCAAATCTATAAAAACAAAACTTGTAAACTAATGCTCTGAAGTTTTTATTTTTTTAAAAATATAGTGATATTGAAAGTCAGTAATAAGTTTATCGCTAAGTTAGCTTAATATTATACTAATGCTATTAGTATTAGGCTAACTGTGGATAACAATATCTATCTAATGATATTATATAGAATTAAATAAAATATTTATATCAAAGATTTAAAATATAGCTATATATTTGAAATCAAATAATATATTCTATTAAAGAAATATCAATAGATATTATTAATTTTTAATTGAAGTATAAAATAATATAATAGCATCTACTGATACTAATAAGTATTCTAAAAAGAGAATAACTTATTTAAGTTAATGATTAATCACATCCAATGTGTATTTGTTTAATAAATTTCTTCATCTTTTATCATGAATAAATTTAATCTCTCTGCTTATTACTCTTTTAAAAGAGCTTGAAATCTACGTTATTATATTAAATATATATTAATCTAGAAAAGAGATTCTATGAAAACTAATCTTAATAAATTACTCAAATTTCCTTGTTCTTTTACCTATAAAGTAATAGGTATCGCTCAAGTAGAATTACTTGATCAGGTTGTGAAAATTATTCAATATCATGCTCCAGGTGATTATCTCCCTCAAGTTAAATTTAGCAAAAATAAAAATTATTTTTCTATTTCTATTTCTATTACAGCTATCCATATCAAGCAAATAGAAACGATATACGAAGAGCTTAGTAAAATCGATACTATACGGATAGTAATATAAAATGGAGTGTAGTAATGTTAGATAATTTAATTATTCGACAGCTTGGTCTACAGCCTTATGAGCAGGTTATATCAGCTATGCATCATTTTACCGATGCGCGTGGCGCTGCCAGCTTTGATGAAATTTGGCTAGTAGAACATCCGCAAGTCTTTACTCAGGGACAGACAGGTAAGATTGAGAATTTGATACAACCAGGGACTATTCCAGTAATACAAAGCGATCGTGGAGGTCAAATAACCTTTCATGGTCCTGGTCAACAAATAATGTATGTTCTTCTGGATCTACATCGCCGTCAGCTTAGTGTACGTAAGCTTATAATTCTACTAGAACAAATAGTATTAGCTACCTTAGAACACTTTTCAATTAGTGCTTATACCCAATCAAATTCGCCAGGTATTTACGTTAATACAGATAAGATATGTTCACTTGGTTTACGTATCCGAAAAGGTTGCTCACTCCATGGTCTTGCACTAAACGTTGCAATGGATCTTTCGCCTTTTTTACGCATCAATCCTTGTGGCTATATCGGTCTTCGCATGACGCAGGTAAGTAATTTATCACCTGGTAGTAGCATTGATGACGTTGTACCGATACTGATTAAGCACTGCCTTCGTCTTATGAAAGCTAATACTAACGAGATTCAGGACTGGAATCCAGCATATTACAGACATGGAAATTGAGATACAGCAGATATAAGTTTTAAAGTTAAATATTTATTTATATAATATTTTTATTTAAATATTTTATAAATAAAGTATTATAATTCTCTAGTTTTTATTTCACTTAAAATTGATCTAATAGGTTAAATTTACTATATTTTAAAAATGTTTGATTTTTGAATTAAGCTTATACTATTTATGGATAAACTAATATAATGAAACGCGGCGTTAAATACCGTGATGCTGATAAAATAGCATTAATCCCAATCAAAACTAATGTGCTGGAAAGTGAAGAAATTTTGCGAAAGCCTTCCTGGATAAAAATTAAATTTCCTAATAATGTAACTCGTATTCAGGATATTAAAGCGGAAATGCGAAAAAATTCTCTACATTCAGTATGCGAAGAAGCTTCCTGCCCTAATTTGACAGAATGTTTTAACTACGGCACTGCAACATTTATGATTTTAGGGACAATTTGTACTAGGCGTTGTCCTTTTTGCGATATAGCACACGGATATCCACTTATTCCGGATATTAATGAGCCAGAAAAACTGGCAAAAACTATCGCTAATATGAAGTTACGTTACGTTGTAATTACCTCCGTTGATCGCGATGACCTTCGCGATGGCGGAGCTCAACATTTCGCTAATTGTATTAGTGCTATTCGCGCTAAAAATTCTAATATCTGTATTGAAGCGCTGTTTCCTGACTTCCTTGGTCGTATGAATCAGGCTTTAGAAATTATTAATGCTATGCCACCTGATGTATTTAACCATAATTTAGAGAATGTACCTCGCTTATATCGTCAAATACGTCCCCATGCCAATTATCATTGGTCGCTTAAATTGCTAGAAAACTTTAAAATATCTAATCCACAGTTGCCAACTAAATCTGGTTTAATGGTTGGATTAGGTGAAACTAATACTGAAATTATTAATGTAATGCGAGATCTTCGTAATCATGGCGTAACTATGCTAACACTAGGCCAATATTTGCAACCTAGTCGCTATCACCTACCCGTTAAACGTTATGTCAGTCCACAAGAATTTAATGAGATGAAAAAAGAAGCATTAGCAATGGGATTCACTCATGCTGCTTGTGGACCATTAGTTCGTTCGTCTTATCGTGCAGATTTACAAGCAAAAAGAACAGAAGTAAAATAATATTCAATATCCTTTTAAATAGTTTTTTAATAATTATATCAGATTTTTTCTGTTTTATGAAAACTGATAATTATAGTTTTAAATATCGTGCTACTAGTTCAGCTAAATAGAAAGATACGCTCAAGAAATAGCTACTAATTTTTTCTTTATTTCTTCGCATGCGTCTATTATTAAATTTTAGTTATAGAAAAAACCCGCTTTAAAGCGGGTTTTTTTAGGAAACTAGCCAATTAAATAGCAGTTTAAATAGCAGTAACCTCAGCAGCTGAAGGACCTTTTGCACCATTAGTAATTTCAAACTCTACACGTTGACCTTCAGCCAGAGTTTTGAAACCATTGCTTTGAATAGCAGAAAAATGTACAAACACATCTTTGCTACCATCTTCAGGAGTAATGAAACCAAATCCTTTAGATTCATTAAACCATTTAACGTTACCTTTAATCTTAGACATCAAATTTACCTTTAAATAAATGATAAACACAAAATCTGTGCTATTAAACAGTACAACAACTGGCAGGTTTTTTGTCCAGTATTAGATTAATAATTCATGATAAATATTGTTTAAAATATTTTTACTTGGGAGATCACTCTAGGGTAATACACCTTATGTAGCCAGTTTTTCTGATTTTCACCACTATAATAAACTTGTCTAGGTAGCCCTCCATTTATCTTTGCTAAGTGTATAATGTTATGAGAAATAGTAGATAATACATAAAAAATACTAAAGTTCCTAATAAATTAGGTTTTTCAGCACATGCAATCAGTAAAAATAATCATTAATATTGACATTAAATCAGATTTAATTATGAAATACAGCGTTATCGTTGGAAAAATAAAAGCTACTAAGCAAATCTGATATTGTCAATTATCTATCTACCTTATTAGGTATTCCGAATAATTAATATCTATTTTAAAATAGATATACATATTTTAAAATATAGGTACAACTAATATCTAGTTATAACCTAAAGATACTAACTGAATACTAGTATTAGGTATTGTATAATAGGTAGATAGCTATTGTAGTAATAACTTAATTAACTCCTATAAAGAAACATAAAATTTCATATAATGAGATTATAACGATCACAGGCTAGATTTGTCCAGCCTAATGTTTCTATGAATTATAAAAATTATCGAACGAAATTTTTGCCTCACAAAGATTGTTAATATTTATTATTTAAATTTTTTCAATATAGAGTAATATAAATTATATTATAGTAATAAATCAATTAATAAATTTTATTATTACGCTAATCTAATAGATTAACAATGAACTAGTAGTATTTAAATTTTAAATAGTTCTATTAGATAATTCTGGAAGAATCTGATAGTAATTCTATTACGATAGAATCTGCTACTTGTATTGCTGGATATAGATCTAACAAAAAATTATACATACATTAAAACTCACTCATTATAGATTTTTATAAATGGCTATACTACTAAATGTTTTCTCTGACATACAAAACGCTATTTATCATATAATAGATATTATAAGATAATAGGATATAATTAAATTAAAAAAGTTTTTAGATAAACCTATATTTTTCAAATCGATATAACTAGAACCATATGAATCTCTGCTAAATAGAGAAATATATAAGTATCGCTTGTACTTATCTGCTTACAGAACAGGTATAATAGCGCAAAAAATTCCATCCTGTTATTTTTTAATCCAGAAAAATTTCTAGCACTGCTATGATGCAGACGATAAATCATTTTCATAGCAAATTAAAAATTATAGAATAAAATTGAATGAAAATAATACTACATAACCAAAAAATATATCCTATATTAGTCTATTAATAATTTCATGTTACTATGTCAAACAATACTTAGATCGATAATATTAAATCCTCCTATTATAATAATAATATGAATTTTTTAAAATAGAGCATACATATATATAATATACTACTGAAAATTATAATATATTTTAATCTATATTAAAACTCTCTAGCTCAAATCAGTAAATTCAACTACATCAAGTATATATAGTATAACTTGCTTTTAGGCTAATCTTAATGGATATTTTGATAACGTTTTTAGAATAGATTTATAATAGTGTTGGTTAATTGATATCGTAATAATAAATTACTGGAAAATAATTAACCTATTAAAGGTATAGATTATACACAACCTATATGACTATTCATATTATAAGTTAAATTAATCAGTTATGATTAAATTTTTATTGGTTCTATAAAATTTTAATAAACGATATATAAATGATTATTAATATGACTGATATATTATTAAATCATTTCATTATACTAATATTCGCTATGATTGTTTAATCTTAGCGAATATTAGTACTATTAATACTTAATATAACATCTACTATACTACCTAGTAGGCTTATAATTATTATTTATGATCTGTTAATCTTTATTTATTTTATATCATAATATCTAATACTATAGTCTTTTTAAAAAAGACTATTGATCTTCACTAAAATAAAAGATCAATTTCTTTTATCTTGACCTATACCTTACTAAAAATTAATAGTATTATCGATAATAAAAGTTATGCTGATAAAGAATTAAAAAATAAATTTTTCTGTATCAGAGAAAAATTTAGATATAATATTAGGACTTTTATAAAAATAATAAATAATAACTAAGAAAAAATTCTATTACCTTAATCATAACTATAAAATAGAATATAATTGTTACATAATCCTTATTTATAATTTTCTATAGATATAGGATATAGTTATATATATGATTAAATATGTTACATATCGTTATCTAATATTGATAATCTAAAATAGAACTATATCAAAAAAGATAACAAAAAAACTTTATATAATAATTTAATTATACCATATTTAATTTTATTTTTGATAAAATTATATTACTAGCGTTTTTAAATTTCTAGTACTGGTATACTAGTTTTTATTATAAAAAATTAGAATAAAATATTTTCTATTTATCAGTATCGGTAAAGTATAAATATAATATTAAATATTAAACATTAATGCGTAAAATATCTCAGCTAATAAAATTAATTATGTTCTGTTATATTATAATATAGATAACCATATTTATATCATCGTCAATATACGTTTAGTGTTAGTTACTTACAATCATAACAGAATTAATACAGTCGATTATATTAATATTAATCTAATAATTACATAGATTCGAGTCTATATAGTAACATTTTGCTTAAAATAGTTAGTTTACTGATTATTTGAGATATTCTTAAGCGTATGACATTATAAATTTTTAATTTAGTAATGAAATATAATTCATTCATAAAAATCAGTAGATAGCATAGATTATTCGGCTTAATAAGTTAAATTATCATTTAAAAAGATTCTAGAGGTAAAACTTTTTAATATTTATATATTTGATTATCTAGATAGATTCGATTATTTTAGTTTATACAAATCTACAATTTTAATATAGATAAGATATAATTAGGTAAAATATAAAATTATTACCAACTATTTATTTATATAAATAGAAAAAATCGAGATATTGTTTTGAGCTATTGAATTTTTTATCAAAATATAAAAATAATATAAAAGTTTAATTATAATCCTACCGACGATATAACTTTTTAATGCATAAGTATTTATACTATAGTCGATAACAAAGTAACTAAAGAAATTAAAATATAATTACAACTAAATTAGTTTATATTTAATAAAGTAATAATCATCGGTTTCGTTTATAAAAATTAAAATGTTTTACAAAATCTTTTATATTCATATCTCTGATTTCTGTTTAGTGAATAGAAATAATATAAGTTTCTGCCTAAATATTATTATTTTTAATAATAAATAGTGAATTATGTAATTCATTTTTAAAAATAAATGAAGCTTGCAATATCGATTTAATATCCCAGTGAATACTAACTTTTAATATATTAGATTTCACTTAGTTTTTATACTAATATTTATAGAGCTGTTAAACTTTTATTTAATTTCATGAATATTTTAAATATTTCATTGAGTTTTATTTCAATAATTTATAAAATTTTTTATTATAAAACATCGAAAATTATTTTAAATACTAAGAACATAATCATAGCTATCAGATTTTTAATTACCTATTTTGAAAACTAGCCAGATAACGAAATATATTTCTCGAATATCTATTTCAACAATGTATTAGTACATATATTATTTTAATCGTTTTTTACTGTAGTATTTTTCTAGTGGTACTGGATTAATAGTATATTTTTTATTAAAACTGTTAGTATAAATAAAAAATAAAAATGTTATATTAGAAACTAATCGGTTTATAATTGAGATTATATTATCAAAATCTGTTACTAATTAGTTCAATTAGGTTTATATAATAAGGAAATTTATATAAAACATCTGTAAAAATATAATAGAAATTTAATTTTACACTTAAATATTACTGATGCTATCAGTAATTGTATAGTTATCTAAAATAATTATAGAAAATAATTAATAAGCTATTTATATAATACATCAAATGTTATAGAACACAATTTAATTACAGCAGTAAATATTTAATATTAATATATTAGAAAACATAAGAAAGTAATGTATTAGTTAATAAAAATTGTAAATTTTAATAATTTATAATAACTTAATATATTGATTATAAAAGTCTATTATTTCTTATATTAAGTTTACTAATTAATTATTTTATTTAAAACATTGATCTCATAATTTATTTAGATTTAGTATCCGTTAAATTTATATTGAATTTTTAAATACTGTAATAATTAATTTTTTATTTCTGGATTAATCTAGAAATAAAATAGGATATTAATAAATAACTTAAAATCTTTTCGTAAAAAGAGAGCAAAAATTATTTGTTATTCTTTGGTTGTTTTATCTTTTCTTCGTGTTATCTAGGTTAGATTAACTAACTTGTTTTTAATTATAAATAATTTATAGGTAATGATGTTTATACTTTAATCCGATAAGTGATAATAACCGATATAAAAAAATTATTATTAATTATTTGGTCGCTTGACAATGTTTTATAACTGTTCTTATATTACTTTTTAGTAATACTTTATGTAAAAGTAGTAATAAGTTTTTTGAGAAATAAACTAATGTATACTTCATAACAGAAGCTTAATTAATTTTGATAAAAAAGATCAGTTTACTATTTCTATTATCTCTTTATTTAGAAAAATTGAATATAGAAACAGTAGATCTGGTAGTATATATTTTAACCTAAATAAATTATATCTGTTGTATTACTAATTACCAGCTTGGAATTTATTAAAAATTGTTACAACTATAAATATGAATTTCAAAAAATATTGGATATAGTTTTTCTTAAACATACTATCGAGTAAAAATTAGATAACGCAATAAAATGTTACTAACATCTCTTCTCATACAATATATTGAGCTCTCAAAAGAGATATTGGCTAAGTAATTTAATAAGTTTGAATTATAGGAAAAATATACTTAATATTAAATAATTAACGATAAGATCAATACTGATCTATTAACAGAGTTAATATTTACCAATTAGTTTAATACTTACCGCTATAAGTATGTCAGAAAATTATTTACATTTCACTGTATTATTAAATGAAGCAGTAAAAAGTCTGAATCTTCGTCCAAATGGTATCTATCTAGATGGAACTTTTGGACGCGGTGGACATTCTCGTCTTATTTTATCAAAGCTTAATGCACAAGGACGGTTGTTTGCTATCGACTGTGATCCATCGGCTATAGAGGCAGCAAAAACTATTCAAGATTCGCGTTTTACTATTATTCACGGACCATTTTCCGCTATGGTAGAGTATATGGCGCAACGAGATCTATTAGGAAAAGTTGACGGTATATTGTTGGATCTTGGTTTATCATCACCACAGATCGATGATCCAAATCGGGGTTTTTCTTTTATGCGTGATGGACCGTTAGATATGCGCATGAATACAACTTATGGTCAATCTGCTGCACAGTGGTTATCGCAGGCATCGGTACAGGAGATCGCTTTAGTTTTTAAAACTTTTGGTGAAGAGCGCTTTTCTAATCGTATTGCTCAAGCTATTGTTGCGTATAATCATCAAAAACCAATAACTCGTACTCATGAACTTGCAAAACTAATTAGTAATACCGTTCCATTTCACGATAAACATAAGCACCCGGCAACACGATGCTTTCAGGCTATTCGCATTTATATTAATAATGAACTAGAAGAGATCAGGACAGCACTAGACGGTATGTTAACGGTATTAGCTCCTGGCGGTAGGTTAGCAATTATTAGTTTCCATTCACTAGAAGATCGATTAGTAAAACAATTTATTCGTCAAAATAGTCGTGGATATCAATTACCAATAGGATTACCACTTACATCATCTCAAATTGCTTTGCAGTACCATAACCAGCGACAATTAAAAGCGTTAGGCAAAATAAAGCCTTCAGAAAAAGAAATAAGTAACAACCCACGAGCACGCAGTTCAATACTGCGCTTTGCTGAAAAGCTAATACTATGATTAGCGATAAACGAAATAACCTGATTTTCATTATCGTGAATGATTTACTAAATCATGGTAAGTTGCCGTTTTTACTGTTAATCTCCGTCTTAGTTTCAGCAGTTTTTGTAGTTACTACTACTTATCAAACACGATGTTTGACTACAGAGCGTGAACAAATATCTCTGGAGAAAGAAGTATTAGATATTGAATGGCGAAACTTAATATTAGAAGAGAATACATTGTTAGATTACAGTCGTGTAGAGCATATCGCTATTAAAAAATTACATATGCAACATATAGATTCATCACAAGAAAACATTGTGCTTCAACCTTAATCCTTAATATTGTTAGCAACACATGAAAATCGCATTATATAAAATAAAACTAAAACACAAAGAAAACAAAAATAACTTTGTCAGCTGGCGTTTTGCTTTATTATGCAGTTGTATTATACTATCACTACTAGGACTAATGTTTCGGGTTGCCTACTTACAAATAATTAATCCAGATAAACTAGTTCGCGAAGGGGATATGCGTTCTCTTCGCTTTCAGAAAATTCCAATTACACGTGGCATAATAAGCGATCGAGCTGGTCATCCATTAGCAGTAAGCGTACCAGTCAACGCTATCTGGGCTGATCCTAAAGAACTCAATGATCACGGTGGTATCAGTAGTGATAATCGATGGAAAGCGCTGTCCAATGCACTTTCTATGTCTATTGATTATCTCTCTTCACGCATTAATAATAATCCCAAAGGGCGTTTTATCTATCTAGCGCGTCAGGTTAATCCTGCTATCGGAGAGTATGTTCATAAACTGAAACTTCCTGGTATTTACCTGCGTCAAGAATCGCGACGCTATTATCCATCAGGTCAAGTTACTGCACATCTCATTGGTGTGACTAATATTGACAATCAGGGTATTGAAGGTATTGAGAAGAGTTTTGACTACTGGCTGACTGGCCAGCCTGGAAAGCGTACGATACGTAAAGACCGATTCGGTCGGGTTATTGAAGATATTTCCTATGTGGAAAGTCAAAAAGCTCAAAATCTAGTGCTAAGTATCGATAAACGTCTGCAAGCGCTAGTATATCGCGAATTAAATAATGCAGTAGTTTTAAATAAAGCTGAGTCCGGTACCGCCGTATTAGTAGATGTCAATACTGGCGAAATATTAGCTATGGCAAACAGTCCTTCTTACAATCCAAATAATCTTACCAATACTACGATGAGTGTAATGCGAAATCGTGCTATTACCGATATTTTTGAGCCAGGATCAACAGTCAAACCAATGGTGGTAATGACTGCACTACAGCATCATGTGATACAAGAAAACAGCGTATTAAATACTTTGCCTTATATGATTGGAAAGCATCAAATTAAAGATGTAATGTGCTATGACGAATTAAGTGTAAGCGGAATTTTGCAAAAATCTAGTAACGTTGGTGTATCTAAGCTAGCATTGGCGATGCCATCTTCGGCGCTAATAAAAACTTATTCTTGTTTTGGATTAGGCAAAACGACTAATTTAGGATTAATAGGAGAAAATAGTGGTTTATATCCTCATAAAAAAAGGTGGTCTGAAATAGAAAGAGCTACTTTCTCTTATGGTTATGGATTTATGGTAACACCATTACAATTAGCTCGAGTTTATGCCACAATTGGCAGCATGGGTATAATGCGTCCCCTTTCTATTACTCGGGTAAATTCTCCTGTAATGGGATATCAAGTATTTCCTAAATCTTTAGTACGTACTGTGGTCCATATGATGGAAAGTGTAGCACTACAAAAAAATATTACGAAAGCTGCTATTAAGGGATACCGCGTCGCGGTGAAAACTGGTACTACTAAAAAGGTCTGGTTAAATGGTAATTATATTAATAAATATATTGCATATGCTGCTGGGATTGCGCCGGCGAGTAATCCGCGATTTTCGCTAGTAGTGGTAATTAATGATCCAAAGGGCGGAAAATATTATGGTGCGGCAGTTTCTTCTCCAGTATTTGGTACGGTTATGAGTAATGTACTACGTATTATGAATATAAAGCCGGATTCATTACCGCAGCTCAATGAAAAATCTAAGATGATCATTAATAATCAAAAAAGAGGCATCTGATGACTGATCGTAATTTACGTGAACTACTTATGCCCTGGGTACCTAATACTCCAGAACGTATGTTAAGAGAAATGACAGTAGATAGCCGAACTGCGAAAGTTGGTGATCTATTTGTTGCTATCGCTGGTCAAAAAACAGATGGACGTTACTACATTCCTCAAGCGATTTTGCAAGGTGTCGCTGCTGTTGTAGCACAAACAAAAGATGAAATTGAAGAAAGCAAAATTAGTGAATTTCACGGTGTACCTATCATTTATCTACAGCATCTCCATACACGCTTGTCAGCCTTAGCGGGTCGTTTTTATCAACAACCATCGCGTTCACTTCGATTAGTAGGCGTCACAGGTACCAACGGAAAAACTACTACAAGTCATATTCTTGCACAGTGGACGAACTTGTTAGGTGAGATAAGTGCTGTAATGGGTACTGTTGGTAATGGTTTACTAAAACATATTTATCCAGCTAAAAATACTACTGCTTCACCTATTGAAGTTCAAAAGCTGTTATCACAGATATACCAACAAGGTGCGCGATTTGCAGCAATGGAAGTATCTTCCCACGGACTAGTTCAGAATAGGGTCAGTGATGTGCATTTTTCTGCTGCAATATTTACAAATTTAAGTCGAGATCATCTCGATTATCACGGTGATATGATGCAATATGAAGCAGCTAAATGGCGTCTATTCAACGAGTTAGATGTTAATCAGTATATTATTAATGCTGATGATGATACTGGACAACGCTGGCTCAAAATATTACCTAAAGCAGTTGCGATTACCATTAATAAAGTGTTACCGCTAAAGTTTCAAGGCGATTGGTTATGTGCCGGTGAGATACATTACCATGAGCATGGTGCAGAGATTCCCTTTCAGTCTAAGTGGGGTGAAGGAATTCTTCATAGTCCATTAGTGGGGGAATTTAATGTTAGCAATCTATTATTAGCATTCACGACGCTATTAGTACTCGGCTATCCGTTATCAGCTCTTATTGAGAGTGCTAGTCGTTTACAATCGGTTTGTGGTCGCATGGAAGTATTTCATACAGAAGGTCATCCTAAAGTTCTAGTAGATTATGCTCATACTCCTGATGCGCTAAAAAAAGCATTAGTGTCGGCTAGGCTACATTGCTATGGTAAATTATGGTGCGTATTTGGCTGCGGTGGCGATCGTGATAAAGGCAAACGGCCATTAATGGGTGCTATTGCTGAACAGTACGCTGATCATGTGATTATTACTGATGATAATCCTCGTAGCGAAGCAGTTCAGGATATTATTAACGATATTAAGAGTGGCCTACTAGATTCTAGCTTAGTACAAACAATTTCTGGTCGAGCCGAAGCGCTTACTAGCGTTATTATGCAAGCCGCGCCAGAAGATTTAGTATTAGTAGCTGGTAAAGGCCATGAGGATTACCAGATCATTGGTCAGAAACATCTAGAGTATTCCGATCGTACTACTGTAGCAAAATTATTAGGCATGTTAGTATGATTCCATTTAGATTAAGCGCAATTGCACCAGTACTTAACGCTGAGCGAATCGGTAATGATAGCACTATTGAGACTATCATTACCGATTCGCGGACATCTTCAGTAACACAGCAATGTTTGTTTATTGCGCTGAAGGGCAATCAGTTTGATGCGCATGATTTTGCTAAACAAGCGCTAGATGCTGGTGCTGTTGCACTTCTAGTGAGCCGTCGTCTACCGTTTTCCGTGCCACAGTTATTTGTAGCCGATACTAAGCGCGCGTTAGGTCAATTGGGTGCTTGGGTTCGTCAGCAGGTTCCAACACGGGTAGTAGCTATAACAGGATCTTCTGGGAAAACATCGGTTAAAGAAATGACAGCTGCTATCTTGAGCCAATGTGGGCTAGTTCTTTCGACAAAAGATAATTTTAATAATGATATTGGCGTACCACTAACATTGTTGCGTTTAACTCCAAAACATGATTTTGCAGTTATCGAGCTGGGAGGGAATCATCTTGGTGAAATTGCTTGGACTACCGATTTAGTACGACCAGAAACTGCGCTAGTAAATAATCTTTCTGCAGCCCATTTAGCCGGATTCGGTTCATTATCTGGCGTAGCACAAGCCAAAGGTGAAATCTTTACTGGATTACCAGATAATGGACGCGGCATTCTTAATGCTGATAGCCATGATTGGTCGTGCTGGAAACAGATGCTAGGTCATAAGACAATTTGGCGTTTTGCTTTGCAGGCTGATAATGATGTGGATTTTTTTGCTACTAATATAAAAAGCGATCAGAAGGGTATACGTTTTATCTTACATAGTCCATTAGGAAAATGTCAGGTTCAGTTACCGTTATTAGGTAAACATAATGTTGCTAATGCACTAGCTGCTTGCGCATTAGCAGTATCAGTAGGAGCTGGATTATCGGCGATTACTACCGGTTTAGCACATTTAAAAGCTATACCTGGACGTTTATTTCCTATTACACTTGGTACTGATCATCTTTTATTAGATGATAGCTATAACGCTAATGTTGGTTCTATGGATGCTGCTTTACAAGTATTATCGGAAATGCCAGGATATCGGGTAATGGTAGTTGGCGATATGCTTGAACTAGGAGAGAAAGCTGAAAAATATCATCTTCAGGTTGGAAAAAATGTTGCTTTAACCTGTATCGATAAAGTTTTAAGTTTTGGCCGTTTAAGCTATCTTATTAGCAAAGCTAGTGGTCGGGGTGAGCATTTTCAGGACAAGACTGCACTAATCATAAAATTGATACAGCTATTATCAAAAAAAGCAGTTATGACTATATTAGTAAAGGGTTCACATAATTCTGCAATGGAACAAATAGTGCACGCGTTACAGGAGAGAGCACTATGTTAATCTGTCTAGCTGAATATCTAGTTCAATTTTATTCAGGATTCAATATCTTTTCTTATTTAATGTTTCGTACTAGTATAAGTTTTTTAACTTCGTTTTTTTTATCACTGTGGATGGGACCTTATATTATTGCCTATCTAAAAAAACTCCAGATTAAACAGATAATTCGAAATGACGGTCCGGAATTGCATTTATGCAAAAGCAGCACTCCAACCATGGGTGGATTGATGATCCTCATATCAATCACAATTTCAGTATTAATGTGGGTCTATTTATCTAACCCATATCTCTGGTGTGTTTTGTTTATCCTAATAAGTTACGGTAGCATAGGCTTTATCGATGATTATCGCAAAATAGTATACAAAAATGCTCGGGGACTTGTTGCTCTCTGGAAGTATTTTTGGCAATCAATAATAGCGCTAACAGTTTTATTTACTATATTTATATTTAGAATATATACACCAAAAATAACCTACTTGGTAATTCCATTTTTTAAAGAAATTATACTACAGCCTAGTCTTTGGTATGTACTTTTAGCATATTTTGTTATTGTTGGTACCAGTAATGCAGTTAACTTAACTGATGGTCTAGACGGTCTAGCAACTATGTTAGTAGTGATTGTCGCTGCTGGTCTAGCACTAATAGCATTAGTAACAAGTAATGTAGATTTTGCAGAATATTTACATATTCCTTATTTGCGATTTTCGGGTGAATTGGTTGTGATATGTATGGCTATTATCGGCGCCGGATTAGGGTTTTTATGGTTTAATACCTATCCTGCCAAAATATTTATGGGCGATGTTGGCTCACTAGCGTTAGGTGGTGCGCTTGGTATTATTGCTGTTTTATTACGTCAGGAACTTTTACTATTAATTATGGGTGGAGTTTTCGTAGTAGAAACTTTATCAGTAATTTTACAAGTAGGATCTTTCAAATTACGCGGGCGACGTATTTTCCGTATGGCACCAATTCATCACCACTATGAATTAAAAGGTTATCCAGAACCACGTATCATTGTGCGTTTATGGATTATCTCGCTGATATTGGTCTTTATCGGACTAGCAACTCTAAAAATAGGATGATAATAACAAACTATCAAAGCGAAAAAGAGTCATTATCATTAAGCAAATGGTTAATCTTTACTATATTGCAGTTCTACTATATTTATCATGATTTTAAACCTCTCGATTTAAATAAATTATCGAATAATACTTCACATCATTTAGATGTATTCAAATACATTATATACACAATAGTTCATTAATGATATTATATATTATAATTTTCTTTAATGTTCTTTTTTCGTATCCTGAACTAATTTCAGTTATATTAACTTAGGTTAGGATTATTAACAAAATAAAGTTTTTATGGAAAATTGGTTTAATTAACAACAATAATTAACTCTAAAAGAAAAATATTATTACCTATATTATGAGTAAAATAGTTATTCTTAACTATGAGAATTAGATAGATATTGATAATACTATCTATCTAATAATATTATTATTTTAATATCACTTTGCCAGATGTATTTTTTAAAATATCAAGTTTTTAATTAGAAACTATTTACAGTCTAAAATTATTAGTAGTAAGTATTCTCAGCATTGATAAAACATTGAATAGATTCCCATCAACTTAATTTTTAGACAGCATTTTGTAATCACATTAAAATACACAAAGATAATAAGAATAAGATCTTTATCTTTAACGAAGAGCATATACTGCTTATCCTACTAGTATATAGACATAAAATACAATATACCGGCATTGGTGAGAAATATAAAAACCATTTTCTTTATTCATATTCTAGGTAAAATTATATTATAGCGCATAGTTACTTCTCTCTAAGAGAAAGATAGTTTCTGATTATGTTTATAATAATTATAGGCGTATCCTATCAATACTTTTGGTAAGTATATTTTTATTCCATACAAACTAATCTTGATTTTAAATATGCTACATATATTATCTTATCTATGATAAGAACAGTGATTTTTATACTAAAACTATCTTATAATCGTTTAGATTAATTTAGCATTTCAAAAGTGTATGCTGATATTTTTATTCACCTAGCATAGGTTATTATCTTATGCGTTTTTCTAGTTTAAAATTCATTTATAGCTTAATTAGAGAGATAAGCGAACCTAAGGTAAAAACTTATTTACTATATGATCGTACATTATTATGGCTGACGCTAGGACTAGCTAGCATTGGTTTTGTAATGGTAACTTCGGCATCTATGTCGATTGGAGCACATTTATCAAATGACCCATTTTATTTTGCAAAACGTGATGCATTTTACCTCTGTTTAGCATTTTTGTTATCATTAGTAACATTGAGAATTCCGATGGTGTTTTGGCAACGCTACAGCTCAGTAATATTGTTTACCACGCTGGTAATGTTATTAGTTGTTCTAATAATCGGTAATTCAGTTAACGGTGCATCACGTTGGATAGCACTTGGGCCGCTGCGCATCCAACCAGCAGAATTATCAAAATTAGCTCTATTTTGCCATCTAGTTAATTATTTAGTATGCAAGGTAGAGGAAGTACGTACCAATTTTTTGGGATTTTGTAAGCCAATAGGCGTGATGATTCTATTAGCACTATTACTTCTTGCTCAACCCGATCTTGGAACTGTTATAATATTATTTGTTACTACTCTGGCAATGTTATTTTTAGTTGGTGCTAAATTATGGCAATTTTTATCAATTGTTAGCTCTAGCATTTTTGTAGTGCTATTACTCATTATCACTGAGCCCTATCGAATACGACGTTTAACATCATTTTGGAACCCATGGAATGATCCATTTGGCAGTGGTTATCAGCTTACACAATCACTTATGGCATTTGGTCGTGGTGAGTTTTGGGGGCAAGGATTGGGTAACTCAATACAGAAACTAGATTATTTACCGGAAGCTCATACCGACTTTATTTTTGCTATTTTAGGTGAAGAATTAGGTTACTTTGGTGTAGTTCTAGCGTTACTGATAGTATTTTGTATTTCATTACGTGCTATGTCTATTGGACGAAAAGCGTTGAAAATAAACCAGATTTTTTCTGGTTTACTTGCCTGCTCTATTGGAATATCTTTTGCTTTTCAAACGATAGTTAATGTGAGTGCTACCGCTGGTATAATACCAACAAAAGGTTTAACCTTACCATTTATCAGTTATGGTGGTTCAAGCCTGCTTATTATGTCGACAACAATAGTGCTACTACTAAGAGTAGATTTTGAAACGCGTCTAGCTAAGGTACAGGCATTTTCAAAATGGTCGCGATGATAACAAAAACAAAGCGACTAATGGTGATAGCAGGGGGTACCGGTGGACATGTTTTCCCTGGATTGGTAGTTGCGCATCGCCTGATAGCACAGAGATGGGAGGTCCGCTGGCTCGGTACTGCCAATCGCATAGAATCTGATCTTGTTCCGCAGCATGGTATTGATATTAATTTTGTTAATATTAGTGGTTTTCGCGGTAAAGAACTGAAAACAAAACTGTTAGTACCAGTGCGTATTTGTCGTGCTCTGTATCAAGCTAGACAGATTATGCATATGTGGCGACCAGATATAGTACTTGGAATGGGTGGTTATGTTTCTGGGCCGGGATGTCTAGCAGCTTGGAGCTTAGGTATTCCAGTGATCTTACATGAACAGAATAGTATCGCTGGTCTTACTAATCGTTTTTTGTCAAAAATTTCCAATAAAGTTCTACAAGCATTTCCAGGCACTTTTCCTCATGCCAATTTAGTTGGAAATCCAATACGAGATGCAATTATATCTCTACCAGAACCTGAAACGCGTTTTCGTGATCGTACAGGCCCAATTCGAGTATTAATTATCGGTGGAAGTCAAGGTGCGAAGATACTTAATCAAATCATGCCGGAAGTCGCCGGCCGTTTGGCTGATACATTAACACTATGGCATCAAGTAGGAAAAGGAGCGCTAGAGGAAGTTAATCAAGACTATAAAAAAAACGGTGTGAGACAGCACAAAGTACTAGAGTTTATCGACGATATGGCTTCTGCCTATGCTTGGGCAGATATTGTAATTTGCCGTGCTGGAGCACTGACAGTAAGTGAAATTTCTACTGTCGGTTTACCAGCTCTTTTTGTACCGTTTATGCACAAAGATCGTCAGCAGTATTGGAATGCACGACGACTAGAACAAGTTGGCGCAGCGAAGATCATTGAGCAACCGGCCTTTAATGTTGATCAGGTTAGTAATATACTATCCAGTTGGGATAGACCAACATTACTAACTATGGCGAAACACGCCAGGATGGTAGCTATACCTGATGCAACGGAACGCATAATACAGGAAATAATGGCAATGGTGCGTATTTGATTATATACAGATAATATAGGATATATATTATGAACTTTTATTTTTAAAATGCATAATATTAAACAAAGCTATTTTATCGATATTGAAATACCGATATAATGCTATTTTGAAATTAAAATAGAATCTATTAAAGTAGTAAGATTGATTTAGTATTAATCTTAATTATACACAAGCAAACCTACTTGTATGCTGAAATTTATTTCAGTTATCACCTTAATAATATCAGTAATGCCAATATCATAGTTATGATATTAAATGTTATTATAGCAAATAATACTGAAATCTTAACGGTTAAAAATTTAAAAAATCCTTCTTTATATTGTACAGAAATATTAATAATACTGGTTTATTTTTCATAAAAATATAACTTTTATAGCATATATGCTCAAACAAAAACGATTGCAATAATGTCTATTATTTATATAGTAGTTATTCTATATTTAATTGTTACAAATAACAAATTAGCAAAATTATTTAGTGTTTATCTCTATCTAATCTGAAATCGCTATCTGATAAAATAACTAATTAAAATAATTTATCCTTCCTGTATTTTCAACTTATAATATTGATTATTAATTAATTTATAGGATATAACTCTGTATAATCAATCTTTTTATAGCAGTTTGCTAACATGTATTAGCGATCTGATAATCCGAAAATTTCTAACTCACATTGGGAAAATAATACTTTTATTTTATAAATTATGCTGATTTTTTATATTAGTAATTATCGCTAGAATAGCGTTTTTCAACTTTAGCTTTGTTTAAAATAAATAATATATTAGTAAAAATTAATTTAATAAATTATCACAAGGTATTGAATGTAGTACAGTAATTTATATGGAGATCAAAAAATCATATCAACGAAAAAAGTTTTATAAAAAATGTTATAATTTGATTTATCTAATATTACTTTATCAAGTTGACGATTATGATATTTATCAATTTTAATAGCAAAATAGAAGGCAATTATACTAGTAAATAATTACAACCATCACATAACTATATAGATATTACTATTAAAGTAGTATCTATATAGTTAATTAAATAAGTAGTTAGTTATAATGTTTCAATTACATTGTTATACGTTTATGTGAGATCTATATAATATTTCTGTTAATATCCTTTCTAGCTTAAATATTCTATTGATATTGGAAGTTGATTCTTCTAACAAAGAATTGATCTCCAGCATTGATAGATATTGTTTATACTGCACTATTCGCAGATACGGTAAGGTAAATCTAATTCTGATACTAGATATTAATTCAATTCCTGTGATACTAAAATAGGTATTAAAAGAAAATAGTTTAGTACTAATTAAATGTACTGATACGATTGAAAAATTATTCATAAAATAACTAAAAACTAATTGCTACAGTTGAAGTTATTCGAAAATATTGTGATTAAAGAATTTAATTTTCAAAAAATATCTTAATCATTTTTAGTTGAAATGATCTGACATAAACAAATAGTAATAAACATATAAAATATGAAATGGACAGAAGAATTATTGCAGAACATATCAATTTCAGTCAACTCACGGGTCTGATTTTTTTACTAATATTACTCTATACCCTCCTATTAGGAGGATGGATAATCGTAGATTGGATGAAAGATACCTATCATTTACCATTATCTCGATTAATAGTAACCGGATATCGTCATTATACTACCAATGATGATATCCGCAATGCAATCCTAGCATTAGGAACGACCGATGCCTTTATACGGCAAGAGGTTAATATTATTCATCAGCAAATTAAGCGTATGCCATGGATAAAAAAAATTAGTGTATGTAAGCGATGGCCGGACGAGTTAAAAATACATTTTCTAGAATATGTACCTATAGCGCGCTGGAATGATCAATATCTACTTGACAGCAGCAGCCAAGTATTTAGTGCTCCATCGGAGCGTATTAGTAATCATCCTATTCTAATGCTTTATGGTCCAGAGGGTAGCGAAAGAGAGATACTGAACGAATATCGTATAATGAACGAAATGCTAATGACGACTAAGTTTCAGATTAAATCAGTCAGTATGAGCGCTCGCCACTCGTGGCAATTAACGTTACGAGACGGTATTAAACTTGAATTAGGCCGAGATGATAGAGCTAAGCGCTTAAAGCGCTTTATTAGGATTTATCCGATTCTTCTCCAGCAAGCCATAAATGATAATAAACGTATTAGTTATATAGATATGCGCTATAAATCAGGATTGGCTGTCGGTTGGGCCGAAATTTATACCGGATCGAAAATTAATAATCAGCAATAGATTCAAATACAGGCAAAATAAGAATGATCAAAGCAATAAATAGAAAACTGCTAGTAGGATTAGAGATCGGTACTACCAAGGTAGCTGCACTGGTAGGAGAACTATTGCCCGATATTATGATAAATATAATCGGTATTAGTAGTTGTCAATCTCGTGGCATGGAAAAAGGTGATGTTAACGATCTGGAAGCAGTCGTAAAATGTGTCCAGCATACTATTAATAAAGCTGAGTTAATGGCAGATTGCCATATTTCTTCAGTTTACCTTTCCTTATCTGGTAGACATATCAGTTACCAGAATGAAATTGGTATGGTGCCGATTTCCGAAGAAGAAGTAACTCAAGAAGATATTGAGAATGTAGTGCATATTGCTAAATCGGTTCGTATGCTAGATGAGCGTCGTATATTGCATGTTATTCCTCAGGATTATGCAATTGATTATCAGGAAGGAATTAGAAATCCAATTGGACTATCAGGTATTCGTATGCAGGTTAAAGTCCATATGATTACCTGCCATAATGATATGGCCAAAAACATTATTAAAGCAGTTGAATGTTGTGGTCTTAAAGTTGATCAACTTATTTTTAGTGGTTTAGCGTCAAGTTATGCAGTTCTCACTGAAGATGAACGCGAATTGGGTGTATGTATGCTTGATATCGGTGGTGGAACTATGGATATGGTAGTATATACTGCAGGAGCGTTGCGCTATACAAAAGTAATTCCTTATGCAGGTAATGTAGTTACTAGCGATATCGCCTACGCCTTTGGTACATCACCTACAGATGCTGAAGAAATCAAAATTCGCCACGGATGTGCACTTAGTGCTATGGTTAATAAAGATGAGAATATAGAAATAGCAAACGTCGGTGGCCGACCACCGAGAAATCTCCAGCGTCAAACTTTGGCTGAAGTGATCGAACCACGTTACAGTGAATTATTTGCTCTAGTTCAAAACGAGATTTTACAATTGCAGGAACAACTGCGAGAACAAGGAGTAAAACATAATCTCGCCGCGGGCATTGTCTTGACTGGTGGAGCAACGAAAATTGATGGCTTAACAGCATGCGCAAAACAAGTATTTCATACTCAAGTACGTATCGGCCAGCCGCTTAATATAACTGGTTTAACAGATCATACAAAAGCACCTGATTATTCTACTGTCGTAGGATTATTACATTATGGTAAAGAATTACATTTAAACAGCGAAGTGAATATAGAAAAAAAATTATTAATTAATAGATGGTTTAAACGATTAAGTATCTGGTTAAAAAAAGGAATTTTTTTGATTTTAAAATGAAATTTTTCTGTTTATCAATTGATCGAATTAAAATTAGCAGATATAAAAAGAAAAAATTATAGGAGAAAATTATGTTTGAACCTATGGAATTAACCAACGATGCAGTAATTAAAGTCATTGGTATCGGCGGAGGTGGCGGAAATGCCGTCGAACATATGGTACGCGAACAAATTGAAGGTGTAGATTTTTTCGTAGTTAATACTGATGCTCAGGCATTACGTAAAATATCAGTAGGCCAAGCTATTCAAATTGGCAGTAGTATTACAAAAGGACTTGGAGCTGGCGCTAATCCAGAAGTAGGTCGAAACTCAGCCGAAGGGGACCGAGAACTACTCTTAACTGCACTTGAAGGGACTGATATGGTGTTTATTGCTGCTGGTATGGGCGGTGGTACTGGTACTGGTGCTGCACCAGTTATTGCAGAAATTGCTAAGGATATTGGTATTTTAACCGTAGCAGTAGTTACAAAACCCTTTAATTTTGAGGGAAAGAAACGCATGTCTTTTGCTGAAAAAGGTATTATCGAACTTTCTAAGCATGTCGATTCGCTTATTACTATTCCTAATGATAAGTTATTAAAAGTCCTTGGGCGTGGCATTTCGTTATTAGATGCATTCAGTATTGCTAATAATATATTAAAAGATGCAGTACAAGGTATCGCTGAACTTATAACCTGTCCAGGATTAATGAACGTTGATTTTGCTGATGTACGTACTGTAATGTCAGAAATGGGCTGTGCCATGATGGGCTCTGGTGTTGCTTGCGGTGAAGATCGTGCGGAAAAAGCAGCAGAAATGGCGATCTCTAGCCCACTTCTAGAAGATATCGATTTGTCTGGCGCCCATGGGGTTTTAGTCAATATTACTTCAGGCTTTAATATGCGTTTAGATGAGTTTGAAACCGTTGGTAATACTATTCGCGCTTTTTCTTCTGATAATGCTACTGTAGTTATTGGTACTTCATTACATCCGGATATGAGCGATGAACTGCGAGTTACTGTAGTAGCGACTGGTATCGGTATAGATAAACGATCAGAAATTACATTGATAACTAATAAGCAGAACAGACAGCCAGTGATAGATAAGTGCTACTATAATCATAATAAAAATATCTCATCCTTTATTAAGGAAAAGAAAGCAATAGTTACTAAAGTAGTTAATGAGCAGAATTTCAAAAGAGATCAGGAATTAGACTATCTGGATATTCCAACATTCTTACGAAAACAGGCAGATTAAGTTATAAAATTTTTTTGAAACACTGTCTTTTACGCTAAACAGATATGTCTACTTTTCTCTATAATATTTAAAAAGTAAGCAATATGGTTATAACATTGCGAGAGAAAAAGATGATCAAACAACGGACATTAAAACGTATCGTACAAGCTACCGGTGTAGGATTACATACTGGTAAAAAGGTTAAAATGACACTACGACCTACATCGGAAAATATTGGAGTAATCTATCGTCGAACTGATTTAAACCCACCAGTAGATTTCCCTGCAGATGCTCGATCAGTACGCGACACGGTACTTTGTACTTGTCTAGTAAATAAATATAATGTGCGCATTTCTACCGTAGAGCACTTAAATTCGGCACTTGCTGGTTTAGGAATCGACAATATCATTGTTGAAGTGGATGCCCCTGAAATTCCAATCATGGATGGCAGTGCTAGTCCCTTTGTTTACTTATTGTTAGATGCCGATATTGCGGAACTTAATAGTGCTAAAAAATTTCTACGTTTAAAACAAACAGTACGCGTTAAAGATGGAGATAAATGGGCAGAACTAGCGCCATATAACGGTTTTACACTCGATTTTACAATTAACTTTAAGCATCCTGCGATTAAAGCCCACTTGCAACATTACTTTTTAAATTTTTCTGCGGAGTCATTTGTTAACCAGATAAGCCGTGCACGAACTTTTGGTTTTATGCGCGATATTAAGTATTTGCAATCTCGTGGTCTAGCACTTGGTGGAAGTTTCGATTGTGCTATCGTAGTTGATGATAACCGAGTACTAAATGAAGATGGTCTGCGTTTTGAAGATGAATTTGTTCGCCATAAAATGCTTGATGCCATTGGTGATTTATTTATGTGTGGTCACAATATTATCGGTGCATTTACTGCCTTTAAATCTGGACACAATATGAATAATCAGCTTCTAAAGGCAGTACTGGAACGGCAAGAAGCTTGGGAATTAGTAACTTTTGAAGATCAAGCTGAATTACCGCTAATGTTTAAAGCTCCTTCCTTTTTTATGGTCTAATCGATGTAGATTATATTTTTAATACGGTATTATTACTGTCTATAAGTTTTTCATTGCAATTATTATTAGTTCTATATTTTTTCCAAAACAGGACGTTGTTTTTGTTCTCTTCGATTAGTTTACATCAATTATTACAGCACATTTTTCGAATTTTTTCCTTTACTAGTCTCTAATAAATTGTGAATAAACGTTATGTTCTGTATATTTAAATTTATTATCTTTATTTTAAGTAAACCTTACTAAGAAGCTTAAAAAATTGTTGTATTCTTACTTTCTTGCTAGACCAGGGTTTATCTTGATATCAATAGACAATAATGATGGTAGAATCTGTGCTCTCAACGAAGATAATAAGTGAAATTGTTCATAATACAATCGTAACTTCCAGTTGGCGTTAGCTGTTTCTAGTATTAAAATTCCTTGGCGGATGTTAGCTACACGGCACCAAGGGCGAAGTGGTATTGGTAATAATGTATTAACTATGCGATTAAGCTTCAGTAGCAGCATGCAGTGCTGCTGAATTTTTGACAAAGAAACATGACCGTTTTTATCGATTTCACTAAATAGTCTATTAACTGGATGCGGACGACTATCACGCATAATAACACTCCAGAGTAAAATATTATCAAATAATAGGTATTTTAAATCATTAATAACAAATTATCAGATGTTATTTATTGAAGTATTTCCTTTTAAGGATAATTATAGTTAGTTTTATAGATTTTTGTTATAACTCTTTAATCAGAAAATATTATACTGAACTGATAATTTTTCTAATATCAAAAAATAAAGCATTTTTCAAACCAGATTTAGCCATCTAGTTTATCTTAGAAATTTTCTACAGTATTTTATAACATTAAAGAAGCATTTTTTTTAAAAAACGATTTTTTGGTAGCCAATAGATTGGTTATGATGAGATGTGAATAACTATGCTAGAAAAATTAATTACTAATATTTTTGGTAGTCGTAACGATCGTATTCTACACCGTATGAGAAAAGTAGTAGATAAAATTAACCAGATGGAAACAACAATAGAATGTCTGAGTGATGAACAGCTCGCGTTTAAAACTGTGGAATTTAGAAACCGAATTACTCAAGGCGTTACTCTTGATAGTCTTTTGCCAGAAGTTTTTGCTGTAGTGCGAGAAGGTAGCAAACGGGTTTTCGGTATGCGTCATTTCGATGTACAATTAATAGGCGGTATAGTTCTTAATAATAATTGCATCGCTGAGATGCGTACTGGTGAAGGGAAAACTTTAACGGCTACGCTACCAGCCTATTTAAATGCTCTGAGTGGAAAAGGTGTGCATATAGTTACAATGAATGATTACTTGGCGAAGCGTGATGCAGAAAACAACCGTCCACTATTTGAGTTTTTTGGGCTAAACGTTGGCATTAACCTTCCAGGGTTGTCAGCTTCAGCTAAACGTGCTGCTTATTCCGCCGATATCACCTATGGTACTAACAATGAATACGGTTTTGACTATCTGCGTGATAATATGGCATTTTCTCCGGAAGATCGAGTACAACGCAAATTGCATTATGCGATAATAGACGAAGTAGATTCAATTCTTATCGATGAAGCACGTACTCCACTAATTATCTCTGGTCGATCAGAGGATAGTTCGGATATATATCATTATATTAATAAACTGATTCCTTATCTGATTCGTCAAGACAAAGAAGATTCTGAAAATTTCAATGGTAATGGGCATTTCTCAGTAGATGAAAAATTACGACAAGTACATTTAACAGAACGAGGATTAATATTTATTGAAGAATTGCTAGTAAAAACCGGACTCATGGAAGAGGATGAATCACTCTATTCACCAACTAATATTATTCTGATGCATCATATCACTGCTGCTTTGCGTGCTCATGTATTATTCTCACGCGATGTAGATTATATTGTAAAAAATGGTGAAGTTATTATTATCGATGAGCATACTGGCCGTAGCATGCCGGGACGTCGTTGGTCTGATGGGTTACATCAAGCAATAGAAGCTAAAGAAAATGTCACAATCCAAAATGAAAACCAGACGTTAGCCTCAATTACTTTTCAGAACTACTTTCGCCTGTATGAAAAATTAGCTGGTATGAGTGGTACCGCTGATACTGAAGCGTTTGAGTTTAGTTCCATTTATAAACTCGATACTATAGTTGTGCCGACTAATCGCCCTATGATCCGTAAGGATTTAGCTGATTTAGTTTATATGACGGAAAAAGAAAAAATCGATGCTATTATTGAAGATATAAAAACTTGTACTAAACGCGGTCAACCTGTTCTAGTAGGAACAATCTCCATTGAAAAGTCAGAGTTGCTTTCTAGTATGTTAAAAAAAGCTAATATTTCGCATAAAGTACTAAACGCTAAATTTCATGCAATAGAAGCCGAAATTATTTCTCAAGCAGGCCAGCCAGGAGCGGTTACTATTGCTACAAACATGGCTGGACGTGGAACCGATATTGTACTAGGTGGTAGTTGGAAAGCAGAAGTTTCAGCTCTAAAATCTAAAAATAAGCAGCAAATTTCTGAAATCAAGAATGCCTGGAAGCTTCGTTATGAGGCAGCAATAGCCGCTGGTGGTTTACATATTATTGGTACTGAACGTCATGAATCTCGCCGTATCGATAATCAGCTACGTGGCCGATCTGGTCGACAGGGTGATGCTGGTTCCTCTCGTTTTTATTTATCGATGGAAGATGACTTAATGCGTATTTTTACTTCAGATCGCGTCTCTGATATGATGCGTAAATTAGGAGTAAAATTCGGCGAAGCTATTGAACATCCCTGGGTTACAAAAGCGATTACTAACGCTCAACGTAGAGTAGAAAGTCGTAATTTTGATATTCGTAAGCAATTGCTAGAATATGATGATATTGCTAATGATCAACGCCGTGCAATCTATACCCAGCGTAATGAACTCCTAGATATGATAGATATTAGTAATACTATCAATAGTATACGAAAAGATGTTATAAAAAATGTTTTTGATAGATACATTTCACCTCAATCTCTAGAGGAGACATGGGATGTTTCTGGATTACAGCATCGCTTAAAAGAGGACTTTGATCTGGAGATACCGATTGCAAAATGGTTAGAAAACGAACCTAATTTGCATAAAGAAATCTTGCGTAACCGGGTTATAGAAGAAAGTGAATTACCTAAATATCAACCTAAAGAACAGATCGTTAATAGAAAGGTATTTCTCTGTTTTGAGAAAAATATTATGTTAAAAACTTTGGATTATCTATGGAAAGAACATCTAGCTGCAATGGATTATCTCCGACAAGGTATCCATTTACGCGGTTATGCACAAAAGGATCCGAAACAAGAGTATAAGCGTGAATCTTTTATAATGTTTTCTACTATGCTAGAATCATTAAAATATGAAGTGATTAGCATACTTAGCAAAGTTAAATTACATATGTCGGAAAAATTAAAACTGATGGAATTTCAGCGTGAAAAAGCCGAATATTTAATAAAACAACATCAATTTAGTCATCAAACTTTAATAGAAAAAATAATACAAAATAACTCAGCGTTGATACAAAAAAAAGAAAATCAAAAAGTCAGGCGCAATGATCCTTGTCCGTGTGGTTTTGGTAAAAAATTTAAACATTGCCATGGCAAATTATACTAATTACTTTATTTTATTATTGCAAATAAGTTATATATCATGATCAACTACTTCAATTATATTAGTAAAAAAGTTATACTTTTATGACATATGGTCTTCCTATATAAAAACTTAAATAAACTTTAATAGTTACGTCGATATAAACCATTTCAGTATTTTTCGTGAAATTTACCAGAAAATAAATATTTTCTGGTAATCTAAGAATATTTGCATGAATATACTTTATTAGTATTCAAGTGATAAAAATAAAAAATTTCTAGTCCAATTAGGAATTATATTATAATTACCTAAAAACCGATATTGAAATTTAGTACCGTAAATTACTATTACTAAGCGTATTTTCTAAAATACACTTCTATTCTACTAAGAACAGTAAAAAAGAAGTGTAAGTATACTCTACAAAACAAACGATGGCTTTATCTGCGTTCTTAGTAAGTATTATATACGGAAAAGTTTCTAATAACTAAAACAATAGTGATTATCTAACCAAAAGCAGATCAAAAAGCATATAGCATTAGTAGATAAATTCACATCTTATTATAGACATATAAGATATACAGATAATGTATTTTCAAATATATCAGATTTTCATAATTCATATTATAAAGCGAAAATATATTATAATATTAATAGCTTATAAGAATAATAAAGATTATGAGAATTGATGCAATTATTACATAATAAAGTGCATGAATCTATAATGTATCATCGATATCAATATTTTTTATTATTTGGAATATATTTTTCCTTTTTTTTTACCCATTCGCCAAAATCAATTAATCAACAACGTTTGCTGTAAAAAAAACAAAATGAACTTATTAGACTTCACTCTATTGCTTTACCACAGGTTGGATAATTGACATAAACGATACTATCATTCATAATAATAAATGTATTCTTAGGAAATATTATTTTAACAAAAAAATTAATTCATACGGTAAGCGCTTAAAACTAAAAATCTATTACTATTTAAGGATAGAAATGAATAATGTAACAGGTTTCATAAACAGATGATTTTATATGATTATTATAATTGATTGATATGAAAAGTCGTATAAACAATTGTTATTGTAAATAATATCTTACAAAAAACTATTTAACTGATTTTTTCTTAAAAAAGTGCTAAATAGCATATAATATTTAGCATGTAACTCTCAATGTAGCGTTAACTGGATATAACACTCATATTTAATTATTTAGTTATATATTTCGCTTGGCTATAGAATATACAGTCAAAGACTCAGTATGAAGCTATAGGTCTGTTTTTATATCTTATGAGAAATATAGTATAGGAAAACAGACTAAAACTAAACTAATATTAAAGATAGATAAGGAACACCACCATGTCAGAACATTTGTATAATGACGTGGATCCGATCGAAACACGCGACTGGCTCCAAGCAATCAAATCTGTTATTCGTAAAGAAGGCATTGAACGCGCAAAATTTTTAATTGATCAAGTGTTAAATGAGATTTGTAAAAATGGAATCGCTATTAGACAAAATTCTACTAGATGTAACTACATCAATACTATTTCACTTGAAGATGAACCAGAATATCCAGGTAATCTAGAAATCGAGCGTCGTATCCGTTCTGCTATTCGTTGGAACGCTGTTATGATAGTACTTCATGCATCGAAAAAAGATTTAGAACTAGGAGGTCACATAGCATCATTTCAATCGTCTGCTACTATTTATGAAGTGTGCTTTAATCATTTCTTTCGTGCACGAAATAACAAAGACGGTGGCGATTTAGTATATTTTCAAGGACATATTTCACCAGGTGTATATGCTCGTGCTTTTCTTGAAGGCCGTCTAAGTGAAGATCAAATAAATAACTTCAGACAAGAAGTAAATGGTAAAGGATTATCATCTTATCCACATCCGAAATTAATGCCAGAATTTTGGCAATTTCCAACGGTATCGATGGGAATTGGCCCAATCAGTGCCATTTATCAAGCAAAATTTCTTAAATATCTGAATCATCGTGCATTAAAAGACACCAGTAATCAAACTGTATACGCCTTTTTAGGCGATGGTGAGATGGATGAGCCAGAATCTAAAGGTGCTATCACGATTGCAGCCCGTGAAAAGCTAGACAATTTAGTATTTATTATTAATTGTAACCTTCAGCGTCTAGATGGTCCCGTCACTGGTAATAGTAAAATTATTAATGAATTAGAAGGTGTATTCAGTGGTGCTGGTTGGGTAGTCATTAAAGTCATCTGGGGTAGTCGATGGGATATATTACTACGTAAAGATAACTCTGGTAAGTTAATTCAGTTAATGAACGAAATTGTTGATGGTGACTATCAGACGTTTAAGTCGAAAAACGGTGCATATGTGCGCGAGAATTTTTTTGGTAAATATCCGGAAACTGCTGCGCTAGTGAAGGATATGAGCGATGATGAGATTTGGGCGCTCAACCGAGGCGGTCATGATCCGAAAAAAATCTACGCTGCTCTACAAAAGGCTAAAAATACTGTCGATAAGCCTGTAGTAATTCTAGCGCATACAATTAAAGGCTATGGAATGGGTGTAACTGCAGAAGGTATGAATATTGCCCATCAAGTTAAGAAAATGAACATGGATGGAGTACGTTACTTTCGTGATCGTTTTAACTTGAAAGATATTACAGATGAAAAAATTGAAGAACTACCTTATATTATATTTAAAGAAGGATCTTTAGAACATACTTATTTGCATGAACGTCGAAAAGCATTAAACGGCTATTTGCCAAGCCGTTTAAAAGATTTTACAAAACCAATTAAATTACCTACGCTTGAAGATTTTACACCGCTTTTAGAAGAACAAAAGAAAGAAATCTCTACTACTATTGCTTTTGTTCGAGTACTAAATATAATGTTAAAAAATAAATCAATAAAAGATCGTCTAGTTCCGATTATTGCCGATGAAGCTCGTACATTTGGTATGGAAGGTCTTTTTCGTCAGATAGGTATCTATAGTCCTAACGGTCAGAAATATACGCCGCAGGACCGTGAGCAAGTAGCTTATTATCGTGAAGATAAAACAGGGCAGATTCTACAAGAAGGAATTAATGAATTGGGTGCTGCCGCTTCCTGGCTAGCAGCAGCTACTTCCTACAGTAATAACGATTTTCCAATGATTCCATTTTATATTTATTACTCGATTTTCGGTTTTCAGCGTATAGGCGATCTATGTTGGGCAGCGGGTGACCAACAAGCGCGTGGTTTTCTTATTGGTGGTACTTCTGGACGAACAACTTTAAACGGTGAAGGATTACAGCATGAAGATGGTCATAGCCATATTCAATCTCTAACTATTCCAAACTGCATCTCCTATGATCCAGCTTATGCCTATGAAATTGCAGTTATCATGCATGATGGTCTGATACGAATGTATGGTAATAATCCGGAAAATATTTACTATTATTTGACTACTCTAAATGAAAATTACACTATGCCTGCTATGCCAAAAAATGCGGAAGAAGGTATTCGAAAGGGGATCTATAAGCTCGAAACACTAGATAGTGGTAACGATGCATGTAAGTTGCAGTTAATGGGTTCTGGCGCTATTCTACGACATGTACGTAAAGCAGCTCAGATTCTATTAAAAGACTATGGCATAAACTCTGATGTGTATAGCGTGACTTCGTTTACTAACTTAGCACGCGATGGCCAGGATTGCGAACGCTGGAATATGCTTCATCCAACAGAAACTCCGCGAGTACCTTATGTAACAACTATACTAAATAATGCGCCAGTAGTTGCATCTACCGATTACATGAAATTATTCGCAGAACAGATCCGAAATTTTATTCCTACTAACGATTTTCATGTTCTTGGTACCGATGGTTTTGGTCGTTCAGATAGCCGAGAGAATTTACGTTATCATTTTGAAGTAGACCATAGATATGTGGTGGTAGCAGCATTAGGTGAATTGGCTAAACGCGGTGATATCGGCATTGATATTGTAGCGAAAGCTATTAAAAAATTTGAAATTAATTCAGAGAAAGCTAACCCGCGTTTAGCATAAGAGGTAAAGTAAATAATGGTTATTGAAATTAATACACCAGATCATAATATACTAGATATCGGTGCAGATACACCAGAAATTAATAAAGCTTTTCTTAGTACAAACAAAAAGATCAAGAGCGATCAATCACTGACTATTCTGGAAGACGATAAATATTCCAATAGGTATTGTCAGGATATTAATGTTCCTGATATTGGTGATGATGAGGTAGAAGTAACTGAAGTGTTCGTTAAAGTTGGTGATAAGATTAAAGCTGAACAATCACTTATCACTGTCGAAGGTGACAAAGCCTCAATAGAAATACCAGCACCATTTGAAGGTATCGTTAAAGAGTTAAAGATTAATATTGGTGATAAAGTTAGTACTGGTTCGAATATTATGATATTCGAAGTAGAAAATACCTCTACTCCCATACTAGCTACTGAAAACGAAAAAGCTGTAGATTTATTTCATAAAACGGTATCAGATACTAAAAAAAGTGTGATTTCTACTCCGTTAGCATCTGAAAGTAAAAATAAATTTTCCGATAATGATTCTTATGCACATGCTACACCGGTAATTCGTCGTTTAGCGCGTGAATTTGATATTAATCTGGAAAATGTAAAAGGTACTGGTCGTAAAGGGCGCATTTTGCGTGAAAATATTCAGGATTATATTAAAAAAGCTATTAAACATATCGAAACCGCATCTGTTGACGCTGCTAATTGTGGTTCTCTTCCTGGGTTAATACCATGGCCAAAGGTAGATTTTAGCAAATTCGGTAATACAGAAAAAATAGAGCTTGGCCGAATTCAGAAAATCTCCGGTGCAAATTTATATCGTAATTGGGTTATGATTCCGCATGTAACCCAGTTCGACGAAGTTGATATTACTGAAGTAGAAGCTTTTCGAAAACAACAAAATGCTGAAGCTAAAAATAAAAATCTAAATGTGAAAATTACTTTGCTGGTATTTATTATGAAAGCAGTCGCAAAAGCTTTAGAAGAATTACCGCTTTTTAATAGTTCTCTATCAGTTGACGATGTCCAAAAATTGACATTAAAGAAATATATCAATATCGGCATAGCGGTTGATACTCCGCATGGTTTAGTTGTCCCGGTATTTCGAGATGTTAATAAAAAAGATATCTTAGAGCTATCACGTGAGCTAACAGAGATCTCACAAAATTCACGTGCCGGTAAACTAACTACATTAGATATGCAAGGTGGCTGCTTTACTATATCAAATTTAGGAGGTATTGGCGGTACTGCTTTTACGCCTATTATTAATGCGCCAGAAGTAGCGATTCTTGGTATATCAAAATCATTGATAAAACCAATATGGAATGGTAAAGAATTTATTCCGCGTTTGATGTTACCATTGTCACTATCCTATGATCACCGATTTATCGACGGTGCAGATGGTGCACGTTTCATTAGTTTTATCAATAATATGATGTCTGATATTCGTCGCCTATTAATGTAATTACTTATAAGATTACCAGAATAACTTATTGTGCATTTATCGTAATTTATTAAAAGCTTTTATCGTAATACATTTATAGTTTACTAGCGTTTCTATATACTAATTTCTATAAAAATATTTATTGAATACATTAATATTGTATAAATACACGTTATCAAATAAAAAATTTGATCTGCCGAAGAATCAACTAAGAGGTTATAATGAGTACTAAAATAAAAACTCAAGTTTTAGTGGTTGGGGCAGGACCTAGCGGATATTCCTCGGCATTTCGCTGTGCGGATTTAGGTCTAGAAACCGTCCTAGTCGAACGTTATTCCACTCTCGGCGGGGTTTGCTTAAACGTAGGTTGTATTCCTTCTAAAGCACTATTGCACGTTGCTAAAGTTATCAAATCAGCTAAGGCGATAAGGAATAATGGTATCATTTTTGATGAGCCGAAGATCGATATTAATAAAGTTCGAACCTGGAAAGAAAAGGTAGTCAATCAACTGACCTGCGGCCTAAGCCGTATGGCTAAAGCACGTGACATTAAAATAATAAATGGTTATGGTAAATTTATTGATGTTAACACATTAAAAGTAGAAAATAAAAATAGTACTGCCACTATTTTCTTCGAAAATGCTATTATCGCTGCAGGTTCTCGTCAGATTCAATTGCCATTTGTTCCTTATAATGATCCTCGTATATGGAATTCTACTGATGCACTCGCTTTAAAGTCAATACCAAACCGATTTCTGATTATGGGTGGTGGAATTATTGGATTAGAAATAGCAACTATTTATCATGCATTAGGATCAGAAATTAACATAGTAGAAATGTGTGATCAGGTTATTCCAGCGGCAGATAAAGATATAATAAAAGTATTCACTAAGCATATCAGTTCTCATTTTAATCTGATGCTAAACACTAAAGTTACTAAAGTGGAAAGTAAAGAAGATGGTATATATGTCATGATGGAAGGGGAAAATATACCATTAAAAACACAACGTTATGATGCTCTTTTGATTGCTATCGGTCGTGTGCCAAACGGTAAGTTACTAGATGTCGATCAGATCGGAATAGAAGTTGATAATTACGGTTTTATCCGTGTTGATCAACAAATGCGCACTAGTGTACCACATATTTATGCTATCGGTGATATTATCGGTCAGCCTATGCTGGCGCATAAAGGTACTCACGAGGGCCATATAGCAGCAGAAGTTATTGCTGGTAAGAGATGTTATTTCGATCCTAAGGTCATTCCTTCTATTGCTTATACCGATCCAGAAGTAGCATGGGTTGGTCTAACAGAAAAAGAAGCAAAAGAAAAAAATATCAGCTATGAAGTCGCTATTTTCCCATGGGCTGCTTCCGGTCGTGCTATTGCTTCTGACTACCAGGATGGTATAACTAAGCTAATTTTTAATAAAGAAAATCATAAGCTTATTGGTGGAGCTGTAGTTGGTTTTAATGGCGGAGAACTACTAGGTGAAATCGGTTTAGCAATTGAAATGGGCTGCGATGTAGAAGATATCGCACTAACTATACATGCGCATCCTACATTGCATGAGTCAATAGGTTTAGCGTCAGAAATATATTCTGGCACTATTACTGATTTGCTTAATACTAAAGCAAAGAAAGAAAAATAACTGAGTTCTTTTTGGTTTTATTCGCTATTTACTGAATATACAAATTTTAGTGTTAAAACTCATCATTGGAATAGCAGTTTTTACCGTTAATTTCTATTCTAGAAATATTTTAGCTAGTTAAGTAAAAAATTTTATAAAAATATGAATAAAACGTTAAAGCAAATTTTAATTTTTACTTAAAAATATATAAATTATTCTAATAAAAAACTTAATAAAAAGATAATAATTTTTAAAAACTATCATAAAGCAGAGATTAGCTTAATTAATTAGTATTTTTCTTTAAAAATATTGTATAGAAGATTAGATATTCTAATTAAATTAATTTTTATTTGTATATTCTTCAGGATCTGATATTAATAATCTAAAGCTTAATGATTAATATTATTAATAACTATCTTTATATTGATTAACTAATATACAATATATGTAATTAAGATCAGTATAAATAAGAATATTATAACATTTTTATATAAAAAATTTATTATTATAAATATATAGGCTAATTATAATAAATTAAATCTAAGCATAGATAAAATTGCAATATGAAAACTAACTATTTACTTGATTACAAGGGACGAAAATAATCATTATTATATATAATTTTTAAATAAAATACTAATAAAGTAAGAGTTATTTCTTAATAATAAAGACTAGAGATTATTAATGTGAAATCCTCTCTTAACAGAAATTTAATAAAATCTTTTTTAAAATTACCGATTCAAACGTACTACATTAAGAAATAAGCATGCTTTATCGCATGGAATAAATAGATTATAATCGAAATATGTATCTTAATTGTATATCTCTAGGGAGTATATACAAAAAGTGCGCTTGGTTAATTTATTTTAATTAAAAAATCAAAAATTATTATCCTCAAAATTAACCGTTAATATTATATAGTTTTTAAGATCTAAATAATATACAGTTTTTAAGATCTAAATAATATTTAGTACTATAACTATATAGTAATTCATATTATGTTTTCATTAAAAGTTCGTTATTAAATTTGAATTAATATCTTAATTGCTATTATATAATAACATAAAAAGATATATAAAAACAAATCTTTAATAGTTTTTAATCATTTAAAAAATTATAAAATAAAATTGTGTTAAATTATATTTAATTGAAATATTTTACGAAAAAAATCAACTAACTATCAAAAATATTATTAATAATAATATACAAACTACTACTTTACTATAGTAGTATATTCTATTATCTTTTAGTAATCTTATTAAATTGAAGATTGAAGATATTTTAAATTAATAAACGGATTTTAATGCATATAATTTATTTTTTATACTTAGCATAGTTATGCTAACAATTATTAGTCACTCCTATACTAAATATAGTCTTACTATCTTACTATTTTCAGCACTGACTTTAGTATAGTAGTAAATAACTACTAATTGTTAATTATAGCTATACCTAATTATATTATAGCTTATTATTTATATGTTAGCATGATTAATAATTATATTAATGTTACAAGTGTTGCTATTTTGAATCGTTTTAGATCTATTTTGATAGTATTAATAATATAAATTAAAGTACTGTTTTCGCAACGAGATAATTAATGTTTTTATTTAATAAAAGTTTTACTTATATTAGTATTATTTCTTATTCATGCACAATAAACAACATTTCATATTAAATAACAATATAATCATCTGTTTTTCCATAGATTTTAAAATTGAAATATATTCAAACTTAAATATTTATTAATATTCAATAACTACAATATTTTCGTATTTTTTTGCACTATACAGTCATCTAATTTAAGACTACACTAAAATAATTGTTTTATTACTAAAGTTATAACTTATCGATATAGTATTTATCTTCTCAAACTAAGTTACTAGTAGTTAAATGAAAAATATTTTAAAAAAAAATAAAACCAATTACATAAATTAATTATCATTGTATTAATGCAAAAAATAACAAAGCTAGTTTTCAGATTTTTACCATATTAAAAAATAAAAATAAATTAAAAGTTCTAACTACTAATGCTATTAGTAGTTTATCGCTGTTATCCTTAAAAAGATATTAGATATCTAACAAACAACTTTTCAGCTAATCTAGCTTAAAATATGCCTATAATTAATCAGAATTATATTGATCTTTACAAAAATTAATCGTCATTAGAATTAATCTAATACACTATAATTCTGATATTATAGTTTATTTATCGAATATAGAATAACAAACATTTATATGATAAATACTAATTGAGACTTTTTTATCATTGAAAACTATGCTCTATTGCTGGAAACCAGCCTTTTTCTACATCTTGTATATAGCTACGTATGGCAGCAGCAATACTCCCGCCTGTTGATAAAAAATCCTTAGCGAAGGATGGTGCTCTATCACCACTGATACCAAGTACATCTTGCATAACAAGAATCTGACCGTCTGTTACAGCACCTGAACCAATACCGATAACTGGAATAGTTAGTTCATGTGTAATACGTTCTGCTAAAGTAACAGGTATGCATTCTAACACTAACAATTGAGCACCGGCCTGTTCAAGTGCTAGTGCATCAGTCAGTAGATGTTCTGCACTATCTAAATCGCGCCCCTGAATTTTATAGCCACCAAAAATATTCACTGATTGTGGAGTTAAGCCAAGATGGCCACAGACGGGTACTGCTCTTTCAGTCAGACCATTGACTGTATCGGATAACCAAGAACCACCTTCAAGCTTAACAATATTTGCGCCAGCACGCATCAATACTGCAGCATTTTTAAATGCTTGTATTGGTGTTGCATAGCTCATAAACGGCAAATCGGCTATTAATAAACATGAAGAAGTACCGCGACGAACACAGTGGATGTGATAAATTATATCTTCTATAGTAACCGGTAACGTTGAGGAATGTCCCTGTACTGTCATTCCTAGAGAATCTCCCACTAACATTACTTTTATTCCCTGTTCAGAGAACAAACGAGCAAATACAGCATCATAAACAGTAATAGATGCAAATTTTTTTTGTTGTTGTTTCCATTTTAGCAAATGAGAAATTGTAGTCATAGTGTATAATCTCTATGTATCAGAAATATATAATATCATTATAAAAAATAAAATTTTATTTTAATAGAAGATTTTTCAGAGATATATATTTTATTATATATGAGATAGAAAAGATAAGGGAAAAATACGAGCATTCAGTACTAAACCGTATTACGTCAGAAAATACATAATAGAAAATTGAAAAAACTTATCTTCTAGCATAAGACAAGAACACACACAAATCTAAAAATAATATAGACATTATCATAATATTATCTTATAGGGATATGAGTGGTAATGCTTAAATCTTCATTCCAATAAGTGAGGTTATTATATGGTACTTGAGTCAAATAATAAGATAACATAACTCCGTTAGGAAATTGAAGATTAGGAGAGAGTTCTTTAAGGGGATATAAAAAAAATTCCCGATTATATATATCATAATGCGGTATAGTTAGACGAGGAGTTACAATAGTACGCATACCGAATAATAAAATATCTAGATCTAAAGTACGTGGCCCGAAACGATTCGCCTTACGTACACGCCCCTGTTTTAGTTCGATTGCTTGAATGTAATTAAGTAATATTTCAGGTGTCAGAGCTGTATCTAATACCGCTACAGCATTTAAAAAATCGGGCTGATTCTGTAGACCAAGCGGACGACTCCGATAATAAGATGAGCAAGCTAAAAATCTGGTTTTCGGTAACTTTGCTAATTCTGAAAGCGCAGTATTTACCTGTTTTAAAGGTTTCCCAAAGTTACTACCAATAGCGATCCAGATTCGTTCCATTAAGTTCTATTGCGATTCGGTGTTAAACGATTCTTATTAAAAGCAGAAAATATATTATTTTTCTGCAGCGATGAAGTGAATTGAAACTCATTCCACCGCTTACTAGCTAACTGTAATTTATAATCATTTTCAACTTCAGCTCGTAGAGTTAGCAAATTATAAGCATCTAGGAATTTGGGATGTTCCATTAACTTTTTTGGATTTTTTCCTTGGTAACATAGTAGTCGAAATTGCATTTGCCATATATCTCGCATTAGGGTAGTTAAACGTTTTGGGATGGATAACGTTAAACATTGTTCATCTAAAATTTTATTAATTGCTAAAGAAAATGCCTGAAAATAAGATAAATTGTTCTTCTGTATTAATTTTTTCGTACATTTTAGTAGTGGATACCATAACATGGCAGAAAATAGGGAAGCTGGATTAATCCGCATATTATTGTGAAAACGATAATCACTTTTGATCAGAACACGAATTATCATCTGTTCTATATAGCTATCACCATGCTTAGTAAAGTTACAACTAATCAGCGGAAAAAGCGATTGAAACAGTTGATATTTACATAGTAATCGGTAAGTCGTTTCGCCATAACCTGTTTGAAGTAATTTAATTGCTTTTTCAAATAAACGAGACGGTGGAACATTATGTAATAACCTTGCCAAACGGGAAATCGGTTCAGCGGTTTCGTGACTAATATTCATGTTTAACATAGCAGAAAATCGTATTGCACGCAGCATGCGAACTGGATCTTCTCGATAGCGAGTTTCCGGATCACCATTCAAACGAATAGTGCCTTCTTGTAGATCTTTTATTCCACTGTTATAATCTCGCAGAGTAAAGTCAGCTACATTATAATAAAGACTATTTATAGAAAAATCACGGCGTTGAGCATCTTCTTCGATAGACCCAAAAATGTTATCGTAAAGCAACATACCATTATGGCCAATTAGAGTTGATTCCATCGCACTTTCTTGAAGTTCTATCATTTTATGATGACCACGAAAAGTAGCTACTTCAATAATTTCAGATCCAAATATAATATGAGCTAATCGAAATCGGCGGCCAACTAAACGACAATTACGGAATAGTTTACGTATTTGCTCCGGGGTTGCGTTAGTAGTTATATCGAAGTCTTTTGGTTTTTTACCAAGCAAAAGATCACGTACACTACCACCGGCTAAATAAGCCTCATATCCTGCTTTGTTTAATCGATAAAGGACTTTTAATGCATTTTTACTAATATCTTTACGAGATATAATGTGTTGATCTCTCGGAATAATCGTTAAATGATTTCTATGCCTATGTAATATTTTCATATAAGAATTTTATGGTATAACTTGATCGGTTATAATAAAAATAACATATCTTTATAGTTAAAAATAGAAATAGCTTTAAAAATTAAAATTAATAAAAGAACAAATTACCTATACCTATTTTAAATATAGACGGATATTTGATTTATTATAGAAAATAGACAAAACTAGCATTATATTAATGCTATCAATTTTCTATTACTAAATTTAGTAAAATAAGTGATAACTTTTATTTAAATAAAAGTTTTATATCTATTCAATTAGATAATTTATTATGAAAATAATAACGTCAGTATAGTTCACATTGGATAATAATATATCTATTATCTCAATCGCTGTTGTCAGTATCTATCTAAACTTTAGATTAGATTGCAGATGTAAATACGATAATCATCGATATTGTATCAATATAATATTGCTAGTATAGTTAAATATGCACCATGTCGCTGACATTAATATGTAATTAGTTTATCCCAATAAAATATAACTTTACATTTTATGTATCAGATTATTAACAATAATAGCTACTTCTCGTATCATATTATATTTTAATATTTGATTTACATACACTATTAGTTATAACAGGTATATTTTATGTATAAAAACACTCAATATAAAAGTTACTATCATAGTGATGTTATAGTGTAATGATAAAAGTTAACTAATAATTTGCCGCAATATCATTTTTTCTATTATTGATATTCTAATGAAATAGATTTGTTTTATCTTATTAGCTGTTTTTCACGAATTTCATCTAAGATTTTGCAATCAATACATAAATCGGCTGTTGGTCTTGCTTCAAGACGGTTAATACCAATTTCCATTCCACAAGATTCGCAAAAACCAAAATCATTAGTTTTTACTTTGTTTAGAGTTTTTTCAATTTTTTTAATAAGTTTTCGTTCCCGATCACGGTTAAGTAGCTCAAAATTAAATTCTTCTTCTTTTGCAGCACGATCTACTGGATCTGGGAAGTTGGTTGTTTTATCCTGCATATATGAGATAGTACGCTTAATTTCATCTCCGAGCTGATTACGCCATGCTTTCAGAATACACTTGAAATGTAGAAGCTGCGCTTCGTTCATATATTTTTCACCAGATTTTTTCTGATATGGTTTCACTCCAGCGATGGCAAGAATACTTAAAGAAGATATCTTACGGTTTTTAATTTCTTGCATAGTGCTTCTCCTTTTAATATAAACTAGAAATTCAAACTTTAATAAAATAGACCATTGACAAATATTAGATAATATTAAAATTAGAAACTGTTTATAATACTTTATTAAATAAGACTAATGGTATTGGAGTATATATTTAGCGTGATAACAGGTATTAGAAATACCAACATATTTATGTCTGATACCAAATCGGTATAGAATACAGGATATTTATAATATTGCTATTTAACGTTTAAATACAATACTGAATAATACTCTAAACAATATATTATTATGCTGTTGCTTATAACTTTTATAAATACTTTTTCTATATAATATAATTGTATATAATAAATAAACTGAAAGATATTAAAAATAGAATAACAGATCTTAGATTATAGCAAGTCAACACGATCTTATTATAAATATAATCAAGTTGTTCTGATATTTTATTATTTTCTAGGTTAGATCTTATTTTATTTTTTATAATATACATATTTATTAGATTTAAAATAACTTAATATGTAGTATCTATTTAAATATCTAGATTTAGCATAAAGATTAACTAATATAATAATTATCTGTTCTTGTATAACTATAACCTTTTATAAAAGATTATAGTTGAGTTTTGGTTATTCTACTTAATAGAATAATTAGCTAGTTTTGGTTGAAAATCTTATAATATGCCAGTCTGTTATGTGACGTCACAATACATTGATAGCCAGATTAAGACAAAAAAAAGAAAATTACTATAAAATTTGATCTTTTCATTTCAAGCGTAAATAGGTTTTATTTTTTATTGAATCTAAAAATCATTATAAAATAATATTTAATTTACAGATAGAAAATAAGTTACTTCTAGTTACTAAAAGTGGTAGGAAGATAGAAAACATGAAAATATAATGATAGTCGATATAATATAATATACCATAGAGATAGCATAGAATAAGTACTCTATAGATAATAATGTTCTTATATTAAGATTTTTAACTATTAATTTATATAGAATACTAGTTCTTTATATAAAATTAGAATCCTTTAATCCTAATTTATAGCTTTCCTACTTTTCTGATACTGTACTATATTTTTGTATAATTAGTGCAACATATTTTATATCTATAAATCTAATTTTATATTTTATTTTAAAATATAAAATTAGATATAATAATTATCATTAATTTATATCAATAAAGTAATTTTTAGTATATTACTTATATTTAATATAACCTTTAATAGGTTTCATCAGTTCAAAGATAGGAAGTTTATCAAACTATATTAAAAAGCTTTGTTTCAGTCTTTTTCGTGTATGTAGTTAGTAGTTTAGATTTAAATAATAAAAAATCTTTTAATTTTGAAAAATGAAATAGACTGTAGATAAAACTTGATAAGTTAGCATAGAAAACTTTATAAAATCTATTGTATAAGTAGAAAATTATCCGATGATATAAATCTAGTTAATTTTCGTATAATATATCATCTTAAATGATGCTATTCTTAGCAAAGAATTTATTCTCATCGTAAAATAACACTTCTAAATACTTAAAAATCCTTGCTATATTTAAAATAATTACCGTTATCTATGTAGATTAAGTAGAGAAATAGTATTCAGCGATTAAAAATAATTTATACTCATCCATATTGTAATTAATATAATAGCCATTATTGATATGACTTATTATAGATAGTGATAAGATTCTGATATTTTTATATTTAAATAATATACTTAAATCGTAGTGTTATTTTATTTTTTATAGAATTTTTTAGAAAAATACAAGTAATTATAAATTAAAAATATTTCTTTATACTTATATATTTTAAAGGTCTTTAAAAGTATTTTTAATACAGTTACAAAAAATAACATTTGTATTAAATAATAGACTAAAAAATAATCTATATCAATTTTATTGATACTGATAATCCCTCGTGGTATTCTAAATAAGGCACATATTATAATATATAACCATATGTTGTATAACGGTTTTTGTTAACATTTAGTTAACAACTTGTTTGTATTTAGGGGGTATTTTGAAAACTTCATTAAAAAATATTGTTATTGTTGGTGGTGGTGTTAGCGGTTTAGAACTAGCAACTAATCTTGGACATAAGCTAGGAAAGCACAGGCAAGCTAAGGTGACACTTATAGATCACAAGTATACTCATCTCTGGAAACCATTACTACATAAGGTAGCTGTAGGCTCATTAAATGAGCAGATAATAGATGTTGTTAGTTATACAACTCATGCTTGTAATCATAATTTTCAATTTCAGCTTGGTTCAATGATTGATATTGATCATAATAATCATCAAGTATTACTGGATGAAATCTATGATGACCAGAGAATACTTTTAGTACCAGCCCGCCGAATAGATTATGATATTTTAGTGATAGCGCTTGGTAGCACCTCTGATGATTTTGGTATAACTGGCGTCAAAGAGCATTGTATTTTTCTTGATAATCTAACCCAAGCAAAGCGTTTTCATGATAAAATGCTGAATTTATTTTTAAAATTTTCTACTCAAGGTGAAAATCAGGAAAAAAAAATAAATATCGCCATTGTTGGCGGCGGTGCAACCGGCGTTGAACTATCAGCGGAATTACACAATGCAGTTCAGCAATTACATAGTTATAGTTTTAAAGGACTTGATAATAAGATATTGAATATCACTCTCCTTGAGGCAAGTGAACGTATTTTACCTGCTCTATCGCCGAAAATATCTGCTATCGCAAATCAGGAGCTAATAAAGCTAGGCGTTAATATCTTAACTAAGACTATGGTTACTAGTGTTGATATGGGTGGGCTACATACAAATAACGGAAAATATATTCAAGCTGAATTAATGGTTTGGGCTACCGGTATTAAAGCACCTGATTTTATGAAAGATATAGCTGGCCTAGAAACAAATCATATCAATCAACTAATAGTCAAACCGACACTTCAAACAACGCGTAGCTCGATTATTTTTGCTATCGGCGATTGTGCTTCCTATATGATGTCTTCAGGTAGGAAGGTACCGCCGCGCGCTCAAGCAGCACATCAAATGGCTTCTTGCGTTTATGGTAATATTCTAGCGCTATTGCACGGGAAACAGTTAAAAGTTTATAGTTATAAAGATCATGGTTCACTAGTATCACTATCACGTTTTAACACTGTTGGCAGTCTTATGGGAAGCCTGATACGTGGTTCGATGACAATAGAGGGAATTATTGCTCGTGCGATTTATATTTTTCTCTATCGTATACACCAAATTGCGTTACACGGATATATCAAAACAGCTCTTATTATATTGATAAGTAGTATCAATCGCTTAATACGCAAATGCATTAAACTGTATTAGTAATTTCGTATTATTACTAATACAGTTGGTAGGTCCGGTCAGAGATATCCTTTTACCGATTTTTCATATCAGTTATTATTTCTATTTAAATAAGCTTAAATACTCTTGTGTTATTCTCGCGTACTGGTTCTTTGTTTTATTATAATTTTTACTATATACTTGAGATACTCTCAAGCTTGTCTTATTGACAAAATTCTAGTTTTTATTTATACTGGGTAAATACTAATATGTATTTCTATCAGTAAGTAATAATCCGATAGAGGTTCCTATTCTTCAGTATTATTATCGATAATGCTTTCTTTAGATAGAATTAAAAACAATCTTATAAAATTATTATATTATCTGTTCTTGAAAATACTGATATAAAGTATTTATTTTACTTAAAAAGTAAATTTTTATATTTATTTATCTTTATTAAGCATAAATAATTATTTTGCTATCAAAGTTTTTTGTAAATAAATTATTATTAATATGTATTAGTATTAATGTTAATACCGTGCTAAACATCCTGATAATAGCAGGATTAGATATATTTATCTTATTATGGAATATATTAAAGTTGTTATAGTATTAACTATTAATAAAATAACGAAAAATGAAAATATTAAATTTAGAATTGCGTTATAGCTACCATCACTACCAACTTAAAATGTATAATTTTCCAGCTATTAGCTTAGAGCTAGAAAATATAAAATTATAACATTACAGCTGTAACTGCTATGCTAATTAGCACTTATTTTGAAATTAAATCAAGAATAATTTATAAAATTATAATAGAATCGCAATTCGTACGTCACTATTTTATGACATTGGCATATATTCATTATACATCACAAACATTACTGTAATATTAACTTTATATATAAAGTTTTCATTAGTAATAAAAATATAAAAATCTAAATGAAAATGAAAATGTAAACTACGATCTATAAATATGAAAAGTCATGTTTATATTTTAAAGATTAAATTATACTAAATAATTGATCTTAATCTTACTAATCTGTAATTTACAATCGTATCTGTATACTGCAATAAAATTATATAACGTTGTATACAAATATACTGCTTTTTATAATATTTAATTATGTTAGTTACTCAAAACATTTTTCTGGAATTCCCGTAATAATCTATCGATATACTGTAGTCGTGTTGTGCGGTTCGCTAGATCACAGATAAATTTTAATCGGTTTGATTCATCTAATCGATAAGTCTCTGCTTCTTTTGTAAGAAGCCTTATAAAATAAGTAGGATCTATACGATTAGTAGGATTGAATTCTATTAAACCCCCTTTATCATTAACTTCGATACGTTGTATTCCTAGATTTTTCGATCGTTGCCGAAGATTAGCTATCGACAGCAAATACTGCGCTGGATCTGGTAGTAAACCAAAACGGTTAATAAGTTCCATCCTTATATCTTCGATCTCATAATCATTTTCAACGTTAGCAATACGCTTATAAAAAAATAAGCGGGTATTAACGTCAGGAATATATTCTTCTGGTAACAGCATAGGTATCTGTAGTTCTATTTCAGTCATCTGGTAGGGTAAATTATCTAATGATGGTTTACCACCTTTTTTAATGGTATCAATTGCACTTTTCAGAAACTCCATATACAGGGAAAAGCCAATTGTTTCTATTTGACCACTTTGATCTTCTCCAAGAAGCTCACCAGCACCACGAATTTCGAGATCATGTGTTGCTAACACAAAGCCAACGCCAAGATCCTCAAGTGAAGCAATTGACTCCAGTCGTTTTTTAGCATCTTGACTCAATACTTTTTTTGGTGAAGTTAATAGATAAGCGTAAGCCTGATGGTAAGAACGGCCAACACGACCACGCAATTGATGTAATTGTGCTAATCCGAAATTATCTGCTTGCTCGATAATAATAGTATTAACATTAGCGATATCGATACCAGTTTCGATGATAGTAGTACATACTAATACATTAAAACGTTGGTAATGAAAATCATTTATTACTTGTTCTAATTCACGTTCGCGTAGCTGACCATGACCGATAGAAATACGTGCTTCAGGCACAAGCGTTTCTAGAAAGTAGGCGATTTTTTCAATATTTTCTACATTATTAGAAATATAATAGACCTGACCACCACGAAAAATTTCACGTAGAATAGCTTCACGTACTAGAAGTGTATCATATTCACGTACAAACGTTTTCACTGCTAGTCGTCTCGCTGGAGGGGTAGTTATAATTGATAGATCACGTATATCCATCATCGCCATATTCAACGTGCGCGGAATAGGCGTAGCAGTTAGGGTTAGAATATCTATATCAGTTCGCATCGCTTTAATACGTTCCTTATGACGTACGCCGAAACGATGTTCTTCATCGAGAATAAGCAAACCTAAATCGTGCCATTTAACATCACTTTGCAAGAGTTTATGAGTACCAATCAAAATATCTACTTTACCATCAGAAGTCTGATTCAATACTTTTATTTGATCTTTAACTCTGCGAAAACGAGAAATCATCTCAATACGAACCGGCCAATTAGCAAACCTATCTCGGAAATTGTCAAAATGTTGTTGCGCTAGCAAGGTAGTCGGTACCAAAACAGCTACCTGTTTGTGATTATTAATTGCTAAAAAAGCAGCACGCATCGCCACTTCTGTTTTTCCGAAGCCAACATCACCACAGATCAGACGATCCATAGGAGATGGTTGACACATGTCGCTTAAGACCGAATTAATTGCTTTAACTTGATCAATAGTAAGTTCAAAGGGACATTCTTCGCAAAATAGTTGGTAATTTTCTTGATTTTGTCGGAAAGCAAAGCCATTTTTCGCTGCACGTTTAGCATAAATATCTAGAAGTTCCGCCGCTACATCTTGAATCCGCTCAGTTGCTTTTTTCCTTTTTCGTATCCAAGTATCACTACCAAGCTTATTTAATGGCACGTTTTCATCAGTGTTACCAACATAGCGGCTGATAAGATGTAAAGAAGAGATTGGAACATATAACTTGTCATTGCAAGCATAAGTGAGAATTAAGTATTCAGCTTTAATACCACCAGTTTCCAGTGTAATCATGCCAGAATAGCGACCAATCCCATATTCTAAATGAACTACTAGTTGATTTTTATTTAATTCGGCTGTATTATGAATTAGAAAATCAGAGTTAATGACATGGAGATTATTCGTTTGATGACGACCAATCAATTCACCAAATAGATCACTTTCGCAAATTAGTGCTCGTGAACATGAAGCATCTATAAAACCTTGCTTATTAGCACTGATGATAAGATAAGTGCCTGGCATAACTGCACTGTTCAGCTGGTCTATCACTTCTGGTATAATCTCTACTTTCATAAGTAATTCTATTATTACTTCTTTTCTCCTTTCATTTTCTACTGAGAAAACCACTGGACCGTTGAACTGTTTGCAAAATTTACACAACATATGCATAGAAGCTTTACTCTGCATTTCTACTGCTAAATCCGGCAATGGCCGATAATCCATATTGTAGTAACCAGCTTTCTTAGGCAGTGTTAGTGTACTGAGTTGTACAAAAGGCCAATTTTTAAGTTCGGAAAAAAAATTATCTATTTTAAGCCAGAGTGTTTCAGGCGGCAAAAGTGGTCGCATTGGATCTGCGCGTCGCTTATTAAAGCGTGCATAGATATCATCCCAAAATCGGCTTAAATTTAATTCAAGGTCACTAGTGTTGATTACTAGAGTATTTTCAGGTAGATAACTAAAAAGTGATACAAGCGGTTCGTTAAAAAATAGCGGTTGCCAGTATTCGATACCGGCCGGTAAAATCCCTTTGCTTACTTGTTGGTAAATATGTTCAGAATCTTGTCGTATAGAGAACCACTCTTGCCATTGTCTGCAAAATAACTCTATAGCAGTTTTATCGACGGGGAATTCGCATACTGGTAATAAATCAATAGTATTCACTTCTTGTAAAGATTGCTGGGTATTGATATCAAAAATTCGCAAGCTTTCTATTTTATTATTTAAAAAATTAATACGATAAGATTTATCGCTTCCCATTGGATAAAGATCTAGTAATGGACCATGAATAGAAAATTCACCACGTTCCAGAACTTGATGGACACAGTAATATCCGGCTTTTTCCAACTTCGTTTGCAATATATCCCTAGACAGATATTGACCCTTACTTATCAAAATCATACGACAATATAAAAAAGCATGTCGACAAACTTTTTTTATCAAAGTATTTATTGGTAAGATAATTACTCCGCGAGAAAATGAAGGTAATCGGTAGAGAATAGAAATCCTATTAGAGATAGTTTCTTTATTAGGAGAAAAATTATCATATGGTAGAGTTCCCCAATCTGGAATAGTTATTATTGGAAGAGAAGTCAGTTGCAGGATTTCATCGTGCAGCCGCATTGCACTTTTTCTATCAGAAGTAATAAGTAATGCTACTCCTGGATATCTATCGATGATTTTAGCACATTCGATAGCACTGGCTGAACCAATAAGCTGACCTAAAACTAATTTATTTCCGGCTCGGGTAGGTAAAGTATAACGATAGCGTTCTGACATAGGTAATTATAAATATTTTCTTATATTATAGATGAATCGCAAAGCGACCTATAGTGAAATACCAAGATTGCAATAGCGATAATAAAAATATTCGCTTTTATTGCTATAAAAACTATCTAAAAATGGTTTTTAATAGTTTCATAATTCTATATGACCTTTTATTATCCTTAATAAATTTATTTTTACAATCGAATTTAGACGGAAATTAATGTATCAATCTGTTGTATTATATATTAGCCTTCGCTATATGTATGGACTTGAAGTAGACCGCTTCAGTCGTTTTTTATCTTGGCTCTCTATTATCGGTATCGCTCTTGGTGTTATGGCGTTGGTAACTATATCATCGGTAATGAATGGTTTTGAACGAAAATTAGAAAATAAAATTCTAGAGTTAATACCTCAAGCGATATTAACCACTTCAGATGGATATCTTAATTCTAACTGTGCTTTAACCTCGATCAAAGATTCACTTATAGGCGTAACACGCGTTTCGCCGCTAACTACTAGTGATGTAGTTCTACAAAGCGAAAATAATATAGCGATCGGTGTTATGCTGAGCGTAAATCAGATTGATCCTGAGCCCTTATCGCATTATTTAATAAACACAAGACAGGACGATCTGATCGCTGGAAAATACCGGGTTATCCTTGGCGATAAGTTAGCTGTAACACTTGGTGTAAAATACGGTGATATAGTTCGGTTGATAGTACTTGATTCTAGCCAATTTACACCAATTGGCCGAATTCCAATCCAAAGACTCTTTACCGTAGTCGGTACTTTCTCTGCTAATAGTGAAGTAGATGATTATCAATTACTAGTCAATCAACAGGATGCGTCACGCTTAATGCATTATCCAACTGGATATATTACTGGCTTGCGCTTATGGCTTCATAAGCCACTAGCAGTAGATAAGATTAGTTCTCAACATCTTCCGGATGGACTTGTATGGCATGATTGGCGAGAACGTAAAGGTGAGTTATTTCAAGCAGTACGGATGGAAAAAAATATGATATGCTTATTGTTAAGTCTTATTATCGTAGTGGCAGTATTCAATATTATCACTTCACTTGGACTAATGGTGATAAAGAAACAAACTGAGATAGCAATTCTGCAAACTCAGGGTCTGACTCGTTTTCAGGTAATGTTGATATTTATTTCTCAAGGGACAATTATCGGTATTATTGGTACTTTACTTGGAACTGGACTAGGAATATTACTAGCCAGTCAACTAAAATGGCTAATGCTAGTATTCACTGTATTACTTGACGATGCCACACTACCAGTTTCTATCGAACCACTACAGATAACGATCATTGCACTATTAGCTATAGTTACAGCATTGCTCTCGACGATTTATCCTTCTTGGCGCGCTGTCAGTATTCTCCCTACTGAGGCTTTACGTTATGAATAAAAATCTTTTATTACACTGTTTTCAACTTAATAAAGATTATCAGGAAGGTAATTTTCGAGCTAATGTATTACGTAATGTTAGTTTAAAATTAGAGTATGGTGAGATGATGGCAATTGTCGGTAGTTCTGGATCTGGCAAAAGCACATTGTTACATTTGCTAGGTGGATTAGATGAACCGACTAGTGGTGAAGTAATATTTGAAGGAAAAATACTAAATAAACTCTCATCTACTGTACGTGCTATGATACGAAATAAACGACTAGGATTTATTTATCAATTTCATCATTTACTGTTTGATTTTACTACGCTAGAAAATGTAGCAATGCCGATGTTGATTGGTGGTGCTCGTCTAACACAAGCAAAAGAAACAGCGCGCGAAATGTTATCAATGGTGGGTCTTGAGAAACGAGACCTCTATCGAATTTCAGAACTATCTGGTGGTGAACGACAACGAGTAGCGATCGCCCGTGCGTTAGTAAATCGTCCAGTTTTAGTGTTAGCTGACGAACCGACTGGTAACTTAGATCAGTTCAATGCTGATAAGATTTTTAATCTTATAAGTGAATTAAATGCGCGTCAAAATACTGCATTTCTTGTCGTGACGCACGATCTTAAATTAGCGAAGCGGCTACATCGGCAAGTAGAAATGCAAGATGGTGAACTGAAAGATCACAATACACCATTAGAATCTTTATAATGAAAATTCCGCTATCATTACAGATCGCACTTCGTTTTAGTTATGGGCAACGACGAAATGGTATGTTATCGTTAGTATCAGTTATCTCTATTATTGGTATTGCTCTAGGCGTAGTGGTACTAATTATTGGACTTAGTGCTATGAACGGATTCGAGCGCGAGTTAAATAACCGCATATTATCAGTCTTACCACACGGAGAAATCGAACCGGTATATCCCCCGTTTGTTAATTGGAAGAAGATATTGAAATATATCGAAAAAGTGCCTGGCATTCTTTCTGCTACACCTTATGTAAACTTCACTAGCTTAGTCGAATATAATAATAAGTTTAAAATAATACAAATCAAAGGAATTGATCCAGATATAGAAATGCGATTAAGCACTTTATCTCAATATATTCAGGATAATTCCTTGAAATATTTTCATACTGGTCAACAAAAAATCATCGTAGGAAAAGGGCTTGCTGATTTCCTTAAAATAAATTCTGGCGATTGGTTAACAGTAATGATTCCCGAAAGAAATCAGCAAATGAAGTTAAAACATATCAGTTTGCAAGTCAGTGGAATTTTAACTCTGAACTGTAAACTAGATCATAGTTTTGCAATTGTTCCTCTTTTAGATGCACAATGTTATTTACAGCTTGGAGAAGATATTAGTGGTATCTCTATTAAGGTAAATAATATTTTTAAGGCTAATAAAATAGTACGCGATGCTGGCAGGATTACAAATACCTATGTTAAAACTAGTAGTTGGATTAGCACATATGGCTATATATATCATGATATTCAAATGATTCGCACCATCATGTATTTAGCAATGATATTAGTAATAGGTATCGCTTGTTTCAATATTATTTCTACATTAGTAATAGCAGTAAAAGATAAAAATACCGATATCGCAATTTTGCGTACTTTTGGAGCTAGAGATGAGTTAATTTACACTATCTTTATTTGGTATGGCACTTTAATAGGTATTACTGGTATTATTTTTGGAGCAGTTTTAGGTGTACTAATAGCAGTTAATCTAACAACTCTAGTGAATAGATTAGAGCGAATACTTGGTTATCATTTTTTATCCGATGATATCTATTTTATCGATTTTTTACCTACTGAGCTGAACTGGATGGATGTAACATACGTACTAACAACAGCAATATTACTAACTATTCTAATTAGCTTTTATACAGCGAAACATATAACCTATATCTATCCTACCAAAGTATTAAGTGGTCGATAAACTTCTATAGAATAAATGAGAGCATATATTACTAGCTAATCTGGTTTTATAGAATTCTATTTCTATATTTAGAATGATAATTCTAAATATAGAATTTCCTATAACGAGAAAAATAAAGCAGTGAAGTTTTTCACTTAATACTATAAGGAAATTAAAAGTGATTCTAACAAATAGAATTATTGAAAAATTGAATAATTTTATATTTTATATTAAAAAAACATATTTATAATGATGTATCCTAGTTTTTATAAATAGCTTAATATTTATTAAATACTATATTAAACTACTGATTATATTGATATATAATCGTTGCTATTATTAAAATCTTTAAATATTACTTTAATAACTAAAGTAGTACTTTAATATTATCATTGTAACTATATATTACTATTTATATTTTCCTGGTTGAGATTTCAAAACTATTTTATAACTACTTACTAGTAAAGTAAATTCATTCATTTTTAATTGACTAATTTTTTATTGAAAATTGATATAAAATAATTATATATCTAAAACTTAACACCTAAATTTTTTAGCATAGTTGAATTGATTAAATTTCAATGAAAGTGCGAAATAGTAAGTTTCGTTACTATATATTTTATTACTGCATTTGATATATTAATGTTCTCTTATACATTTTCGAAATTGATAGGATTAATTTTATTTTGCATAGACTAAAAGTCAACTATTATTAATAGATAGTATGTTTTATAGTATGTTTTTAAAATCAGGAATATAATTCCACATATTATCAATTAAAATTGATAACAATATAATCATACTGTTTAGTGTAAGTAGCATAAACATGCTAACTAATATCAAGTTGATCAAAACATTTTTACTAAAGTAAAAATGTTTTGCTTCAGGATAGATAAGTATATGAGTATTATAATTTCTGATAGCACTGTTGATTTTTGCTTAGTATTTATACTTGTTTTAATTAATAATATTAATACATTACATAATAGCTAATATTAGCGCCAGGCATTAATGGCATCGCTGGCTATCCATGAGTAAGCGATAACATAGAAATATTATGATATCGTCTATTCAGATATATTATCTTTACTATAACCTGACATAAATCTAATAGTATAATAGATGTACGAATTGTATCCAGCATTAGCGAATGAGAAAATTATTAATTTTCTCAAAGAGGTGGATAAAAGTACGAGTTATGCAATGTACTGCTCTCTTAATAAAAATTTTGTAATTTTTATATTATGATTAACAGTACACGAAATAATTTTAATACAATCGACACTATTAAATTGACATTCGTAATAATTTTAAAAAGAAAAATTTTTATTTAATAATTAAAAAGAACTTTTAGATATATTTCAATAACTTAAGTGGTTTTCTTGCTTCTATTATCCCACCTCCTAGACAATGTTCCTTTAGATAAAACACCGCTGATTGACCCGGCGTAACGCTAGTAATAGGTTTATCGAAAGTAACCTGAAAATATCCATCTGTTTTTGGCATTATTACACAACCAATATCGGGCTGACGATAACGGGTTTTCACTACGCAACGTAACGGTTTAGTAAGTGGTTTCCGTTCTACCCAATGTAGTTGACTTACAATAAAACCAGTAGACATCAACCAAGGATTCTTTTTACCCTGAGCAACGATTAGTCGATTATGATCAAGATCTTTTTCTACTACATACCAGGGTTCTTTACCATTATCTCGCATACCACCAATTCGTAATCCTTTGCGCTGACCAATCGTATAATATATAAGACCTTGATGATGACCTATTTCTTGGCCGTTAACCGACATAATTGTTCCAGGCTGTGCTGGTAAATACTGGCCGAGGAAGTCACGAAAATTTCGCTTACCAATAAAACAAATGCCGGTAGAATCTTTTTTTTTAGCTGTTATAAAACCAAGCTCAGCAGCAATATGACGAACTTTCAGTTTTATCAGCTCTCCTATTGGGAATAGGCAGCGTGCAAGTTGAATATAGCTTAGTGTATACAGAAAATAGCTTTGATCTTTATTCTTATCTAAAGCACGTAATAATCGGGTTTTACCATTTACGTTGGCACAACGAACGTAATGACCGGTAGCAATATAATCGGCTCCAAGATCGTCAATGGCAAAATCTAGAAAAACTTTAAATTTAATTTCTTTGTTACATATAACGTCTGGATTTGGAGTTCGACCAGCTTGGTATTCGTCAAGAAAGTTTGTAAAAACATTATCCCAATATTCAGCAGAAAAATTAACAGTATGTAACGTTATGCCTAAGCTATTACACACCATACGAACGTCATTAAGATCATTTTCTGCGGTACAATATTTTTCGTTATCATCCTCTTCCCAGTTTTTCATAAATACTCCCTCCACCAAATAACCCTGCTGCTGAAGAAACCAAGCAGAAACGGAAGAATCTACACCACCGGACATACCAATAATTACTTTTTTTTTAATCATAATTTTAGATATAATTTTCTTGTAAGATAAATATCTCGCACTACACGAATTAGTAAATCAGAAGATTTATTTTATTATAATTAATTACTGTATTACCTTATTTAATCATAAGGCTTAATTGCTAAGCTCTATTTACAGAAAAATAAGATATATACACTTCTATTAATAATAGCTTTGCTTAACTATTTTAAAAAATTCTAAATTTTATTAAAATTACATCAACTAGTATTTTCTTAAGTATTAAGAAAAGTTAGATTTAAAACTAAAAAATAAAAAAGATATAATATGCTTACGTAATTTTAATATTATTATTTAGATTTTAAAAATATACTGAAACTGAAATGTATATTACTGATAATATAGATTATTTTTTATTTAAAAACAAGTCTTCACTACTTATTTGAAATATATTAATTTAATTAAACTATTAATAAAAGAATCAAGATTGTTATTTTTTGTTATATCGTATACACTTAAAACGGATATATTAATAGATTACACTATATAATAGCTTATTTATTATATTTTTGCTTGATATAATCTATCATACTATATAATAACTATATTACATAGTAATATTGATTTCTACCTGTGATTTTCATCTAAATCTATTCTGATTTTAATCAGTTTTTATTAAATATATAAAAATAAATCTATCTATAAATATCTTTTATATTTAAATAAATAAGAGTATTTACTGATAGTAAATAAAAATATTTTCATTCCAAATAAAAAGTGAATGTTTTAAATATTGTTTTTATGTAATACCATTTAATTCTGTAGTATCATGTTATTTTTCAGTTATCGCGCTATTAATATGCGCTATTGATAAAAATATATCTTATAGTTATATTTTTATAGTTATGCTATTCTAGAATAGAAATTCTTGTTATTTGTTTTAATACTAGGATTTCATTGATATAATTTTTATTATAGCTATATTAAAATCATGTTAGATAAGAGTGTTACGCTATAGATCTAGAGATATCTTTAGTACTGAGATAGAAACCTTATAGCTACTCTAATATTAGCTATCTAATATAACAATGTTGCTATAGCAATAAAATTGTAATTATCACGCCAATAACAATATATTTTAGTGTATATTATTAGATATTTCATCTAGGAAATATAAGCATTAACATACCAATATAAATAACAATACTGAATAAATAAAATTTTCTTTATGTAGTTAATTAGAACTCGCCTATTAGCTATAAATAGAAAATTATGACTCTAAAAACTAATAATGACTAAAAATTGATACTATAGTTATTAATGTTCTTTCAGTTTATTAATGCTAGAATAGATTTCGTCTCTATTTCAGTAATATCGATTTGATATGTACTATCATTTAATATCAAGTAAGTTATTAAATATTATATTAGATCAATATTTAATTATTAAAAATAATATACAAACATAGATATAATAGATAACTTATATTCTAGTACTTTATGTAAAGTATCTGTATTATTACTAATATAGATACTATCTATGTATATTATCAATATTAAATATAAATTATCTTATTAAATAGATAGTTTACTAAAAACTATAATAAGCTTTTCTGGATATTATATAGAAAAAGAACTAAATATCTACTATTTATAAGGTAAGAGTTTATATACTATCTATAGTTTTACTTTTTAATAAAATTAGTACTATTTCACTGGTAATCAAAAGTAGCTTTATAAGACATAATAATAGCAAAATAATAACAATATTGATTAATAGTAGAGTGACTGCTTAAAAAGCAAAGATTCTTATAACAAATATCGCTATAATCTTTATTTTTTGTTATAAATCTTATATTTACTATTTATTTCAAATATAAAGATATAGATGAACCTGTTTAACCTCCGGATTACACTCACGACTTTGCTAAAGTTTTATAACTAAGCAGTATAGTGAGCATATAAATAGCATTATAAAGAACAATATGAAATTTAATGGATAGAATTGATAAAAATATAAGATAATAGGTTCAAGATAAACTTTACTTAAAATAATGAAAAAACATTCTTAATATTGTTAATAGATAATATAAATATCACCACTACTACTATGCTTGACAGTGTTAATTTATTATTTCTTAATAAATTAAATTATTATCGGTCCAAGTGGTTTTCCACCTAAAAGATGCATGTGAAAATGATAAATTTCTTGGCCACCATGATGGTTACAATTTACTATTAAACGATAACCTGTCTTATCAATGTTTTCTTTTCGAGCAATTTTCGCTGCAACGATAAAAAATCGTCCCAACGTTGTTTCATCGTTTTCTGTAACATCATTATTAGTAGGGATTAGCGTATTAGTAACAATCAGAATATGAGTAGGTGCTTTTGGGTTAATATCACGGAAAGCAGTAATTAAATCGTCTTGATAAAGGATATCAGCTGAAATTTCTCGGCAAATAATTTTGCTAAAAATATTTTTTTTTTCCAAAATAATATCCTTTTAATCTTTTTTTAACAAAAATATGAAAAAGAAGTTTTTTCTTTTAATAAAGAATTTTTAAATAAATTTTTTAATGCATAATAGCATTATAATGTATTCACTACATTTAATAAATATAAATAAAATTTATGTTTATATTTAGATATAAAATTCACATTACGAACATGCATGTTTCACTACAGCAGTGTATCAATTTAAATTCTATGTATTAGTATTGATTAGAGAATTATTCAAAATAATTATGTGCTTTATTTTTAAACTATCTGATCGAATATCAAAAACTGATTGTATACTAAAAATTATTGTAATAATACCGCAAGTATCCAGTTTTTTCAAAAATGACTTATTTTGTTTTTTAAAAATTTATTATCAGAATTAATCTAATAATTAAAACATCAAACTTAGATTTGCTAAAATTTAAGTCTATAATATATAAAAGAAATAGTCTACGATATACTGTAATTTATAGTTATTATAATAACTATAGAAAAAACAGATGTGACTTCTCTTACTAATAAGAATTAGAATTTTGTGAACTGATTAAAAAATTAAAACTTTCACTTTGTAAAGTACATAACAAAACACTAAATTAACTAGTTAACTATAAATAATATACAAAATCAATGCTATGAATGTAAAGAAAAAACTTAATTAGCTTGATAATATTGGATAGATAGGCAATCAGCGTAATAGAAAAAATAATAATACAAATTATAGCATATCCCGTTTACTTTGGTTAAGTAGTATGCATTAAAATAAAAAACTGAAAATTTTCTATCGGTAAAATCTAATAACTACATAGCAAAATTTTGTTATATAAAATTTGATTAGTAGTATTTTGAAGTTATTTAAATACATCTTAAAGGGATGTATTTAAATAAGGTGAAAAAATAAATAGCGTTATTAGTTCTATATTCTAATTTTTAATTGAAAAATTAAATATTATATCTAATAAACAACAATATAAGTTTAAAAAGTAATTACTAATCAATATAAATATAGCAATAATTATCCTACGATAACTTATCTTTCTAATAAATCATTCTATCCGAGATAAATTAGCAATATATTAGATTAATAAAAAAGCAGATCCCTTATTTCTAAACCTAATAAATTAGTTAATAGCTAATTAAATTATATAAACTACTTATACTAAGTACTAGTAATAGCTAATATGAATTAACGAGACTAGTATTTTACCAATTTTAAACAGATCATTTATTTTACAGATAAATGAATATACTTTTTAACATGATTTTCATTAATAAATGAATAATAGTTTTTAAAAAATAAAAAGATAAAAAGCAATAAATATATAAAGAAATATTATTTATACTCTAAAATAAAACACTAGATTTTAATTAGTATCTTTAGATCTATATTAGATCTCAATATTATTCATTAACTTATCATGCTAAAATTCCTATAGACAAAAGATAATAGAAGATATCTATTCGAGCGCTTTGTTAAGGAATACTTACAATCTTGTTCACACAATTATAATTATAAAATAGTAATACTATTAATAATTTTATATTGTAACAAGTAATTTATTTATATAATCTTGCGCCGAGTTAATATTACTACACATCAACATGAAATAAACTTCCAAAATTAGCGGTAGTGATTTCCGCTAATTTTGTTAGAGAAACTCCTTTTAGTGTCGCCATGTATTCCGCTATATTACGTACATAAGCTGGCTGATTTTCTTTACCACGGTGAGGTACTGGTGCTAGATAGGGAGAATCAGTTTCTAGTAGTAACCGATCTAAAGGAACATAACGTGCTACCTTGTGCAGTGCTCCTGCGTTACGAAAGGTAATAATTCCGGAGAACGAGATATAAAGGCCTAAGTTTAATAGTGCTTTAGCTGTCGCACAGTCTTCAGTAAAGCAATGTAATACTCCACCGCATTCATAGATTTGTTCTTCACGGAGAATGAACAGTGCATCTTCACGTGCGTTTCGCATATGTACTATTACTGGTTTATTTAGTGCACGTCCTATATGGATATGTTCGCGGAAAACTGCCTGTTGTTGTATTTTATTATTATGCTGATAATAGTAATCTAAACCAGTTTCACCTAGTGCTACTACATCATTTCTAGCTGCTAAATACCGCAATTCATTGAAATCATGATGCTTATCAAGATTTAGTGGATGAATTCCGCAAGAAAACAGTACATCATCACGGCAACCTACCATTGCTGTCATGGTATAGAAACCGATCAATGAAGTACATATCGACAACATCAAATTTACACCGTTTTTTCGGGCTTTATCAGCTACATCCTCTACATCTCGGTGTAATATTTTATAATTCAAACTATCAAGATGACAGTGAGAATCAACTAAAAACATATTTGAACCTTTTAAGTTATAAAGAAAGGTAAGAATCAGATATACCTCGCTCCCAATTAAGCAAGTAATGTATCAGTAAAAGTTCTCGATTAATACCGCTTATCTCTTGACATTGACATAAACATTTTAGGCAATTTCGCCATTGCATATGTAGTGTTCTAGCTGGCCATCGATTAGCTATAATCGCAACTAATTCCACTTTATCAATATTTACTAACGAGATTTTCGCACTTTTCTGCCATTTCAAAGCATCGCTTATTAAGCTAAGCAGCCAATGTAACGGTTCATAATCTTTATCTCGATTTAATATCGGTAAGAGGATTAAAAAATTTCCGCTAATGTGAGCTTCTTGTAGTGCTTCGCACAGAGATGTTCTTTTCTGCCAACATGCCGGCTGAAGTAGCGCTTCTGCTAAAAGCGGCGCGTTAGCACATATTCGTAATGCAGTATAAGCAGATAATGAGTCTTCAAAACCTGCTTTCTTCAACCAACGTAAACCAATTTCCTCATTTGGAGTTGATAGCGACCAATAAAGACAACGACTTCTAAGAGTTGGTAATAGACGTGATAGTGTATGGCAGCCTAAAAGAAAATAAGTATCTGTTGGTGGTTCTTCTAGAGCTTTCAGTAACACGTTTGGCGATTGATCAGTAAGTAACTCAGTATTAGGAAGCAATATAACTTTTACTCCGCCCTGATGGGCGTTGTGATGTATACTCTCAATAATACTACGAATATAATCTACTCCTAAATTTTTATGAATTTTTTCTGGTTCTAATTGATAAAAATCAGGATGGTTTCCAGCGATCATTAATCGACAATCTTTACAAAGACCGCAACTCTTATTAACACCATTCGATTGTCGACATATTAACCAGCGACTCAATGCATAGAGTAATGAGATTTCACCATTACCAGGCTGGCTATGTAATAATAAAGCATGATGTCCATTCGCTTTTTGGTAGCGATATAAAATCTGTTGATAAGTAGTATTTAGCCAAGGATACCATTTCATAGTAATGAAACTAGGTTTTTAACCATTATATAAATTTATAATAAAACCAGATACTCAGCATAAAAAGTATCTGATTACCATTAAAAATGACGATATAATCATCAATTTTATTAACATCTAATAATGTACATGATCTGATTGAAAAGTCATAACGATTCTACTTCGATTAGGTTGTAGGTATTAGAAAAAAACAAAGCATTAGAGAAATATCTAGATACAGTTTTAAATTTGATATAAATATTCTAATATCGTATTTTTACATAATTTATAACAAATATATGAATGTTTTATCTTTCACCTGAATTAGTCTAATAAGAAAGGTCGTAGCGATTTTCTGCCATTCAGTTATCTATAGTATATATTATTTTAATAATACCTTTTATTATCTCTGTCTATATAACATAGAGTATAAGTAATTTTAAATAGTTGCTTATATGCTCGTCGTTTATATTGTATTTATAGGTTTAAACAAAGGTATTTACAAATGGTATGGCGATAGTACTAATTTTACAGAACCTTTTAAACTTTAAATTACTATAAATTTACTATTCATGTTTTTCTTTTTCATTTTTCTGTTGTCGATATTGCTGCACTGCATGATTATGATGTACTAGATTAGTAGAAAAAACATGACTTCCGCATCCATCGGCAACGAAATAAAGATAGGTACTTTTCTCTGGATGTGCAGCAGCTTCTAGGGAAGCTTGGCTAGGTATTGAAATTGGAGTCGGCGGTAATCCAGTAATAATATAAGTATTATATGGTGTCGGTTTGATTAGATCTTGCCGTGTAATCACACCACGATAATTGTCACCTAAACCATAAATTACTGTTGGATCAGTTTGTAATTTCATACCCGCACGTAACCGATTAATAAAAACTGACGCTATTCGTGCTCGCTCTTCTTTCACTCCAGTTTCTTTCTCAACAATAGATGCCATAGTTAATAGCGCTTTCGGCGATGTATATGGCAAACCTTCATCCCGCCTTTTCCAGATTTCTGATAAAGTAGCCTTCATGCGTTGACTAGCGCGCTTGAGAATGGTACTATCTAAGGTATTGGCTGTGTATAGGTAGGTATCGGGATAGAATTGACCTTCTAGCAAGCTAGACATTGAATAACCCCATTTTTCAGCTAATGCTTTTGGTGTGATGTTCTTTAGATCATGTTTCAAATATGGAGCTTGTGCAAGTACACCAAGACAGTCTTTAATAGTTGATCCTTCAACAAAACGAATAGTAAACTGTGCTTCTTTACCACTTACTAACAACTTTAGAAGATCACGAACTGTCATTCCCGGTTTTATACGATAAGTGCCAGCTTTAACTGGTGCAAGCTTAAACTCTAATCCCATTAACCAAGGTAGCCACCTAACATGCCGTGTTAAATCTTTCTGGCGTAGGAGTTTTTCCAAACCATCACGGCTGGTTCCAGGCGGTAGAGTAAAAATTATTTCCTGTTTAATAGGTAAAGGTTTTTCAGCGAAGTGTTTTAATTGCAATAAACAACCAATATTCAATACAACTATTATCAAAAAAGTTATGATAAACGGTAGTTTTATTTTCATCATATACTGTTATTTTATTTTAATCTTGTAGGTTTACTAGATAGCCAACAATAGTATTTTTAGATTTAATGTCTTTTAGCATATTTGGTAAAACTACAAGTAAAAATTATTATAGCGTTCTATTTGTCTATTTTTTTGATAAATACTACTAGTAGTATATCATTACTAATGAAGGCATCATCTTTAAGTTCTTACTTGCTAGTAAGATATCCGAACTGTAATAATTCGATCATTTACGCTGTATATAGATATTATACATTCAGAATATAACATAAGTGTATAGTATAAATACTATACTAATTAAAAGTTGTGCATAATGGAAATAATTGATCATTATATTGATGATATTCGACGATACGAAGAAATTATTAATTTTTACGTAATCCGATTTCTCTGTTATTAAAATTTCTTAACTAAACTTTTAAGACACACTATATAATAAATAGTAAAATACTAGATTAGTTTGATACCATTCTCTAGTAAAAGTAAATTTCTACTAGGTTCTACGATATTCTTAAAATAATAGTATAACAAATCAGAGTATAACTATTAAATTAAACACTTATATACTTCCATTTCAAAGAGGGAAGTATCTTTATATTTAGATTAAAAACTTAGGCGGTTAAACAACCGCCTAGGGGTATTTACTTATTACTGGTTTGCCTGAATAAAATCAATTGCTGCTTGAACAGTAGTGATTTTTTCAGCTTCTTCGTCCGGAATTTCTATATCGAATTTTTCTTCCAGCGCCATAACCAGCTCAACGGTATCAAGAGAGTCAGCGCCGAGGTCCTCAACAAAAGAAGCATTATTAACAACTTTTTCTTTCTTAACACCCAGTTGTTCAGCGATAATTGTCTTAACACTTTCTTCGATAGTGTTCATGCTATTAAATTTCCTATCAAAACTCGCTTATGCGATGGTTTTCGTGGTGTATAAAATGTTTAAAAAGATATAACTCAATCTAAGCTAGTCAAATTACAATTTTTGCTATTTTCTATTTTTATTACAAACAACACAAATGATTTTTTGTACTTTTACAACATATACATGCCGCCATTAATATGTACCGTTTCACCAGTAATATATGCTGCATCTTCAGAGGCAAAAAAAGCGACAGCACTAGCGATTTCTTTCGGATAACCAAAACGGTTTGCTGGAATATAGGATAAAATGCTATTACGATGCTCATCTGTCAATGCTTTAGTCATATCCGTTGCAATAAAACCTGGTGCTACCACGTTGACTGTAATACCACGTGAAGCAACTTCACGGGCTAGTGATTTAGTAAATCCCACTAAGCCTGCTTTAGCAGCAGCATAATTTGTTTGTCCGGGATTGCCCATAACACCTACAACAGAACCAATAGTAATAATTCTTCCATATTTTTTTTTCATCATAGCCTGAATTACCGCTTTTGACATACGGAATACGGACGTCAAATTAATATCAATAATAGTTTTCCATTCATCTTCTTTCATTCGCATCAGCAGATTATCACGCGTAATACCTGCATTGTTTACTAAAACATCTACATCACCAAATTCAGAGCGCATTTTATTTAAAAATGTATCGATTGAAATACTATTAGAAACATCTAATTTCATTCCTTTACCACTATTACCTAGATAGGCGCTTATAGCGGAAACACCTGATTCACTAGTAGCAGTACCAATTACTGTTGCGCCTCTATCTGCAAGCATCTCTGCAATTGCGCGGCCAATACCACGACTTGCGCCAGTTACTAGCGTTATTTTGCCTTCTAAATTCATTTATAATCCTAATTTTAGTGTTTGATCGCTGCAGCTAACGAGGCAGGATCATTTACTGCCTCACCTAAAAGTTTGCTATTAATACGCTTAGTCAGATGAATAAGGGTTTTACCAGGACCAAGTTCCACCAATACCTCTACACCCTGGGATATAAGAAATTCTACAGTTTCTGTCCATCGCACTGGGCTATAAAGATGACGTACTAAAGCTTGTCGAATAGCCATTGGGTTTTTCTCTACGCGTACATCTACATTGTTAATCACTGGTATTTTTGGCGATGTAAATGTTACTTTTTCCAATATTTTTGCAAATTTTTCTGCTGCTGGTTTCATCAAAGCACAATGGGATGGTACACTGACTGGTAGAGTTACTGTTCGTTTTGCACCAGCTTTTTTACAAGCTAAGTTTGCGCGTTCCACCGCCTCTTTATGCCCAGCAATAACTATCTGGCCTGGGGAATTAAAGTTAACTGGCGAAACTATTTGTCCTTGAGCTGCTTGTTCGCAAGCAGAAAAAACAGAATTATCATCTAGACCAATAATAGCAGACATTGCACCTGTGCCGACTGGCGCTGCGTTTTGCATTAATTTACCACGAAGCGCTACCAACGAAATTGCTGTTGTGAAATCTAAACTTCCTGCACATACCAGGGCGGAATATTCGCCTAGACTATGACCAGCCATAAGCGCTGGCATTTGACCGCCTTGTTGCTTCCAAACGCGCCAAACAGCAACTGATGATGCTAATAATGCCGGTTGGGTTACCCATGTTTTATTTAGTTCTTCAGCTGAACCTTTTTGTACACACTGCCACAAATTATAACCTAGAACAGCAGAAGCTTCAGAAAATGTCTTCTCAACTAATGCGTAGTTTGCTGCTAATTCTGAAAACATACCTATTGTCTGTGAACCTTGTCCTGGAAATACCATGGCGAAGATCGTCATTTTTTTTTCCTATCGATTAAAATCGTAATAACGCTGAACCCCAAGCAAAACCACCACCAAATGCTTCTAGCATTACTAAATGTCCCGCTTGAATACGGCCAGTTCGCACTGCTTCATCTAGCGCTAGAGGTACAGAAGCAGCAGAGGTATTGCCATGCCCATCAAGGGTTACAACTACTTTTTTCATATCTATTCCAAGACGTTTAGCTATAGCAGTAATAATACGCAAGTTAGCTTGATGTGGTACTAACCAGTCCAGTTGACTGCAGTCGAATCCATTAGCGCTAAGCGTTTCATCAACGATATGAGCTAATTCGGTTACTGCTACTTTAAATACTTCATTACCAGACATTGTTAAGTAAGCAGACGCAGCAGGATTAAGACGATCATGATATGGAAGCGTTAATAAATCACCATAGCGACCAGCAGCACGTAGATGCGTTGAGATAATACCCGGCTCGGTAGAGCACCCTAGAACAACTGCACCGGCACCATCACCAAACAAAATTAACGTCCCGCGATCTGCAGGGTCTAGAGTATGGCTTAATGCATCAGAGCCAATTACCAACGCGTATTCGACTACACTATTTTTAATATAATTATCCGCTACGCTCAGCGCGTAAGCAAAACCAGCGCAAGCAGCTGCTAAATCGAAAGCAATACACTCATCAATGGCTAGCTTTCGTTGAATTTGACAAGCTGAACTAGGAAAAGCATGGCTCGAAGATGTAGTTGCAACAATAATCATACCGATTTTATCTGCTAAAATACCAGCCATAGTTAATGCCTGTTCAGCAGCAGCATATCCCATGCTAGATACAGTTTCATCAGCTTTAGCAATATGACGTTCACGAATACCAGTTCGAGTAACAATCCACTCATCAGATGTATTCACCATTTTTTCAAGATCGGCATTAGACCGGATATGCGCCGGAAGATAACTTCCGGTACCGAGAATCTTTGTAAACATGTACACTTAATCACTCTTAGGCAATATCATATCCAGGTATGCACTTATCTGCTAAAGGATCTGCCGCTACACTTCTTATATTTCTTTTTCGATAGCGGGGTAAAAGTGAATTACTTAGTCAAGCAGTAACTGTCGATAACCGTATCTTTCAGATATATCAGGTAAGTGCTATTCTATTAATCAGGATTTAGGCAATCAAATTGATGCATTAGGTAACTGTTCATTTAACAGTATTACTGTGTTTTATATCGAATCGAATCTTTTAATTTATTTTAATTGTTATTTAATAACACCATATTCAGGTTAAAACAATCCCATACAATATACTATACCATCATCTACATTAATTACGTCAATTTCACTATTATCGCTCCATTACAAGAAATGTTGTTGCTAGAATTTATAATAATTATTCTACCTTAGTTTAAGGGATCAAAAACTTCATCATCAACCTTGCTCGTTTATTATTTTCAATAATCTTTAAGTATTAACTTTATAATTTAATCAGTACGCGTCAGTATTATCAACTTTATGATATTAACTATTTAAAATGCTATTTTTGATAAACTACATCGAAAAGTGCCTAAGACAATTTAGATTACTGGCATAACTAATTTAGCTGAAAAACTATCAATTTTTTTAATTAAAATTAAATTAATACTTATTAGTAAAGGATATATTGTTGAGGGATTTGCAGATAAATAATAATATAAGCTATGGATACATAGATAAGTACCTGTAAGAACTAGGGTAATATGACGACAGAAAAAAGTTTCTGTCGTCAACAGGAGCTCATACAAGAGCCAAAAATTTTAATATATTATTTTAGAATCATTTAACGATAACTTTAATACCACGATAAAAACCATCTGTAGTGATATGGTGACGTAGATGAGTTTCACCAGAAACTTTTTCAACTGATATACAGCAAGAGCTTAGCGCGTCGTGAGAACGACGCATACCCCTTTTGGAGCGGGTAGGTTTATTTTTTTGTACGGCCATAGATCTTGTTATTTCTCCTTTGTTTATGAGTTAATATAGTTAACTATATTAACTAGATAATTTTTTCCTCTACGGATAGTATTATTTAAATATTTGTTTTAATTTTTAAATACTTTATATTATTCAATAATATATATTGGTTTAATAGAGCAGGACTATTTATTTCTTATTATCACCAATAAACTTACATCGCTAAGTTTAGCAATATAGAAAATTTCATGTATTTCGGAAAGTTACAACACATCTTTAATTTTACTATCTAAACTTAAAATAAATAGGAGTAATCTTCTCTCTTTATGCGTCGAAATATATTACTTAATATAAAGAACATATGTTAACTTTTTAACAAGGGAAGGTCAAAGAAAAAAATTGTTCTATAGAGATTTTAATTATATTCATAATCTTAATAATAAATATTTGATAGTATAACAACATATTTTATAATTTTTTAGATAATCAAATAATTTATAAAATAGTTTTATTGTTCTTTTTTATTGAAATTATTATCTTTTTATAAAAATTAATCATGCTGTTTAATTTTTATAAAAAGATATCTATAAAATATTACTTACCAGATAAAAACTATTGTAAATAATACGTTAATATATAAATTATCGCGAATAGTTAGAACTAGCTTACTGTTGTGTTATCCATAGTATCTAATTATTAGCAATAATTAATACTCCATATCGGAAAGTAATTTCGCATGAAAAACCACTTTACTTACAAAAATATTATTGGTTGGTATAACTACTCTTAGTAGTAGAAGTAAGAAGTATATAAGAAGTATATAATGCTCTATACCGATCTACGATGATATTTAATATTAATAGATAGAGAACTTTTTCAAATCCAGATAAAAATCTGTATTGTATATTTCTACATGCTTTGAAATACTCTTATTTCTTAATATATGTAAGTAATCTTTTTAATATAAATAATCAGAGATTATATCATTCTAAATAATCTAAGATTAGATATAAATATACCAATCTACCTGTCAATAGTACTTGACTGGGGCTAACTGCTATTCTTTGATTGAATAACATCAATCCATTATATCGATAACTACTAATGTCTGATATGATTACTTGCGATCGTTACGTAAATATAATAGGCACTGGCGTAAAGATGTATCTAGAGGTGCGTTTATTTGCAATACTTCTCCGCTACTTGGATGCTTAAAACGTAATGCAATTGCATGCAAAAATAATCGATTTAAACCAGAGTCTTTTAGCTGCTGATTAAATACACTATCGCCATATCGATCATCAAATGCAATTGGATGACCAGCATATTTAGCATGAACACGAATCTGGTGCGTGCGTCCAGTTATTGGACTGGCTTGCACTAACGTAGCTAATCTAAACTGTTCATTAATCTCAAAATGGGTTTCAGATTCTTTTCCTGCGTTGTTTACCCGCATAATATGTTTGCCACGGGCAAATATACTTTTTAATAACGGTACTGCTATTGTTTTCATATGAGACTGCCACTGACCACGCACTAAAGCTAGATAATCTTTTTTCATTTCTTTAGCACGAAACTGCGCATGCAATGCGCAGAGAGCCGATCGTTTCTTAGCTAATAAGAGTACTCCAGATGTATCTTTATCTAGACGGTGAACTAATTCTAAAAAATTTGCATCGGGACGTAACGCGCGCAAGCCTTCTATAATTCCAAAACTAAGACCGCTACCACCATGAACTGCTGTACCCGCTGGTTTATTCAATATTAAGAGGTGTTCATCTTCATACAATACAGCGTCATTTAATGCAATTACTTTATCTAATTTAGTAGAAATAGTTATGTATTTTTCATTAGAATATTGTACTGGTGGAATACGTATTTCATCATCATTTTTTAGTTTATATTCTGGTTTTATCCTTTTCTTATTAACGCGTACTTCACCTTTACGCATAATACGGTAAATCATGCTTTTCGGTACCCTATTAAGGTACATATGCAAAAAATTATCAATTCGCTGACCGGCTTCATCTGCGGAGATAGTAATAAAATGTACGCTAGAATTATTTTTGCTCATTTGAGTAGTGTTCTCAACATGCTAACATCATAATGCTACTTTTTTTATGTGTTTAACTGTGGTTTAATCAGCAAAAACTTTTGTATTGTCAGATAGGCTTGCTATGCTTAGTTGATATTCTATCAGAATAGGTCTTAAATTTGTTATCAATTTATAAAGTCATCTTGCTATATGTGTATTAGCAGTGGAATAATATATTTTTCTTTCATGCTTTCACATCTAGAATGAAAGTATTCGAAGAATCTTAAATATGTCCGCTTTAGTCTAAGCATAGCAATAGTATAAAATATAATAGTTAATCGAATAGTTACTAGATTATAGATTGTAGTTTAGTTGAAAAAAGAATCCATTCTAATAATAATTATTAGATATTATTTTCTTATAAAGAATTTATTTTTATCATAAGAAGTAGATTAGTAAAATAATATACTACTTAATAAGAGATAACTGTGAAATTATCTATTTTTGAACTAAATTACAGAAATGTCTATGATTACTTGATCATATAGTTTTTACCTGCAGATCTGTTGCTAATACATAAAATGAGTAAGTTATAATGAAAAGAATGTTAATTAACGCAACTCAACAAGAAGAGTTGCGTCTCGCTCTAGTAGATGGACAGCGATTGTATGACCTGAATATTGAAAGTCCCTGGCGTGAGCAGAAAAAATCTAATATTTACAAAGGTAAAATTGCTCGTATTGAACCTAGCTTGGAAGCAGCGTTTGTAAATTATAGCGCTGACCGCCATGGTTTTCTTCCACTTAAGGAAATTTCTCGTGAGTATTTTCCTTCTCAATATTCTACTCATAGTAAACCTAATATTAAGGATGTGTTACGCGAAGGTCAGGAGGTTATCGTACAGGTTGATAAAGAGGAACGTGGAAATAAAGGCGCAGCATTGACCACATTTATCAGTCTAGCTGGAAGTTATCTAGTATTAATGCCAAATAATCCACGTGCTGGTGGTATATCACGCCGTATCGAAGGTGATGATCGTACTGAACTGAAAGAGACTCTATCTTCTCTTGAACTTCCTGATGGCATGGGACTAATTGTCAGAACTGCCGGCGTTGGAAAATCGGTTGATGCACTGCAATGGGATCTAACTTTCCGTCTCAAGCATTGGCAAGCGATCAAAAAGGCCGCTGAAGGTCGTCCAGCGCCATTTTTGATACATCAGGAAAGTAATGTTATTGTTCGTGCCTTCCGCGATTATTTACGGCCTGATATAGGTGAAATATTGATCGATAATCCCAAGGTGCTAGATTTAGCAAAGGAGCATATTGCTTCATTGGGTCGCCCTGATTTTACTAATAAAATTAAGTCTTATAGTGGAGAAGTTCCTTTATTTAGTCATTACCAGATTGAATCACAGATTGAATCTGCTTTTCAGCGTGAAGTACGATTACCATCTGGTGGCTCAATTATTATCGATACGACTGAAGCGTTGACTGCTATTGATATTAATTCTGCGCGTTCAACTCGTTGTGGTGATATTGAAGAAACTGCTTTCAATACCAATCTAGAAGCGGCGGATGAGATCGCTCGTCAGCTACGTTTGCGCGATCTAGGTGGTTTAATTGTTATTGATTTTATCGATATGACTACTTCGCGTCATCAACGCGAAGTAGAAAATTGTCTGCGTGAATTAGTCCGTCAAGATCGTGCTCGTATTCAAATCGGACGTATTTCTCGTTTTGGTCTATTGGAGGTTTCTCGTCAGCGTCTTAGTCCATCGCTGTGTGAATCAAGTCATCATGTTTGTCCTCGCTGCAGTGGTACTGGAACTATTCGTGATAATGAATCTCTTTCCCTTTCCATATTGCGTCTTATTGAAGAAGAAGCTTTAAAAGATAATACTCATGAAGTACATGCTATCGTACCTGTGCCTATTGCCTCTTATTTGCTTAACGAAAAACGCGAAGCTGTTAATACAATCGAAAAACGTCAAGGTGGTGTTCGAGCTATCATTGTACCAAATGATCAAATGCAAACTCCGCATTATGTAGTATTACGTGTACGAAAAGGAGAAGTAGCTCCTACCTTAAGCTATCTTTTGCCGCAGTTACATGAAGCAGAAATGACTCAACCGCAAGAAGAGTACGCTTCCGAGCGAAAAAACTTTGGACAGCCAGCGCTGTCAGCATTTCTAATGCCAAATTCATCAGTAGTTAGTGAGAAAAAAACTGTAATTAATTCGAATGGTGTGCAAGTGACGCATGCTGTGAACGTGACAAATACTAGCGTTTCAAGAAAAATATTTGCCTGTTTTTTAGATGGATTTAAATCTATTATTAATACACTAATACCACAGCAGGAGATTAACTCTGCCAATACAGTGGTCGTTGAAACGCAAGGTAAGATTGGAAAGCCACAATTTCAAGAGCAGCAAAATCAATGCGGTCAAAGTAAGCAAGATAACCACTATAATAGAAATATCAAACCAAATCATACTAATCAAGATAATATTCAGCGTCAAAACGATTGTAATGATCTGTATCAAAAACATTCTAAAACCTTTGCTATAAAAGAAAATGCAAATGATATTTTTGAAAAAGAATCACAAGAAGACCAAACTAAATCATACCGTATGTTTAACCAAGATCATCAAAATCAATATCAAGAAGGATTTAAAGATCAATCTACTGAAAACATAATAAAATCAAACTATAGAAATAGTTTTAATGAGAATAATAAACCGATTCAAGTTCAGTCATCGCGTCGTCACTATCGTACATTAAACCGTAAAATACGAGTTCATAATCAATCTGATCCTTTTGTTAAAAGGATAACTACTACTATGGAAAGCAATACCGATACATTTAATACGGTAATTGAAAATCAGAACAGTAATGATGAGAATAAAATTCTACAGCATAATATTATGCTTAATTCTGATAATACTGATATTGGACACAATAATAACCAAGCAAATCTAATGCGCCATTCACGACGTTCTCCACGTCATCTACGCGTAAGCAGTCAGCGCCGTAGTCGTTACCGCAATGAACATTATTCGCTTTTGTCATCTGAGATAACTACGAATAAAGAGTTAGTTAGCTATTCCACTATTACTGAGCAACTAGAACAAAAAAACGTACAGCTAAAAAAATCGTTTTCCATGCCGGATAGCACACCTCTACGAAATCCCATCCATAAAAGTAATATGATATTATCTCAGTCTGTAGTAGCAGGTGGTGATAAATATTCTGTTAGTTCAATATCAGAAAAGGTTGAATCTACTATTATAAAAGAGATGCAATATTCTAAGAAAATAGAAAATACTATTATCACGTCAGATGTTGCATTGCCTTATGATACCACACTCCCTCAAGCGATACCATCAACAGATAGTGAGTTTTTTGTTATTGGAAAGACTACATCTATTACCGAACCAAAAGAAGCCGTACGTCATATTTTGCCTACTACTAGCATACTTTTAGCAAAAGAAGAAGGATCTTTACCGGAAAGTTTAAAAATTTTTACTACACGATTTAAGAATCATGCCAATGCACCGGTAACTAAAGTATCTTCACCACATTATATATCATCTTCAGTTATACCGATCAGCAATTGGCAACGACAAAACTACCTCTTCGAGGGTCGTGGCGCCGCTGGTGCTCATACTGCAAAAACCCAAGCGAATGCAGCAGTAACACGTCCTAATGACATATTATATCCATCGTAAATTCTTTGTTCTTATCTTAGACCCGCTTAAGGCGGATTTTATTCATGTACCAAAGTATGTATTGAAATAACTGCATTTTATACTTTTTATAAAAATTTCTGATAAATAAAGCATTGCTATATTTTATTCATTGGATTTTTAGTCGTAACGATTATCATGATTAATTATATAATAATAGCATGTACAATATTAACTCTATTAGAACATAACGTTTTACTACTATTCAATTATAAAAATTTAATTTTTTCTGTTATTTTTAATAGTTTTCCGATTATAGTATTTTTGAAGCAATCTATTAAACGATAGTTACGTTATATCAGCGTAAATTTACACCAGTGTATTATCAAGATTTTTGATATTAATAATAAGATAATATAATTTAGAATAAAAAATTGTTGTCAGTATATATTCGAGATAATATTATCAATTCTTAATAAGAGCACTATCTTTGTTAACATTTTTATAAAAGTGCACTAGATTTGTTAAAAATTTTTATATCATTTCTTTACTATTTTTTAGTGCATGTAGAAGCGGAAGTGATTGCTTTTCTTGACAAGTTATGCTACAACAACCTATATAACGTTCATTACAAATGTGACATTGAATAAATAATAGGTTGCAATTCTGATTTTGGCAATTGGTGTGACTATCACAGGGCTTACCGCATTGATGGCAGTAAGCTATAATATCTGGAGTAATCCGTTCGCCTAAACGTTCATCAAAGACAAAATTTTTACCAATAAATTTTAATGGTAAAGCTTTTTCTCTTGCGCGACGTACGTATTCAATAATACCGCCTTCTACTTGATAGATATTTTTGAAACCATTATGTCGCATCCAAGCACTTGCTTTTTCACAACGAATTCCACCAGTACAATATATCACAATTTTTTTATCTTTATTGTGCCACAATATTTTTATAACCATAGACAGTTGTTCTCGAAACGTATTAGAGGGTATCTCAATAGCTTGATTAAAATGTCCTACTTCGTACTCATAGTGATTTCGCATATCAACAAACAATACTTTTGGATCGTCTGCCATAGCGTTAACCAATTCTGCTTTCAAATAATGACCAACATCACTTGGATTAAAAGTAGAATCATTAATACCATCAGCGATAATGCGTGGCCTAACTTTCATACGTAATACCCAAAAAGATTTTCCATTATCTTCTAAGGCAATATTTAACCGTAATCCATTCAATTGAGGATGTAAGGTATATAATGTTTTACGAAATTTATTAAAATGTTTTTTAGGTACACTAATTTGTGCATTAATACCTTCTGATGCAATATAAATGCGACCAAAAATTTGCAGCGTATTGAAAATACGATAAAGATTATCACGGAACTTATGTGGATTATTTAAAATAAAATAGCGGTAAAACGAAATAGTAATACGGGGTTCACTTTCAGATAACATACTCGTCCGTAATTTATAGTTTGAGATTTTATTATGCAAAACTGGCATAGTTTTATATTCCTGTTTACAGTTAAATTATTGCTGTAATATACAATTATGTCGTCAGATTGTATTTTTATTAAATTTATAATAAATTGTCAGAACAAATTAATTTTTAAATTAATCTATATATGATTATGCTAAGGCAACAGAGTGGTTTTATTCTATAAAACAATTACTCTTATCTCAAAGCGGTATTGGTTTCTGATTTTTTCCTCTTAATAAGCTGTTTATAGATAAAATTATTCCTAATAAATCGTTTCTCTTTAGAAGTTTAAGCAATCTTCAGATTAAAAACTATATTATTATTGTTTTCAACTTCTTTAATGGAATAATATTTTCCTTAAAAAAAGAGAGTTTATGAAACGCTATTAATTTTTTCTTAAGCTTAGCTTTCATCTCAATATAAGATATAAATTTATTAGGCGATTAGAGTAATTGCATAAAATAAAAGTGGAACTAGATAATATATATCTTATTTTTAATTTCGATAAATTCTAGTTATAGTCAATGTTTATCTAGAAAAAATAAATTAACAAGTTAACATAGTTTTTTATCAGTCTATTACTACGAAATAATGCAATTTGTGAACATATTCGCTACATTTATTGTTTATCCTTTCATAGGAAATAGATTGCTATTTTTATAAAAAATAGCAATGCTCAAATATCAGTTTGCTATTACAAATTGATACACATAAAGTATTTACTTTATCTTATCAAACTGCACGATTTCTATAGTTATCTATTACATTATTTTTATTTTCAAATTAAAATAAATAATACAATTATGCTCTTGTATTTAAGCTATAGCTTATTACTAACATGCTAAATCAACTTAGACATTAGTTATTAGATATTTTCCGTTAGACGGATACGAAAGAAATAGTAATTATGAAACTTTCAGAAAAAATAATAACAAAACTAAAATAGAAGAAAATAATGATGTAGATGCCATCGTGCTAATCTATAGTACGATATATAATTCCTGTCTAATACTAATATAGGTTAATAAAATAAATTCTAAAAAAGACAAAAACAATATTGACTATATAATATCTTGAAATAAAAAGATTATTTCTATAATAATATTGCTACTCATCTTTAATTACAAAAAATATTCAATTAGGCTAATAATTCTCATGGAGAGAGGTTTTTACACCATAGAAAAATGTCAGAATATTATAAATTATTAACAGTACAACTGAAGATACGGGTTTACCCGTCATGTTTATATTTGAGACGTCATGACCACACTTCCTGCTTTTAATCGTTCTTTTCTGTATCCACGTAATTGGATTACTTGGCTAGGTATTGGAGTACTCTATTTATTAGTACTGTTACCTTATCCTTTGCTTTACGCGCTAGGTACCCGTCTAGGAAGGATTGCAATGCGTTTTATGCACTACAGGAAAACAATCGCACGTCGTAATTTACAATTATGTTTTCCTGAGATGTCGGAAATGGAACGTGAAATATTATTACAGCAGAATTTTGAATCAGTTGGCATGGGGCTTATTGAAACTGGTATTGCTTGGTTTTGGCCTGACTGGCGTATTAAGCCCTGGATCTCTGTCAGAGGTCTAGAGCATATCGCTGATGCGCGTGCAGAAAATAAAGGAATTTTGCTTATTGGCATGCATTTTCTCACCCTTGAATTAGGAGCACGTATTTTTGGTATGTATAACCCAGGTATCGGTGTTTACCGACCTAATAATAAACCATTGTTGGATTGGTTACAAACTTGGGGACGTATGCGATCCAATAAATCTATGTTGGATAGATCGAATATTAAAGGTATGATTCGTGCTTTAAAAAATGGTGATATTATTTGGTATGCGCCAGATCATGACTATGGTCCTAAAAGTAGCGTATTCGCTCCGCTGTTTGCTGTTCCACAGGTTGCAACTACTATCGGTACTTATATTCTAGTTAAAATAGCTAAACCAGCTGTAATTCCATTTATGCCGCGTCGTTTACCTCAGGGACGCGGATATGAGTTATTGATTTTATCTAATGAACGCAATATGCCATTAGATAGCGAAATTGCTGTTGCTAGCTATATAAATAAAATAGTAGAACAAGCGATACTTCTGGCGCCAGATCAGTATATGTGGTTGCATCGACGTTTTAAAACTCGACCGCCAGGAGCACCCTCCTTGTACCATTGATCGTTTTACGTTAAGTTTTAAATCTATAGTATTTAAAACTTAACGTAAAACGATCTTTATTTTTATATTTTTTCTAAAGTGTTATATCTTTTAATTTTATTTCTCGATTATAGTGTTTATAGTTACGTTACATTAATAACTTCATTATGAATGAAACAGGATTTTATAACAATGAAATGGATATTTATTAATTAATAATGTAATATTATACATAATTTAATTTAATTATTTATAATTATCTCTAAATTTTCTTTACTCATACATTAACTATTGATTTATATCAATAGCATTGAAGTTTGTTTTCTCGAAAACTAAATATAATCTATCCTGATTTTTAGTATTTATTATATTATTTTCTATTTTATTTTAATAAACCACACTAATTAGTGATAAAAGCATAAAATGATATAACTTTTATTATCGATTAATATCGAACTACTTTAGTTCTGATAATAACAATGATTTTGATAAATATAATGCATTGATTTAAATTTAAATTTATCAGTAATAAAATAGTACTATTATAATGTATTCTATTTATTAGAGTCGTTATTTGTATTTATAGGTTTTATTGTTAGTAATATACTAATGAATTTATTTAATTATTAAATAGTAATTTTCATTACTACGATGGTTTTATTTTCTACTTTATTATTATTTTATTATTTATTTAATATTTTCATTCTAGTATTAAAATTAATGTATTCTCCAATTTTTAATGCTAGTTAAAACTAAAAATTTATATTTATTACAAAAACTATTTATTACTGCTCTTTTATCTAGGTTATGATAAGTTTTATTGTGCTTACATACACTACATATATTCTATATATATCCAAAAACCGACGAAAAATTTAAAAAGCAGTATTTTATATAATAGCATTATTAGTATTACTATTCATTTCATATCATTTATTTAGATAGAAAACTTATTTGTTTAAATTTATTAAAATTTTATTAATTTATAATTGAATTAATTAAGTTATAAACTGTATTTTTAGCTGAAATTAATTACTTTATATATAAAGTATCAACGTACTATTTCCTAGTAGTTGCACTTCAGTCGAATACGATTTTTTGATTTTATTTTTTATACTATACTATAGTAGTAATATTTATAATGTATTTTATTAGAGCCTAAATGGTATACACAATCAAATTGTTTGCTGCATAACTATAATATTTATACTTCAATTTTTATAGATTCACCCCCTATAATTATTTATTGATTCATATATAATAACATACTTTAATTTAAACTTTTTAATTTAACAAAAAATATTTTTAATTTTTTCAGAGTTTCCAATAAAATTTTGCAATAGATTGTTTATCAAAACAGTATTCTCAGATTTTAAAAAGATAAAGTAATTATTTTATGTTTTTATTATCAATTTATTAATCTTAACCATTTGTCAAAATGAAAGAAACAATAATAAACATACATCAACTTTTTAATAAATAATTAATATCAACATAAGATTTTTAAATATTTATTAATAGAATATAAGATTATTTATAAAATATACTATTAATGCTATATTATTTTATATTATAAATACCGCATGGATGATTTTTAATAAGATTAATATAAAATAAAAAAATAAAATCTATAGTAGTAACAATAAATACACTACACAAGCGAGATGAAAGAATAATAATATGAAAATTATTATATAAAAGAAAAAATTGCTTTATATAAATTAGATTAAATATAGATTATTCCGTCTATTACTACTTAATTACAATTAAAGTATAGATATCGATTATTTTTAATTATACCTAGTTATTTTATTACATTATTGTAACATTATTAGGGAGACGATGAAATTTGGTTATACGAGAGTTTATCTAAAAATTAGTAATAAGATTAAAACTGATAAGTATTTTTAACTAGATTGTATATCGAAAAAATTAATTAAGATAATATCGACTTAAATCGATATTATTACTTCTGAATAATTTAATACAAAAAGATCTTAATTAGGATTTATTTTTTCTGATCATAATGAACGCATTATAGAAATTTTGATATCTATAATATATAGTCATTATGTTAACAACCAGTACATTATCAATTAAATTAATTGTATATATCGCATATTATCGAAAAAATAAGTTTGAAATATAGATACTAATCCTTTTGGACTAAAAATTACTTATGATAAAGCATATTTTATCATAAGTAATTATACTAAACTAATTAAAAATAGTTATTTATAATATTATCTTCATATAGAATCGCAATATAAGTATATTAGTTATAAAATCATTTTAAAATATTGACATCACCGATTTTATATTTTTAGCTTACTAGCGGTAAAATAAGTTATTTTTCATTAGTTTCTTTTTATAGCTTGATTTAGGTTATTATTCGATAATATAAATATCCGAATTATAATTAAGATTTATAATATTAAATGAACTATTCAATAAAAACATTGAACCTAATAAATATTCTGTATTTAAAGACACAAAAATAACTAAATACTTATTTAAGTATTATTATTGATTTTATTTATTATCATTTTAGGTTATATTAATTATATTAATAAACGCTAAGTCATAATAAGAATTTAGTACAATTTTATTAAACTATGTATATATAAATAGTAGATTATTCACTCTACTGATTTTTAATCAGAAAAATTTTATTATTAAGATAAATTTTAGCATTCATTATGATATATTCTACGAACTAGACGAAAAATTATCTTGTATATGTAATTATATCCATAAGCTTTCCGATGACTCATCAGAAAATAATAACTATTTTTATGATTTTAATCATGACAAATAGTTATTATTTTATTAGCAAAAACAGATAGTTTTAAACTTTTATTTTCTTATTACTGCTAATTATAATATGATATACCTTTCTATAGTTTTATTAATACATCTTATGCTAAGATGTATTAATAAAACATCAAATATAGGTAACTAGATTAAGTTATTACTATTTATATAGTATTAATATTACCGTTTACAATAATCTATAATATAACCTATATATAACATGGTAACAATTAAAATAAAAATTAATAAGAAATCAGCCTCCCTAATTTCTTATTATTACACTGGTTTAGTCTATTTTATATTATTAAAATCAATAGATTCTTTTCATGTAGATTATATTTTTAAATTACTTTAAATTAATGAAGAAGTCTTTTAAATGATTTAATAAAGAATTTATTATTTATTGTATTTTATTTTTTTATTTTTTAAAAATTATATTGCTCTTATAAAAAGATATAAATTTATTTCTTCTTTAATTGAAGAAGATGTTAGCATATAGAATAGCTATAAAGGCAATAAAACACCGTTCATACTGTAATTCGATACTTTAGATATACTTTTAGTTTTAATATCTAAAATCTAGTTACAGAGATGAGTGACTAGATATAAATATAATAGCGATATAGATGAAATTTAGTCATATCGGATTAATTATAATAAGATTTAATAGAAGTATTATCGATAGTAGTCGAACTATTTTAAAAAATATAAAAATATAAACTAAGAAATATAAAGAAATGAGAAAATATTAATTTTTTTTTGAATACTTACAATAATTTAAAGATAACTCTGTTTTACTGAATTCGTTATTGATCAAATATTGATTATATGTCATGATATTTTATTACTCAATATATCTCTCTATATTATTAGTTTTAAAACAACTATTACATTATAACTAATTTTATGATTACTATCGTTAACTATTTAATTTTTTCCATAGTTTATTTTATTAAACTAATAATTTAGATTATCGAAAATAATGTTTTATAAATATTTAGTTTATAAAACTATCTACTGATCTAACTCTTTTTAAAAATTATTAATAATAAAATTATAAAATATCATTAAGAGTATGAAATTATAAATGTAATAATGCTTATATTTTTCCGATATGTTGATTTAGTAAAGAAAATATATCAATAATCTTTTTTAAATTTCTAATTAAATTTAGAAGAATCTTTATTTCAACGTGTTATAAAATATAAAAATTATTGCTAGTAATATTTGTTACTATACTTTTTAACAGGAATAAAATATCGTTATTCCAATCTAAAATAATTGATTAATAGTTTATAACTACAATGATATTAAATATTTTAATATTAATGAGATTAACAATTACTTTCTGTTAGTAGTAATTAATATTCACTATTAAATTTATAATACAAAAGCAATAGATAATAATTTGTTATAAATATTTTCTGTTTTTATATTAATTCATTAAAAATAATTTTTAGAATTAAAAATTTATTATCAATTATTTATTTATATGATTTTAAAATTACTGTTCATATTTTTGCTAAATTAATAATTTATTTACTGATAATATAATTTATATTATTACAATTATATATTGTTATTATTACCGTAACAAAAATATTTCATTTTTATTATATTTATAATATAAGATATTAGTTTATTACTTTATATCTTATGTAATTACTTCTAGAAAAAGAACAAAAACAAGAACAAAATCTGATTTTTAATAGATATTAAAATAAATAATCAATAAAATCTATAACTCAATAAAACTGTAAGGTATAATTTAAGATAAAATCGTTTTCAATTATAAAATAATTTCATATAAAATATTATAGAATAATTTAATATTAAAATAATTTATTTTTAATATTACTAGTATTAAAATAATAATGAATAACTTCATTAAATAGAAATAATAAGAACATTCCTTTTTTCAAGTTTTGTTATTATAGTACTTAAAATAAGCGACTCTAAGATCTATTTAGTAAATTAAAGTAATATCAATACTTGAATTAATACTAGTATCAAGTATAAAAGAGCATATTTTTAAATATACCGATAATAATGAAAGAACAAAAAATTATCGCTGAAATTTATTCAGAATAATCCAATATCATTAATAATATCTAATATTACTAAAAGAACATTATACTAAGCATACTTTGGCTTATTTTTAAATATTAATGTGAATATCATTTAGGGATATTACAGCATAAAAACTTTATCTTAAAGATATCATTAATTTTTCTTCTTAATAGGAAAAATTACTAGGATTATTTTATCCTACTGGAAATATTTATTTTATCTATTCAATTTCGCTACTTTTATTTTAGTAATATTTCATATTTTATAAAATTTTCGGTAGTTTTCTTAAAATTATTAATTATAGCTTTTTTTAGAAAAAATCATATTTTATGTTAACCATTCGAGATTAGTTTTCGTATAGAGAACATACCTTCATTATTATATTTATATAATAAATAAAAAAGTTATTCGCTATGATAATAAACATATATAAAATATGATGGTACGATATGGATTCATATGTTGTAAGTTTCCTAATAATATTATCAGATTTTATGTTTTTATTATGTCTCATATTGGTTTATAATATAGTAGTTAATAGCATATAATTGAATACTATCTCAGTAGTAGTTATGCAAGCATTCCATTTTAGATTATGATCAATAAGATTAATTAAAGTATATATAACTTTAATATAAATGTTATATTATAAAGATTCTTTAATGAGTATCTGATTATCATATGCTATTTTTTTTCTTAACCGAATTGTATAAAGTAGACAAACTATCTATACCACATCGTTGACAAATCGCAAATCTGAAAAATATTACCAGTAGCTAGGCAAAGTATAAGCAGCACTAACCTTTAATAGTTAACGTGTTAATTTCTCTGAGGTAGTAGTAAAAAGCGGAATTTGTTTATTTAACTTTAACATACTTTTGTATGTATGAAAAATCATCTCCCATTTAATTTGAATATAGGGATTTTTTTTGCTTACTAATACATAGTTAGTATCGATAAAGAGTGTTAGAGAAAAACTATCCAGTTGTTAACTTGCTAATTCTTCTATTTTTTCGCTTCAGTAGTAATCATTAAATCGAATTAATATTCGTGAAGTTTTTATCAATTTTTTATGTAGAGAAATACGTTTTTCTAATTTTATGTTTAGCGATTATTAATAAATTTTTAACCAATCCCTAGATATGCTTCCCATAGAAAAATATTAGCTCCGATAGATATCGGATTGTATTGCGATAAGCATATTACTTCTTGCTTAGCAAATTGCTATGTTAATATCATTTTTTACATGGCGTAGAAGTCTCTCGTCTGCTGACGTTAAATGAATATTATTCCTATGATAAGTAAAAAAGATGATGCTGAGTTATATTTCTAACTAAAGGATAAAAACTTACTGCTGATTGTGTTAAATATAACGCTTCTGTTGCACGTCTAAAATGTCGTATATAATTTACTTCTAAGAACGTTTAAGTAGTTCTATATCTACTAACTACGCCTTCAAAAAATTATCATATTGATTTAAATATTTTGTTTTACAGAAAATTAAAACTAATTAATACTATAAATTATTAAGTAATATAACTTTTATATAAAAAATGGAATCATGTAAAATGGTGGAAAGTTTTTTTTACTACTAATCGTTATTTTGATAACAAAAATTATCCTCACGGCTTCTCTCGACATGGTTGTTTTACTATTCGGGAAGCGCAATTATTGGAGCGTTACGGTCATGCTTATAATGATTTAGATAGTGGTAAGCGTGAACCAGTAACAAATGATGAGCGGCGGTTTATTGCAGTATGTCATAGTGAATTATCTCCGACTAATGAGCATGAAAAAGTTTGGTTAAAATATATAGAGCATATTCGCCGCCCTAAACGTTTTCATACTCTTTCCGGCGGAAAACCACAGATGGATATAGTGGAAGACTATACTGATACTGAAGATTAATAAAGAAGTAGTTATAATTTTTCTTTATTTTACTAATGTCTATCACAAGCATAATACTACAATTTTTATAGTAGCTGGTTAACATAATGATAAATGAATACTACTATCAAATAGATTCTCTTAATTCTGTCTTTATCTGTTAATCTGATATTAATTTTAGTATTACTTTATCTTTTTATGGATATTTTCGATACAAATACATACTATGATCGTAAAAATAGCAGAAGTTAAATATTTTATCATAGATATAGGTAGAATTGATAAAGAAATAATATTTTGTGCTAGAAAATGATATAATTGCGAAAAGAGCTAGAATTTATTACCGTCACTAACTTTAAATATACTAGTAGGTAAATTCTAATCCTGATTAGAAAAAATTATGCATTTCCCTCATTATTAGCTATACTATTAGTGATAGTTATAATAATAAAAGCGGAAAGTATTTATCTATATACATTAATCTTATTATATATTAATGCTAAATAAATTTGAATTAGCTTGTAGATATACATTATCACTACTCTTTTAATACTTTTTAAGTAGAATAAAAAATGTAAGCTATTACTATATTAAAATAATTCTAAAAAATATAATTTTTATCGTTTGATATTCCTATGCTCTATTATTAATACTACTATATTAATATCTTGCTATCTTTGTATATCTTTATATATCATTAATTATGTCTATTATCTGTATTTTAATAAATACAAAGATACTTATTAAAAATAAATACAATAAAACATTTACAAAATATATTTTTAAATAATTAAAATTAGTTCTTATAAAATAATAGAAATTATTACTGTATTATACAGTATAATATCTTATCTAAGAAATAATATTAAAAATTAATATTAAAAATATTCTAGTAAAAAATTAATTATAGCAATACGATTTTTAATAAATTATTAATTTTCTAGATCTTTATTACCTTAAATTGAAATAGATTTCTAGCAAAGTTACTAGATGTATTACTAGGTATCATACCTAGATCTTTTATTAATATTTATTAATACTATTAAAAAATATTTAATATCTCTTTTAGAAAAAGATTATTTTAAAATTAAAAATTAAAAATTTGTTCTCATACCTGAATATTACAAAATATCATGATAGCAGAATACTATTCGGATAGCAAATATACTGAACCGATGAATAAAGATTCGCTAATTTTAAAATTAATAATATTAATAATTTAATAAAATAATAATTTATTTAAAAATAGCACTTTTGTTCTATATTATAGATAAAATAAAAAGAAGATAATTTAAAGTTATTAAAACGTCTTATTTAAAAATAAGATAATTTTAAAATAGTTAACATAAAAATCTGTACTATATATTACTTAAATTTATTTACAGTATTGACTATAACAATTAGTTATATATTAATTCTATTAATTTAAAATTAGATAAAATTTAGCTATATTAAAACATATTAAAAATAAATAATATTGAATAGAATTAATATCTATCTGATATCGATATAATTTACATCTATCTAAAATAGATTAACTTATATTCAATATAATTAAAACGTCAAATAGCAAATTATCAAGCTAGATAGCACCTTATTACTTAAATAAGTATATAATAGGATGATATGCAACAAAAATAAAAAATATAAATCTATTTATTGTAAATAGTATCTAAGTTATATTTAGGAGAAAGAGTTTATTTATTTTAAATTTCAATTAATCAGATTATTGAAATTGATGGTAATCAACTTGTTATTAGAGATTACTGCAGTAATACATAAAGATAATCTTATGGAGTAAGATATGAATAATAAAATTATTTATTTAAATGACGATAATTTTAAAATAAACGTATTACAGACTAAAGGGCTATTTTTAATCGATTTTTGGGCAGAATGGTGTGGTCCTTGTAAAAGGATTTCGCCTATTCTAGCAGAAATTGCTAATGAATTCGATGGTAAAATAACCATTGCTAAATTAAATATTGATGAAAACCCTATTACTGTATCAAAGTATGGTATCCGTGGTATTCCAGCTTTGTTGCTGTTCCAAGATGGAAAACTAATAACTAGTAAAGTTGGCGCCTTATCAAAAGGACAATTAAAAGAATTTATAACTGTAAATCTATAAGAAGTATTGAGAATTTTACATTGTTGCGCGATGTATAAGTATTATTCATATTAATTGCTAGACACCCATTGGGAACCGTGCTAGACTTGTTTTTCACTGCATTGTAATCTTACCTGTAGTTTAAGTTTAAGCTATATTCTTTATTTATTACCTCATTGTAATAAAGTATTAAATGTAACTAGCAAGAACATCAACGGATAGAGATTTAAATTAATACATTATTAAATACTATTAATTTTTTGGTCTTCTTGTGTTTAATATTGTGTGATTCACAGTTAATTAATCGAACGGAATTTATTAGGATTATATTCTATAGATAGGCAGCGATTTTACGCTGCCATACCATCCATAAAATCAGTTCAAGATATACCTCGAGTTTAAGAACCCACCATTATGAATCTTACCGAATTAAAAAATACACCGGTTTCAGAGTTAGTAATCCTCGGCGAAAATATGGGACAGGAAAATCTAGCTCGCATGCGTAAACAAGATATCATTTTTGCTATTCTTAAACAGCATGCTAAGAGCGGAGAGGATATATTCGGCGATGGTGTACTAGAAATTTTACAAGATGGATTTGGTTTTCTCCGATCTAGTGACAGTTCATATCTTGCCGGACCCGATGATATCTATGTCTCTCCTAGCCAAATACGTCGTTTTAATCTACGTACTGGAGATGCTATTTCCGGTAAAATTCGTCCGCCAAAAGAAGGAGAGCGTTATTTTGCTTTGTTAAAGGTTAATGAAGTTAACTATGATAAACCCGAAAATGCTCGTAATAAGATTCTATTTGAAAACTTAACACCGCTACATGCCAATTCTCGTTTTCGTATGGAGCGTGGTAATGGTTCTACAGAAGACCTAACTGCACGTGTTCTAGATTTAGCCTCTCCTATCGGACGCGGTCAGCGTGGACTTATCGTAGCACCACCAAAAGCTGGTAAGACTATTCTACTGCAAAATATTGCGCAAAGCATTACTTGCAACCACCCAGATTGTATACTAATAGTTCTCTTGATTGATGAGCGTCCGGAAGAAGTCACCGAAATGCAGCGCTTAGTGAAAGGTGAAGTAATCGCTTCTACTTTTGACGAACCAGCTGCTCGCCATGTACAAGTTGCCGAAATGGTAATTGAAAAAGCTAAACGTTTAGTTGAGCATAAAAAAGACGTCATTACTCTGCTAGATTCTATTACTCGTCTAGCGCGTGCTTATAATACTGTTGTTCCAGCTTCTGGAAAAGTATTGACAGGTGGCGTTGATGCTAATGCTTTACATCGTCCAAAGCGTTTCTTCGGCGCTGCACGCAATATGGAAGAAGGTGGTAGTCTAACTATTATTGCGACTGCACTTATCGATACTGGTTCTAAGATGGATGAAGTAATTTACGAAGAGTTTAAAGGAACGGGTAATATGGAATTACACTTGTCACGTAAAATTGCTGAAAAACGAGTTTTTCCAGCGATCGATTACAACCGTTCTGGAACCCGTAAAGAAGAGTTACTTACCACTCAAGAAGAGCTACAAAAAATGTGGATTCTGCGAAAAATTATTCATCCTATGGGTGAAATCGATGCAATGGAATTTCTCATAAACAAGTTAGCAATGACAAAAACAAACGATGAATTTTTTGAAATGATGAAACGTTCATAAGTAGAAAAAATCGATTAGTGATATATAAAATTAGGAATTTTATTTTTTATGCTAAAAATTAGACATTTTAGTTATTAGCACTATATCTTTTGTTATAAAACTATTTTGATAGTTATTAATAATTCAGATAGTATTTACTAATTGAGTATATTATCTTAATAATACTTGTTATAATTTATGCTATGCATTGATGAGTTCTTAACTTAATCGATATTACTAAGTTAGTATTCATTAAAAACTTATCTAAAAACTATTATTTTATAATAAAATATTAAATCTATAAATAATGTTATTTTGGTATAAAAATGTAATAAGTTTTAAAAATATACGTATCAAAGTTGAATGTAGATAATAAAAATTATTAAAAGGTAAGTATATACCTATTTATAAAATAGAGAGAACATATAAACAAAAACAAAATAACTTTTTTCTATTCACCTAGAATAATCACTTATTATAGGTGATGTGTTTTTATGGAGCGGGTGAAGGGAATTGAACCCTCGTATACAGCTTGGGAAGCTGTTGTTCTGCCTTTAAACTACTTAGTAATATAAAACCTATTAATTTTTAACCAAACCCGCTTTGGTAAGTTTAAGTTATTAAAATTTTATATAATTAACTAACAAGAAAGGCGCTATTTGTTTTTAAAGTATTGTATATTATACCTTACAGCGTCTTTTTAATATCTTAATCAAATTATTTTATAACTATATTGAAATTCTGTTACTCTATAATAGATTCTTTTTTAATTAATACTGTTAACACTTACTTAAATAAAAGTCTTATTTGGTCTTTCTTTATCTGAGACTTGACAGAGCTGTATAGTTACCGAAGACAGAAATGACTAGTCACTATATTTATTCCTGCTTATTATTAAGATATTGTACTTAAATATTATATTCAACTCAAAACAGAAAATTTTATTATAATTAAGTATATAGCATATAAAAGTGAAAAAAAGCAAAGCTTTATTTGATATTAAAAAATTTTTAGTGTGAAATTATGTCATTTGGTTAAAAATTAATAGGTTTTATATTACTAATTTGATAAAGCTTATATTATTTATCTAAATATATTTAGAACAGTTATTCTAGTGATTAATACAAATAAAAGTTAATATAACTATAATTTAATAAATACGTACGATAAATAATACCTTAAAATTAAGTTATAACTCTCCATTGATAGTGTAAAAGAAGTGTCAAAAATTTATAAGATATTAATTTAGCGTTTATTAATTTTAATGATTAACCTACAGATAAAAGTATTACCGTATAACGGAAAGTATTACCGTATAACGGAATGTATTACTATTGCGCATAAATGACAGATAGAGTAGATAATTTTTTTATTTTTCCTAGAAAGCTATTTTTTTGGACGCAATGTTGGAAAAAGAATTACGTCGCGAATACTGTAGCTATTAGTTAATAGCATCACTACACGATCAATGCCAATACCTAATCCGGCAGTTGGAGGCATACCATATTCAAGTGCAGTAATATATTCCTCATCATAGAATATAGCTTCATCGTCATCGGTATTTTTAGCCTGAATTTGTTCGGTAAATCGCACTGCTTGATCTTCTGCATCGTTAAGTTCGGAAAAACCATTTCCGATTTCACGCCCACTAATAAAGAGTTCAAAACGTTCAGCAAAGAATGGATTTTCATTATTACGGCGTGCAAGTGGTGAGACTTCTGCTGGATAAGAGGTGATAAAAGTCGGTTGTAAAAGATGCTTTTCAACTGTCTCTTCAAAAATCTTAGCCTGTATTTGTCCTAGACCCCAGCTATTTTCAACTTTAATTCCTAGTAATTCAGCGATAGTAATAGCTGAAGTCATATTATCTAACGCTTCTGGCTGGATCTCCTTTTGATAGCAGTAACGACAAATAGCTTCTTTCATCGTCATCTTAGTAAACGGTTTACTGAAATCGAAGGTTTGATCGCCATAGTTTACTATACTATTTCCAAATATTCGCTCCGTCAAAGTACAGAAAAATGTTTCTACAAATAAAATCAGGTCGTTATAGTCCGCATAGGCCATATAAAGTTCCATCATAGTAAACTCAGGATTATGTCGTGAAGACAAACCTTCATTGCGAAAATTACGGCCAATTTCAAAAACTCTCTCAAAACCGCCAATCACTAACCGCTTTAAATATAGCTCTGGTGCAATACGCAGATACATATCGATATCTAGTGCGTTGTGATGAGTAATAAACGGACGCGCTGTTGCACCGCCTGGGATAGTTTGTATCATCGGTGTTTCTACTTCTATGAAATTATTCTCCATCATAAAATGCCGAATTTCGGTTATGATGCGAAAACGCGTCTTAAAGGTTTGACGTGATTCATCGTTAGCAATCAAATCGAGATAACGCTGGCGATAGCATATTTCCTGATCAGATAGACCGTGAAACTTATCTGGTAGTGGACGTATCGATTTAGTTAATAAGTAAATTTCGTTACAATTAACCGATAATTTGCCAGTTCTAGTTTTGAATAGTTTTCCACGCGCACCAAGAATATCACCAATATCCCATGTTTTGAATTGCTCGTTATATTGCCCTTCAGGTAAATTACTGTAGGTAATATAAAGCTGAATTTTTCCACCCATATCTTGCAAAGTAACAAAAGAGGCTTTACCCATAATACGACGAGTCATCATTCGACCGGAAATGCTAACATCAATATTCAATGATTCTAACTCTTCATTGCTTTTTTCACTGTAGTTGATGTGCAACTGATCAGATATAGAATTCCGTTTGAAATCGTTTGGAAAAGCAATACCCTTTTGACGTAATTGTCCGAGTTTTTCACGTCGCGAAAATAGTTCATTATTCATATATATCGCTTGATAAGAATTATCCTGTGAATATAATCTATACATATAGGCATCTTATAGTCCTGCCTTAAGACTAGCTTCAATAAATTTATTTAGATCGCCATCTAATACTGACTGTGTATTGCGTGTTTCTAAGCCAGTACGCAAATCTTTGATACGAGAATCGTCCAGTACATATGATCGGATCTGGCTACCCCAACCAATATCAGACTTACTATCCTCTAACCCTTTTTTTTCTAAATTCTTTTTCTGAAGCTCAAATTCATATAGTTTTGATTTTAACTGTTTCATTGCTTGATCTTTATTTTTATGTTGTGATCGTTCGTTTTGACATTGAGTAACAATATTGGTTGGCAAATGGGTAATACGTACTGCAGATTCAGTCCGGTTAACGTGCTGACCACCGGCACCGGAGGCGCGATAAACATCAATACGTAAATCTACTGGATTGATATTGATATCGATATCTTCATTTATTTCAGGGTAAACGAAAGCGGAGCTGAATGATGTATGACGTCGACCACCAAAGTCAAAAGGACTCTTTCGTACTAACCGATGCACACCGGTTTCAGTTCTAAACCAACCATATGCATAATCTCCGATAACTTTAATGGTTACTGATTTTATACCAGCTACATTGTTTTCAGATTCTTCGATAATTTTTGTTTTAAAACCACGTGATTCCGCCCAACGTAAATACATTCTGAGAAGCATGCTAGCCCAATCCTGTGCTTCTATACCGCCAGATCCAGCTTGGATATCAACGTAACAATTAGCGATATCGTATTTACCAGAAAACATACGACGAAATTCTAACTGATCTAATTTAACCTCAAGATTATCGAGTTCAGACTGAATTGAAATAAAACTCTCTTCATCATTTTCTTCTACTACTAGCTCTAATAAGTCAGAGATATCTTCTAAACTTTGAGTAAGTTTGTTAATGGTTTTAATGATTAATTCTATCGATGAGCGTTCTTTCCTCAACATTTGCGCGTGTTGAAGCTTATTCCAGATGTTGGTTTTTTCTAACTCAGTATTTATTTCTTCAAGACGTTCTTTTTTGAGATCATACTTAAAGATACCCCTAAGAATATTTATTCTTTCTGATAAGTTATGAATACAGTTTTTTACCGGATTAATTTCAAACATAGACTGATACTCTCATTGAAAATAAGAAATACTTATTAACTCGTTATTCTAACGGATTAGTACTGCAGAAAGTAATATCTATTACAATCCGATTTTAATGTCAGTTATGAATTATAATGGCCAAATATTCTGTATTAAAAGTTGTAGGGATCGGTTACCACGAAATTCGTTTATCTCTAACTTATAAGCTAACTCAACGGTATGAATACTATTATCTGGCCAAAATTGTAAATCAATATTAAAAGCAATACCATCCAATATCGGACCTCCTACCTCGGGTTCAAGAAGAAGTCTAAGATGTTTTTTTCTAACCAAGCGCTGACTTAATATAGTAAACCTTCCGTCAAATAATGGATCTGGAAATGCTTGTCCCCAAGGACCACCGTCACGTAACAGTTCAGCAGTAGCTATAGATAACTCGTTAGCTGATAGTTCGCCATCTGACCAGATTACTCCTTCTAGTATTGAAGGATCAAGCCATTCGGTTACTAATGCAGAAAAACGTTGACAAAATTGTTTAAATTGCACTTTTTCCAATATCAAACCAGCAGCCATCGTGTGGCCACCAAATTTTAGTATCATGCCGGGATATAACATATCAAGTTGTTCAAGCAGATCTCGCATATGTAAACCAGCTATAGATCGCCCAGAACCTTTTAGTATACCTTCACCCATAGATGCAAAAGCAATAACCGGTCTATGAAAATGTTCTTTAATTCGTGATGCTAGAATACCAACCACTCCTTGATGCCATTGATCATGGTAGATAACTAATCCAAAAGGAAGTTTCTGTTTATTGCTAATAATCTTCTGACACAGTGATAACGCCTTTTTTTCCATTTTTTTTTCGATTTTTCGCCTAGTTTGATTAAGAGCGTTAAGCTCTAATGCCAAAATACGCGCTTTCGGTAGATCTTCACTTAATAATAGAGCAACTCCAACCGACATATCATCTAACCTACCTGCAGCATTAAGTCGTGGTCCTAGTGAAAAACCCAGATCGCTGGCATACAGTTGAGTAATATTGCGATTGGCTACCTCTATCAAGGCACGAATACCGGGACGACAAAAACCAGCACGAATACGGCTTAATCCCTGATGCACTAGAATACGGTTATTGGTATCTAGAGGAACCATGTCTGCTACTGTGCCTAGGGCAACCAGATCTAGAAATTCAGCTAGTTTAGGAGCTTCTATACCTTTCTTCGAAAACCAATTAAGCTTATTAAGACGTGCGCGAAGCGCCAACATCAGATAAAAAGCAACACCAACACCAGCAAGAGATTTTGACGAAAAAGTGCAATCGTGTAAATTAGGATTAACAATGGCATCGGCGTCAGGTAAAATCTTGCTAGGGAGATGATGATCAGTGATAAGTACTATGATATTTTTTTCATGTGCTAGAGTAACACCAGCATGAGAAGAAATACCGTTATCCACAGTCAGGATAATCTGTGCACCTAGCGCTGCTGCCTGCTCTACTAACTTTGGGCTAAGACCGTATCCATCTTCAAAACGATTTGGCACTAGGAAATCTATTTTTTTTGTACCCATTTTCTGTAAAGCTAATACTGTAAGCGCTGTACTGGTTGCTCCGTCCGCATCAAAGTCACCAACTACTATTATTCTACGCTGATCTTCTAAAGCATATAGAAGCAAATCTACTGCTTTTTCAATACCACTTAATTTATAATAAGCTATTAATCCACACGTACCTCTTTCTAACTCACTAAGAGAACAAATGCCACGTTGTATATACAATCGTTTTAGTAATGGTGGAATATCTGAATTGGAAAGAACAGAAACATCGCCTATAGGACGCCGTTTTAATTTCGTTTTTATATTCACTATAGCATTAACCGTCCGTTTTTTAAACAAATTCTTATTGATCCAATATAGAGATTAAATCTTTTAATCTTTAATAAGCTAAGATAAGAATATTCTTGTCTATAAGAAATGTTGTATATTCTACTAAATTTCATACTATAACATTTATATTATAGTGTTTACTGATATCAATTTCAGAGATAGTGAATAAAAAGTTCTTTTATTTATTAAATATATCAAAGTATCTTTTAAGATAATTCTATACTAAAATAAATATGCTACCATGTATTTTTACTACCGTATTTAGATAAATACTTGATTTTTTACTATATTAAAGCACCTCTATAGAGTTAATTAGTAATCTTGATAAAATGATTTATACTAATATTCTAAAATAGATTTAAAATAAATTAGAAGCTGTCGTAAGATAGATATAATCTATAATTTTAGATAAATAGTATTTGCTTTATTAACAGAATATAGTTTACTATTTGTTCTATAATTTTAAGGATAAATAAGAGATATTGGATAGTAATTTGATTAATATGGTTAATTAAGAAATAATCAGCGCTATAAAGGATATCAATCCTACTCTAAATATCTGAATCTAAATTGATAGATTCAGATATTTAGAGTTTATTTTAATTACTTTCTTTATGCGCGAAAATAATGCTACTAACAACTTGAATAGATTTCAATTGTTATAATGGTGATTTAAGTTATATTCATAACATTATAAATATCACTTAAATCCTAGTAGTAGTTACTACTGTATAAGTTTCAATGATTTAGAAAGCAAATAGTGATAGTGAAAATATATTTTATATATAAAATATAGTAACTCGTTTATAAATTATTAATAATATTGAATAATATTCAACGTAATAAAAAATTTTATTAGATCATATTTTTCGATCTTGCTTCTTGAGATATAAATATTCAAGTTTTTAGTATGAAGTAGTTATAAATAGATATATCTTAAATAAGATTCAAGATAAAACACCACTTTTCTCATAAAAACTATTTTTTATCTTCTACATTATTCATTTGAATCAGATTTTGAAAAAGACTGATATTCCATAAGCAGTATTGCCTTAAAACAAACTTCATCTAGATTAGTTATCATTAATTTTTCCAAAAAAATAATTACTTAGAAATCATTGATATTTTTAGTAAAAGTTGAAAGAATTCAGATTCTGATATCTTTATTAAGATCGTTAATGAGCACTATTTTTATAGAATGGATAATAAAATAGTGCTTAAGCTAAAAATCTATTGAAATTAATAGTCTCATAATTCTAAATAGAAATAAATAATTAAATATGCCTGTAAATCTATTACACGTGCATGCCAATTACTATACTACTAGTTAATAGTATAACTAGTAGTATAACCAAGAAAAGAACTCTTTTCAGATCAAATTGATATCAAGCTAAAACATTTACTAGGTAAAGTTCCAGATACAATAAATCGAGATACTATTCAATAGTAACGTTACTAAATCGTTTACTAATTGATTTTTTGTTTATAACGAAATAACAATATTATGCTTGATAGATTTTAAAATTTTAAACGCTTAATATTATTTTAAGTGTTCATAAGAGAAACGTGAAGAACATTAATTAATTAATTTTTATGCTTTAGTTTTTACTGTATTGGAATAAATTTAATAAAATCTATGATTTTAAAGCGAGTAGTTAGTCGATCTGAATAATCTTATGAATGGATATTTATTTAAAATTTAATTAAATTCATAAATATTTTTATATGTTTCAATATATTTGAATAACTTTTAATTGCAGAATAAAATTGTAACGTTTTTCAGGATATAAAATTAATTATATTACAGCGAGTAATGTTTATATGCACTTTTTATCATAATCTTTTATAATGCAGAAAGAATTATATTTATTTTATTAGCATTAATCTAATAATAGCTATTAATTCAATACATAGAAAACTATTAGATCAATTTTTTAACTATTTCCTATAGCTAATACTCGATTATATAAATTAGTATTTTTGAAATTACGAGTATCTTAATAGCAGTAAAATAGATTATAGAGAAAATACCAATATTTTTATAATCTGTATAGAGCTTAATTCTATAATTTTATTATATACGAGTGATATACTAACTATTGGTTTTTTGTATGCTAATAATTATTTAATCAAAAATCTATAGTTATTTAGGCAAAACTACTTATATTAAGTAATATTATTATTTTATTTAGTCTAAATAAAATAATTGAAATAAAATTTATATTAAAATCTATTTAATATAAAGATTATTAATTTTTAAGTTTTTAATTCCGAATTTTTAAATTAATAAAAGAATTTACGTTATTTATTTTATTTATATTTTATATTTTAGTAAAATAGTTATCAAAATATTACTAACTATTGTTATATGTTGGACTCTATCTATATGTATTCAGATTGATAAATGTTTAAACAAACAATACTAATACTAACTAATACTAGATTTGAAAACGTCAAATATTTTAATATAACTAGTAGTATCGTTGCTCTATATTATAATTATATACTCTTGTCAACATGTGATATGTATAGTTAATATTATTGATGAGAATAATATTAGGATCGAGTTATGTATACATAACATTAATAACAACATAAAAGTAAGATTTTTATTTTAATTAACCTAATTAAAATATTAGTTATTCTAGTATTCGATCAGAATAAGGTAGATGTATTTAATAGCTAAGATTATTCAATAAATTATACGATATTATTATGTTATATAACTTAAACTACTGATTAATCAGTATATATTTCTAATATCAAGTATATATAGAAAATTAATATACTTCTAAATATAGTTAGTTTTAATTTAGATAAATAATATTACTAATAAAGTAATAATAAAACGGTTTTTGCTATTTTACAATATAAAACAATTATTATTACAGATTAGTAGTAATAGGTAACTTAGGTAATAGCCAATAATAAACAGTGTCTTTTTTTTCTTCTATACTTAATTAGATGTGTTTCTCATTAAATAAATAAGACTACCTTAGTCGGAAAAAATATAAAACCGATCTAGAAGATCAGAAAAGTCTATTACTTTTATCTGATTATTAATTTTCATGCTTAATTTAATTTGAATGAAAATTCAAAATGTAATTGATTATTTCGCTATGATTTGAATATAGTTTTTATTTTCACTAAATAAACATATAAAAGCATACTTAATTAACAGTTATATTTAATTATTAAGTAACTTGAACCAATATAGATCAAATTAATTAGATTCTTTGATATATCGCAACCTATTCACCTGACATTGATGATTGACTAACGATATCATAAAATCAAGTAAATAATTTATTAGTTGTTTAGCGTATAAAAATTTCTAAAAATTAAGTTCGATGATCTTATTCATACTAAAGAAATAAGATAATAGTATGAAATTATTAATAGAGAATAAGATATAAATCTTTTACAGAAATTTTCTGTGATGGTTTTGCATAATGACATATATTCTAAAAATCTTTTATTGAATTTTTAAATATCTAAAAACATAGAGTATATTACTATCTATTTTAGTATAGTTATTTTTGAATAAAAAGATAAGTTCTATTTATTAGAAATTTTCGTAATTTTTTAATTTCGATTATTTTAATAATAGCTTAACTATCTATGTATAGGAACTATAGTTGTATTCTATTGGATATTATTATTTAATATTTCAAGTTTTCTATTCGCATGATCTAAGATTTTATTTTTGAATATTTTATAAAAAAATTTCTTTTACCCGCATATTATAGAATTTTTTAACGTTGTATAATAGCTTAATGCTTAATTAGAATTATATCCGATTTTTTGCTAAAAACTATTGTATATTCAATACATCAAGTGTCAATTTAATCTTCAGCTAGATTTATGAAAAATTCATTTTTTAAAGTAATTCAAAATAAAGTGATTTTTGATTGTTTTCGCGTTATAAATAGCATCCTATAGAAATGCGCTGCATAGCTTTTAATAAGATATTAACTCTAGTTAATATCTTATTAAAAGCAAGTTTATAGATGATATTAATATGATACAGTTATTAATTATTTTATCTATCGTAGTATTATTGCATTTTACTATAAAAATCAAACAGTTCAGAACAAAATCTGAACTGTTTGATTTAAAGATCATAAAAATCTATTTATAATCAAGATAATGAAAAATAATGAATGATAGATTTAAAATAAGGAAATTTATAAGTTATATTATAAGTTATATGGTATAGAAAAATTCATTCGTTAGTTTTAAATATAAAATTATAAAATAATTTTTAAAAAATCAATAAAATTAATCATATAAAAATTAAATCACTGAATTTAGATAAATCATATGCTACTCATAAGTAGTACTTATGGAATAAAGCGTTAAAGCTTTTGTAATAATTAATCTTATAGGTTATAGTTTATTGTTTTAAATGTTTTTAAATATATATTAACTGCTTATATTTATAATTAATCAAGATTATCATTTCATTTAACTAATTTAACTTTGATAAAAACTAACGAGATTACTAAGTATATCTTTCAGTTTCAGTTAAAAATATGCTTAATAAATTAAGAAATATGATAAATGATATAATTTACTCTCTATATTTAGAGTAGTAAGCAGAATAAAAATAAATCAGATTACTTATTGATTTTTCTCCATAAAAAATATAAATCTCTAATTCTATGCTGTAGGAATAAGCATAGCAAAATTCTCATTAAAATTTTTCTATTATAGCTTCATTCAACACTAAGTTGGGAATGATATTAATTTTAGTATTGTTACTATCTAATACTCTTTTAAAAAAATGCCTTGTAGGCTTTTTATAAGAATATAAAATCGAAGATTGTTAAATATGTGTTCTATAACTTGGATGTGTAAATTAGCATCGAAATCTTTCTAGAAGATTACTTAAAATAGCAAAAAATAATAAAGAAAAGATTTCATGTAATCATTATAATTAAACTAATAAGTTCCTAGTTTTACTATCACTCATATTATGCAGTGGTATGCTACTCTATAGTATTCAAATACTATTCAATTCACAGTAGTCACTACTTTATCGAATAAGTAGCACTTAATAAAGTACCTAATTAAATCTTAATATTTTAAATAGTTTATAAAAATTGTAAATTTCTGTTTACTACTAGAGATTAATTCATATATAAATTTGTTATAGTGTATAATGATACTAATATACATAATTTTAAAAGATGTGATTTAGATAATTAAATCTATATAAATTTAATATTTAATGCTATTTAATTTTAAATACATCGATAAACTATCTTAGTTTTATTACATATGTTTTCGATTAGAAAAAATAAATACAAGTATAAAATAAATGACTGGAATAAACGAAGTAATAATAGAATACACCTATTTAAATAGATTAAATGATATATATTTATGTTGATTCTATTTATAATTAAATAATTATTACAAATAATAATTTATCGTAATATACATGATACATGTAACTATTTACATAATAATTCGACAGAGGACTATATGAAAACGCTAACCTGTAAGGTCTCTTCCGTAGAAACTCTTACTAACACTATTTATCGTGTAAGGTTAGTACCAGAAACGACTTTTTATTTTCGTGCTGGTCAATACCTAATGGTAGTAATAGATGAATTTAATAAATATCCTTTTTCTCTAGCTTCGACACCTATGGAAACAACTTTTATTGAGTTACATATTGGTATTTCTAAACTAAATCAGATAGTAGTTATCGATTATATCCTAAAAAAGAAAGAAATTATCGTCGAAGTTCCTCGAGGTGAAGCTTGGTTACGTGACAATACAAACCGACCGATTATCCTTATTGCTGGTGGAATTGGCTTTTCTTACATTCGTTCAATTTTATTAACAGTGTTAGTAAAACAGCCAGAAAGAAAAGTATCAATATACTGGGGTGGACGCAATCGAAATCATTTATATAGTTTACATGAGCTAGAAGAGCTTAATTTACAATATCAACAATTATCTGTAATACCAGTATTAGAAAAACCTGATAAGCACTGGCATGGCCGTTCTGGTAAAGTACTGATGTCTGTAATGCAAGACTATAGTTCTTTGGAATCATACGATATTTATATAGCGGGACGTTTTGAAATGGCAAAAACAGCTCGTGAATATTTTTGCGCTGAACGTAGTGCTGTAATCGAGCGAATTTTTAGTGATGCTTTTACTTTTATATAAAGTAAATTCATTTTGCTTTATATCGTGATGCTTATAGTGACAGCCTTTATATTGTTCTAAGCAGAATATTATAAATATAATATATTTACTAATTATATTTTTATAGATTCTATGCATAGAATGACTATTAATCGGAGGCTATTAACTATTTTTAAAATAAGTACTTAAGGGATATTACAAAATAGTAATCAAAAGGATTATCAATCTATTATAGGTAAGTTTATAATATATCTATTATCTCGATAAGCATAACTATTTTATAGTTGAATCTATAACTTAAAATCTAGTTGTTAATTATCTTTAATTTTATATTTTTAACAAATTAATAGGATTAATACATTGAAACGACATGATAATCAATCGAAAAGTTATTCTACCTGTTTGAATTCTTTTCAAAAAAAAAGAAACTTAATTTTGCTAGAGTTAAGAATCAAGGATATTATAATTTTGATTATAATGATTTTAGATTTATTTGATACTATCATCATGCTATTCTGGCTATACTATACTAGTATAATAAATTTCAATTACGAATAGTGCTAACTATTATGCTGATTCTTTCTTATAAAGATATTGCACATTAGAATTAGAGATATTTGTATTATTATTTTGTAGATTGTATATAAAAACTTTAAACCTTAAGATAATATCCATTACACTGAAAATATTATACACGCGAAAATCAACATAACAAAATTATTTTTACATAGCGAAAATTTTATATTATTTTTCGATAAACTATCATAGTTAAAACTATTAATATTCCATATTTTATTTTTATATTAAGATATATATACTAATGTTTTTAAAAATGATTAATTAGGATTTTCAAATTTTTTCTTCATATCAACTATTATTTAATTTATTGTTGATAATAATATCAATTTACTATTTTTTCTATAAAAATGACTTATTTTAATTTTATTAATCATTTCTTTATTTTTTAAAGCAAGCTGATTAAAATTGATTTTATTTTTCTATTTTATCAAAATTTCTTATAAAAGAAACAAATTAATATGAAAACACTGATTCTTTACTTGAGCCGTGATGGTCAAACGCACAAAATTGCACGCACAATTGCAGCCCATCTTACTAATTACTGTAAATGTAAAGTTATTGATTTGAACTTCGCATATGATCTTGACCTGAAAAGCTATCAGAGAGTGGTTATTGGAGCAGCTATTCACTACGGTTGTTTTGATGCAAATCTTGACCGTTTTATCGCACAGCGACTTGATTGGTTAAATAGTATTCCAAGTGCTTTTTATTCTGTTAGTTTAATGGCACGAAAACCAGACAAATGTACTCAAACTACTAATACTTATACCAAAAAATTTTTAGCTAATACACCATGGTGTCCCGATCTTTGTGCTATATTTTCAGGTGCATTATATTATCCACGCTATCGCTGGTTTGATCGAGTAATAATCCAAGTAATAATGTATATTACTGGTGGTGAAACTGATCAAACAAAGGAAGTTGAATATACTGACTGGCAGCAAGTTTCTTCTTTTGCTAGTAATTTAGTACAATTAACTACCAAAAATAGAAAAATAAAACATTAAATATAAAATAGATAGCATATATTATTCAAGCTAATCAGAAAATAAATTCATTTGCATTTTAATATCATTAGATAAGATTCTTTTTTGTATTATCTAATAAAATTAGTTAAAAATTAGCTATTTAGAAGAAAAAACTTACTTGTCCAATATTTTTGTTCAATTATGAGTAGTATACATCATTTAATAGTGTATATCATTAAATGTTTACTAAACTGATTATAAAATATAATATTGATATCTATCAACGTATACGACATTTTTTCTATACTGTAATAGATTTATCTTAATTAAGGACGATGATTAATATATGATATATCATTGCTTATTTTTTATAAAAATAAATAAAAAGATTTAAATATTTTATTTTATATATTATTTCCCATATGAAATCATATTGATTTTCTTATTTTGATTTTTACAAATATTGTTAGCATATTTGTATTAAAGTATATTTGCTATCATCTAATTACATAATTAATATTAATTAAAAATTTTATTTATAAGAACTTTAATAATTTATTTGTTATTTAATTTATTTTATATGAAATTTATTTTTAACTATTTATTATTAAATAGTTAAAAAACAAAATATATTAATTTAATATGCATTAATAAATAATAATTACATAATAAGATATATCTCTTCACTAATATCTTAAGATCGAAGAATCGGAGAAGAAGATATAATTTTATATATACACTTGTTATAATAAGTAGCGATGATATTGTTTTATGCTTATATCTTTCGATATTACCCGATTATTTTAAAAATTTTTCGCTAGAAATGATTATTAGTAATGCCTTTAATTTTAGATTAAAATTATTTATTACATCTTAATCTAGCAAGATAACGATCATAATTTATTTAAAAATTTATTTTTTCTACTTTAAAAGAATGTATTTTATTAGAAACTAATATCTAATGTATTAATATAATTATGACTGAGTAACTAATCATATCGATAATATACTGAACATTTCAGCTTTACTTCGTAAAGCCTAGATTAAATTAGTTTTTGTGATGTATTCTAAAATGCTTAAAGTGGTAGTAATAAAAAATCTTTTAAATATTAAAAAATTAGAGCTAAAAACTCTCAATACAAATAAAACTTATTAAATAACCTTATCTTTATTAAAGAACTGATTATTAATAAGAGATACTACTATAGTAAGTATCAATCAGTTTATATATTATTGATAATAAAAATACTCTCTTAATAAGTAAGAGTATCTTTATTACTAATTAAACACTCTAATATTGATATTATTGGTGTTAGAGAAATTTAATACTGGATTTTATAACTATATAGTTAAGTATACTTAACTATATAGTTATAAAATCAACGACATGATAAAAGTTATTAACCTGAATATTATGATCTTTAATAAAGCATATTATACTAGGTATGAGAAAAATATTCGTAATCAAAAATATATTTAATCCTTTTAAATTTAAAATAACTCTCTATGTTTATTATTTTAATAATATATGCTTTTAAAGCTTAATTTTTAATTAGTATTAAAATAATAGTGTCAAATAAAAAACTGTTAATCACAAAAGATTTTTATACGTTTAACAAATTTTATATAAAATTATCCTTAAAATGGGATATCGTCGTCAAAATCCATCGCTGTTTCATTAATAGACGGTAAAGTAATATTATTCGCAGGGCGCACTACCTGCATATTAGTACTGCTGAATTTTGTATTATTGCATTTCGTTGAATTATGAGATTGACCTAAGTTGCTCTGTTTTATACTGCTGGTTGTCGTGTTATCATGACGACTACCGAGCATTTTCATAATGCCGCCCATATTGACTATAATTTCAGTAGTATAACGATCCTGACCGTTATGGTCCTGCCACTTACGTGTCTGAAGAGACCCTTCGATATATACCTGAGATCCTTTATGTAGATATTCAGAAGCTACTTCTGCTAGTTTATTAAATAGTACTACGCGGTGCCATTCTGTTTTTTCTTTAGTTTCACCAGTCTGTTTATCACGCCAAATATCCGAAGTAGCTAGTGTAATGTTGGCTACAACACCGCCATTAGGCATATGCCGGATTTCCGGATCTTGTCCGAGATTTCCAACTAGAATTACTTTATTAACACCTCTGCTAGCCATAAGCATCTCCTAATAAAACGAATTTATAATTTTAATTGATTCAATTTGTTATTTACAAAGTTTAAATCATATATTTCAAATTTTGACTACATACTAAGAAAACTTGTGAAGCAGAATTATTTATTATAAATAGATACTAAATATTTATTTATTTTTACTAGTTTTTTCTAGTATTATTAGCTTTTCTTTGCGTTAAACTAATTTTATCAACTACACAGATTGCCTTAATTACTTATTGTAATGTAGAGGATTAAAGTTTATTGTAATTTTCTTGTTAATAATCTAAAAAATATTATTTTGATAATACAAAATAATAAATAAATAGCTATTAATAACCTTTTAAAATCTAAAAGATTATCTCTATAATTTAATACACTCTATTCTAAATACTAGAATTATTAAATCAAATTGCTTTACAGCTATGCTTAGTAGTTTTATCATTAATAAAAATTGATGATATCAATGCTACTACTCATTATTTCAATTAAATAAAAATTAATAGTTTATAATCTATGTTATACCATGGAAGTAATTATTAAAATACATAATTATCCCCATCTTTTTTAGATGGGCAAATTAAACTGTTCAAGTAAAATATATCTTTAGTTTTAAAGGTTATTATCTATTTAGCTGGAAATGCGTTATTTTAGTCGAATGGTAATGAGTTTACAATTATTTTTGTTTTTTAAAATGAGTGATTAGTGCGAAAAAATACTAGAAACAGTGTTGTATAGCTATACTTGAATATATATTAATGGAGAAGAACTCTATAATTTGTTAGATTTATTAAAATCTTGAGCTGAAAAAGAGCATTAAAAATCTTATACGTTATTTTAAAAATATTTAAAAACTAATTTAATCGCTTTAGCGATACCTTTTGTGAAAATATATATAAGCAGTAACATAATATAAAGTTACTATATTATAGTAACTTTACTTGCCAAATTTACAATTATATATTTTTTGATCTATAACCTTTTATTTTTCTTTAATGATGTAGTTAGTATATTAACTACGGTTTAAATGCCTTAATATCAGAAGTGTTTTATTTCCGATTAAATCTTGCAATATTAGAACATTTCTTTTTATTTAATAGAAATTAAATCCAGTGATGAAATAAGTATTTCCGTTTGCTTAACCAGGTAGGTATCAACTTCTTTACTATTTTATATGTTAGATAAGCTATCTATTAATTTTCGATAAAACGAATATGCTTCCTTTATAAAATATAAATATATTAACTAATCATAATATGACATAAAGAAATTTTTAAGATTGAATAAATTAATAAACTTTCAAAATAAAAGAGACAAGAAAAAATTTGGTATCGAACAAAATTATTCATCCTCATATTGAGGAACAGCATAGTTATCAAATCGTGATAATTTCCCGTTGAAGGTCAATCGAATTGTTCCAATTGGACCATTTCGTTGCTTTCCAAGAATTATTTCAGCAATACCTTTCATATCGCTATTTTCATGATAAACCTCATCACGGTAGATAAACATAATAAGATCAGCATCCTGTTCAATAGAGCCAGATTCACGTAGATCAGAGTTGACTGGACGTTTATCAGCACGTTGTTCTAAACTTCGGTTAAGCTGCGATAATGCCAGTACGGGTACTTGAAGTTCTTTAGCTAGCGATTTCAACGAACGGGAGATTTCAGCAATTTCTAAATTACGATTATCAGATAGCGACGGCACTCGCATTAATTGTAAATAGTCGATCATAATTAAACTTAAACCATCATGTTCGCGGAATATTCGTCGCGCGCGGGAACGCATTTCCATCGGAGTCAAGCTAGATGAATCATCGATGTACATATTGCGTTTTTCTATCAGAATTCCCATAGCACTAGATATTCGAGCCCAATCTTCATCGTCTAGTTGACCAGTACGAATTCGGGTTTGATCAACACGAGATAGTGATGCTAGCATACGTATCATTATCTGTTCACTAGGCATTTCTAGACTAAAGATTAGAACTGGTTTAGGCTCTGTTAGCGTAGCATTTTCACATAAGTTTATAGCAAAAGTAGTTTTTCCCATAGAGGGACGAGCAGCTACAATGATTAAGTCTGACTTTTGCAGTCCAGCAGTTTTTTTATCTAGATCGAGATAACCGCTGGAAACACCAGTTACGCCATCGTGCGGTTTCTTATGGAATTCTTCGATTCGTGCTAATGTATGTTCAAGAACACGATCAATGCTTTTTGGACCTTCATTTTTATTGGCACGATTTTCTGCTATCTGAAACACTCGAGATTCTGCTAGATCTAGTAAATTTTCACTGGTACGTCCTTTAGGGTTATAACCGGCATCCGCTATCTCATGAGCAACACTTATCATTTCTCGTACTATGGCTCGTTCACGTACAATATCAGCATAAGCGGAAATATTGGCAGCACTAGGAGTATTTTTTGATAGCTCTGCTAGATAAGCAAAACCACCAACTGCATTCAGTTTTCCTTTTTGTTCTAGTGATTCCGAAAGTGTGATCAGATCAATAGGCTTATTTAATTCTAATAGATTCTGCATCTCGCTGAATATAAAGCGGTGAGAACGATTAAAAAAATCATTGCTAATTATTCGGTCGATGACATTATCCCAGCGTTCATTATCTAGCATTAAACCACCTAGAACTGACTGTTCTGCTTCTAGCGAATATGGCGGTATTTTTAGATCTGCAACTTGATGGTCTCGAGAAAAATTTACTTTTTTATAGGTTTTTTTTTCTGACATGGATAGAGTACGTTACCTATTTAGAAGTCCTTTAATAAATATGGATTATATCCTCTCTCATATCGAAATAATATGTGCTTTTCAAAATTACAAAGAAAGATCTATAGTTATTTTCTGTATTCAAGTATAATAAAAGGTACTTAATTATATTCTTTTTAACTAATATCGAAACGGAAATAACGGATTATATTATTTCCGTTTCGATATATCTGATCTTAGTTAAGATATAGATAAATAAAATTATTAATATTAATTACATTAAAATTTAAGTTTATTTCAGTTGTTACCTTATATCATTATTGTTATTTAATCTTGTTACTGAAATGGTAAATATAATAAATAAATTTATTCTAAATATAGAGTATTTTTAGCTCATCGATAAATTAATTTATACAATACACTCAATCCCTATTAAACATATGCTAATATGCATATTATATCAACAAAATAACTAAATTATCTAATTCTATCTTTTTGAATACATATCGATTCTTATAAAGAGAAATAAAGTAAATATTGTATATGATAAAATAAAATTTTATATCTGATAAGATTGTCTTGATTGACGGCATTACTGCGAATTATTTATAGTTTTTAATAATCGGTTACAGAGAATAAACTTTAGTAAAAGATCTATTAAATATCATTAGAATATTATTCTCTATAAGAACGTAGGAATAAATAAAACATTATCGAATCATGTGATTAACTACTATTACTTATATTTAGCAAAAAATAAAATTAATCAATTTATTTCATTTAGTTTTAAAAATTTATAATAAGAAATATTATTTATGATAAAAAATTTTAACTATAATTCACTCCCTAATTTTATATTAATAAATCACAGCGAATATAAAATTATATTGTAATGAAGTAAAAAATTAATTAAAGAAAAAATAAAATAAAATTAAAATCATAGATATAATTTCTAATAGTTTTACTATGAAAAATAATCTATGATATAAAATAGAATTACTACATTAGATATGTATATACTATATCAGTAGTGAGTTCAGTTAAATAAGAACTAATATTTTTAAATATTTTATTATATACAAAAATAGTTATCTTATTATTTATTACATTACTAGCTAAAAAAAATAAAAACCAATAATAACTTTAATTTAATGAATTAATAACACTAGCAACATTATTAATTTCCGTTTAGAGCACATATCTTTCTACTAATTAAAATAAAGAACAATTTATACCTTCTAATCCAATCTTAATTGGAAATTATTTCACTTTATGCATAAAGTTTTGAGAATAATAATGAAATTAAAATGATAAAATTTATCGTCTATAATTAATATTATTATTGCTTGATCTTTTTTACGATTATTATATTGAGATATAAAAGTCTTATGGAAGAAATTTAAATGAAATATATTAATATTGCTAAATATTAATTTATATTGTACATTTTATTAGTTAACAAATAAGATTTCCAATATAAATTTTCATTACTCAAGATAAAGTTATAATAGTATCATTTCTAATATTATTAGAATATTTTCTTATTTTTCTTATTAGAGTGTCTCAAATTTTGATCTTTAATTTATTTATATAAATCATATTTATTAAAATATCTTATAAATTTAAATTCGTAAATTATTACCATCTATAATAGATTTTTGCCTTATATTTTAATACTAAAACTAATTTATTATAAAATAATAATATCATCTATTTAGATAGATATTTTTAGGAAAAAGAGTTTATTTAAACTTATTTAAATAAGTAATATATTTTTATTAGATTAATCAATAACATAAATACGTTATTTCAATTTTTATTTTTATTTAAAGTTAAGGAGCTCATATAATATGATAAAAGTTTAGAATATTTTTATATTATCTATTTATATGGGATAGTAGAGAATATAATCTTAAAGACATTTATCATATAATTAATAAATATTATTAATAATAGTTAAATGAACATAACAACCATTTTAATTTTAACTATTAGTTATATAATTTTAAAATTATTTAAAACCAAAAAAAATTAATACTGTACGTAAGATAATGCTTTAATTAATACATCTGTATTTGCACCAGAACGATGAGCGTTTTCATTTAAATAACGGCGCCATTTCTGGGCGCCTGGTAGTCCCTGAAACAATCCAAACATATGACGAGTAATGTGAAAAAGTGCTGTACCTCTTGAAAGCTCGTATTTGATATATGGTAACATCGCTTCAATTACTGCCATCTGACTTATCAGTGGATTAACATTACCAGATAATTTACTATCAATCTGTGCTAAAATAAAAGGATTTTTGTACACTGCACGTCCCATCATAACACCATCAAGCTTTTTTAAATGCGTCTGTATATCATTTAAAGTTTTAATTCCACCATTAAGTATTAACCGAAGGTTTGGAAAATCCTTCTTAAGTTGATATACACGATCATAATCTAGCGGAGGAATTTCGCGATTTTCTTTAGTGCTTAAACCGTTAAGTAATACTTTACGGGCATGAATAATAAATGTTTTGCAGCCTCCGAGGCTAGAAACAGTATCAACAAATTCATATAAAAATGCATAGCTATCCTGTTTATCAATACCGATCCGGATTTTAACAGTAATTGGCAGAGTAACCACCTCATGCATAGCAGAAATACAGGCTGCTACCCGATTCTTTTCAGTCATTAAACAAGCGCCGAAATGTCCATTTTTTGCTCGATTCGAAGGACATCCTATATTGAGATTGATTTCATCATAACCTCGCTTTTGTGCTAATTTAGCACAACGTGCCAAAACATTTGGTTCGTTACCTCCTAATTGGAGCGCTATAGGATGTTCCGCATCGTGGTAAAATAAATGATCATTTTTACCAAACAATAAAGCCCCGGTAGTTATCATTTCTGTATATAACAGAACGTTAGTATTTAGTTGACGTAAAAAAAAACGACAGTGACGATCGGTTATACCTAGCATAGGTGCAACGCTTAAATAGCCTGGTGCAAGAGAAAAAATTTTTGTTGATATTAAAGCAGAAGGCTGGTTATTCTGGTAAGAGTAATTTTTAATCATTTCTAATAGTTTTTTATTTTTTAAAAAATAAGTTTGTATTTAGTGTAGTAAAATGACTATGATTGAAGAACATAGAACATATTCTAACATAAAAATTATTCATCTAGATTTAATATCTAGTAATGAATAAATTCACTCAAGTTAGAATGAAAATAAATATATTTTATATTAAAATAATGCAAAATAACATAATTATTAATTTTGAATAATTTATCTACTTTATGTAAAATATAGAATTTTTATGAAATTTCGCATAATAGTTTTATACTATAATTTTTATAAATTAAAAATTATAGTATAAAAATAAAATGTATCTGCAAAATATTTATTATTCCTATATTCATACCTATATTTATTTGATATTATTTAAATAAATATAAATAATATTTTATAATTTTATATAATATATAAAATATTATTAGTGTATTAAATAAATAATACATTTAGGAAAAATAGATTGTTTATTATCTTATTAAGATCGGTATAGATAAAAAACTAAAACTCGGAAATATTATGAAACTAACTACCGAAATCTTACTTATTAGTAAGGCTGAATAATTATGTGAGCAACGTAATTTTCGTCTAACGCCGCAACGACTAGAAGTTCTACGACTAATATAACAACGTAATAGTGCAATAAGTTATAAGCACTTATTGCACTATTACGTCAATCTGAACCACAAGCAAAACCTTCAACCGTTTACTGTGCTATCAGTTTTTACTTGAGCAAGATTTTATTCATCGCGTTGAATCTATTAATAGTTTTGTACTATGCCATTATTTTTTAAAACCATCACACGTATCTGTATTTTTCATCTGCGATTGCTGTAGTCAAGTAATAGAACAAACCATACAGGATATAAATAGTATTTTGCAATTTAAAGCAGCCGAGATTGGATTTACTATTTCCTATAATGTTGTAGAAGTACATGGATTTTGTCTTCAATATAGTGAAATAGCGTTATGTCAACATCTTGACACTTGCAAATATAAGCATAATTTAGCAATTAAAAAATATTAGCATACTTATTTCTTTATTTTATAAATAAGAAAATTATTCTCGCTATAAAGCTTATGAACTAATCTAATATTAGTTAAAAATAAAAATAGCAAAAGAAATAAAAATAATTATTTAAATACTTATTTATTTTAATAAAAAATAAATAATTTATATTTATACATTAATCTATATTTATGCATTTAATTTTAATGATTTTTATAATAAAATAAGCTTATTTTAATTTTTAAAATTAACATACAATACAAAAATTATTTAGCGATTATCTGAATACTTAAACAAGTAACAATATATGTGTTCATTAAATATATTATTACTCGTTTAATGAAATTTTGAAAAAAAATTTATAGTGTAATACTAATTGATATTCTTAATTTTTAAAAGTAAAACTTTATCTAATCATTAGATACTAAATTTTTTAAAAAGTAAGTTAAAATCCAATATTTCATAATATAATTTTAAAAAATTATAAATTTATTGATTAATACCTAATTAGTAAATTACCACTTATATTGAAATTTTCAAAATAATTTATAACTACGTAATGTTTTGATGATGATAGGTATCATATAATGATATTTGTAAATTTGATATTTCATTTTTTTTAAAAATATTAAGTACAGATTATTTAATAAGAAAAAATCCTTAAAGCAGAAAAGAATCGATTACTAATGCAAAGTCTAATAAAAATTTTGAATTTAATAAGTATTTCATTCGAAAAAATTAAGTTGACCTATGATTTTGTAAAAAATCATATATTAGTTTTTTAATTTTAGTATTTTACTAGGATTTTTATATCAAAAAAACCAATACACAGTATATAATATACTGTATTATAACATAATATCAAGATAAAATTTATCGTGTAATAAAATGAATCTGATATATTTCTACATTTTTAATAGAACTTTCTTGATAGAAAAGAAATCAAGTTGTTATTTACTTTTATAATTAAAATTTTTTGTCTTACTGACAAATTTATAATCAAATCATTATCATACATTTACTATTTTATTGATTTTATACTCTTACTTTAATAGTATTTCCAGTTGTTATTAGTTTTATTTATTTTTAATAAAATTAATTTTTGTCTTTTAGATTTAATTCAAAGATACAGAAAAACTGTATAATTGATAATTATGATTTTTATAATCTATAAATCAATTGGTCTAGATATTCAATAATCAAAAAAATTAAAAACATAGCTCATGTGAGCAGACTCATTACTATAATAATAGTATTTTAGTATAAAAACTTAATATATAAAAAATAAAACAAAAAAGCAAACATATAAATAAGGAAAAATATGATATCCTTTAAAATAAAGGTTTTTTATAACCAATTACTATTGCGTATCGCGCTAACTTAAAATCTTTAAATGATCAACTCTTTCTTCTGAAAATCTACTACAAATCGGATTAAATTCATTGTTTTCTAGTAAAAGTTTAACAATATTCTCCCTTAATAGTTTAGCTTTTTTACAGTAATATTATCATCAATTTGCACTACAATAATTTGTCTATTGTTAGTATTTTCATTTTTGTATATCGCTAAAAGATCGCCATCTGTAATATCAATACCTCTCATTAATATAACACTTACTTATAACAAAAATCTGTATAGAGTTTGAAATTTGAAAAGAGCAGGATATATTTGATAGTAATTTTTATATGTTGTATTGCTAACAGTGGTTTGCCAGTAACTACATACTCAATTATTGGAAATCACTTTCTTATGTTATTAAGCGAATTCTGCAAGACGTATCAGCGCTAATTTCAGTAGCATCTTTTCTCGCTAACACTTGAAATATTTTTCTTCTATATTAGATGAATAAAGACCTAGATGGGATATAATCTCAACACGCGTTGGAGATATACCAATATATAATATAACTAAAGATTAGATCAAAAAAATCCATTTTTGTCTGATAGTGAGTGTTTTTATTTCTTTATCTATTTATATGCTTTCAATAGTATATATCATTATTAGTTGAAAACAAAAACACGCGAAATAGAATGTTATTCATGATGATTAGATTTATTTTATCGAATTGAAACAATCAGGTTATCTCCTATAAGGAGGATAGTAACCTTTATGCTGTAATAATATAACTATAAATAATTTATACTACTAATAATTTCTATTGTTTTATTAGGTGTTAATTTTACTATAGATTCAATATATAGTTTATTTAATGTACTTAAATTAAACTTCTAACAATAGGCTTAATAATAATATGTTAAATTGGAATAAAATTTATTATATGTTGTTAGATTTACCGATAAAATTATTAGTAAGAAGTAAAGTCATTCCGACTAATCTTCGAACTGAAGTGTATTTTGATTCCCTTAAATCTATGATTTATGTGTTACCTTATAATTCTAAAGTAGATCTGCTTACTTTACGCATACAATGTCTGAGACAAGATCTTCCCGATCCACTAGTACCGCTTAATATCGACGGTGTTATCCTACCACGTTATATATTTATTCATGACCAACCATGCGTGTTATCTTTATACAATAAAGAGTTATATTTTATTTCATTATTTCATAACTACCTCAATTTGCACTATGCTAATCCTGCTCTTGATATAAAGCTTGTTCCTGTATCGGTTATGTTTGGTCGTTCACCAGATATAGAGTCAAAAACTACTAAAATTTCAGCATACTTTTACTTTCTAAAAAAAATAAAAAAAATATTTACAGTGCTATGGCTTGGACGAGATAGTTTTATATTTTTTTCTCGATCGCTGTCGTTACGTTATATAGTTATTAATTACGGTACAGACAAATATATTACTCAAAAACTAGCCAGAATGGCACGTATTCACTTTGCTCGACAACGTCTAGTATCGGCTGGTCCGAGATTACCGGTACGCCAAAATTTATTTAATAAGTTATTAACATCTAAATCTATTATAAAAGCAATAAAAGATGAAGCACGTAACAAAAATATCTCATTAGAAAAAGCAAAAAAGAACACAATTAAACTTATGGAGGAAATATCTGCTAATTTCTCGTATGAAACAATTCGTCTCTTTGATCGGGTTCTAAGTTGGACTTGGAACCGACTCTATCAAAGATTTTACATATTCAATATTGAACGAGTTCGTCAATTAGCTGAAATGGGGCATAATATTGTCTATGTTCCCTGTCACCGTAGTCATATGGATTATCTTTTACTTTCCTATGTGCTTTATCATCAAGGATTGGCCCCACCATATATCGCTGCTGGTATTAATCTAAATTTTTGGCCTATAGGAACAGTTTTACGTCGTTTAGGTGCATTTTTTATTCGACGTACTTTCAAGGGTAGTAAACTTTACTCTATCATTTTTCGTGAATACCTTAGCGAATTATTTATGCACGGTTGTTCAGTAGAATATTTTATAGAAGGTGGCCGTTCTCGTACTGGTCGTCTGCTAGAGCCAAAAACTGGAACTCTAACCATGACTGTCCAAGCTATATTACGCGGTGTCAGTCGTCCTATTACGCTTATTCCTATTTATATCGGCTATGAACATGTAATGGAAGTTGAATCTTATAAAGAAGAATTGCACGGTTTACCAAAAAAGAAAGAGGGATTTTGGCAAATGATGCGCGGATTGCGAAAGCTATGTAATTTCGGCCAAGTTTATTTTAATTTTGGCGAACCCCTTATTTTAGGAACATGGCTTTCGCAGAAAGTGCCTCAGTGGCGTGATCACATCGATACGATAGAAATCCAGCGTCCTACCTGGCTAGCATCGATAGTTCATGAAATTGCTATTACTCTTATGGTACGGATTAATAATGCAGCTACTGCTAACAGTATTAATTTGTGTTCTACTGTATTACTAGCCTCTCGCCAACTTTCTCTTTCCCGACCACAGTTTTTAGCGCAGCTGGCCTGCTATCTTGAACTACTACGTAATATTCCTTATTCGTTGGAAATCACAGTACCCGATTTAACACCAGAAGCATTGTTAACCTATGCGCTAGAGATGAATAAGTTTACCGTCGAATACAATACTATCAGTGATGTTATCTGTTTATCTCGCGATCAGGCTGTTCTAATGACCTATTATCGTAATAATATTCAACATCTCTTGATTTTACCCTCTCTAGTGGCGAATATTATTTTTAGACATCCTGGAGTTAATCGTACTCAGTTACAGAAAACGATTATGCTTCTTTATCCATTGTTAAAGGCAGAGCTATTTATGCGCTATAGTGAGAAAGAATTATCACCACTTATTGATAGCATTATCGATGAACTGACGCGGCAAGGTTTAATAGATGTGAATAAAATGCAATTTTATCCGGAAAAAATATTTCTACATGTCTTGAAACTATTAGCTGAAAGTATTAGCGAGACATTACAGCGGTATGCAATTATCTTTTCGTTATTAAATAAAAATTCGAAACTTAACCGAAGTATGTTGGAAAACAAAAGCTACATGATAGCTCAGCAGTTGTCAATACTGCATTGGATTAATGCATCAGGATTTTTTGATAAAGCAGTATTCTCAACCCTAGTGTTGACGTTACGTAACGAAGAATATATCAACGATACTGGCGATATTGTTAATAGAAAAGTTAGTAAGATATATAATATTCTAAGTAAATTGGTTACTTCAGACGTGCTTAGTACTATCGAGAACTCTATTTTACCAATAAGCAAATTAGCAAGTAAGGACGCTTTTGGTGAACAATAGCAAATAATGTCTCTTGTTTTACAATAATCTAATAGCTATAGTAGCGCACTATTAGATTATTGTAAAATCTTCATTTCTTATTATTCGGAAAATAAGCTTTCTTATTATAATAGGAATTTAGATGTGTTTAGATAAAAATAAACAATAGATCATATGTGAATATATTGCTTAATAAGCTATTTATTAAATTAGATTATGATAATGATAAAGATAATAGCATAAGTATTAAATATATAATAATAAAAATATTAGTCTCAAAACTATTTATCAAAAATATATTTTATAAAACTTCTACATTATGTAGTTTGCTAGCATATCTGTTATATAGTGAATAATTATTCATTAGTTAAGGTAATAATATTTACATCTTTTATTTGATCTCTTTTCAGGTAAATGACTTTTTAGTCATATTTTGAATTTATTATATTTATTAAGATATCTAGTGGCATTCAAAAATAACTCTATAACTTTTCTAAACTCTTATGACTATCACGTTTTTATATTTTAATTATAGATTGATAAACAAGCTAAAAAACTAGATATGTGCTATTAATAAAAGTTATAAATTACGCCAACATTTATAACAATTGATCAAACCATTGGTGGAACTATCATGAGAATCAATCGGATTATCTTTTTTCAATTCTGGTAAAATATGATTCGCAAGTTGCTTGCCTAACTCAACGCCCCACTGATCAAAAGCATGAATATTAAAAATAGTTCCTTGTGTGAAAGTTTTGTGTTCATACAGCGCGATTAGTGCACCCAAACTATAAGGAGTAATTTTGCGTAATAAAATAGAATTCGTAGGACGATTTCCTTCAAAAACTTTAAATGGTATAACATGTTTTATTTGATTCGATGATTTATCAGCTAAATTAAATTCTTGTTCTACTATATTGCGTGATTTACCAAATGCCAATGCTTCAGTCTGAGCAAAAAAATTGGAGAGTAATTTAGCATGGTGATCACTAATAGGGTTGTGACTAATAACTGGTGCGATAAAATCACAGGGGATAATTTTAGTTCCTTGGTGGATTAGTTGATAAAAAGCATGCTGACCATTTGTACCTGGTTCACCCCAAATAATAGACCCGGTTTGATAACTGACAGGATCTCCATTACGATCGATATACTTTCCATTAGATTCCATATTTTCCTGTTGGAGATAGGCGATGAAACGATGCATATATTGATCATAAGGTAAAATTGCTTCTGTTTCCATACCGAAAAAATTATTATACCAAATGCTGATGAGTGCTAGTAATACTGGTAAGTTCTTGTCTAAAGGTGCTGACAAGAAGTGATTATCCATAGCATGCGCACCGCTTAGTAATTTTTCAAAATTATTAAAACCAAGTGACAGTGCAATAGATAAACCGATAGCAGACCAAAGAGAATGACGTCCCCCCACCCAATCCCAAAACTCGAACATATTTTCTTTATCAATACCAAATTCAACAAGTAATTTTGAGTTAGTAGATATGGCAACAAAATGTCGGATAAGATGTTTCTCATTACCGGCAGCTTTTAAGAACCAATCCCGAGCACTGTATGCGTTGGTCATGGTTTCCTGGGTAGTAAAAGTTTTAGATGCTACCAGGAATAATGTGGTAGCTGGATCTAGTTCTTTTGTTGTTTCAGTAATCTGTGTTCCATCTATGTTGGATACATAATGAATATTAAGATGATTTTTATAAGGTCGTAAACTTTCAGTTACCATATATGGTCCAAGATCAGAACCGCCGATACCGATATTAACAATATCAGTAATACTTTTACCGGTATATCCTTTCCAACTACCACTAACTACTAAATTGCAAAATTTTTTCATTTTTTCTAATACTGCATTAATACTCAGCATAACATCTTTACCGTCTACATTAATCGGCGTGTTGCTGCGGTTTCGTAGCGCAACATGTAATACTGCTCTGTTTTCAGTTCGATTAATTTTTTCACCTCTAAACATAGAGAAGATAGCTTCTTTGAGGTAACACTCTTCTGACAGATTTAACAGTCTAGTCAATGTTTCGGAGGTGATTCGGTTTTTAGAATAATCTACTAATATTTGATTATCGAAAGTAGCAGAGAAAGAGGAAAAACGATCAGATTCTAATGCAAATAAGTCACTTATCTGTATATCTTTCATTTTAATGAAATGTTGTTGAAGCCCTTTCCAGGCTGGAGTATGCGTAGGATTAATATTTTTCATAACAATGCTTTTATATGGATAATGAGTAGTCGTGTCTTTTAATTATATCGCTTAATATCTATATAGTGGATGTTTTATTTTAAAAATATAAGTTAGGTTAAAAGTAACTATTATTTTATACAGAAAGCAGTATACGTTTCAATTTAATTAACCTAAACTATTCTCTTGATTTTTCTTCCTAAAAATTTTTATCTAACAGGAAATGAGATGTGATAATAACATTTCATACTTCTAACTAGTATTGTAATACATAGTCTTAATATATTGTATATTTTCAATTTTATAAAGAAAAAACTTTTTATCTAAATCATTGATTTACAATAAATCTTTAAAAATTTTAAAGGAAAAATATTTAATATATTATAATCATTTAATTTTCGATTAATTTTAAAATTAAAACAACTAGATTTTTTGTTAGTACTTAAAAGAATAATAAGAAGATCATGTAATCTTTACATAAGTATATTATTTAGCTGAGCTTCTGTGATACTAAACATCACTTATATCATTATACAAAATACTGATCACTTTTTTAATTAGATATTATATACTCATGTATCATATTGAACTCTTTCCTTTTCTATACTGAAAAACTTTAGTTCACATTCAGCAATATTTAAAATTCTAAATAAAGATTTTTATTTTGAATCTATGATAGATAGCATTTATCTAATAAAATATATAAAGCATCCATATTATCTTTTTAGATAATATAAATTGTAATTTTTACAAAATTATTAATATAACAGTTGGTATAAAACTAAATACTCTTCAGTATAAATAATGACTTTAGTGCATACTTATAACATTTATCGATGTGTTAATTATCTATTTATTAAAAGCATTATAAGATCAGAAGATAATAGTAGTATAATAAAAAGATAAAGCTTATAAAACATAAAAATAGATAAAGATCATTTAAAAATTAAAATGGTAAGAAGAAGCAACAATATAAAAATAATTAATAAATTTTAAAAAAAAAAGACAAATGAGAATGCTGTATTTACTTTTAAAGTTTTAGTTATTTCATGTTTAGTATCGTAAAATTTTGTTGCTTGGATTTATATAATCATAAAATAATAGTGCCGTTTAAAAGTAAAAACATCAATACAGTAATATTATTTATTAAAATAAAATAATAATATTACAATCAGACTATAATAGTTATTATTTAAATAAATAATATTATTTTCCTATGAAAGTATTTTAATTATAATTTCTTAAATTATATATTTCAAATATGGAACAGTAAATTTTGATCTTTTAAAAACCATTAATAATTAAATAATCGTTCATTTTGAACTATATTGGATATTTTATCAGATCAGATAATAAGTAAGGATATCCTTAATTGAAAGGATTGGTGCGTTATAACAAGCTATTATATATATTATATCTTAGTGCTATCAATATTAAAAAACTAATACTATTCCAAATTGAAAAGATAATTTTTATTATGATATCTATATTAGAAAATAGATATAGTTTTATAAAAAGTTTAGTAAAACTACTCATTCTACTTTTTATAGAATTTCGATATCATTCAGTGACTAATTTTTTATAAATATGGAAATAGTATTTGAAGATTTAATTAATAATTGAATTATGCTAACAATGCTATTAGATTGAAAATGACTCTAATAAAATACTATTTATTTTTTTAAAATAAATTCAAGTTAGAAATAAGATTTTTGTATAAAATAATCTATTCTTATATTTTTTATGACTCTATATTTCTATTAGAGTAATAATAGTTTTCAATAGGTTACTTCTTTGTTATTTTTACTGGTATTATTAGCTAATAATAAAATTAGTATTTTAAATCAATAGATTTTTTTACGTATGTTTATAATCTTCCTTAAGAATCTAATATTTATAATTAACAAATTTATGCATTAATTTGTTAATTATACTTATTAATAATAAGAGAATTTCTTTATTTTATAGAATTTTTATTTAATCTTACCATTTCTAACTAAGTTTCGAATTTTAAAATTTCTTCTATCCATAGAATGGATAGTTGTATCCTATCATTTTACTAAATAATGATATTATTAATTAATATACTAGTAATATTTTAGTAATATTTATTTCTACAGGATTAGTATAATAATCATATTAAGATATTAAAACAATATTTATAGAAAGAAATAGACCAAGATAAAACAGTGTCTTTCTTATATAATTAGCGTTCCTTTAAATATAAGAAACTATTATCATTTAACCAGACAAAATCAGAAATTAAATATCTACTTAACATGATCTGTTTAATATTTGCATTTACCAAAACTATTAGATCTATCTACTCCTATAGATAACATTATAAGCTTATATTATAGATAGTTCTTTGAACGAAGAATTTTCGTGTAGTGTTTTTGTAGATTATGAATAACTATTTAGTATATATATTATGATGTTATCATTATATAATCTATCTTTAACTAAGATCATTACATCATATTAATAGAAATATGAATATATTTATCATTAAAAACACATTCTTAATTAACTAATTTTTACCTTTTCTATAATTTAAACAGATGATTTTTATAGTAATAATTTGATTAGTTACTAATAGACAGCAGTTATGCTTTATTATTAGTTTTTATTACATCAATGTTTAACTAATCTTAACAAAAAATAAATCTATTATAGTAGTGATTAATATCAGCTACTATTATATTCTAATAGTTTACTTGGAAAAATAAAAGAAGTAGCGCTATATAGTTCAAAACGAATATTAAATACTATGAAATTTTCCGACAATCAATGTATTTATTTTTAATATAAAATTATCTTAGTAAACAAATATAGAAGATAAAAAATAAAATTTCTGAAAGTAAAATTATAATGGAATAGATAATTAAGTCGTTGAATAGATCAGTGTGCTATCAATATTTAATTTTTTAAGCTATCAACTTCTATGCAACAAATCCTATTGTATTAGTTTAATGCCTACATTAAGCGATAGCAATATTAAAGATATTAAACTCAAAACGGGACTATACAATAGTATTCATACTAAAATATGATAATTAACAAATGTTTTGATATCATCGCTATAGCTTAACTAATATTGCTAATATTCATTACGTATATTTATATAATATTGCTAATATTCATTACGTATATTTATATAATAATGATACTAAAACGATATGCGAAAAACAATTTCTCTAATATTAATATGTAAAAGGCAAGATTTTTCTTTTTTGTTTTTGCTAACTAAATTAGTTTAACCAGAACTAATAGAACTGTCAGCGGTATATCGACTCTGATAATATAGAAAACTTAATAATTAAGGTTTAGAGAAATATGGTAGATAAACGCGAATCCTATACAAAAGAAGACCTGCTGGCATCTAGCCGCAGTGAACTATTCGGCAAAAGGGGTCCGCAGTTGCCTGCACCAAATATGCTGATGATGGATAGAGTAGTTAAAATGACAGAAGATGGCGGTAATTATAGAAAAGGCTTCGTAGAAGCAGAACTAGATATTCACTCGGATATGTGGTTTTTCGATTGCCATTTTATCGGCGATCCAGTAATGCCTGGTTGTTTATGTCTAGATGGCATGTGGCAGTTAGTCGGTTTCTATTTAGGTTGGCTCGGTGGGGAAGGTAAAGGTCGCGCACTAGGCGTAGGCGAAGTAAAATTCACTGGACAAATCTTAGCAAGCGCGAAAAAAGTAACCTATCGGATCCATTTAAGTCGAGTCATTAATCGTAAATTAGTAATGGGAATGGCAGATGGTGAAGTGCTATGCGATGGTACTATCATTTATACTGCTAGTGATCTGAAGGTTGGCTTATTTAAAGATACTACTGTTTTATGATATTTTATAGCATAACATTAATTAATTATTTGTTTAATTATTCTCAATGCCTGTAAAATTTACATATTATAAGCTTTATAAGTTAATAATAAAATTATAAATAATTTTATATAATTTGTATTTATCTTTAAGGGAGACGTACACTAATTCCATATAGACCTATTTATACATAGTCTATCTATCTATTTCTTATATTATACTCAGTATACTAAGACAAGGCATAATAACCTTAATATATTCACATCAGATAGAGGACAAATTATCCAGGATACTACTTAAATTAATAGCTAAGGCATAATTAGTCAATATTTAGACGAATTTTGCTATAGCAGTAAATAACATTATAATCGATAGTACCTTTAATATTCAATAAACTATATTAAATTTTAATATTATTATATTTATAATACTAAAATATAAGGTAAAATATTTATAGACTTTAAATAGTAAAACATAAAGGTAATAAATATTTTAACAACACAGTAAAGGCATATAACTCTGTAACATCGCATACTAAAGTAGTGAATTATTCTTAGTCGCTTAAAATTTTATATAACTTAATAAAATTTCATATAATATAGTTTTAGTTATTAATATCCTATTAGTAGCAATAAATAAGGTATTTGTCTATTATTAATTAATAAAAATAAAATAAACTAAAAAGCAACTTTAATATATTGTTCTTTTTAAGAATAACTATTTTTACTAACAATATCCTTTATTAAACGTAATCCATTGAAAGTCATACTTGAATGGAATTTAAATAATTAAAATACAAACTGTTATTTTCCCTGTCTATAATGAGCAAGTTGGTATTACAGATCTTTACTAAATGAAATGGATATAGTTTTTATTATTAATTGAATTCGGAGTATAATTGTTCCACCTCGCTAAAACTAAAATCATAGTGTTGAATATATCAATATTATTATCGTCTTTATCCAATCTTTAGATATTCTAAGTGAATTTTTAAAGGTAATCCACATAAAGTTGATGATTAATATACTAATTAGTGTATTAATCATCCTATTAGGATGCCAATAATATATTTAAGCTGTTAAAGTGTTAATCCATTAACTGCTCTGGATCGAGTTAATAAAAATACTTTTTTAATTAGTTATTATGATACTAAAATGCTTTTTTATTATTAATTATCACCAATGATTAGATTATTATTTATTAATATAAGAAAATAAATTAATAATGAAAAGATATTTCGTTAAATTGTTATTTAAGATATTACTGAGCAAAATTATTTGCCGTCTAAAAAACGTTTTAGAATATTAATGTTTTGTTGAAAATGACGCTACCAGAAAATAATTAGTATAAGTATTACTGTCAAAAGTAATTTTTTATCCGTACATGCAACTAAATAAGATAAGTGATTCACTTATTATATTTATTGAAGTTTATACATCAACTAACACTTTATTGATTTTCAAATAAATCTATAGATGAATTTTTCTAGTTTTTTAGGTATTTTAATACTATTTGTATTATCTATTGATAAAGAAAGCTATAGCGCTTAAATTGGAGAAACGACCCAAATTATGCTTAAGAAGATCTAAGAATTAGATATATTCATTTTAGTTTAAATTTTAATTAAAAATAGATTATTGTCAATTGCATTGAATATCGTTAGATTATTGATAGTAAATTCGCCGATAAACGTTTAGATATGACTGAATGATTCTCACTAAAAATAAGATAACCAAGTGGCAATTTTACTAATTTATCACATCTGCCAATAACGTAGTAGCTTATAAATTAACTTATTGATCAATAAACTAATTATCATGGTTATAAAATTTATCAAATTAAACCATCAATATTGCCTAATATAATAGTTGTAATGTTTTTACCATTACTATTTCTGTTATTATATCGTTAAATTGGCAGTGTGCTGGTATTAATCAGTAGTAAAACGTACCGAACTATCATAATCTCTAAATATCATATAATATATGCAGCAGTTAAGAAATACATAAAAGCAAATATTTCAATATGATATTTGATATTTTTCCTAGCCAGAATAAAATCATACTTTATGATCAAGAAACACTAAGGAAAGTATCAATGATATGCAACAATATAATTAGTAGCTACCATTATTTCTGATAAAATGCATTCAAAAGAAAATAAATAAATGAAAGAATTTTATTCATATTCGAATAAAGAAAATAATTAGTAGAAAATTATATCAGTGTAATTAATTTCTAATCGATATAAGAATAATCTAGCTTTTCTAGCTATAGAATACTCGCTCAAAATAAGAGAATTAGTATTGAAGTAATATAATAAAAAATAAAAATCTGTAATTTTAGTAACATTCATTAATAAACTTACGGGGGGATTATGACCCCATACTGAAAAAAGATAATCTATCTATAGTTATTATATAGTTTAATATTTAGTAAAATATTTATCTTCTATTTTCTAATAGGTCTAATATTTTCCGACGTTATTTACACAATGTGAAGTGTATGGTGCTTAAACTCGGCGATATAATTATATTTTACTATTAGTAGCGATATCCCTGGCTAGATAAACTAATATCAGATCATATTAAGTCAATATTGATAATTTTTTGCTATCGTTTTAATGAAAGTAGCAAAATATACTATATTATTTAAATAATATAGTATATTACATGTAAATAACTCTTGCGTTTTATACGCTATTAAGATGTAAAATATTCATTTTTGATGATGTTATCTAGTTGAACAAGATACGCTATTGAGCTAGTATCTTAAAATATGAAATAAAGTTGCTATTCCAGTTATTAAATAACTATTTCTGATTGCTTATTCGATATTAAAATAATCTAAATATTTTACCGTTTTTGCTCAGATCGATATATGCTTAATATTAAGAATATTCAACTCCTTACTTTGCATAACACTCAGATTAAAATAAATTGCTGTTATTATATAAATATCTATATCTGCACTTAAGATAAAAAATTTTATCCCAATGCATAATATTTTTAAAAGATACTATTGCTAAGTTAGCATAATTTATATTATTACGATTATAAATAACTCTAATAAGACTTTCTTACAAGAAAACAATTAATTTATTCTAGAGATATGAAATAGATTAATTATCACCGCAAAAAAGATGATAAGATTTCAGAAATAGATCCTCTTAGATAACTAAAGAGTAGCTATCACTATTTTCACTGTAATCATTACAATTGTTTTAATTATAGAAAAATGACGTAGAAAAAGATAATTTTGTTTACATTACTAAATATAGGTAGTGAACCATACAAACAAATATATCTAGGTAATTTATATAAAAACAATATGGCAGAAACATATTCGCTTTGCTTTGAATATAAAGCACTTCTCCAGAGCAAGAAAATATTCTCTAATATAATGTTATTACAGAATGAATCATCGTCTTGACAATTAAAGCAAAAATTAGTAATTAATTTTTTAGATAATTAACTATATAGAACATATACGATAATATGCTTATTATTAACTATCTACTAGCATTTTTAGTAGGAATAAACTTTACTATTTATCGGTAAAAGTATACTCACTGAGCTATTATAAATAATAGTATTGGTTTTTTAATGAAAATAGTTGTCTTGAAACCTAAAATTTAGATAGATATCGATAATACTGTAATTATAGTATATGCTAATGATATCAATTTTTTCTTCTATTTTTATCATATTATAATTAATTTATATTATCAGTATAAATCTGTACTGCTAAGTTTGTTAAAATGAATAGTATAGAAAAATTAATATAATAAAATTTATAATTTGTAGAATACGTTTTATAAAAAATAACATAGGTTATGTGTAATACAATTATCAATACTTCAATAAATGAACAATACAATATAAGCATATTTAGTTATAATATTATTATACTAACTATAATCTAATTATCCGACTAAAAATTTCATAATAATATTGCTTATAAGTTCTGCTTTTAATCTTATCTTAAAGTTGATACTTAATATTTGATACTAATATATAACATATATATTCAGCAGACTGTGTTTTATTATTTTATGATGAAGCTATGATCAATATAAAATTTTATTATTGGAAAAAAGATTTTTATTACGAATATATTATCAACTATTATCAATATCAGTAAATAAGCAGATATAGTATATAATTTGAAATTAAATAAAAATAATTTTGCTTATCTGCATGCTTTTATTTTTACGTAGCAATTATACAAAAAATTGATTATGATAAGACTTTGCTCTAATTTAGAATGAGATGGATGTTATCATAAAATTAATGACAATATATGATATAATAATAAAAATATTTTAAAATTTAACTATTGATCGAATAAACAAAATCTGAATCTTTTCTTTCCGATTAGTCGATTTCAATACTTAGTAGTCTTTTCACGTTAAGTATGCTTTATACTTTAAAGTTATCACTGAATTGTAACATAAGCTTCCGTAATGATTTCAAATATGTTAAAAGATCAGCCTTGTCTGGTAAATAATCATTATCTTCGCTACAGAGATAACTATATAAAATTCAGATAAAAATAAGTTAAAGGGTATGTTTACCGACTATATTATAATAAATACGTTTTTCTCGATTCATGCCAGTTTTATCTATCTTGATTAGGATATAGATCCTATAATACAGATAATTTAGTAAAAATAGAAAAAGAAAATAATTTTATACTATTAATAATTAGTCATTAACTCGCTATCAGAAATATATAGATGTATAGTTTTCTGTTGTAGTTTTTCGATAGAAAAGATTATATTATGGTCTGTGATTGATTAAAAATTCTTTTTCCTATTAACTAAAAAGAGTATTATATGAGTATAGTGCCTATAATCGATGTGCTGAAAGGATGTGTGCCGTCTGATAGTGAGGTCACTGTACAAGGTTGGGTACGTACCTGCCGTGACTCTAAAGCTGGAATTTGCTTTCTTTCTGTCTATGATGGTTCCTGCTTTCATTCTTTACAAGCTGTTATTAAGAACACTTTAATAAATTATCAGAAAGATATTCTACGCTTGACAACAGGTTGTTCCGTATCGGTTACTGGTTTTATAGTAGAATCTCTTGGTAGAGGTCAGTGTTACGAAATTCAGGCAAAAGCAGTTAAAGTATTCGGTTTAGTAGATGATCCAGATACCTATCCTATGGCAGCTAAGCACCATAGTATGGAATATCTACGCGAAGTTGCTCATTTGAGACCACGCACTAACCTAATTGGTGCAATGACTCGAGTTCGCCATACCTTAGCAAGGTCTATTCATAAATTCATGGATGAGCAAGGTTTTTTATGGATATCCACACCATTGATTACTACTTCAAACACAGAAGGTTCCGGTGAAATGTTTCGAGTATCCACGCTCGATTTGGAAAATTTGCCGCGCACCCCTGTTGGAGAAATTAATTATAATAAAGACTTCTTTGGTAAAGAAACTTTTTTAACAGTTTCAGGACAGTTAAATGGTGAAAGTTACGCCTGTGCTTTATCAAAAATCTATACTTTTGGCCCAATATTTCGGGCAGAAAACTCTAATACTAGCCGCCATCTCGCTGAATTTTGGATGGTTGAGCCTGAAGTAGCGTTTGCTACTCTTAGCGATATTACTATTTTCGCAGAAGCTATGCTTAAATATGTATTTCAGATAATATTAACTGAACGAGCTGACGATATGCAATTCTTCGCTAATCGGATTAATAAAGAGGTAATAAACCGCCTAAAAAAAATTATCAATGCAGATTTTATTCAACTTGATTACACTGAAGCAATAGAGATTTTGAAAAGCTGTAATTATGTTTTTGAAAATCCAGTTTCCTGGGGGATGAATTTATCTTCTGAACATGAACGTTATTTAGTGGAAACACATTTTAAAGTACCAGTAATAGTAAAGAATTATCCTAAAGATATTAAGCCCTTTTATATGCGAATAAATAATGATGGAAAAACTGTCGCGGCTATGGATTTGCTAGTACCAGGGATTGGTGAAATTATCGGTGGGTCACAGCGTGAGGAGCGTCTAAACCAACTAGATCAGCGCTTAGAAGAAATAGGACTTAATAAAGAAAATTATTGGTGGTACAGAGATTTACGTCGGTATGGAACTGTCCCACATTCAGGTTTTGGATTAGGTTTTGAACGACTAATAGCATATATTACAGGAATAAAGAATATTCGTGATGTAATACCTTTTCCACGAAGTCCACGTAATGCTAATTTTTAAGATTGAGTATTTTATTAAAAATACATATAAAAGACTAGTTTTTATAATTTCCATTTTGCTATGATAGTAATTCTGCTTGTACTATTTTAGTATACTAAAATAGTAATAAACGTATTACTTAAATTTAACAACGATTTATCATTGTAGATAAATCGTTGTTTCTCTTATTACTATATTAAGTATTTTAAATTAACTAGTTTAATCTAACTGATTTCTGTAATTTTAGTGCAGTGCTGGATAAAATAATCGTGACAAAATTTTTTAACACTTAAAATAGCTACTACAAAGTATATTTAATAAATATAAGTTAGATAATAAAAATACAGTTTTACTTTATTAATTTTATTATCTTTTTTAGAATAAAAAGTGATCTTTTTTTGAAAATAAAGATAATCTGATAATATTCCTTCTATATTTTACTTGTTTAATAAAATTTTCTATATTGAGGTATATTTTGCTTAATTATCTATTTTACTCAATATATTTCATTAAAAATGAAAAGGATAATTTTCTAAAAAATAAAAAAATAAAATAAAAACATTATCTAGGATTAACAGATGCATAAAAGAAATATTACGTAATCGCTAGATATACAAAGAATATTATCGCCTATATGGTGATATATTTTGATAAAGCGATACTAATTAGATATTATTTCAGTCAACACGTTTATATAGTCTCATCGACTTCGAAAAATAATACGACCTTTGCTTAAATCGTATGGGGTAAGTTCAACAGTAACTTTATCACCCGTTAGAATACGAATATAGTTTTTTCTCATTTTACCGGAAATATGTGTGGTTACCATATGTCCGTTTTCTAATTCTACACGAAACATGGTATTAGGTAATGTATCTAATACCGTTCCTTGCATTTCAATATTATCTTCTTTAACCATCGAATCCTCTTAAAATATAAACATTTTAAAATATAAACATTATAAATATTTAATTAGAAAATAATACCGAAAAAAATTCATTATGTAAATAAATGAAATGATAAAAGAAAACTAAATTATCTATCGATTTTAGAAAAAATAGGAAATGAATGGAGCTTTCTATTATTAGAAAAATAGCTTGAGTTTATAAGTAGTTAGTTTGAATTTAAGCAATAGTTGTATAAAAATATCTAGGCGAAATATTATTTATACCGACCAGCGATTATAGTAACAATATATGTAATTAATACTTATCAATCTATGGATACTGATAAAATTTTTAATAATAATTTTTAATATGTTCAATTAGCGATTCTTAGTATCGAACTAATTTTAAAAATATTGATATTTTTGCTAATTTATATAAATTAAGAACTAATATATTAGTATATCAAAATAGATAGAGAAAATACACCTAAACTGATTATAGATGATAACAAAACGGTTTTAATGCCTAGATAGATTTAATACCTTTTATTATAAAATATAGAATATATAATTTAACTTAAACGCTCATTATAATAGTTAGATAGGTATAAATACTAAAAATAATTTATTTATTATTCATTAATATATCTTTCTACCGAATAATGATAGTGATAATAACGCCCGCGAAGAGCCATTAGCATTTGATGATTTCCCTGTTCAATAAGAGCACCACGATCCAAAATATAAATACGGTCAAAATGTTCTAATCCCAGCAACCGATGAGTAATAAGAATCACAGTTCGTCTTTTTTTAAGTTTGCTGAGTAATTGCAGTATTTGTTTTTCATTAACAGAATCCAGCCCATCGGTAGGTTCATCAAGTAACCAAAGTGGAGCGTCATGTAATAGTGCACGGGCAATGCCAATTCGACGCTGCTCTCCGCCTGAGAGGGTATGCCCTCCCTCACCAACCCAAGTATTAAGACCTTTATGCCTTAGTAGTTTATCAAGACCAACTTGTTGTATTGCGACCTTTAATTGATTATCATCGGCATTCGGTGCTGCTAAAAGAAGATTATCGCGCAGCGTAGCACTAAAAATATGGATGCGTTGCTCTACTACAGTAGTCATTGAACGCAGCGCACTTTCACTCCATTCACGCAGAAGGATATTATTAAATTTAATTTCACCTTTCTGTGGATCCCAGGCACGAGTTAATAATTTTATAAGAGTAGATTTTCCACTTCCAGTATGCCCAAGAAAAGCGATATGCTCACCAGCAGAAACCTGCAGAGTTAGTTCGTTAATAGCTGGCGATGTCTGTTTTGGATAGCAAAATCGTATCCGATTAATTTTAATAGAAACGCTAGTAGCTGGTAGCATAGCTCCATTTTCTGGAAAAGTAACTTCTTTTGGTTGCTGGATAATGCTATTAAGGCGAATAGCACAGGCAATAACTTGTCCAAGATATTGAAATGCCCCAGCTAATGGACTTAAAGCTTCAAAGACTGCAAGTGTTGCGAAAGCAAACAAGGCTACTAGTGGACCAGACAAGCCATCGCTACCTAAATTACCGGATACTAACCATAACATTAAAGTTAATGTTAGTCCGGTTACCAATATTAAAAGACTTTTTATGCTAGCACTTAGACAGTTTTGACGACACTGTTGTACTTGCCAGCGCTGTTCAGTAATATCTAATCGGTAACGGTAGTATTTTTCGGCTCCATAAAGGGTAAGTTCAGCATTATTGGAAAGCCAAGTGGTCAGTTTTAAACGATAATCAGAACGAAGGGTAGTGAGAGCTTCACCTACTGGTTTGCTGATGATATAAAACAGAGGAGGAAATAATACTAGAATAGCTAGTATTATGATACTAAGTAGTAAACCTGCTTGTCTATATAGTAGACAAAGGCTAGTGCTTACAGTAAGTGTAACTACCATTGCTACAATAAATGGAGATATAACCCGCAGGTAAAGATGTTCCAGAGTATTAATATCTGCTACTAAACGATTTAGAACTTTTCCCCGCTCTAAGCTAACAATAGTACCAGGAGAAAAAAGAATATAAGTAAAAATATAACACCGAAGATTTTGTAATACACGGAAGGTTGCGTCATGGTTAACTACTCTTTCTGCCCATCGGCTGATGGTGCGAGTAATTGCAGCGCCACGTACTCCAGCAGCAGGTAACATATAGTTAAAAGTGTATAAACCGAAAACTCCAACAGTAGCTGTACTAGCAAGAAACCAACTAGAGAGCATTAGCAGTCCAATGCTAGCGAATAGTGTACTGATAGCAAGTAAAATACCAAGAGAAAGTTGTATTCTATGACGTTGATATAGAAGAATAAAATAATGAAATAATACTCGCATTATTATGGCTCCTTTTTTCGAGAAGCAATTAAATCAGACATAGCCCGTTTCTAACGATAAGATTATCATAAGATCCCTGTTGCGTAATAATACCATTATGCATTACCCAAACTATATCAAAAGATCTAATGGCCTTCAATTGATGGGTTATTAATAATGTTGTTTGCCGACAGGCAGAATTTTCTATTGCATTAATCAACAACTGCTCACTATGAATATCAAGACTTGCGGTTGGTTCATCAAGTAATAGTAAATCTGGAGTGCGAATAAGGGCTCGTGCTAAGGCAACACGCTGTGCTTGGCCCATAGAGAGAAGTTTAGCATCTTCGCCAATGTTACTATCCAGTCCATTAGACAATGTATTAAGGAATTCTGATACGTAGCTATCTTTCACTGCTCGCATTAATTGTTCTTCACTTGCAGTTGATGCGCCTAATAGAATGTTATCGCGTAATGTTATTGCTGGTAATGCTGGATTCTGACTAATCCAGCTTAATCGTTCGTGCCATAAGTTTGATTTAAGTTCACGTAGCTCGCAGCCGTTAACTTGAAGAGAGCCGCGGTATGGAAGAAATCCTAATAGAACGTTAAGCAGAGAAGTTTTACCTGAACCACTAGTACCAATTATGGCAACTCGCTGTCCTGCTTGGATAGAAAAATTCAGCGGTCCAGCAAGTTCGCTGCCGTCCGGTGCTAGTATCCAAAGATCGTAGGCGAGCAAACTTACTGCTCCAGGGGGTAGCTTTTTGCTACCAGTACCATAAAATTCATCGTTTTTTTCTAAAAAAGAAACAAACGATTCCGCAGCACCTACTGCTTGAGCTTTAGCATGATAGAATGTTCCTAGATCACGCAATGGCTGAAAGAATTCTTGAGATAAAATCAGCACTATAAAACCAGTGAAAAGTGTAATACTAGTGCCATAATTACCGAAATGTAGCTCTCCTAGGTAAGAAAATCCAAAATATACTGCTGTTACGGCAACAGAGATCGAAACAAAGAATTCCAATACGCCAGAGGAGATAAACGCTAGTCGTAACACTTCCATAGTGCGTTGACGAAATAACTCTGTCGCACAGTATAATTTTTTAATTTCCGCTTCTGCACGAAAGAATAAACGTATTGTTTCAAGTCCGCGCAAGCGATCAAGAAAATAGCCAGATAAGCGCGCTAACGCTATAAAATTACGTTGGTTTGCATCAGCAGCACCAATTCCGACTAATACCATAAATAGCGGAATTAACGGTGCGGTTAAAAGAAAAATTAACCCCGAAGCCCAATTAATAAAAAATACTATAACAAGAATCATTATTGGTACTAATACCGATAATAACATTTGTGGCAAATAATATGCATAAAAATCATGCATATCCTCAATTTGTTCAAGTAACATACTACTCCAGCTTCCGGTAGGCTTCCCACGGATCCAAGCTGGCCCTAAACGAGAAAGTCGATCTAAAAATTGAGCACGGATTTGACGACGTAGTAAACTCCCTGAAATAAAACTTATTCGTTCACGTAAATAATTAAGAACTGCTCGTAATGCGAATAACAACGCTAACGCGATAAAATCGCTACTTAGCGCAGCACGCGGGGTATTATTTATGATAAATGCTTGTAGTAAACTGGCTAGTTTCCAAGCTTGAGTAATAATAATAATAGCATTTACCAGACCGAGTATCAAAGAAAAACGTAACCAGCAGTTTACTAACTTACTTTTCGATCGGAGCCAATGCACTAAAACTTGTTGCCGATTTTTGTTCATTAAAAGTTAATTTCTAATCGGAATAACATATAGAATTGATATGTGTAAATATATTTTACAGAAAGCAAGGCTAAAATCTCTTGAAATAATACGTTTCAATAATATTTTCCTGTTTCAGGTAGGATGAAAATTATTATTTATGGATTAGCTTAAATCTACTATCGTTATTATGATAACAAATTTAAGATATGCACGTACAACATTACACAAAACAAAGTAAAAAAAGAAAATGGATTTTTAACCATATTTTATTAATAAATTATAAATAGAGCATATTAATAAATTACAAATAGAAAGGTATGTTAACTATACCGATTTCTTTATAGCAATAAAGCTATTTCACAAAGATCTATTTAAAACTAAACTATTAAGATAACGTTCCGCATCCAACGCAGCCATACAACCGGTTCCAGCAGATGTAATCGCCTGACGGTAATAATGATCCATAACATCGCCAGCTGCGAATACACCCGGAATCGAAGTAGCGGTCACGTTACCATTGATACCGGACTGCACCTGTAAATAGCCATTATTCATTAATAATTGGTTGTTAAAAATCGCGGTATTTGGACTACGACCAACAGCAATAAACACTCCAGTGACCTCCAAACACTCGTAAATGTTAGTAGTTATCTCTTTCAAACGTACGCCAGTTACACCTATTTCATTACCAAGTACTTCATCTAAGATACGATTAGTATACAATATAATTTTGCCATTCTTAACCTTATCCATTAAGCGATTAATAAGAATCCCTTCCGAAAGGAAAGTGTTTTTACGATGGATTAAATATACTATCTCAGCGATGTTGGTCAAGTATAACGCTTCTTCTACAGCTGTATTACCACCACCGATAACTGCTACTTTCTGATTACGATAAAAAAAACCATCGCAAGTAGCACAATAAGAAACCCCTTTTCCTTTATAAGCATCTTCAGATGGCAAACCAAGATATCGAGCTGAGGCACCAGTAGCGATAATAAGTGCATTACAGGTATATTTTCCATTATCGCCAACAAGGCGGAATGGGTGAGTTTTTAAATTAACTTGAATAATATGGTCAAAAATGATTTCCGTATTAAATTTAGTAGCATGAGCATGCATACGTTCCATTAGTAATGGACCGGTCAATCTTTCTGGATCGCCAGGCCAATTTTCTACCTCGGTAGTAGTTGTCAACTGCCCACCTTGCTCCATACCAGTAATCAAAGTTGGATCCAGATTAGCGCGTGCAGCATAGATCGCTGCAGTGTAGCCTGCTGGTCCAGAACCTAATATAAGTAATTTGCTATGTTTTACCATAAATATTTTTCCTTGTTATTATTTTATTATTAAAATAATAATTGCAAGAAAGCTATTAAAAATTTAAATAAGAATAAATAGTGAACAATTTTCCTAATTAATCGTGGCCACCAAAACAATTGATAAGATAATTTTGAACAAAAAACTGTTAAATGTGATATACGCAAATAATATCGGTTACAACTGATATATTATTTTAATTTTAATATTTTAACTTCTGCAATTAGATTTGCTTTTATAAAAGCGTTTAAGTTAATATATTTAATAATCTGTGACTAGCATGTATATTGATCATTAATAGATTTTTAAAAATTATATGTAATAATCTTATACGAAGATTTTATTTTTTATAAGTACCATTTAATACATTTAAATACGAGTGATAAGATTATTTAATAAAAGATTGATCTCAAAAACTGATAAATTAATTATTTAAAATGGGTAATATATTTTTAAACAATCTCTATGCAATTACATTAACGAGAGTACAGTAATTGTATAAAAAAGGTTTAGGCACACTAATCATGGCAAAATAGAAGCGCTTATAAACAATTTTAATTGTATGATTATGATGTCTTAAGTAAGCTAAAAATATGAAGATATTTTGAACATTAAACTGTAAAATAGGGTTATCGTTAATACTATATTTTTAAATTTTTTCACTTAAATATCTGCATTGTTTTGAGCATAAAAATTTAATTCAGAAGTATATAACTTTATTAGACTCGTGTTATTTGGATATATTATTACCAGTATTTGTTTAAATTACTATTATTTTCAGTACATATAGATATATTTGAACGATACAATTCTTCAGTGAAGAAGTTCGAGAAAGTTTAGTAGTGCTACCTAGTTTCAGTCAAATTTGCCTATTTTTGACAAACATGCTTTCCGGATATTGATATCTATTATAAACCACTTAGTAAGATACTATTGCTGCTAATAGACATAAATAATATAAAACTTCTATTATCGTATAATAAGCAAAAAGAACAGTTTTAATGAAAGACACGCTAAATATATTTTTAAAGAGATCTTTTAAAACAAAGCACAGTGTGTTTTAGTTATACTTCTGTAAATTTAAAATAATTATATTGATATTTTTATTATATTAATTAACAAAAATTAGAAAACTATTATGATTAATAATATTAAATATGAATATAATCCTAAAAATGCATCAATAGTCAAAAACTAGCAGAAACTATACTAGTTGTGATAGGTTTCTTATTGTGTTTGATAGTAAGCACTATTCAACTTCAGTCTTTTGATCTAAGTTTCTAACAAATCGCCTGCTATAATCCTATTCATAATTTAAACTGCAGATTAGGAACATAATTCTCTAATTTCCTATTTTCGTTTTTAATATATTAATGTATGTTCTATTATCTACAATACTATTTTTTATGAAGCAACTTTATCTAGATATGATTTTTAGTGTTTCACTTAAGCTAATTAGGAGCTTATCCCTATTATTAATTGCTCTTTTTGCAGTTTAGTTGTTTTTAATATTAATGATCTTTTGCTATTGCGCTTCTAATAGGAATTATTGGTTAATTTTAAGTAATGCTATTTAGCATGATTTTTAGAATGATTTAATGTCAGTGACGTTACTATATCGCTACTACATATCTGAGTATAAGGTTATGAGTGATTTTTTTGATATATTGAAAAATGGACGATAAAGATCTTCTCTTGAAAATCTTAATTAAATACTTATAACAGACCATAAAATTAACGAAGCTAAAAAATACAGAAGTAAACCTAATTGTAAGTTAGGATTCGACTATTCATTCATAAATTATGGCATATTAACTGGTAAAATATAGCTTTAGAAAAAAAATGATTATAATTTGATCTTTCTAATTAATATATCCATATAACTTCACTATAGCGCGAAAAATAGCGATATTATACTGATAGTAAATAATATAGACGGAAAGACAAGAAAAAGAGAATACTGTTAGTCTTTAAACTAAAATTTTACTTAATTTTTTATGACAGTTATCTAAAGATAGTCTTTAGGCTGATTTAGTAGAATTAGGTAATATTATTTATAATTGTCCACTAGAAGCGAGTAATTTTAAAATATCCTAGATTTTAAAAAATTAACATTAGATTTTAATTCTTCCTAATAAATCATATAATTTAGATTAAACACTTCATGCCATTTCCGACTATGGATTTATTTAAACTATCTTCATAATAGAAGGAAATCAACAGATAATAACTTTAAATACAAAAAATAAGCTAAAAGATCTTTATGTTAAAATAGAAATTATTAGCATTTATTTTAGCTAATTATTACTTAATTTAAATTAGATTTAGAATCTAGCATAAAATCCATATGAATCTTCAGAATATCCTTTGATCTATTATACTCGATATCTGCGATCACAATAATAAGCTATAAAGGTTATGTTTATAAAATTTAGTATTAGTTTTTAGTTAACTAATAAGTAACTTTAAATAATTTATTTATATAAAACAGTAATTATACCAATTATTATAACATTAGATAAAATCTAATAAATATGCTTAATAATAATATTATCTAGTTTATGATTACTAATCTTAGTAGAATACTAGCACTCACTAGTGAATTAGATAATCAAGTTTTTAATATTTACAGGAATAAATACCATAATTTTAGCATTTTAATTAATAAAAATATAGAATTATCAGTATATAAATATATTTCTTATGTGTTGATATAAGTAATTACCGATATAAAGATAGAAAACACTAATGCATCAATTTAGTATGTGAATTAAATTGTTAAAATTTATAGAATAATATTAATATTTAACATCTATAATTTAAAACAGATCAAAGAAAATATATTACATAAATAAAAATTATAGAATGATTTTTGATAAAGCTATTCTGAAAAATTATGACATAAAGAAAACATAGCCGATACTGAAATGGCTCTGTATTGTAGGGATAACAGATAAGCTTTCTAGTCTAATGATTTTAATTTGTAAGAAAAAGAGTTGTTTATTCGCTTATCACACATTATTTGCTTTCAATATTTACCTTATAATTGAGACGTAGTAGTCGTTGTTTACTAATTATTACTAATATTATATAATACTGATATCTCTACAGATATCACCTTTGTTTCTTCTAGTAAAAATCGATTTTCAAGCTATTTTATATAGTATTATTAATGAATCTCTTTCGATAAAGAGATGCGTTTTATTTAAGATATAACTCTTCACTATCAGCAGATATTTATGCTGAATTTATATGCGACAAAAAACATATATAACAGTTAGCAACTGGAAGACACGAAGTTAGATAAAATATATCAATAATGTTACCAAAACTGATAATGAGAACAACGACAAGCTTGTATTCTGGACGAATAAACGTAGATTCTCTTTTCGATTGAGTTGTAATTTTTTATAAACAAGCATTGTACATAGATATTTAGCACCAAACATCAGCTTTCCATCGGTTATAATCTATCCATTTTATCATTGAGAAAATAAAATTATAAGATACTAGAAATTTTTGAATCACGATAATAATAGAATTATAATTTTATATCGTTATAGAAATAAAATATCTCATTAAGTAAAAGCGTAAATATTCGTAAACTTGAACGTTTTATATATAATTTTTATAACATTTACATATCTTCCAATATAGTTAATTCTGTTACAAATTTCGAGTGAAAGAGTAAAAACTCGATCTCTTAAGGAAGACTAAATAATGAAAAAATGGTTAATTACAGCTTGTTTAATAGCTATAACTACTTTACCAGTATCCTCGACATTTGCTGATGATGCTAATATATTGAAAAATAGACTGAACAAAATTAACAATTTCCATGCTATCTTTGATCAGAAAGTAATTGATTCAGAAGGTAGAACGATACAGGAAGGCAAAGGTGAATTTTGGATAAAACGACCAAATCTATTCAATTGTCATATGACCTCGCCAGATGAAATCATGCTAATATCTGATGGAAAAACGCTTTGGTTTTATAATGCTTTTATTGAACAAGCGACTGCTAACTGGCTAAAAAATGAAACTGGTAACACACCGTTTATATTCATAATCCGAAATAATCCTGCTGATTGGAAACAGTATAATATCAAACATCATGGCAATAATTTTTTGATAGTTCCTAAAGATAATAAAAACAATCTAAAGCAGTTTACAATTAATATCACTGCTAACGGTGCTATTACTAGTTTTGCTACTTTAGAAAAAAATGGGCAATATAGCTCCTATAAATTAAAAAGACAGAACAACACTCTTATACAAGATTCTAAATTTCATTTTATATTACCAAAAGGCGTAATATTAGATGATCAACGTCAGTAAGATATAAGATAACTATACGTATTAGTATGTCTATCTTTTCTGGAATATAATATAACTACTAAAAATTTATTATTTAAGAGGTATATTAGTCATAGTTATCAATACATATTAATATTGACTTCTTTAAGCAAGATCTATTTATTAAATAACTTAAAAACTTTAGACTATCCTATTATGGTTAGAGTTAAATATAATAGGATATTTCAACATAGATATAATAGAAATATTGTATTATAGATAAAAATTTAATCAGCTTCTCTTGATTAATATAAAAGATAATATATATCAAATATTTTGATAATTTAGAGATAACATCGAATATAGCGAAACTAAACTAAAGAGCCAATAAGTTTTAATAACATACGCGCTTATAAATAAATAAGTTGCGATTATAATGCATGCTTTAATAGAAAAAATTTAATAATTTTAATGCCAGTTGTGAGTTTTTCTATAAAAGTTAATATATATTACTATTATTTTATTCCGAATGTGGCGAGATCAAAGGGTAAAAATTGATGATATTATCTTTATCTAGGGGTACAATATCATTTTGATAAATATCAAATAATCATAGTATAGGACTAGTATGCTTGATCCTTATCTACTACGTAACGAACTCGACGTAGTCGCTGAAAAATTAGCTCGAAGAAAATTTAAACTAGATGTGACGACATTACGACAATGGGAGGAGCGGCGAAAAGTACTTCAGATAGAAACTGAGAAGCTACAAACTGAAAGAAATGCTCGCTCTAGAGCAATCTACGCTGCGAAATCCCGTGGCGAAGACATTGAGGCAGTACGCCAGGAGGTTAATCAGTTAAGCAGACGTTTAAGTGCTACCAAAAATAACCTAGATTCCTTGAAAAACGAAATTCGAGACTATTCGCTTTCATTACCTAATATTCCCGATGATGACGTACCGAATGGACAAGATGAAAATGACAATCGGGAAGTATTTCGCTGGGGTAAACCGCAGAAATACGATTTTTCTGTTCGTGATCATGTAGAATTAGGTGAAATTGCAAATGGACTCGATTTTTCTGCTGCGGTTAAGTTGACCGGTACACGTTTTGTAGTAATGCGTGGCATCATAGCACGCTTACATCGTGCATTAACTCAGTTCATGCTAGATTTACATACTGAACAGCATGGATATGTAGAATATTATCTACCTTATCTAGTCAATCATGCTTCGTTGTATGCTACGGGGCAATTACCAAAATTTGCTAAAGATCTATTTCATACTCAACCTCTGAGTAAAAAAGTAGATACTAGTACTTATGCATTGATCCCTACCGCAGAAGTACCGCTAACTAACTTAATACGTGATAAAATTATCGATGAAGATGTTCTATCGTTAAAGATGGTTGCTCACACGCCATGTTTTCGATCTGAAGCTGGTTCTTATGGACAAGATACGCGTGGACTTATTCGTTTGCATCAATTCGATAAAGTGGAAATCATGCAAGTAGTAAAACCGACGCAGTCGATGCAAGCACTAGAAGAAATGACAGGTCATGCTGAAAAAGTACTGCAATTATTACAATTGCCATATCGAAAAATGTTGCTATGTACCGGCGATATAGGTTTTACATCCTGTAAAACCTATGATTTAGAAGTATGGTTGCCAGCGCAAAATACCTATCGTGAAATTTCGTCATGCTCTAATATTGGTGATTTCCAAGCGCGTCGAATGCAGACACGTTACCGAAGCCGAATGAATAAAAAACTGCAGCTAGTACACACATTAAATTGTTCTGGTCTAGCAGTTAGCCGTACGCTAGTAGCGATTTTAGAAAATCATCAACTTATTGATGGACGAATTGCTATACCAGCAGTACTACAGCCTTATATGAAGGGTCTGACTCATATAGGTTAAATAGTTATAAGCATACTCTATAATATCAAATATTTAGAATTAACTTATTATTATATATTTTTAGAGATAAAGTTAATTATTTTTTGCGCTGTATTGATATATCACATTAGATGTTGTTTTGTTTAACGATAGTGTTTCAGTTATAAATTTATAGAATATAAGAAATCTAGTTAACTACTGTATCTATTTTATGTTACGGTAAATACTTACTATGTTCATTTGTATTAATTTAATAAGATTAAGTTAGTTTTATATGAGATCGGTCCTATTTGCATAGGATGATTTTAATTTTTATAAAAACAATATCTTAAGTTTATTATAAGATTAATTTGTAGAATTTTTTATTATAAATAAAATGCTTATAAATTAATTAATTTCTATCTATATAGATGCGATAATATCATTAGTATTATTTAGTAATACTAATGCTAGATCAGATTAGTAGAACACTACGATATTGACTATTTAAAGCAGTACTAAATAGAGTTATTTTAGCCAATAAGTTTTTGCTAGATTATCTAGTTATCTTTATAATGACTTTTAATAATAGTAGAAGATATCTTTCTAGCTAAAGAATATACTTAATAATTAAACTACAGAACAATTTTAATAAAAAGGTAGAAAATCCCCGAGTATATTGCTGATCTTAAGTATGTTCCATTATTTTCTTCTGGTCTTTTATAATAGGAAAATGTTAATATTTAGATATGCTAGATTTATAATCTCATTTTTTACTGTACTAATTATCTCATTAAGAAAAATTTTAATTTAATTTAATGCAGAGTACGAGTAAATGTTAAATACTATTATTTATTAACGAAAATTAGTACTTGAGTTAATCTTATAGCTAATCTGAGATCATAAATATTTAAACTTAAAATTTATTAGCATTTATGCATTTTGGTGTCAGAAAAGATATAATATATTTATATATAGTACAATTTTAATTGTATCAATAATAGCATTGAGTTATTTCATTGTAAAAATAAAATCTTCTATATTTTAGTAGGTATCGCTGCTAAAGTAAAAATATCGGCAGTAATATATTTTTACTAATATAAGATATGTGATCATGTTATTACATTATTTATTAGCGATTTAAATCTAACTAGCATTTAAAGTCGACACTATAATAGAAGCTTTTTGTTAGAAATAATAATTTTTATGCATCTCTATTTTGCTTATTACTTTAGTAATAAATTCGTTATTATTTATTAGATTTACACTTAAATCTAAATAGCAAATTGATTTAATCATTATTCAGTATGTTACTAATTTTTACAACAGACCATATTATAGGTGATTATGAGGATTAATTATATCAGTATAACTTTACGATTTGATATTATGCTATAATGACGATTAGTAATAAATAAAACATTATTATCGTATAGGATTAATAGCTATATTGATATAATATAAATTATTTTATTATAGTGATATGATCTTTAATCAGGTAAAGTTATATAAATGAATATATATTCTAAGATGGAATTATAATTAATTAATTATATATATCTATTATAAGTTTTTATCTCAGGTTAACTTATATTTTAACTGTTGTTATAAATAATATTATCGGAAAAATATAATAAACTTTGTTATAGTAATAATTTTATATATTTAGACTTCAGTGTATATGGACTTAAAAAATTAAAATTATTTCATTATTTGCTATATCAGCCAATAGTTATATTTAAAAAATAATAATTCTTTATCAACTATACTGTTTAAAAAACTGTATTTATTTTAAAAAAATATTTAAGTCTTTCTTCGAAAGAAGATCAATTTTTTAAATTATGCTAAATATATATTTATATATCAAATAAAATAGAAATAGATTATAAAAAATTATCGTTTCACTATTTTCACTACTTTAAGATCTGATAGTAATTAGATAAATACATGTAAACTGTATTTTGCTTGATAATTTTTAAGTTTAAAACTGAAGTCAGAAAATATCTTAGTGATATTTGGTAAAAATTTATTTAATTTAGCTTACTATATAGTACTAATTAGAAATATATTTGTATAAATATATGAATAGTATTATGCAAATACTTTGATATTTTAGTTCTATTTTTCAGAGATCAGGTTGGATAAATTAATCCTTAATAAAATAAAGTTATTAATATCGTACAATGATCTTCTATGTTTAAAGTAGTTTTCTTAACGAGCTTATAATTACAAAAGGTTTTAGTGTGAATAAACTTAAATTTTTTATGATGAACTTCTTTGTAAGTTTGGTAATAATAAATTCTGTTCTATCATTATACTGAAATATATATTAGAACTAAAAAATCTGCTATTTTTAAGTTTAAAAGAACAATAAAAAAGAAACTGAAACTATATATCTACTGAAGCGCTATAAAAAATAAATAGCTTTTTATTTTAGGAACTTTTATGATTATAAAAATACTAATTTAGTTAGCTAAAACTACTTGACAAATAATGAGTAAATTAATAAATTCAGTAAAAATATAATTTTAATATAGTAATTATATATTCTATATATAGAAGACGAATTTTTCTAATACTATTATTCGCTGGTATGCTATTAAATATAAGTTATTAAAATATTTATTAATATACATAAATTTTGCATAAAATATTATGAAATTTAATTAAATTAGATTTCATAATATTTTTATTTTAAAATACATACAGATAATTATCAATAATTATCTGTAATAGAATCTCAAATCAGTTAGAATATAAAATAACTACTTATTTAATCATGAAAAACCATTTTCACCTGTCCGCTCGTGAATATTATTCACTAAAATAAAATTCTGCGAAAGGTAATTAGTGAAGAAGTATTTAAATATCTATAATCTATAAAAGATATGATTATACTTTGTAAGTAGTAATTTTACTATTAATAAACATAACTAATAATTTCAGTCTCAGATATATATCAAGTAAATATAAGTAATGATTTTTAGTTAAAATATTTACTTCTAAGAAGTGTAGAATACTGATCTGTATTTAAAATTGGTCTATGATTTTTAGTAATTTTATTAATAAATCGTAGCGAGGAAAGAAATGAATAAAGTATTTAATTTTAGCTCTGGACCAGCAATGCTACCAGTTTCAGTTATGAATCAAGTAAAACAAGAATTATGTAATTGGCATGGTCTTGGTACATCAATTATGGAAATAAGCCATCGTAGCAAAGAATTTATCGAAGTTGCTCAATCTTCTGAGAAGGATCTGCGCGAACTTTTAACGATTCCAGAAAATTATAAAGTCTTATTTTGTCAAGGTGGAGGACGTGCACAATTTGCTGCATTTCCGATGAATTTATTAGGAGAAAGCACTAGTGCTGATTATATCGACAGTGGCTATTGGGCACGTAGTGCTATAGAAGAATCAAAAAAATATTGTGATCCACATATAATTAATGTTATTACCGAAATAAATGGCCTACGTGCTATTAAACCGATGCGAGACTGGAACTTATCTAAAAACAGCGCTTATGTACATTATTGCCCTAACGAAACTATTGATGGTTTAGCTATTTATGAACTACCGGATTTTGGCGATAAGGTAGTAGTAGCTGATTTTTCTTCTGCAATTTTGTCTTATCCGATAGATATTAATTGTTTTGGAGTAATTTACGCTGGAGTTCAAAAAAATATTGGACCAGCCGGGTTAACACTAGTTATCGTACGAGAAGATTTGCTAGGTCGAGCAAGAAAAATACTACCATCTATTCTAGATTATCGTATATTAGCTGAAAATAATTCTATGTTTAATACGCCACCGACATTTGCTTGGTATTTATCGGGGCTTGTATTTAAATGGTTAAAATCTCAAGGTGGGTTGAAGGAAATAGATAAACGCAATCAAGCTAAAGCATCGTTATTATATAATGTTATTAATAACAGTGATTTTTATCATAATACTGTTGCACCAACCAATTATTCACGAATGAATGTTCCGTTTCGATTAGCAAATAGTAAACTTAATGCACTGTTTTTGAAAGAATCTTTTACTGCTGGTCTGCATGCATTAAAGGGGCATCGAACAGTAGGTGGCATGCGTGCATCGCTATATAATGCTATGCCGATAGAAGGAGTGCAAGCTTTGGTAGATTTTATGATCAGTTTTTCCCATCGTTATGGATAACACTTATCTATTTTATCTAATTTAAGTAACAATGACTGTTCGTTTATTTGTTTTTTTAATAAAATATTATAAAGCGTGGATTACAACTTGATTAGTTTAATCAACGTTTCGAGCTTAGTGCAGTTCTTTTTTTTTTTGCAAAAGTTCTTAGTTAGAGTTATCAAGTATCTGTTAAGATATTATCTTAATGTAAATCTGTTTTTAGTGTTAGTCGTTCTTTTTGTTGAATAAATTAAATAAATATTATAAATATAGGATATATTCTTTATAAGAATTTTATCATCCATTTTAGCAACAATGTACTAATTATAAAATGACATATAAAAGAAGATCTCATATATTATTGAAATAATGGTAAAACAAATTACCTTAAACTCAAGAGTTATTTATTTTCGTTTTGTTAAACTAGATATTAAAGTAATAATACTGTTATTAACAGTAAATTTTAATCTAATGCTTGCTGTTATCTTAATAAGAATACTTGTTTTACAGAATAAGTGTATCCGAATAAAGATAATAATATTATCCTAATATTATATTAATAATACTTTAGTATTAATAAAAATCCTTAGTATTAAAGTATCGTAATTATTATTTTATTAACAAAGCTAGCTGTATATCGGCTATTGTATTGCTTGCTATAGTTTAAAAAGGTAATATTCATTTTTCTCTATTCAATAACATGAATATGACAATTGTATTAAAAGCAGTTAAACGTCAATAAATTCTATTTATATGAATAGAATTTATATCTTAGATACGGTAATAGTTATTACAACTGTAATATTATTTTCCAGTAATAGTATAATCGTATTATTAGTAATAGAGTTTTTATATTACGAATATTATCAACGAATCAAATAACTTAAGGGTAGTACCTATTAAACTTATCAAAGTAAACAAAATTGTAACAGAGGGTATTCCAGTTATATTTCCTGAAAAATTAATAATTGTCTTAATTGATATTTAACGACGAATATAGTGTTTAAGAATATTAGAATCTTTCATTCAGCACTACTATAATTGTAGTAATAGTAATTTTTATGTTTAATAAAGAGCATAATATAACAAAATAAAGCCTGAGGCCTAGTTCAGGTTTTTCTTTTATTTCTCTTAAAGGGAAAAATAATGACAATTATAATCCCGGTAATTACTGTCGATGGACCAAGTGGTGCAGGAAAAGGAACACTTTGTAAAGCATTAGCAGAAACTTTACAGTGGCATCTATTAGATTCCGGTGCAATTTACCGAGTATTAGCACTAGCTGCCCTGCAGTATCAAGTATCTTTTGATAACGAAGAAATGTTAGTATTACTTGCTACTCATCTTAATATTCGTTTTAAGATTAAACAAAAGCAATTAAGTGTAATATTGGAAGGAGAAGATGTTAGTCGTACTATTCGAAATGAAGCTATTGGCAATACAGCATCACAAATCGCTACATTTTCACGCGTACGTGAAACGCTATTGCAACGCCAACGTGCATTTCGAGTCGAACCTGGTCTTATTGCTGATGGCCGTGATATGGGTACTGTTGTTTTTCCTGATGCATCAGTGAAAATATTTCTTGATGCATCGTCGAATGAAAGAGCGTATCGTCGTATGCTACAGTTGAAAGAAAAAGGCTTTAGTGTTAATTTTAAACATCTTTTATCTGAGATAAAAGAACGAGACGATCGCGATCGAAATCGTACAGTAGCACCACTAATACCGGCAGCTGATGCATTGGTACTTGATTTTACTAGATCAAGCATTGATGAAGTAATAGTAAAAACATTAGCTCATGCTAAACAGATTCTAGCACTATCGTAACGATGCAGCTACTATACTATCTTATATCGAAAAATGATAGTAGAGAATGTAAAGCAACCCCATCTAGTGAGATGCTGGATGGATATTAATTAAAAAAACCTGAAGATTATCAAATATGATAGAATCTTTTGCTCAACTCTTTAAAGAATCTTTGAAAGAAATTGAAACTCGTCCAGGCTCTATTATTCGTGGTACCGTTGTGTCTATCGCAAAAGATATTGTTCTGGTTGATGCTGGCTTAAAATCTGAATCTGCTATTCCTATTGAACAATTTCGAAATACTCAGGGTAAATTAGAAATCGAAGTAGGTGATCAGATTGATGTCGCATTGGATGCAATCGAAGACGGTTTTGGTGAAACACTTCTTTCTCGTGATAAAGCTAAGCGTCACGAAACATGGCTAATATTAGAAAAAGCCCATGAAGAAGCAGTTACTGTTATTGGTGTAATTAATGGAAAAGTCAAAGGTGGTTTCACTGTTGAACTAAATGGTATTCGTGCATTTTTACCAGGCTCTTTAGTCGACGTACGTCCAGTTCGAGATACTTTTCATCTGGAAGGTAAAGAACTTGAATTTAAAGTAATCAAATTAGATCAAAAACGCAATAATGTTGTAGTTTCACGTCGTGCTGTTATCGAATCCGAAAATAGCGCTGAACGCGATCAGTTATTAGAAAACTTACAGGAAGGTACAAAAGTTAAAGGTACTGTAAAGAATCTTACTGACTATGGTGCTTTTATTGATCTTGGAGGTGTTGATGGTTTATTACACATCACTGATATGGCTTGGAAACGAGTTAAACATCCAAGCGAAATTATAAATGTTGGTGATGAGATCACTGTTAAAGTATTAAAATTCGATCGCGAACGTATCCGTGTTTCTCTTGGCCTAAAACAACTTGGAGAAGATCCGTGGATTGCTATTTCTCAGCGTTATCCGGAAGGTACTCTGTTAAGTGGTTATGTAACCAACTTAACTGATTACGGCTGTTTCGTTGAAATTGAAGCAGGTGTTGAAGGTCTAGTACATGTTTCAGAAATGGATTGGACTAATAAAAATATTCATCCTTCTAAAGTAGTTAATGTAAGTGATATTGTAGAAGTGATGGTTCTGGATATTGACGAAGAACGTCGTCGTATCTCTTTAGGTTTAAAGCAATGCAAAACTAATCCATGGAAACAATTTTCAGAAACCTATAACAAAGGCGATCGTGTTAAAGGTAAAATTAAATCAATAACCGACTTTGGAATCTTTATTGGATTAGATGGAGGAATAGACGGACTAGTCCATTTATCCGATATTTCTTGGAATATAGCTGGCGAAGAAGCTGTACGTGAATATAAAAAGGGTGATGAAATTATAGCTGTTGTTCTGCAGGTTGATGCAGAGCGTGAGCGAATTTCACTTGGCGTAAAGCAATTAATTGAAGATCCGCTTAATAGCTATCTGTCTTTAAATAAAAAAGGAACTATTGTTACTGGTAAAATTATATCAGTTGATTCTAAAGGTGCTATAGTTAAATTATCAGACGGTGTTGAAGGTTACCTAAACACTTCTGAATCTTCATATAATCATACTAAAGATACTACGACTATACTGAATATTGGTGATAATGTAGAGGTAAAATTTAGTGGTATTGATCGCAAGAATCGTGTTGTTAACCTAATTTTTTATGCAAAAGGTGAAGCAAATAATAAAGAAAATATTAGTATTATAAACAAAAAACAAGAAGAAAATAACTTTTCAAATACAATGGCTGAAGCCTTTAAAGCAGCGACTAAAAACGAATAATAACAACAAATGGGAAGAAGTGAGTTCTTTCTAGTTTCAGAAAATAGCGCACACTTGGAGAAATTATGACCAAGTCAGAACTTATCAAAAAAATAGCTACTCATTGCGTTCATATCAGGTTAAAAGTAATTAATAGTGCAGTTCAAGAAATTCTTGAGCACATGGCACTAACATTAACCAGTGGTGAACGTATTGAAATTCGCGGTTTCGGTAGTTTTTCTACTCACTATCGTGCTCCACGTATCGGTCGAAATCCGAAAACTGGTGATATAGTGAAACTTGAAGGAAGATATGTTCTGCACTTTAAACCAGGTAGGGAACTACGAAATCGTGCTAATATAAATAATTAACTGTTATATTTCAAAAAACGATAATATCGTAAACTTAAAGATCTTTTATAACGCTTTTATTTTAATTGTAAAATTAAAATTAATAATTAATAGGAGAAATTTAGTGAAATTAATACTTTATTAAAATGTTAAATACTTAAAAATTTAACTTTTTCTAATTTTTATTATCGAAGAGATGAATAAATATTATAAATCAAAAACTAAGATATAGTTTTTGATTTATAATATTCTTAATAAAATTTATAAATGAAAGTATTTAAAATAATAAAATTATTACAATTAATTGCTCAATAAAACATTAAGACATTATTTTATTTAAATACTAGATTAAATTATTTTTATTAATAAGTTTAAATTTTATAAATATAAAATATAACTAAAGCAAAATAATACATATTAATAATATATCTAAATTTGATAGTTGTGTGATAGATTAATTCTACAGTAGAAATTATCAACTCCTTAATATCCTGTAAAGGATAAATATTAATATATTTGACATAACTTTGATATTAAAGAAGCGCAGCTTTTCGTTAAAAAAATAAATAAGAAATACACTAGTTATTTCTATGTATTATAGAATTCGTATAAAATAATATATCATAAATAATACTTTTGACTATTTCTTTAACTAAAAAATATTAGGATTAAGATAATAACAAAAAATTTTAGATAAGACAATGATATTGATAACGTATATTACTCTAATAATAAGCTTCATCTTCTTAAGAAAAAGAATAAGGCTAAATATTTTTCTATAAAATTACTTTTCTCCTCTGCTACTTTCTATTAGTATTTGCTATCGGTGTTTTGCTATTAAAGCTCTACTTTTTATTTTAAACAAATTACCTCTCTACTGCTACTTACCTGTAAAACTGATAATTTTTATAATATAATGATGTTCTGTCTTTAAGTAAATTTACTATTATTTTAAGTAGTACTAAAAATAGTATACTAATATATAATATAATACTTAGATTAATAATACAGATACTATAAAAGGTAGTAATCTTACCTTTTTCTAATCTAGAATTATTTAAATCAGATCTATAGGATCTGATCGAAAATTTAAGTAGTATTCAATAAATTTGATTAGTATTTTATTAGCATAATTTATATTTTTAATTATGAAAATATTAGATTTATACTTAATAAAGTAATAGTTATGCTTTTAAGGTATTTTAATTATTAATATTAATTGAGAATATTAGAGAATTTAAAATTCCAGAAATAATAATTTTCTATATTCTAATAAGAAAAAATACGATCATCGTAGTTAGTATAATATTAGAACAGAAAAACATCCTATATCAGCATATTTTGAAAAATTTATCTTAAATTAGTATTAGATTAGACAAGTTATGTATTTTCTTCCATTCTGCCAATGAATACAGTGGTAAGAGTTACCACTGTATTCATTGGCGTTATACAGCGGTCAACTTAATTATACGTTTTTTATTATAGTAGCTTTCAATATTTTTATCTATTGTGATTTGGCGTAGCCACATTAAATAGGTAGAATAAGTAATTATTTAGTCTCGTCACTGGTAAATAAATGCTAAACGATAAAAATATCTCAACTTGGCAGACTTTCTGTCGCCTCTGGCCTATGATATCATCTTTTAAGATAGGTTTGATCATCGCAGTGATTTCCCTGATACTAAATTCTGCCAGCGATACTTTTATGTTATCGTTGCTTCAACCATTATTAGATAACGGCTTTGGAAAGGCTAATAGTAACATTTTTGTCTGGATGCCATTTCTTATAGTCGGTCTAATGATATTACGCGGTGTTAGTGGTTTTATTTCTAGCTATTGTATATCCTGGGTTTCCGGTAAAGTAGTAATGAATATGCGTCGTCGGTTATTCAATCACATGATGGATATGCCTGTATCTTTTTTCGACCAGCAATCTACCAGTACATTACTTTCTCGCATTACTTATGATTCCGAGCAGGTGGCTTCTTCGTCTTCTGGTGCTTTGATTACCGTTATTCGTGAAGGAGCATCGATTATCGGATTATTTGCAATGATGTTCTATTATAGCTGGCAACTATCGATCATTCTAATGGTAATTGCACCGATTGTATCATTTTCTATCCGGCAAATATCAAAACGATTCCGACAAATTAGTAAAAGAATGCAAAATACCATGGGACAAGTAACTACTAGCGCCGAGCAGATGCTTAAAGGACATAAAGAAGTGCTAATCTTCGGTGGTCAGAAGATGGAGAACGAGCGTTTTAATAGTGTTAGTAACCAAATGCGCCAACAAGGAATGAAAATGGTAGCTGCTTCTTCGGTCTCTGATCCATTAATCCAATTTATTGCATCACTTGCACTAGCCTTTATTCTGTACGCTGCCAGTTTGCCCTCAGTAATGGAAACATTAACTGCTGGTACTATCACAGTAGTTTTTTCGTCAATGATTGCCATGATACGTCCGCTAAAATCCCTGACTGACGTTAATGCGAAATTTCAACGTGGTATGGCAGCTTGTCAGACTTTATTTTCTATTCTTGATATGGAAACTGAAAAAGATAAAGGTACGGTGGAAATTGAACGTGTTAAAGGAGATATTGTTTTTAACCACGTCACTTTTTCTTACCCAGGCAAAGAGATACCTTCATTATACGATATTAGTTTGAATATTCCTGCAGGCCATATGGTAGCGTTAGTAGGTCGATCTGGTTCTGGAAAATCTACTATTGCTAATCTATTAACACGTTTTTATGATGTTCAGCATGGTCATATCTTACTTGATGGTACTGATTTACGTGATTATAAACTAGCTTCATTACGCAATCAGGTTGCACTAGTTTCACAAAACGTACATTTTTTTAATGATACTATTGCTAATAATATTGCTTATGCCTGTAATGAAAGCTATTCTCGTGAACAGATCGAAAATGCGGCGCGTATGGGTTACGCTATGGATTTTATCGAAAAAATGGATCAAGGTTTAGATACAGTAATTGGCGAAAATGGTGTATTGCTCTCTGGTGGTCAGAGACAACGCATTGGTATCGCGCGTGCGTTATTAAGAAATTGCCCAATCCTAATTCTCGATGAAGCTACATCCGCACTCGATACTGAATCAGAGCGAGCAATTCAGAAAGCGCTAGATACACTTCAAAAAAACCGGACTTCTCTGTTTATCACTCATCGTCTATCTACTATTGAAAAAGCTGATGAAATTTTGGTAGTAGAAGAAGGAAAGATCGTTGAACGCGGTGTTCACGATGAACTAATATCACATCATGGTGTTTACGCTCAGCTTCATAGGTTACAATTCGGACAATGATAACTAGAATTTGGTCTGGTACCTCGCGTCTATATTTTCTTCTATTACCGTTCTCTTTGATATATGGGTTGATTACATCGATTATTCGCTTTAGTTATCGACGGGGTTGGTTTAAAGTACATCGTTTTCCATTACCGATTGTAGTAATTGGTAATTTGACAGTTGGTGGTAATGGTAAAACACCATTAGTGCTATGGCTAGTAACACAATTACAGCATCATGGTTTTCGAGTAGGTGTTGTATCACGCGGCTACGGTGGACGAGCAGTAAACTATCCCCTTTTATTAGACGAAAAAACGACCAGTGATCAATCCGGGGATGAGCCATTACTTATTTGGCAACGCCTCGGTTCACCAGTTGCAGTAGCACCTCAACGCGCCAAAGCAGTAGCAGCACTATTGCACGCACATAACTTAGACATAGTGGTAAGCGATGATGGATTACAGCATTACGCGTTGGGACGGGATATTGAATGGGTTGTCATTGACGGAGAATATCGTTTTGGGAATGGATGGTGGTTACCTGCTGGTCCTATGCGTGAACGAATAAGTCGATTAAAGACAGTACAAGCTGTTATAATTAATGGCGGTGAAACTCAGTCTAATAGCGAGATATCTATGCATCTTTCTGCTGGAACAGCAATCAATTTATTAAGTGGTGAACGCCGTTCGCTCGTTAATCTAACACCTATAGTAGCAATAGCTGGCATTGGACATCCATTGCGTTTTTTTGTTACTATTCGAAAGAGTGGTGCAGAACCAATTCGTGAGGTAGCATTTAATGATCATCAAATCTACCAGAAACAGATGTTTGATAAACTAGTCTCATCAGAAGAGCAACTTTTAATGACAGAAAAAGATGCAGTTAAATGCCGAAATTTTGCTCGTGCTAATTGGTGGTATTTACCAGTTAATGCACAATTATCTCATTATGCGAAGGAAAAATTATTAACACCGATTTTACAGATAATTCGAAAATTTCAATTACTATCTGATAAGAAAGCGAATATACAAAATTAATACTGTTTATTATATTATTATTGGTTAACTTATTCGAGTATAAACTATAGAAAATAAATTGCTATGTTAATTCATGTTTGTTATTTTAATTTTCTTTAATTAGTATTTGATTGCTTATTAAATTTAATTGAAAATAAAGAAATGTTTTCTAGTAAAAATTCTCTATCCTATATTATCATATTGTTTTTTCGTTATTATCTTCTATATAAGCATACTAATAGATTATTACCTGTTAAAAATCAATACTTATTTAGTTTATTTTTTAACAAAATTTTAAGGAATATCAGACATTAGTATTAATTTTTAATGTACTTTTTTTTAATCTTTAAATCTTACATAATCTTATCCTATACTAATAAAAAGAGCGTATGCTATCTCTTTAAATGAGACTATTTATGAATTTTATTATTATTATTCCTGCCCGTTTTACTTCTACTCGACTACCTGGAAAACCTTTAGCCGATCTAAATGGTAAACCAATGATAGTTCGTGTTATGGAACGAATAAAGACTTCTGGAGCCGATCGGATTATTGTTGCGACCGATCATAAAAAAGTAGTTGAAGCGGTAGAACGAGCCGGTGGTGAAGTTTGTATGACTCGTCCTGATCATCAATCTGGAACCGAACGGATAAAAGAAGTTATTGATCGCTACTGTTTCCATGATGATCAAATTATCGTTAATGTTCAGGGTGATGAACCATTTATACCACCGCAAATTATTTGTCAAGTTGCAAATAATCTAGTGGGAGAAAAAACTAGCATAGCTACGCTAGCAACATCTATTAAAACCGTAGAAGAAGGATTCAATCCAAATATAGTAAAAGTTGTCATTGATATGAACGGTTATGCACTTTATTTTTCTCGCGCAACTATCCCGTGGGATCGAGAAGGGTTTGCTCGAAGCCAAAAACATCTCTCTCATATTTTGCTACGCCATATCGGTATTTATGCTTATCGTGCTGATTTTATACGTCGCTATGTTAGCTGGACTCCTAGTCCATTAGAAGAAATTGAGATTCTTGAACAACTTCGAGTTTTATGGTACGGCGAAAAAATTCATGTTGCAGTAGTGAATATTTTACCTAACATTAGTGGTGTAGATACACCGGAAGAATTAGCGCAGGCTCGCTTGCTACAACAAGAATTAGATTAACACTACCGTGGTATCTTATATACTAATTATTTAAGATTCTGCTCTAGTAAAGTACTATATATGCTAATATTAAATAATATACCTTATTACTAATAATAATTAGTAATTTAATTAAATAGTAAACTACTAATTATAACTTAATTTTCCGATACTAGAATTAAATAAAATCCGTAAGATATAAAAGTTAGTTAATATTAACTAGTCTAAGTTTAATAACGTTTTTTCGATTTTTATACAATTTAAACAGAAAAATACTAATCGATGTATTGATAAATACAAATAGTAATAAATCTAATAAAAATAGATATAAAATAATAATTTTTTCAGTATAAATTATATGGAAATATATTAAATTGAAAGTAAAAAATTAATTAAAAATCAATTACGCGAAATTCGAATATAGAATTATTATTATAATAATATAAACGATAAATTTATATATGATGTTGATATCATATATAAAAAGGTTATTTGGATAGCATTATAGTAGGATATTTAAATATTAAGAATATTCAAATATTATTGAAATTTTTCTAAGTAGCTATTATATATGTTACTATCAACAGTATTGATGAATAGTATATTTTTCCGTAAATATAACATAGTTTTAATGGTAGCTCAATCATATGATTGATTTATAAAATTCTTCATAATAAGAAGAAATATAACATAATATAAATTTATTATTATATTACTAATGTTTATAACACAAACAATAGAAAATACAGAAAAATATAACTTTGTTGAAAAACGATATCGATATCTTGTTCGAAACGTAGTAAAGAATCAAACTTACCTACGTTATTAAGTTATTATAACAGCTAGTTAATCAATATTGTTACTCAAAAATTCTCTTATTAGCTTAGTTATATATCAAATCTTTAATTTAGATCAATGTCTTATGTTATAATAAATAATTATAACCTTATCTAAGAAAAATAATTAAAAATATTTTTCATCGGAAAAGTTGATGCGTGGTATAAATACTCAAACGACATCGACAGACAAATAATAATTTAATGTGATACGTTAGGTAATAATAAAGGAAAAAATGCCTAACGTATCATCAATTCTATCTTAACGTCGTTTTCCAAAAATGCGAAGAAAAATTAAAAATAGATTAATAAAGTCTAAATACAAGCTTAATGCACCAACAATAGAATATTTTCTAAACTGATCCTTATTTTCCAGTAACAATAATTGATCGCTCATTTTTTTTAATTTATTGGTATCATAAGCGGTCAAACCAGTAAATACCAATACACTAATATAGGTTACTATCCACATCAAATTAGTATTTTGCAAGTAAGTATTTACAATTGATGCTAATATAATACCAATAAGCGCCATAAATAAAAGATTGCTAAAACTGCTTAAATCTCGTTTAACAGCATAACCATAGAGTGTCATAGCGCCGAACATACCAGAGGTTACAAAAAACGTACTAGCGATAGAAGATGCAGTATAGACAATAAAGATACTCGCAAGTGTTAATCCAGTTAATGCTGAATAAAGCATAAAAAATGATGTCGCCATTATACCATTAATTTGGTTAATCATATTTGAGATAAAAAACACCAGCGCCACTTGAGTAATAATTAAACTAAAAAATATTAATTGACTAGAAAGAATAAATTGCAGCAATACTAACGTTCGGACAGCGTACCAGGATACGAAGGCAGTTAGTAATAACCCACAAGTCATCCAACCATAGACCTGTATCATAAATGGCTGAATAGTACTATTAGTACGTTCTATAATAGAATTTTGTGAGTAAGGGAAACGATCCATGACTATCACCTTTAAGTTAGCAAAATAATACAAACGGCACACGGGCGAAATATTTTATACCACATCAACAAACTATCTTAATGAACTATATTATAATTGTACGAAAAAATATATAGCTTTTCCTAAGCTCTTCCTATTATTAGCTTAATCTATTTCACTAATAGTGTAGCTTTTTACTAACATGTAGGTACACTTTATCGTTAACGTGTATATTAAATCAGATGATTAATATAGCCATAGAGTTACGTTTTGATAAAAATCTAATATTTCAAATATTTAAAATATTTATTATCAAATATTCACTATACGGTTAACAATGCCTGAGTAAAAATCTAATCGAAATAAATTAAAATTTGACTAATAAAAGATTACCATAATTTAACTAAGAAGATAGTAACATACATGTTAACACGCTATGTTTTTTAATTAGAAATGATCTATCAATAAAAGCTATTTTACTATCAATACAAGTATCTCTCAACGAAAACACTACTATTTCAACAGAAAAAATAAAAATATCAGGTATTTTTTAATCTAAAATCTTAAAAGAGGCTAAGTGAATAAAATATAACCTATTAATTAGTCGCTATTTTATTAGTTATCTATTTACTATGACATATAACAGTATGGCATTATTATTTAAGCTTTCATGAAACAAATTTGTTATTTGCTTTACCTTGATTTTCGACTTCGGAAATTTTGTAAGCGATCTCATCAACCTCGCCGAGATAGTAATGTTTAATTGGTTTTATATTACTATCAAATTCATATACTAACGGCATTCCTGTCGGAATATTCAGTTCTAAAATTTCTTCTTCGTTTAGGTTGTCCAGGAATTTTAACATAGCGCGAATAGAATTACCGTGGGCAATAACAATAATTCGCTCACCATTCTTCATACGAGGAAGAATGGTTTTGTTCCAGTAGAAAATTACACGTTCAGCAGTTAATGCTAAGCTTTCGGTTTTCGGTAGCTCGGCTTCATTTAGATTAGCGTACCGTGGATCATGTCCTGGAAAGCGTTTATCTTCACGAGTAAGTTCTGGCGGTGTATTTACGAAACCACGACGCCATTGTTTTACTTGTGCATCACCGTATTTTTTTGCGGTTTCGGTTTTATTAAGCCCTTGAAGTTTACCGTAATGACGTTCATTTAAACGCCAGGATTTTTCTACCGGCAACCAGGCTTGATCTAGTTCTTCTAGGACATTCCAAAGAGTATAAATAGCTCGTTTCAGTACTGAGGTATAGGCAAAATCAAAAGTATAGCCTTTTTCTTTTAGAATTTTACCTGCTTTTTTTGCTTCGGTGCGACCCTTGTCAGAAAGGTCCACATCAGTCCAGCCAGTAAAACGATTTTCATTGTTCCATTGACTTTCACCATGACGCATAACAACTAGTTTAGTTACATCCACTATGTAATTCCTCAAAATCTTAAGAGTTTTATAAAATTTTATATTGTTATAGTATTTTTATACCAAACAAAAAATATTAATAATAAGCTATGGGAATGAATTTGATATAAATTATTTAAAATACTTTAAATCAGTAATAATTTTTTAAATTGTAATCATTTAATAATTGAATTAATTAGTTTGATTTAACTCAATTTAAATAGTTATAAGCATTCAATAGAAAAATATTTTTTATAATTAGCCTGCTATAGTTCTTTAATATTCGAAGTTTTATTATATCTTTATCTTTTTTAATAAAACTTTCCTTTAATAAATTTATAAATATAAACTACTGTTTATAAATTTATTTTTTTCAGTACTATGCATTAATCGCTATTAGATATACTTGATATAGTTATTATAAATTTTCATATCCGTCTAACAGTATAGCAGTAGAAAATAACATTTGCATGCAATATTTTAATTTATAGAGTAAGAAAAATAGTGTTAATAAAAAATTACTACAACAAGTCATTTCAACGATTAGTGAATTTTTTAGCATCGATTTAATATCGATGCTAGCTTCATTATAAAAATCGGCAAGTAATAAACAAGATATTTTAGTAGTGATAAGATTTTTAAGAAAATAGCGGATTAATGATAAGTTACTACTAGATAATAGTAGATATTATATTCTATTTTAAAAATTATTTATTAATGTTAAAACAACATAATTATCTATAATAATATTATATCTTTAACTTTATTATTAAAGATAGTATCCGTATTTAATTTACTATTTCATTAATATATATCTTTTATTCTACTTATGCCAGATATTAATTACTGTTTTTATTACTAGTAGTAGTTAAATCGATGTTTAATATAATCCAAAAACTAGATAACTCAGCTTAAAATATAAGCGCTTTATCTAAGATAAGATAGATATATTTTCACTACATCTATTATCAGTATATTAAACAATTACTATCTTCTAATTAAGACATAAGTACTTAACCGTTTAATTGCTACATTTAATGTAACTTAAAGTATTATATAACGTATTTTCTACTTTTTCACGAGAAAATAATTAATCTTAAAGAAGATCTAAGTTATTTTATTGAAACTAATATATCCTTTATTATATTAAGCTGAAATTAATAAACGATTTTTGGTTAAAAAAATAAATTATATATCTTTCGTGCGATTTTTTAAATAAAAACGTAAAATTACTATAAATAAGTTATCTAATTAGATTACTATATAACAATAGTATCAGTTCAATTTATAGAAAAATGATTAATGCAGATAAATATCATGCAATACTATTGATTGATATTATTTTTAATTTTATATAGCATTAATAATAAGGATAGCTACATAAGATTTTCTTTTAATTTTATTTTAATGATTAATAAAAGATTTTTATCGAAAATGGTTTTAGATAAATAGTATCTGAAACTATCTAGCATTTATATCGTTTTTTTATTATAAAGTCGAAAATATTTAATCTGTACAAATAGTAAATTATTTTCGAATTAAGAGTATTGATATGATTGATATGATATATTATTATTAATAATTAATTAGTTTTAAAATTTTAGTATAGCGAGTATTTTAGTTTTATATTAGTTAAAAAATTCATATTTATTGAAATAAGTCATAATAGATATTATATTTTTACAGAATATTTCCAATATAGATTTTAGTATCTGGCAGAATTAATGAACAATAATTTTTATAACATCTTCAAAAATAAGCTATATAATAGCATATATTTTAGTAAATTAGTGATAATATTGTTCAGATCTAGAACAATTAATAAATAATCTATCGATTATTTATTAGATAATATCTCTATCATTCTTCAATACAATATTAATTAATATAAGGGAATTTGTGAAGCAAATCATCTATATTGCAAGTTCAGAGAGTCAGCAGATACATGTCTGGAAAATAGACAATCAAGGTGTACTAACATTGTTACAGATAGTAGATACTCCAGGACAAGGGAATCCGATGGTTATTAACCTAAGAAAAATGTATCTCTATATTGGTATCAGGCCATCTTTTAGTGTAATCAGTTATAAAATTAATCAACAAGGATTGTTAATTAAAGCTGGTATTAGCTCTTTACCAGGTAGTCCGACACAACTGAGTATTAATTCAAAAAGTGAAACGCTTTACAGCGTTTCTTATAATGGTGCTTGTTTAGCTGTCAGCCCAATAGATAAAAAAGGCATCATTGGAGAACCAATACAGATACTAGAAAATTTAACCTATTGTCACTCAGCTAATATTGACACAACAAATCAAGTACTTTGGGTACCTTGCTTAAAAGAAAACCGCATACGATTTTATAACATTAGCGAATCCGGTTATTTAACTTTAAGAAAACCAGAAGCATTAGATGTAGACGGTGCTGGACCGCGACATATGGTATTCCATTACAGCGGAAATTATGCTTATGTAATAAACGAGTTTAGTGGTACAGTCAATGTAATTGCTATAGATTCAGCAGGTTTTGGTAAGTTCATACTAGAAACATTAGATATGGTACCAACTAGTTTCAGCAATATCCGTTGGGCAGCAGATATCCATATTACACCCGACAACCGTTTACTCTATTGTTGTGATCGAATTGCCAGTATAATAAGTTGGTTCGCGGTATCTGAAAATGGCAGAGTTCTTCGTTTTTTAGGATATCAAGAAACTGAAACTCAACCACGTAGTTTTAATATTGATTTCTATGGAAAGTTTCTAATAGTTGCCGGTCAAAAGTCTCACCATATCACAGTTTATGTTATTAATGCACGATCTGGCGCATTAAAACCAATAGGACGTTACAAAGTAGGAAGAGGGCCAGTTTGGGTATCTATCCTAGCCTGTTAATGTTTTTTATTTTAATAGCATTTATAACCTATAGTCATAAATATTATTTTAGTTACTTTACTTCCATTTAACTCTAAGTCTTAATGTCAATTCAAGCATAAAATAAATCGCTGATATGTTTTACGTAGCAAACCTAAAAACTATCTCTTTTTTCTAAAAATTAAAGAAAAGAGCAAGATTATTTTCTATAAAAACTAAAAATTTAGTATTATGCTGTCTATGATATTTATATTTTAGTTCGAAAATAGTCTTGGATTAGCACGTTTTTATGTGTTCAGTTAGCTAGTAAACTAGATCAAGATTATTTTTACGTTTACTTTAAATAAGAAATAAATGTTTTATATATTAAAAATTAAATACATTATAAAATATAATTAAATTTCTATATTATTACTAATAAATGAATTGAGAATTAAATTTCTTATTTAAGTATCATTCTCAATAAGGAGAACTTTAATACTTATTATAAAATGACAAGGTTATTATGCACGTTTACTGCTTGATATAAATAAACAGTTATAAAATAATTCATTGATTATTTTATATTTTAGTATATTTTATATGTTATATATAGCGATTTAAATTCTATTTTCATATAGCTGTAAAATTTTTCTTTCCTAAAATATATAACTGATATCAAATTATGCTTGTATTTAAAATACATAATAATAAAGTCTACTCTTATTTTTTATGTAATTTGAGGTAATATTATTACTACTGATTAATAAATAACTCATAATATGATTTATCATTTCGTCACATAAACCAAGTGCATCGGTTATTTCTAAGCTCTATAAAAATATCTTAACAATTTTTCGAATTATAAAATCGATCTATCTAATATATTTACAATATATATTAATTATTTTAATAAATATTAGTTTTATCGATTATTAATCATTGACTATTAAATATAGAAAATTTTAAGTTAAACAACGTAAAAATTATATTTTTAAAAAAAAGATATATTAGAAACTTAAAATAAATAGCTTTTATGAATATTATTAATATAATTCTATTATCTTAATAGACTGATATTGATTAGATATTATATTTGTTCTTTAATGTTTTAATAAAATCTAGTTAAGATTAAGATCTAAAAATTATTTATTTATCTAATAAGTAAAAATTTTATAAACTATATGTGTTTAAAAAAGCTATAGCATTACTGTTATGTCTCCAACAGATCTTTATAAGAGAGATACTTAATACAGCTCTACTATGAAATAGAATTCGATAGATATAATTGAAATTTTATATAATGTTTTTAAAGCTTAAAAGATTCTCGTCGAGATACTTCCGAATTAAGTTCATTGATCTTATTTTTCATTACCATATGACAGTATTTACTTAATGTACGAACTTGTTCAAAACTATAACCTGATGTCTCTATTGGAGGCAAAAACTCAATAATAACTAAACCATTTGACCAACGATTTAGTTTGATTTTATTCGAAGTATTAGAAATGCAAATCGGTACAATAGGAACACCAGCAGTAATAGCAGTATAAAATGCTCCAGTTTTAAATGGGAGTAAACCACGGCCGTAGCTACGAGTTCCTTCTGGAAACATCCAGATGGAAATATTCCTGTTTTGAATACTTTTTACGATCTCAGTAAGAGTGTTATAAGCACTAGCGTTGTTATTTCGATCAATAAAAAGATTGCCTGTAAGCCAGTACAGTTGTCCAAACAACGGTATCCATAGTAGACTTTTTTTTCCTACCGTAACAGTATATGGTGGAACTACATTAGTAGCAGTAACCATGTCGTAATTGTTCTGATGATTAGCGATATAAATACAATTTTTTGGCAAAATCACATTTTTAGAATAGCGGACTTCCACATGGATACCAAATATAGTCGACATACGACCAAACCAGCGACCAAAAGTAGCAACATGACGAGGATTACGTGGACTAAAAGAACAGTAAATTAATCCAAAAATACAGATCAATATTGACGCAATTATTACAAAGATAGCACGAATAATAGCAAGCATAGCGACCTCTTAGTCTTTAGTCGTCTATCAATATAGTTAATTTTTAACAAAATATATAGTTATCTTTTATTCGAATAGTAGTTAAAAACAAAAAACATCATTACATTTTAGCTATAAAAATAGCATAGTGTTAATAGAAGATATAACTTAGTAAGAGGATTTTTTCTTTTTTTTGCATTTTAATAAATAAATAGAGATAATTTTATTACTTTTACCTTTTAATAATCGTAATAAATTATTAATTGGAAATATTAAGATACTTAATAATAATGGTATAACATACAACATATTTGACAAGGTAAATACTACTTTTCTAGTATAATTGTATAATACAAAATTACTAAAAATTACATATAAATTCATAATCGAAATCTGAAGTAATTGGTAATTTTGCTGATGAGTATTTCCTTAACTGCTATATCTATTAGTAATATCAACTTATGAATCAACAATATATTATAAGCATATATCGAAAGAAGATTGGTTAATTCTAATATGTAGCTATGTCTAATAGAATTGATGAATAACAAAAACTGATTATTATTTCAGCATACTAATAAAAAATAGTTTTCATCATATTGATAATTTATTTTATCTCTTATCTTTGTTTGTTATTCTCGATTTTTTTCGTTCTAGAAGTAAACAGCGAGCATCACTATAAATAGTAGCATTTACTTCGATTTCTTTTTATAAGATTACTTAGTTTGTGTCATGAGGAGAGGATTGTCTATTTTATTTTTTCTAAAACTTATCCTGCTTATCGTATCATTTATTTCTTCTACTATAGAATAATACAGAAAAATTCTAGCTTAAGGATAAAATTAAAAATAATCTCAATTACTTTATTCAGGTTAAAATAATATAACAACAGATCAGTGAAGATACGAAGCTGACGAAAAACCTTTTTATAGTCGAAAATTTAAAATGATAGCAAACAGTATCATAGTAATAAATAAGCTACTCTGATAAGATTTTTTTAAAATTTCACTGAAAATCAATTATCTAGCATAATTATATTTATACTAACGTAGTAGTTATGTTTTAAATTAAAGTATTAAATAAATATTTTGTTATCTATTTTATTTAACACGATTAAAGCAAAGAATTATAACCAGATAAATCGGATTATAAATATCCGATTCATTCCGAATATCTTTAAGCATTGGTATTTTTACGCACATTTGATTTATTATGTACACATGCATATTGAACTACATCTAGTTCAATAGATTTTGAAGAATCATTCTACAAATTAGAATTTTCTTCATTTTTAGAAATATTAATATTTTAATATACTCCAGAAATTTTTAGTGTAATTATCCTGACCATATAATAGAAAATAATATTTATTAAAAATATTGTCGATAGTATATACCTATTTATATTTCGCATTGAAATTTAGTCTAAATTCTGACATAGCAGTTTAGCTAATTTTTATTAATCAATATAAAATATTGAATCTAATCGAAAATTAATTTTTTAAATTATATCACTTTAAGCAAATCATATATATGATATTTATCATTAATTTATCTTACTTTTTTATTAATACTTATCTTGCAATATCAGTTGTTGTAAGATAAGAAAGAAAAATAAGATAAATTAGTCTATTCCATAATTAAATAATACTTATCCGCAGATTAATATATTGAAATAGATATCTTCGCTTATTTTTCTGTTTCATGTGATATTAGTTTTTTTGAATTTTTTGCTTAGTAATACTTTTATTTAGAACAAACATTCTAGTATATTTAACTAAATATTCATATAATGAAATATGATCAATTTTCATTTTTTTTAAATTATAACAAAAGTAATTATCCAAGATAATGAAAAGTTTATTATTGTAAACGCCTATATAGATTTTTTATTAATAAATTTTTTAAATTAATATTTCTTGATAAAATAATTATATTGTTAATACTGAATAACTTTCTAGACACTCTCTTTAGACTATCTCTGTTAAATAGTCTAAATATAAAATTTTAAATATTAATAGTATTTCATAGAAAAAAGTTTCGGTATAATCATCGATATATTTTATAAGTCATGCTTATATTGATAAATTAGTTATTTATCATAATAAATGACAGATGACATTTAATCATAGTATTGAATATTATCCTAATGTTAAAAAATCGATAATTATAAAAGTATCATAAAATATTCTTCGTAGTAATATTACTGTAATTAATATAATATTTAGCTAAATAAAAGATAATAAAATAAATTATTACTAACTAATTACTAAATTTATTAAAATAAAATTAAAAAATACAGTTTTAATTTTATGTATTGTATTCTTCATTCTATTTATTTTAAATAGAACTACTTAATAATTTGTTCTATATAAATCTAGATATTATAATAAAATTACTGATTACATCCATTATGTATTTTCAGATAATAACAACATTCTTTATTGTTTTTTATAACAACAGTTAATAACGTTATTATTAGTTTGTATCTTTTATATTTTTGTATACAATAAGCAGAATAGAAAACTATTATTATAAATATGTTTACTCGAATGTATATTTCGATACTTTTAATCTAGTTTAATATTAGTAGATAATAGAATTAATATTAGCTTACTTTATAAAAAGTACATTATCTAAATAAAAAATACATTCTCTAAAAAACAAATTTTATATTAAATAAAAATATATAATACTCTATTATAGTAATATATATATCATTATAGCGATAGAATAATTCTTCTTATACTTCTATAAACGAAGTAAAAACTATATTTGATCAGAAATATTCAGATCAGTTATAAACATTAATAATTATCTATGCTGAATTTAAAAGATAATACTATAATTACTTATCAAAATAAGACAATAAATTATCAGATTTTTAATACTCAACACTAATATGTTATACCACTTTAATCTTGATGTATTTGCTATTATGATCTTATTTATATGGATAGAAAAAATATATTCAGGAATATATTGAAATTAGTAATTTTAATATCATTTTCTAATGATAGATAGATTTATTATTAAGCAATAATCAACATTATTCTCTATAATGATTATTTAAATTTTTCAATAGTGAAAAATTGTTTTTATCACGTGTCATCAGCAGTATTTACTATTCATTATATTTTTATTAGATAAATTATTTACTATTAATAATTTATCTTATTGTAAGAGATATCTGCTAAAAATTTTAAGGATATCTATTCAAAAATAGATATTATCAAAATATGATATCAACTTTATTTTGCGATTTTATCGTATAGCAATAGAATTCAGAGATTATTTATAAAACTTTTATCTAATTTTCGAAATATTATAAAAAATGAATCTAATTAAAAAATGATCTAGTTTATAGCAAATAAAATTCAATAATTATTATATAATACTAAAAAGCAGAACAGATTTAAAATTGTTCTCAAATAGATAAAATTTAGCATAAATTTTAGATGATATTGGATTTCATAACTTCAAATCGAAATACAAACCTAAGCATTCGCTAGTTTCCTGTGCAGTACTTAAACTACATTTATCTTAGATAGATAATTTCATTCTATTAAATAATAGGCTATAGGATTAAATCAAAGTTAAAATAAGCATAACTATATAATTTATTAAGCGTCTTCTAATTCAAGGTAAAAGAAATTATACTTAATTTATTATAGATAGTGAGATAACTAACTATTTTTATCCAAAAAATTTAAGTAGTTTACACAAAGCAAAAGAGACTTCCTAGTTTCCTAAACCTATAGGAGGTATTTTAGAAAAATGATTTGATAAAAATATCACAGACATTAATAGCATATATTATACTATAAGTATTTTTTCTTTAGATTGAACTGTATTAAATTCTAGTGTTATACACGATAAATTAGTTTAAGATACCTCTTAAAATAGAGGTTATTCTACTATTTTTTAATACTGATAGGGATTAAATATAACTATTTTTTTCTATGTATGTTTAAATACTACCCAATACAGCCTTTTCCTATTAGTCTAAATTTAAACTGGTTCGCTGAACTTGATAGTATTAATAATATTGATAGTAGAATAATTATCTTCAAAATTTATCACTAATATATTTCACTGTTATCCTAAGCTTCTTTATTTCCAGCGATCTGATTTGGTTGATAATCTCCACTTTTGAGAAGCACATTTGGAAGCACATCGGCAATAAGTCGGTGGCATAACCTTGTAAAAGGCACAATCCAATCTATTGCTTTCAGTACTATTAGCACTATCATGCACTACATTAAGAAATTCACTAGGTGTCTTCCCTTCTTTAAAAGCTTCGTAGACTCATTGCTGGTTACTAAAATCAGTTAATTCATAAACTTTGTAGCATGAGAAAGATAGCTGATATGACCTGCATGGAGAATATCAAAATACCATTAGTCATAACTATCTTTTCGCTGTACTGATATATTAGAGCTATATCCTGCTTAAATTTGCTTTCTGTCATAATACCAAAACCTATTTTGGAAATGTCATTAATAGTATTCTCTAGTTTTATAGAATTAACACTAGATATGCCTAATTTTCCAAAAACTATACTGGTAATAGTATTGGCAAAAAATAAGCTTATTATAAACTTTTATCTATTAATAATATAGTAGCTAGCACACCAACAACTGTGTTGCTATCAACAGTGACATTGTATATTTCCTTTACTTTTTCTGGTAAACGTACCGGACTCTTATCGAATTGAAAAATTATTCTTTGTTCAGAACGGGTAATCAGAAAAAATCTGATAGTTAATAATCAGCAATAAATTTCATACTAAGGTTTACTAATATTTCTTAATCCTTAAATGACCCGACTGCTGCCTTCAATTCTTACAAATGAGAAATCAGAAACATTATCGCCTTGATAACGAGAAAAATTAGTACCTTTTGGATCGATAATCACTGGCACATCTGAATTACATGCTGATATGATCATTTTGCGAATATGTACTAAAGAACCTTTCGCATAATTGAATAGCACAAGTTCACCTATTTTTAGCAATGCTAGTTGAATACACTTTATTATGAGAATCGTATTATCAACATTATTAAAACTTTGCTCGAAATTAAAGCGGATTAATTGCTGATCATATGATAATATTCATGGATTAGTAATTTTAGAATGGCTTTTTTAACAGCAATAAAGTCACAAATTACATCTACTTCATTGAGTCGTTTTAAAAGAGTATGGATAGCATCACTAATGCTAGTGAGGCAGATCAAGTGCGAATAACAATCTAATACAAGCTGGGTATATTAGCTTAAATTACACTATTAAATTTAGCTAGTGAAAATAGTAGTGAACTAAAAAATATGCTCGAAATAAAACAATACCCCAATAGATAAAAACAAATAAAAAATTTGTATAACATAGAGTATCTCACAGTTTTGAATAACTCTATATATTCTATTGTTATTGTTGATATCTATGATAATATTTCTTTGTTAAGAAATTCTAGTATTTTAATTAAAGTTTTATAATAATTTAGTACAGTATTAAAGATTAAAAATATTAATGATACTACTTTCATTGGTTTTAATATTAAAATATTTATTTTATTTCTAATCAAATATTAGAATTTTGTAAAAATATTTTTATTGATTTCTAAATAATAGAATATTTAAATCAAATAATAAACATTTTGTACGATAGGGAGACAAAATAATATCTTATTACTATTTAATAAGATATTATTTTATTTGTGTATATTAATATAAATATTAACAGATTAGAAATTATTAATCAGATAGTCTGTATACGAAGAAAGTATTATAACTAAAATTCTAACAATTATAAATAATTATATTATATATATTTATAAAAATTTTTATAAAATCTAAATATAATTTAATTTTAGTTATCTACTTAGGCATAAGTAATAACTGTAAAGATTAAATTTTTCCATTATATAGATATATAAATCGTCTGTGAATAGCGATTATTAGTCTTCATATCTATTGAATCAAAGCCTAGATTCTAGTATCCATTAGACAGATTAAATAGTCTCTAATTAGTATTAGTAAGAATAATCAAGCATCCAGTAATTTCTACGGATAGAAACTATTTATAAAGCAAGAAAAAAGAAGATATAATTAATCTTACAAAAAATAATTATAAATTTTCTAATACCTTCGTATTTAGAATTAGTGATACTTATGAAGTAATATCATTTGTGCTGCAGAATATATCTATACTATAGTCAAAATCAAGACAAAAATAATCAATATTTTTTAATGCTTAGCTTACTAGATAAAAATTTCATTGATATTTTAATAAAGGTTAAAAATCTGCACGTAAATAATACTTATTATAATAAGATCATATAACAAATGCAATTCATTCATCAATTAATAATTATTCCTAGCTAACTTCAATAGGATTATATCGTTAATCAATATTAATCATATATTAATTATTACTTTTCAACTTGCAGTGTTTTTATACTACTATCGAAGTAGACATAAGAAAAATTAATTAATATTTACGTAATTCATAGTGATTAATTTATCAATTAATATAGTAAATATTAACGTTTAGTTTTTATATTTAGAATAAATAAATAATTAAAAAATAATTTCATACAATTAAGAAACAAAACACTTATTTTAATAGATTTATTATTGTTTCTTTTTTCAATTGCAATTTACAGCGTACAGTTTTTGTTATACATATAACTGAAATTTATCTATATGTTACGTGTAAACAATATTATTATTTACTATCTATAGTAGTGGTTTTGTTCTTCGTGTGATAGCAATATTTATTTCATATTTAGTATTATATCGTTATATTAAAGTTATAAGCATCGTATAATTTTTTAAAAAGTGAATATTATGTGATAATATATTATAGAGATACGTATTATCTTAGATAACTTAAATATTAAATTAAAATAAACTGATAACAAATAAAATTTTATAATAATTCATATATGTTGATTATATAGCTAACATGAGTCTAATACTAAATTTTTATTGTTATATATTATTTTATAATTTAAAATGAAGACCATTATATAAATTAAAATTATTACGAAATAGAGAACTATGAATCATGCTAAAAAATATAACTATGCTTAATGAATGTAACTATATAACTAATACTAGCTCTTGCTAAGAGAGAATTGTGAAAAAATATTTAGTCGGTGGTGCTGTACGTGACAGTCTATTGCAGCTTCGCGTCCATGAACGAGATTGGGTAGTGGTAGGTGCAACTTCTCAGGAATTGTTAGAACAAGGTTATCAGCAAGTCGGAAAAGATTTTCCAGTTTTTTTACATCCCGAAAGCCATGAAGAGTATGCTCTTGCTCGCACAGAAAGAAAATCTGGTCATGGCTATACTAGTTTTATCTGTTATACTTCGCCGGAAGTTACTTTAGAAGAAGATCTACGTCGTCGCGATCTTACCATCAATGCTATTGCCATTGATGACCAAGGTAATTTGATTGATCCTTATCAGGGACAGCGAGATATTCGTCAGCGTCTATTTCGCCATGTTTCCGATGCTTTTAGTGAAGACCCACTGCGTGTATTGCGGGTTGCCCGTTTTGCTGCACGTTTTACCCATCTAAATTTCCGTATCGTACCGGAAACAATGAGATTGATGCAACAGATGACTAACGAGTTATCTATTCTATCGCCAGAACGTGTCTGGAAAGAGACTGAGCGGGCATTATCAACTCGTAACCCACAAGTATATTTTCAGGTTCTGCGTGATTGTGGTGCATTAAAAGTGTTGTTTCCAGAAGTAGATGCATTATTTAATATCTCAGCCTCAGATAAATGTCACCCAAAAATCAACACTGGAATCCATACCTTGATGACATTATCAATAGTAGCCCGATTAACAGAAGATATTGCAGTACGCTTCGCTACACTTTGTCACGATATGGGAAAAAAATTCATACCACATAATCTATTAACAGGTCATTATAATTGTGACTTATCTGGATTACAAATAGTGAAAACGTTATGTCAACGCTTAAAAGTACCTAATCCGCTTCGCGATTTGGCTATGATCGTAGCACGCTACCATAATTTATTGAGCTGTGTTAAAAGTTTACAACCAAAAGCATTGATAAAGCTATTTAAAGATATTGATGTCTGGCGCCGAGCGACGCGTCTAGAACAGATAATTCTCGTAAACGAAGCTGAAGCTCGTAGCCTTGCTGAGTTCGATAACTATACTTATCCAAAGGGAGATTTTTTGCGAGACGCATTCTACATAACTAGTTCAATTAGTGTGCGTGATGTAATAGAGGCGGGATTCAGTGGTATATATATTAGTAAAGAGCTTGACCGAAGACGACAGCAAGCATTAGTAAATTGGAAGCAAATGATAGAAAGATAATAATACTAAAATTATCCGAGACTGATCATTATAATATTATATGATACTACTATATATAATAGTACATAATCGGTATCAGTACAAGCAAAATATGTCATAAAATAGATAACATGAAAATTTCATTTAATAAAATTAAACTAATCTTTTCATTACTTTTCATGTAAGTATAGAGAAGGTAATAGAATATAATATAAAGTAAACAATGATAATCAAGATCAAAATAGCTAATTAGGTAATCAAGATCCAATAAACTACTATCGCTAGAATAAAACGGTAAATAGCAAATGGTATAAATGAAATACTTTTAATAATTTTCATAAAAAATTTAATAGTAAGTAGCGATATCATAAAGCTAGTAAAAAAGCCGATAGCAAACATTGGCAAATCTTGCCAAGTGAGAAGTATTAGGCTTTTATATAGTTCTAATATAGTTGCGCCTAATATCATTGGTACTGCTAGAACAAAAGAGAATTCCGATGCAGCATAACGACTAACACTAACTATTAAACCACCGCTGATAGTAGCACCAGAGCGAGAGAAACCAGGCAAAAGCCCTAGACATTGAAAGCAACCAATGAGAAATGCTTGGATATAAGTCAAATCATCGATACCTGATGCACGCGGTATCTTAGGTTTGAACCATTCTCCTAATAATAAAAGCATACTACCAGCTATCATAGCATATATCACGTAAATTAATGAAAAAATATTTTTAATTTGCTTGTGAAATACTAAGCCCAGCAATACCGCTGGAATTATGCCTAGTAAAATATGACCTAGATGAAGACGAGTATGACCGATGTCATTCCTAGGAAACTGGCTAAAATGAATACCAATAAGACTAAAAAGTCTGCGCCAAAAAACTACTACTACTGCTAGAATGGAGCTAAATTGAATAATAATCTCAAAAGTTTTAGCTTTATCACTTGTAAAATTAAGCAAATTACCGACTAATATCATATGTCCCGTTGAAGAAATCGGTAAAAATTCCGTTAATCCTTCTACTACACCTAGAATGAATGCAATAACCCACTCATACATATCTATCATACAACGCTTCTCTCAAAACCATGACAATAAAATAGTAGTATGTAGTAGATCAATCAGAAAATTTCTAAAAAAATTGAATAAACATACGATAATTTTATTGTAATCGAATGAGAAAATATTTTCTGTCATTTATGTTCTATACTTTTTGTTTCCCACGTTCAATTATAATACCAACATTGATCGCCTGTGGTACCGCGCTAGGTTTGCTTAGTTTTATTCGTACCCATGGTATTTTAAATTGACTTATTAGTTGCTCTGCTGTCTCTTCAGCAACGCATTCTATTAATGCGAAACGCTTACTACTTACTAGCGACAATATGGCATTAGTAACATCCGTATAATTTAAGCAATCGGAAATATCATCACTGTATGGTAAAGGACGCTTGTTCCAACCTATCTCTAGATCGAATACTAATTTTTGAAATTTTTGTTTTTCCCAATCATAGATTCCTATAATTGCCATTACTGTTAGTTGTTCAATAAATATAATATCCATATGAATACTCAGTTTTTATGATTACCGAATACTATTTTCTTTAGAAAAAGGTATTCTCTATCTAGAGAATAAAAATAAAATAAGTTTTAATAAATGGAATATTTTTATAAAAATTACCACGATTAGTATCGTAATATTTAATTACTTATTTGTTTCAATTCTCATTACAATTTTGATCTATAATCTTACCTACTTTATAGATCTGAAAACTATCGAATTTAATAACTTAGGTATTAAAAATATATTTTTAGTTTAATAGTAAGCTTTTGTGAGTATAATAATTTTCGATTTTTTAAAAAAAAGGGATAATTCCAATTTAGATTGGCTACAGAATAGGACTATTACCAGTCTGTCTAGGTTTAATTGCAATTGCTGTTTTTATTCATATTTATTTAATTTCTTTTTGCTTTATTACTAAAATAAATCATTATCTCACTTGAGACTATTGCTTTAATTAGTTATAAATTATCTAACTTAAGAATAGATTTTTAGTTTTTAATAAAACTCTTTTCTAGTTACTTTTCGCTTGAAATGATTATAAGTACTTTGATTTCTCTATTCTATATCTGGTAGTTCAAAACACAGTTTATTTTTCTAGTTGTAATTTTTCCTGTCTAGTATTACTAGATCATCAAGTTGATATAAAATGACTTCAACATAATCAAGAAAATCTCATTTGATATTGTTGAAAATGATATCGTGATATGAATCGGAAAAATATTAATTTAAGTAATAATCGCCGGTAATTCCTCTATTGGCCAGCGCGGATATACTGATATCATTAAACTTGTTTGTGATCCACCCTGCAAACGCAGCATACCAGCGTATGCAATCATAGCACCATTATCCGTACAAAAGTCAGGACGAGCATAAAATGCTTCACCACCACGTTGCTGCATCATTTTACTCATATTCATGCGCAGTAATTGATTAGTACTAACGCCACCGGCCATAACTAATCGTTGAAAACCTGTTAGATCAAGTGCACGCTGGCATTTTATTATGAGCGTTTCTACTATTGCTTCCTCAAATGCCCGTGCAACATCAGCACGCATCTGGTAATTATCTGGACCGGTTCGAATAATATTCGCTGCAAAAGTTTTCAGTCCAGAAAAGCTGAAAGATAATCCTGGACGATCAGTCATAGGACGCGGAAATGTATAACGCCCTGGCATACCATTCTGAGCAATACGTGATAACATTGGACCGCCGGGATAGTCTAAGCCAAGCAACTTGGCTGTTTTATCAAAAGCCTCGCCAGCAGCATCATCAATAGACTCTCCTAGTAATTGATATTTTCCGATTCCTGTTGCAGCAATAAGTTGGGTATGAGCTCCGGAAACTAACAGAGCTAAAAACGGGAATTCTGGTGGATTCATCTCTAACATAGGTGATAGTAAATGTCCTTCCATATGGTTAACAGCGATAGCTGGTACTCCCCAAGCATAAGCTAGAGCACGACCGATAGTAGCACCTACCATTAAAGTACTTACTAATCCAGGACCAGCGGTGTAGGCTACTCCATCTATCTCTAATTCTAATCCATTCAATCGGGCTTCAGATAATGCTGCCTGGATAAGTGGTACAGTTTTTCGAATATGATCACGAGACGCTAACTCTGGCACTACACCACCATAATCAGCGTGTAATTTTACTTGACTATAAAGTTGATTAGCTAGCAACCCTTTTTTTTGATCATAAATTGCTATGCCGGTTTCATCGCATGAAGTTTCAATACCTAATACGCGCATAATTATTATAACCATTTTTTCTAGTGCATTTTTTATATTTTATCGTTGTGTATCATAACAAAGAGAGATTTTAACAAAAAATATTTATTAATCGTCAATTATTATAACTATGTTATACTATATAAAATAGTTATAATAATTAACTAGATCGTAATAAAATTCTGTAATGTTCCATCGAGATCCTATTATTTTCTTTAGAAGTTTTAAATAAATATTCGTAATGCTATATCGTAATTTTGCATAATGATAGTATATTTATTGTTAATTTCGTTTTATCTTGTTCTCTATATAAAGGCTATTTTCCATATAAAGCTATTTTCTATTGATATTTAGTTATTAATATCATATAGAGATGCTTTACAAGACAGGTAAATTAAAAGTAAAATTAAATGTTTTTAAAAAAATGTGACAGGTTATTTAATATAATCTAAATTTTATTGAGGTGAAAGAAGTACATGCCAGTAATCAAAGTACGTGAAAACGAGCCATTTGACATAGCAGTACGTCGTTTTAAGCGTTCCTGTGAAAAAGCAGGAATTCTAGCTGAAGTTCGTCGTCGCGAGTTCTATGAAAAACCAACAACTGAACGTAAGCGCGCTCAGGCGTGTGCCGTTAAACGTCACGCTAAAAAACTGGTTCGCGAAAACGTACGCCGGGTTAGATTGTATTAATTTTTAAGGTAATATCAATCCTGGTTACGTAATTAATCTGTAGATTTAGTTTTTATACATAAAGGCCGTGCTATCCAGAAGGATAGCACGGCTTGTTTTTGTCAAGGTATTTACCTAATATAGAAACTTATGATTGGACGAATCCCACGTGTATTTATTAATGAATTATTGGCACGAACTGATATTGTTGATCTAATCGATGCGAGAATAAGACTTAAAAAACAAGGCAAAAATTTTCTTACTTGTTGTCCATTTCATCAAGAGAAAACTCCATCATTTACCGTAAACGGAGAAAAACAATTCTACCATTGTTTTGGTTGTAATGCTCATGGTAACGCTATCGATTTTCTGATGCATTACGACCGACTGGAATTCGTCGAATCTATCGAAGAACTTGCCGCCCAGTATAGTCTTGAAGTGCCATATGAAACAGGTATAGTTCTGAACCAGAAAAAACAATATCAGAGAAAAAACCTATATCAAGTAATGAATCAATTAAATAACTTTTATCAACAGATATTGAAAACAAAAGTAGCATCAGATGCACTCCATTATCTTAATCAGCGTGGATTGAACAAAATGATTATTAATTATTTTGGTATCGGATTCGCACCGCCTGGTTGGGATAATATCTATAAACGTTTCTGTTATTCGTCAGAGGATATCGTATTACTTAACAATGCTGGTATGCTAGTTCAAAATGATAACGGTCGTACTTATGATCGTTTTCGTAATCGAATTATGTTTCCTATTCGTGATAAACGCGGACGAGTTATTGCTTTCGGTGGACGAATATTGGGTGAGGGTCAACCAAAATACTTAAATTCACCTGAAACTGATATTTTTCATAAAAATCGTCAATTATATGGTTTTTATGAAGCCAAGAATAATCATCGGAAATTATCTAGATTACTTGTTGTTGAAGGATATATGGACGTTGTAACATTGGTACAATTTGGTATCAATTATGCAGTGGCTTCATTAGGTACCTCTACTACCTCAGAGCATATACAACTACTGTATCGTGTTACTGATCAAGTAATATATTGCTATGATGGTGATCGTGCTGGACGAAAAGCAGCCTGGCGTGCACTGGAAAATACACTTCCCTATTTAACTGACGGTCGCCAATTATGCTTCATGTTTCTACCAGATGGTGAGGATCCCGATTCGCTAATACGAAAAATCGGCAAAGAAGCATTTGAACAGAAAATTAAACAATTAAGACCACTATCAACTTTTTTATTTGACACTCTTATATCACAAGTTGACTTAAGTAGTCCAGACGGTCGAGCTAAGTTGAGCAGGCTAGCATTACCTCTAATAAATAAAGTACCTGGCGAAACATTACGTATCTATTTGCGTCAAGAGCTAGGTAAGAAACTTGGAATACTTGACGATAATCAACTAGAGAAACTGTTACCTAAAGTAAATGTGAAAGCAAATATTTCATTACAACCACCGATAAAACGTACTACTATGCGTATACTTATAGGATTGCTAGTACAATATCCAAAGCTTTCTTCCTTAGTACCTACAGTACATGGGTTAGAACAAGCAACTCAACCAGGTTTACCATTATTTGTAGAATTAGTTAAGGTTTGCCAGGCTCAGCCAGGGTTAACTACCGGTCAGTTACTAGAATATTATCGGGAGAATAAATTTTTTCCTCAGCTTGAAACTTTGGCGACCTGGAACCACATGATTATAGATGAGATAATCGAGGTGATATTTGTTGATACCCTAGCGAATCTTTACGCTTCTATACTTGAGAATCGTCAGGAAGTACTTATCGCCTATGATCGAACTCATGGATTGACGATTGAAGAACGAAAAGAGCTTTGGTCGCTGAATCAGGCGCTAGCGAAAAAAACTTGAATAATGAACTTTGATTACTCATATTCATTAGAACTAGACGCTATAAATACTGTATTGGCTACGGCACTAAACAAAACCTAGATCTATTTTGTTAATGCACTTATAGAAACCAACACTTAATATTACTCTGAGGTGTGGATACCGTCTTATGGAGCAAAACCCGCAGTCACAGCTCAAACTACTTGTTACACGTGGTAAAGAGCAAGGCTATTTAACCTTTGCTGAGGTTCATGATCATCTACCGGAAGATATTATCGACTCTGATCAAATTGAAGATATCATTCAGATGATAAATGATATGGGTATTAAGGTAATGGAAGAAGCACCTGACGTTGATGATCTTCTTCTAGCTGAAATCACCTCTGATACTGACGAAGATGCAGCGGAAGCTGCAGCGCAGGTTTTATCTAGCGTAGAATCTGAAATTGGGCGAACTACTGATCCTGTACGTATGTATATGCGTGAAATGGGCGCTGTATCATTACTAACGCGTGAAGGTGAAATTGATATCGCTAAACGTATTGAAGATGGTATTAATCAGGTCCAATGCTCAGTTGCCGAGTATCCTGAAGCTATTACTTATTTGCTGGAACAGCATGACCGAGTTGAAGCTGGTGAAACCCGCTTATCCGATCTTATCACTGGTTTTGTTGACCCTAATGCAGAAAAAGACATAGTACTTACCTCAACCCATATCGTTTCTGAACTTTCCGCTAATGAAATCACTGATGACGACGAAAATGAAGAGGTTGATGATGATAATGCAGATAATGATAATATCATTGATCCAGATTTAGCTCGACAAAAATTTATCGAGCTACGAGAACAATACGAGATCACCCGAAATGTTATCAAAAACAACGGACGAAGTCACGCTAAATCAGCCGCTGAAATTTTGAATCTTTCCGATGTATTTAAACAATTCCGCTTAGTGCCGAAGCAATTTGATTGCTTGGTTAATAACATGCGCGTTATGATAGATCGCGTTCGTACTCAGGAACGTTTAATTATGAAATTATGCGTTGAAATTAGCAAGATGCCTAAGAAGAGTTTTATTACATTATTTTCAGGCAATGAAACTAGCGAAAATTGGTTTAAAGCTGCTTTGGCAATGAAGAAACCTTGGTCGAAAAAACTGAATGAAGTTGATAACGATGTATATCACAGCCTGAAAAAACTACGCCAAATTGAAGAAGAAACCGGTTTGACTATCGAGCAAGTAAAAGATATTAACCGCCGTATGTCGATCGGCGAGGCTAAAGCCCGACGTGCTAAAAAAGAAATGGTTGAAGCAAATCTACGTTTAGTTATCTCTATTGCTAAAAAATATACTAACCGAGGTCTACAATTCTTAGATCTTATTCAGGAGGGTAATATCGGTTTGATGAAGGCAGTAGATAAATTTGAATATCGTCGTGGTTATAAATTTTCTACCTATGCTACCTGGTGGATCCGTCAAGCTATTACCCGTTCTATCGCCGATCAAGCACGTACTATTCGTATTCCAGTACATATGATTGAGACTATTAACAAACTCAACCGTATCTCCCGACAAATGCTGCAAGAAATAGGGCGAGAACCAACACCAGAAGAGCTAGCAGAACGTATGCTAATACCAGAAGATAAAATTCGTAAAGTACTCAAGATTGCTAAAGAGCCTATTTCTATGGAAACGCCTATCGGCGATGATGAAGATTCACACTTAGGAGATTTTATTGAAGATACTGCTCTTGAATTACCGCTTGATTCTGCTACTGCAGATAGTCTGCGTTCAGCTACCCACGATGTATTAGCTAGTCTAACTGCGCGTGAAGCTAAAGTTCTACGTATGCGGTTTGGTATCGATATGAATACTGACCATACTCTGGAAGAAGTCGGAAAACAATTTGACGTCACTCGTGAGCGTATCCGTCAAATTGAAGCGAAGGCATTACGTAAGCTACGTCATCCTAGCCGTTCTGAAGTCCTTCGTAGTTTTTTAGATGATTAAGTTTAAAAGCAACTACTATACTAAATATATACTGAGAAATACGTTTTAGGTTTCTCTGTTGGGATTAATAAAAAAATTAAATTACATGTAAAATATATATCTCCTACTCTCTTGAGAGTATATTTTTATTTGTTATATCTGATAAAAATTTAATTTTATAAAATTACAAATTTACATGTAGCTAAAATTTTCTATTTTTAATAGTATCTGCTTGTTACCTTATTTATCAATCTGAAAAATTTTTAATTTTTCATTAGTAATGACATATTATCAGAGTTGTAATCTTTTATCTTATCTCTAAGAGAGATTGCTCGATAAAGCGAACGTAAATAAATTCAAAGCTTGAAAAAATAAAAATTTATCTAAAAATAATTATAGGGTTAAGAAATATCATTCTTGATTTTTTACTATGAAATTAGAGATTAATACCAAAAATAATATGAAATTTTTTGTTAGAGAAGAGTTTCTATTTAAAAAATATATTATCTTATTTAACTGTTTTATCTTTTTTATCCTTTATCTTAAGGAAGATAATCATTTATTTATCTAAATACATAAAAAGATACTATAGACTTAGTTAGTAATATTAGATATAATATAATATATATTTGGCCCCTTAGCTCAGTGGTAAGAGCAGGCGACTCATAATCGCTTGGTCGCTGGTTCAAGTCCAGCAGGGGCCATGTGAAAAATGATCTTATCTCTGTTTATTTTTATTATTATCAGATGCTTTTATAAAAAATAAAAAGATTAATTACACTACTAATTAGTAACGTATTAGCTTAGTTAAGCCCGAATATAAAATTCTATTAGATATACATTAAAGTCAAAAAAGTCGATAAAATTCATATTTAAGTTATCTGTCTAATTAACGAAACTCAATAAGAAATACTACTAATATTATATTAGTAGCTATGATCTTTAGTTTTATTTTGATGGAAATATATAAACTACTTTGAAATGAACATATTGATAACTCTATTTTTAGTATTAGATATAGACACTCCTTCTTTTTTAGTTATCTGTCGTTGTTGTAATTATTAGATAATAGATAATTATATTATAACTTTGATAACATATAAAAAAATAAATACTATCAAATTTCTGTTTGATAAAAACAAATCTAGTTTCAGTAAATACTTACTTTATTTTTAGGAGTTGTTTGCTTTCTTTCTTTATATGATCATTGAAAATATGATACTATTACAATCTGATTTTACCAGATATCTGATAACTAGAACAAAAATGAGAATTCGTTATTATTTTTTATCTTGATGATACTGTTTATAAATTGTTATTAACTATTTATTTTGCATTACAGTATTTTAATCTAAATTAAAGTAGATGTCTACGTAAAAGCATTTACTGATAGATTACTCTAGGATTTTATACTGGTTTTAAGCAAGATCTTTACAAAGTAAAGAAGATTTACGTTTTAGGATACTATTTTATAGGGTAGTTTTTCTGTTGTTATAATTTATGATTTTGACTTTAGATCTTATAATATAAGCTAAATCGACGATTTAGCTATCTTTATATATCATTTCGCTGTAGCGAAAACAACTGATCTTAGCACTTTTAATACTATTAGGATACAATTTATTATTAGATAATAGATTAATTTATTATTAATCTATTAAAAACTTTAATAATTTTCTGTGTTTTATCGAATTTTTATTTTTACTAGCATAAAACGATAATACTTAGGTAGATAGGATTTTATCAAAATCCACTATCTCTCTAAATAAAGATATCATTTTTCTATTATTTAATAATATACATGATTAATGCTTTTATCTATCAAAATATTTGAATTAATATCTCTAATAATACTTACAAAGCTAATACTAAAAATTTTCTATCACATAAATAATTAATTTTTATAAAAATTAGCTAAAATTCTGACAAAAGATATAATAATTGAATTTTCAGATATATGATCAGCGATAATAGGAAGATTAATATCTTCTTTATACAAGCGGAAGACTATTTATAATTAGTCAATCTGTGTTAGTTTAACTATGTTAGTTAAAAGTTAATAACTACGTTATTTATATCTAAGATAAAAATAATAAACATCACCAAAGATATAAGCACTTATTTTTAAGGTAATAAATAAGCAAAAGATTTTAATATAAGATATATAATAGAAGATATGTTATATATCGATAAGGTTCAAATAAATATTGAATCAATAAATCAGCTTTATGTACTTATCGCTATCTTGTAAATCTTTACGTTTTCTATAAAATACAGAACTATCGAACTTAGTTAAGTTAATAACACTATAAAATAGCAAATATTTTATAATAGTCGTCATTATTTTGTTTTTATGCTTGACTCGAAGTATGAAAATTAGGAAAAATTTAGAAAATACAAGTTTATATCAATGAGTTTAAAACTAATTCAATAGAAAGAACTTTTAGTATCAAGTATTCACTACTAAAAAATTTCTACTATATTTAGTAGAATAATAGGTTTATTTTTATTAAAATTTAACGTTTAAATTTTTTTATTTCTTAAAACAGTGCATTACTGGTATTTTATACTTTGCTTTAAATATAAAATCAGTTCTATTAACATAGAAAAACTAAAACATTTTAACTGATAATAAACCATATCGAAGCGTTAATACTCATAGTGCTATTTTCTTTTTTAATTTATTAGTAATAAAAAGATACTTTATAGTCTTTGGTTGAGAATATAAATGGGTATTTTAAAGGAACTATTATATGCACTCTGGCAGCAAGATTTTGAAACACTTTCTAATCCAAATTTAGTTTTAACTATTTATTTTTTAGCATGTACGATTTTATTTTTAGAGAACAGCCTTTTACTAGCCGCTTTTCTACCAGGAGATAGCTTACTTATATTGCTTGGCGTATTAATTTCTAAAGGGACATTAAGCTTTGTTGCAGTTCTTTTTCTTTTGACAATTTCAGCTAGCCTTGGTAGTTGGATAGGTTATCTGTATGGGAAATGGTTAGGAAGTAATCGGGTAGTAAAAAACTGGTTATCTCATCTACCAGAACACTACCATCAGCGAGCATATAGAATGTTTCATCATCATGGATTATCAGCCTTAATTATTGGTCGTTTTTTTGTTTTTATTCGCACGCTTCTTCCGGCTATTATTGGATTGTCTGGTTTAAGTAGTTCTCGTTTTCAATTTTTTAATTGCATTAGTGCATTTTTATGGATTTTTATCTTAACGCTTATTGGGTTTTTCCTTGGAAAAATTCCTATTTTTAAACGTTATGAAGAAAAACTAATGTTATGCCTAATGCTATTACCACTGGTACTTTTGACATTAGGACTAATTAGTTCATTTATCTTTATTTTTCGTCGAAAACGGCTTACTGATTCAAATAGATGATAATAAAAGAGCAAAGCAAATATGGTCAAAATAATATAACGCAAATCATTGTTATAGTAATTTATCAATAATCTTTGCTTAATACTAGCAATGGATACGTATATTCAGTTTGCGTTACTATTTGACTACCGATATCATTAAGTCTATTGATTATAAATATCAACCATATTAATTATACTGCTAGTACGTTCTATTTTATTGAGTAAATATTTTATATATTTACTATCTTAATTAAGATAGTAAATATTTTTTTAAAAACTATTAATTAACTTTTAAGCTACTTGTTTCGATCTAAGTGTTATACGACACGTAAGCATAAAAGTATTTTGAATTAATACTTACAATGTCATTTAATATTTTGACGAGCTCTTCTAGAAAATCTAATAGTGTTATTATTAATAGATTCATTAGTAAGTATTTTATACTTACTTTAAATTTATATTTAAAGTTATAAAGATCTTTCTGCGCTTATATAAAAATTTGGTCTTTTCTATTTCTATCGAATTTTTTATAAAAAATATAGAACAGATGAATATATTAAGATTTTTACCACTGATAATTATAGTGATATTCAGCGGTATTCCAATTTCCTTATTAATTAATTTCACTACAGTTTAGAGTTTAGAATTATAGCATTTATACTGTTTTCTGAATAAAAAATCTAAAATAAGAGTAATAACAAACAAATGCTACTTTTGCTAATTTCAAATTTAATGTAGTTCATTATTTTAAACAATCATCTGCAACAACATAACAAAAATAGATAATTATAAATAATAATTAGAAGAAAAAATAATTTTTGCTATATCATTCTATCTATACGGAAATAATAATACTATTCAATAGTTTATGCTCAAAAATCTAGATGAAATAGATAACATTAAAAATAGAACAAAGCTTGACGATATTATTTAATAGTTTACATACTTATCCAAAAGTAATATACAATCAAAAAAATAAAGAAGAAAACATGTATAGACTATTTTTTAGCGAAATATCTTTATCTACTAATAAAAAACTATTATCAATAATAAGAACTATTTATAATATAAATTATTATACCGATTTTATCGGTATTGATTTAAATGTAAACAATCTCTTAACATCTTATAACAAGATATACAAATAGTAATTTCTCGGATTTAAACAAAAATAAAACTAATATAAGAATGGAGTTGACCGTTAAGCCGGGTTCTGTCGTGGACAGTCATTCATCTAGGTCAATGCTCACGCACTGACTCAAGCAGCCTACCCAGATTCAGTACGGGCCGTACCATGCGAATCTCTATTTAGCTTTGCTCCAGGTGGAGTTTACCGTGCCACTAACTGTTACCAGTTGTGCGGTGCGCTCTTACCGCACCATTTCACCCTTACCTGATCCTGCATATACAGGCCATCGGTGGTTTGTTTTCTGTTGCACTTGTCGTAGGTTTACACCCCCCATGTATTACCTGGCACCCTGCCCTATGGAGCCCGGACTTTCCTCCCCTCTACCTTTTACCATTATAAATGGCAATAATAAAGCAGCGACTGTCTAGTCAACTCCAAGCTAGAGTATAACAAAATTTACAAAATTTATTATCTATAATATATAGTATCAAAAATAAATTACAATGTCATATCATATTTTATTGCTGACCGAGACCATAGCGATACAGCAAATTCTTTTTTATACTATAAATTTCCGCTGTCAGCGCTGTAGCTTTTTTTAGCGGTAGCTCAGCTAACAATAACATTAAGGTACGAATTGCATTGGGTGAAAGCACATCATCCGGCGTGTGATAACCTTCGACGATAAGTACAATTTCGCCGCGTCTACGTCTCTTATCTTCCTGAACCCAGGTTAGAAGTTCATCGAGTGGTGCACTATAAAATGTCTCCCAGATTTTGGTCAGTTCCCGTGCTAATACTACATGGCGAAATGGGCCCCAAACTGTCATCATATCCTTTAGGCTTTTTATTAACCGATGTGTCGATTCATAAAAAATAAGTGTACGCTGCTCTTGTATCAGCGATTTAAGAAAATCTAGACGAGCTTTACACTTCGTCGGTAGAAAACCTTCATAGCAAAAACGATCAGTTGGAATCCCAGCGGCTGATAACGCAGTAATAGCTGCACAAGCACCAGGCAACGGCACAACACGAATATTAACTTCGCGACAACGACGAACAAAATAGTAACCTGGATCGTTGATAAGTGGTGTTCCAGCATTACAAACTAAAGCTATATTCTGTCCATTTTTTAGTTTCGTCAATAAAACTTCTGTTTTTTGTCGTTCATTATGATCGTGTAAAGCGGATAACCGAGTATTTATATAAAAATGTTGTAATAATAGAGCAGTATGACGAGTATCCTCAGCAGCAATAAGATCAACACTTTTCAGGATAGATAGTGCTCGCAGTGTAATATCCTCTAAATTACCAATTGGAGTCGGTATAACATATAACGTTGATTTGGTAAGATCCACTTGCTGCTTTCGATTCATTATTTCGTCCGGATTTTTAGATTTCATATTAATTATATTGATAAAAATATTACTGGATTCAGTATGCTTTCCTATTATTAATTAAGTTTTAAAATAAAACGAATTATTCTAGTTATACTAACTTTATTAATTTTTAGCTACCTGTAAAGTTCAGTTTCAGAAAAAATTAGCTATATTGCAATGCAAATTAATACTAATTTCGACTATGATTTTAATTATATAAAAATTAATGATCAATTACCTGTTATTCGCGTACAGATTAAATAAGGAAATCTACCACAGGTATATCAAAACTTTTCTGCTCCATCTCTTCAGCTTGATATGATACATCAATATGAATACCCTCTTTTAATTGCTAAATTTGTACTGATATTGAATCAATCACACATTACTACTGTCGCTTTTCATAAAGTGAATAGTACTTCTCTTGATAAAACCAAGTATTTTCGTTCCTCCAAGATAATGATCGATTCTGGCCAAAAGTGGCTTTTCTAGATTTAATTCGTACTTATATTGCCAAGATATTATTGTTAAGTGATCTGGAGACACGCCAAAAAATATTGATAAAGCTTGGAAAATATTAGTATCTCTTTCATTCCCGCGTAGCAACTTAGCAATTAATGCTAATGAAAATATACTTCGTGGTTGGCTAGATCTTCTGAATGCATACCATAAAAATCGTAAAGATCCTACGCTTTTACAAACAGCTATTAAAGACTGGCAGATCCTTTATCCAAAAAATCCAATGGTAAAAATGTTACCTACACCGCTTAGTCAGGTAAAAAAGTATTTTCCGTCCTTAGTTAGAAGAGTTGCTTTACTATTACCAATTCATGGACAGGAAAAAATTTTCTCCTATGCGATTCAAAAAGGTTTTTCAGCGGCAATAAATAACCTAGTGGCAAAAATATGTTAAAGCAACATAAAAATGTTGCTATTGCAAAGGATAGTATGCGAACTTCAGATTCGGATAATACACTACAGATGACGACTATGAGTGAACAGAATATTAGTGATCAACTATTAAACACAAATAACTACTAATAACGGCATTCAAATTAAAGTTTATGATACGTCAAAAGCAGTCGTTGTCACTACCGTTATCGTAAGCACAAAAGGATGGTGCTAATATGATAATCGGTCCATTATTAAAGAATGACTGTAAACATTTATATAACAATCATACTAATGTCACTTATGCTAGTATGCTAAATATACTGGCACTTAATCAACCTAAACAACATCCAGCCAAAACCTAATATCTATTATTTTTCTTTATCCCCAGAAGATGAGACACGCAACGCAGCTAAACATATTAAAAAACAAGGTCGATAGAAACCATTGCTACTTCTTTCAACTGGTGTTCTTGGTGATAGAATAATAAAGGTGTTTTTAAATCATGGTATCAGGTAGGTGGTGAAATTGTGCTTGAACAACGTTTTGTTTCCTTTACTGAACTCAAACAAAATATTAACAATAGTAAAGGTATTCTTTTAACAGGTACGCCAGTACCCGATAGCTAAATTTAGATTAATACAGTAGTAACTATCTCAGATATAACTATTACTACATTTCAGAATAAGAGTACGATCATATCTTCTATTAACATCGATAAGACTATCGACGCAGTTTATATTATTGCTACTCATGATGAACTAGCGCTGATTAAACCAATGATTGATATGCATGTCAGTTCACGTAAAAAGTTAGCGTTATATGCTAGTTCACGCAGTTATCAAGCTGATTCTGAATATGATTTCCGTTTGAAAATGGAGGGAATAGAATTTAGTGATATTCCGATGATAACTGGCAACTATCCAGGTCTCTTATCACAGATAAGTGCTCACTTCCAAGGCGATTATTCACTAGTAAGGCTTTACGCTATGGGTATAGACGCTTAGACGTTAGCTAACTATTTTAGTGAAATACAAAAAATTCTAGGCTTCCAAATAACAGGTCTAACTGGCATACTATCAGTAATATCAGATTGCATAATAAATAGAACACTGTCCTGGCTAAAATATCACCGTTGTCAACTGATATAAATACAGTAAGTAACCACTTATATAACATGTAGATGTTACTTGATGACAAAAATTTTTTGCATTATTTTAACAATAAAACTTCAGTCATAAATACGAAGTTTTTATCACTTGTATTCTAAATTACTCTGAAAACAGAGAATCAAGCCTATTCATCATAAATATGAATATATAATTGTTTCATTGAATTTTATTACTAATAATCGTTAGCATAACTAAACTACTTCTAAATAAAAATTCTCATTGAGAGAAGCTAACGATATTCTTATTCAATTTCCATTTATTTCATAATCATAATATAATAAAAATCATCTAAGCTACTGTTATAAAAATAAAATTATCACTATCACAGGATAAAATGGAAAGAAATTATTAACATTTCTTATATAGCTAGATGTAAGGAGTCTAGATGAAGATATATGCTCTATTACTACTTCTGTTCACTACCTTAATATTACAGGGGTGTGTCAGCGCTGTAGTGATAGGCACCGCTGCTTTTGCTACTAAAACAGCTACTGATCCCCGTACTTTAGGTAAACAAGTCGATGATAATATCCTTGAAATACGTATAAAAAACATGCTATCTAAAAATCAGAAGCTAAAAAATACACGTATTAGTAATATTACCTATCAAGGAAAAGTTCTTCTAATCGGTCAAGCACCAACACTTAAGCTTATTAAATACGCTAAGCAAATTGTAATGAGCGTTAATGATGTGACTGAGGTATATAACGAAATTCGCCAGAGTCAACCAATATCACTCAAACATACATTCATAGATACCTGGATTACCACTAAAATTCGTTTTCATTTTTTAATTAGTGATATAGTAAAATCATCTAATATAAAAATAAGCACTGAAAATGGTGAGGTCTTTCTATTGGGAATAGTAACTGATGTAGAAGGTAAAACTGCTGCTGCATTATCTAGTAAAGTGAATGGTGTAAAACATGTTATAACCGCTTTTACATACTTACAGTAGCTACATTTTAATGTAGATAGATTTATGCTAGATAAATATTGTTAGTGATTTTAGTATTTTCATAGATCTAATACTACTAGCAAACAGAAGTAATGGATATATTAGTTATTATAACTAGTAAATTAGATAATAGCAATTGCAAATTGTTTTTATATACCTCAAAATAGACCTTAATGCATTAGTATATTTTAGTGATTTTTACAGATAAATGAAATATCAAAATGAAAAAACATTTTATCAGTTTTAATAATTTTCTAATATATTTAGAAAATAGATATTATATTGTATTATTTCTATTATTTATTTTTATGTTCTGATTATTTACTAATTAATAATGATGTAGAATAGTTTATATTTTAAAATATTTTAAATATTTTTTATTTTGCAATAAAATATTAAGTTGAATAATATAAATAATTTTTTAAATTTTTTTATTTATATTACACTATTCTATAATTAAATTTTTTATTGATTAATATTTTATTTTTTTATCTTTCTCGGTTAATAATTTTCTAAATTAAAATATTATTTGACAATTTAGATTTCAAATATAAATTATGGTTAAATATTATGTTTATTTATCTACTAGATATAATAACAATTAGTTTAACCAGTTTAAATTATTTAATTATTAAAGATAAAACAGATTAGCTAGATAGTAATTAATAGATTAAATAATTATTAATACCATTAGTATTAATGCTAGAAATATAGATAGGTGAAATAGATAAGATTTTTCCATTAAGCTAATGCAATAGTGAACTAGTAGACTAATTTTATTAATAAGAAGTTTTTAAAAAAATAGATAAAATATTATAAATATCTATAAAATATCTGTCTTGGACAGACTATCTATTCATAGAAGTAAAAATCCTAAAAAATAAATTATAATCTACTTTAAATAGGTTATAATTTATTTTTTAAAAATCACTGGTGAAATCTTTTGTATTTACAAACTATTAAATATGATAACTACCTATATAATAGGTATGTATGTTTAGGTATGTATGTTAGTGAGCTTACCACTCTATATCTTGATAAGAACATATTAATTTTTAGGATTTAATGGTGATAGAGATTACTAGTAATATATTTAAATTAGAATAACTTTAGTATAACAATACTATCTGATGTGATCTTCATAGGAACTATCAAAATATTTTTCTATTACTAGAATAACTTAATAATAACCATATATATTATATATAAAATAAGTATAAATTATCGATTTAATTAGCGGTGATACACTGTTGTGTGTACTTTTAGCGAAAAGCTAGTTACCTATAATTATTTTGCTAATAGTTTACTTATCTAATTAAAGTACTTAGTAATTAATAAATAAAACTTACATAATATTATTATGTATCTTTATTAGTTTTGAAATATGCTTCTTAAGCAAATTTAACATATCGTTTAAACCAACTATCATCAATAGTGTATAATTAGATATTAAATTTTAATTTTCACATAAAATAAGTAAAAATATCATTTCAGATCGAATATAAAAGTTTGACTAGCATAATAGTAATCTTTAATATTACCGATAAAGATCACTATGATATTGAAGATCCTTAATAACATTAAAAATATAAATTGCATAAGACTGTATTTAAATGGATACCTTAAGATCGATTTGTACTGTTTTCTTAAAAGAATTCAAAAATTATCAAAGTAAATTTCTATTGAATAAAAACTAATATACTACATATAGTTTTTAAATATCCAAAATATAGATTTTTAGTGGCATTTCATCACGGTATTTGCTTAAGTGTGTATAATATAGTTATATAATGTAATTCGTAGTAATACAAGTAATTCATAATCAATATTACTATCCTATAAATCTATCCAATCGGTTACTATTGATAGTCAATATGACTAGCCTCTAGTCTCGTTTTTTACTAGCTAGAAAGTAAACTAAATAAAGCAAATTTAGCTTTTTAAAAAATGTGATAGTTGTATCTACTAAGTATTGTGTTATTTATTTATCAAATAGATATTTGTAATTAATCTAAAGATAGTATAGCTAGTTCGAAGAAATATGAGTTATTTTATTCTATTGTCACATATTCAAAAAATCTCTAACTAGCTCAATATTAAACTTAACTAAATTTTATAATAAAGATATTAGATAACCATCTACTAGATCAAACTCTTTGCTTATGAAGAAGATTTTTTTGTTAAATATTGACGCTATAGATGATAGCGTATCATAGATGCTAATAAAATATTGGTATCTTTTCTACTACTATTAATTATCCTTAATATAGCAAATAACCAGATGAATTATGTTATTTACTACCAGATTTATAATGATAAAAGGATTGACAAATAATCAATTTACGACGAATTAGCATTGATAAAATATAATAAGATCAAAATTAATTAGATTTTACGATAAATTATCCATCTTAGTTTACTTGATTTTAATCATAGCCTTTTCGCTAGAAAATATGCAAGTGATAATTGAAACATCAATTATCTCAAAATAATTTTATTAAAGATTTTTTATTAATAGAGAAGACCATAAAAATATTAAAATATATTAAGAATATATCAAATAATCCTAATTAAGGATTATTTTTAATTTATCTAATTTTTTTGATTATTTAAAAATAAAAAACTTTTACTCAAAAAAAATAAAAAGATCAGTTGATTATTATATTATATTGCTTTCACTTGATACTAAAAGTACATATTAGGACATATTAAACAATAAGAATTCAAAACCATGTAGATTTCTCGCGATAGTATGCACTGTGAAAATTAACGTTTGGAAAACTGCGGACGACGTCGAGCTTTACGTAAACCAACTTTCTTACGTTCAACCTGACGAGAGTCACGGGTAATAAAACCTGCTTTACGCAGATCAGAACGAAAAGTTTCATTGTATTCTATTAGTGCACGAGTAATACCATGGCGAATTGCTCCAGCTTGACCAGAAATACCACCACCTTTAACAGTGATATATAGATCTAGCTTACCTACCATATTAACTAATCCCAACGGTTGACTAATCACCATACGAGCGGTTTCACGACCAATATACTGATCTAAAGTGCGATGATTAATCATCATATTGCCGCTGCCTACTTTTATAAAGACTCGAGCAGAAGAGGTTTTTCGGCGACCAGTACCGTAATATTGATTTTCATTCATTTCCTATAGAATCCTGATTACCCTGATTACATATCAAGAATTTGTGGTTGTTGTGCTGCATGGTTGTGCTCGGTACCAGAGTAAACTTTTAATTTACGGAACATAGCACGACCAAGCGGACCTTTTGGTAACATACCTTTAACAGCGATTTTAATTACACGCTCAGGATAACGAGTAATCATCTCTTTAAAGGTTGCTTGTTTTATACCACCGACGTAGCCGGTATAGTGATAGTATATTTTGTTATTACACTTATTTCCGGTAATAGCTACTTTATCAGCGTTTAAAACGATAAGATAATCACCGGTATCTATATGTGGTGTATATTCCGGCTTATGTTTACCACGAAGACGATGAGCTAGTTCGGTAGAAAGACGGCCAAGAGTTTTCCCTTCGGCGTTGATAACATACCAGTCATTTTTTATCTTTTTCGACTTTGCTGCAAAAGTTTTCATTAAAAATTTACCAAATATAAATTAAATATTATTGTTTATTAAATGCTTTAATAAACAATTATAAGACCAATACAACTCAACATCTAGAAAAATACCTTTGATTAGCTTCGTTTTTATAATAACTAAGATCTTTCTATCAAGATCAAATATAACATATTATCAATATATTATAAAGAAGTCATATAAAAATGTCGATTTCTTTCATATCAAAAAATGACAAAATACTTCAAATTTCAGCCTTGCTCTGCTTTTCTTAAAAAGAAAAATAGAAATAATATTCAAAATACTAAAATAGTATCTCTCTAAGAAAACACGGAGAAAACGCAGATATTAATATTCTAATATTAACTAAAAATCTAAACGTGCTGTTTATAAAATATATGTATTAGTACTAGAATCAATAGACGATATTTTTCTGACCGCTACCATCGATATGAATCGATGTACAACGTAGCAGAATTGCATAAAAGTACTCAAAAAGAAAATTATAATTGTTTTAGTTTCGTGCATCTAGTTGAATAACTAAATAACAGTCAATAATGCTATACCATTAATCAAATTTAATTCTAATAGCATAAAATGCTGTTTTTATTACAATAATTAGCTGGTATTATTACTAATAAAAATTAATTTACAAATTAATTTACACTGCAGTATTTAGGTAAAAATCAATAGAAATATCTAGATTTGCAATAACATAGTGTATTTTATTAATTTATATACTATAAGCTCTTTCTATTGCAGTTTTTGAACAAATCATTTAGCAATATTAAAATATTGCTAGATATAATTCTATATAAATTCACAATACAAAACAAAAAAATGAAATTTAACTTTTATTCACTAGGAATATTACAGTAAAAATTAAAATATCAACCATACTTTATCTCTGCTACTTCGCTGATATTTTATATTTTTAAGAGTGTCCTATTGGTTGTAAATTTGCTTATTAAAAAGATATTTTTAATCAATTAAGCAGGTTAATGAGATTATTAAAGTAGTTTTTACGAGTTAAATATCAGTGATATGTTACTTATATAAACGATAGATAAAATATAGATGTTATATAACTTATATTCCCTTTTTGTGCTAGCATTTACTGATAAAAATTAAATATTGAAAACATACGTGCAAACATTAAGCACCTATTTGATAAATATAATAGCTTAGTAAGCTCTAAATAATAAGTTTTTGTTATACTATTCAGTTACACTAATAGCATATAACCGATTATAATAAAAGTAATAGGACATAAAATTCTACGGAACAGCAAAATGAGTAATATTAATTATTATAATTTGAAAGTATGTACTAATCAGATTGATAATGAGTATTATTTTTGATGTGACTACCATGCATTTAACAATTATAAAAATGCGTTAGAACAAAAGAACACAGTATAAATTAAAAGAAAAATAGAGATAGATAGATATCGAAAAAGTTAAAAAATTCTTTTTAAGAAAGAAGAATTATTAAATAATATATTCAACGACTACTATCAATTTTGATAGTTTATAACTAAAAGTTTCGATAGTCTACTATTAGATCAGAAAAAAGAAGATAATTCATTATTTTATTATCTCACTGAAATTAAAGCAGACAATAACCAAGTCCCGATGGAAATAAAGTAATGAAATTATCTTAATAAGTATTAACAGTTTTACGAAAAACAAGTAATTTAAATAAATAGCGATCTTTACCCACAGATATACCGGTACTAAACGCGCTTATAGATTAAATTTTTCCATATCTATCAAGGTTATAATTGCGATTATAACGCTTTAAGCAGATGCCTAAACTAGAATATCTGATATAAAATGAGCGAGTTAAGGTTATAATGAAAATAACACCATTCTTCAGCGCATTGGCACTCAGTATTGGACTGAGTCTAATAATTCCTTTTTCATCGCTAAAAGCAGCTATTCCAATTGAAGTAGAAGGAAAAGCTATGCCAAGCCTAGCGTCAATGCTAGCTAAAGTACTACCAGCAGTAGTCAGCGTCTATGTTGAAGGTTCTAAACCAGTCCGATGTCCTTCGCTACCCAAGGAATTTAAGTACTTTTTCGGACCCGATACCCCAGGTTTTAACAATGATAGATCACGCCCATTTGAAGGGTTAGGTTCTGGAGTTATTATTAATGCTCTAAAAGGTTACATTATTACTAATAATCATGTTGTTAACGGAGCAGATAAGATTAAAGTTCAGCTCAATGACGGCCGCGAATTCAATGCTAAACTAGTCGGTCACGACGAACAAACGGATTTAGCGTTATTGCAGTTGCCGAAGACAAAAAATCTTAGCGAACTTAGTATGGCTGACTCTGATACTTTAAAAGTCGGAGATTTTGCTGTTGCGTTGGGTAATCCTTTCGGTCTTGGACAGACTGCCACGTCAGGTATTATTTCTGCTCTTGATCGTAGCGGTTTGAATTTGGAAGGTCTTGAGAATTTTATCCAAACTGACGCATCCATTAATCGTGGTAATTCCGGTGGTGCGCTAGTCAACCTCAACGGTGAACTGATTGGTATTAATACTGCCATTCTAGCACCGGGAGGAGGTAATATTGGTATTGGTTTCGCTATTCCTAGTAATATCGTTAAAAACTTAAGTCAGCAATTGATTGAATATGGTGAGGTAAAACGCGGTCAATTAGGTATAAAAGGGACAGAATTAACCGCTGATATTGCTAAAGCTTTTAATATTAATGCTCAGCGTGGCGCCTTTGTCAGCGAAGTACTTCCAAACTCCGCCGCTGCTAAAGGCGGTATCAAAGCTGGCGATATTATTATTTCGGTAGAGGATAAGCCAATTCAAAGCTTTGCTGAATTGCGGGTTAAGGTTGGTACTAGTTCACCCGGTAAAACTATTAGGCTTGGCCTTCTGCGTAACGGAAAAGCACAAACAATTTCCGTGATCCTCGATGATAGCGCATCAGCTATTACCAGTGAGCAGATTCTTACTCCAGCGCTACAAGGAGCCTCTCTTAGCAATGGTCAATTAAAACATGGTACTAAGGGTGTTCAGGTAGAAAAAGTAATAAAAGATTCTCCTGCTGACGCGATTGGTTTACAAAAGGGCGATGTGATCATTGGTATAAACCGTGAACGAATAAAAAACGTATCTCAGCTTCGTAAGGTGTTAGAATCTAAACCAGCAATTATAGCGCTGAATATAGTACGTGGCGATGCAAGTATTTTTTTATTATTACGTTAAGTATTTTAAAAATACTAATTCTACTATTATAGTGTTAGTTTAAGTTTTGTTATCTCGTATAATCTATTTAAGAGTCGTCTATATTAGATAGTGTTAAATTAGATAGAAATTCGAATATTATCTCTTTTTTTATAATTATGAATTATTAATTTTATCTTTTGATTTAAAATCATATTATTAACAATAAGTATAGAATATAATCTCTATGCGTTATTTATAAAGATAAAAATAATTTAGTTCACGATAGTCGTGATTATCTACAGTTATGCTAGTATTAGAAACTGTAAAGTTACGCTTACTTATAATAATAGTGTTTGAGCATATTTTAATAATTATATAAACTACTAAAATGAAAAACTATGCTAGTTTATTCGATATTATCACTCATACAAAACAATTTTCTTTAATTGACGATATAAACAACTAAAACTAGACTTGTTGAAGAACGCAAATCTATTCCCATTACTTATACTCAAATATGAAGTTTTAATATCGCGATAAATAATACTGTTACGTTCGATTTTATTATACGATTCTATTTGAATTAATTCTGAAATATATATAAACCGGTTTTCAAAAATAATCTTAGTAATAATATTACTACTATGAATGATTGGATTGATTAGATTAGATTTCGCTTTCATATTGCTAGAAAACCTAGAACATAATATAAAGCAATACGAACTATAATTACTTTTAGACGCTGATTATGCATATCTAGATTTATCTAGTCATCTCCTAACAGTGATATCTATATACACTTCGTGTAACTTGATTAGTAGAGCCTGTAATGTATCAGGGAATATAACATGAAAAACTATGCGGTCTTAGGAAATATCTACTGCTATCAGCAACGTATCAGTCTCGATAAGATCAAGTAAAACTCGATATACATAGATATAAATTATTAATTCTTTAAATAATAATTTTGTTAGTATCAGCACCACTAATCTTTACATCTATCCAAATGAGAAAATTAGTAGTATCAATAATTTCCGATTTATGAGATATATTATTGATACTAGTAGTACTAGTTACTAATATTGCTACACTTATAATAATTACTATAGCGCCAATACTAACTTTATTTATAATAATATGCGCATTGAAAAACCATCGGCTAATGCTTTAAGATATTTTTCTCTAGTTTGATAGTAGCACTTGACTGCTATAAATCACTGATATATAAATCCACAGGATGAATATTGATAACACAGACACTCGGTAATAAAATCTGTCTTTAATAAAAAGACGCTACTAACAGTCCTAGTTAAAAACAGACACGCGTATGATCTTCGTTAGCTCATATAGTGCATAGTAAATATTAACCTTGCTTATATCTACACAAAATGAGCTATTTCGTTTTGCTTTAGCATTGAGTTAATTAGATAATTTTATGGTTTTTCTATATCTTAGAACTTGGAAATGTTTTGAATTTCCATCGGTTATTTCGTCAATAGTATGATAAATAAAATTGGAAGTATAAAATTTTTAATGTCGGAAATAGTAACTTTTCTATTTAACCGTGCAAGATTCTAGATAAGAAATTCATCTATTATAATTACTCTTTATGATTAAATAAGAAAATTCTTTTCTCTTAGATTAAGGTAAACATTTAAAATCATTCATCTTACAATTACGCTTCCACTCATTTTTTGTATAGGCTTTTATTGATAAAGCATGAATGCGATTATCTAATATATACTCTATTAGTGGTGTATATATTATTTTGTGTTTTTTTATTAGACTTATTTTAGAAAATTGATCACTAATCGCAATAATTTGAAAATTTTTACCATTTTTAATTACGTAGACTTCATCCAGTAATAAGGCTTGCATAAGCACTGATTTGATTTCGTTTATTTCCATAATTAAATCTTTTTTAGGGTTATAAATCAGTCTACTAAACTAGTATTTTATAGGGATTAACTATTTTAAAGAATAAGAGAAGCAATTAACTATAGTTCTTTTATTATTCTAAATGAAACAATGATTAAAAGCATAATAACTTTATATAAGATACAATTAAAAAATTAAAAGATGATTACCAATCATTTTTATTATAATGAAATAGTGCTAGTAATTTATATTAAGTATTTAAAGTTATTATATAAATAGAATTGGTTATAACTTTCATAGTGTAATAAACGTTCGAAAACTATTAGTGACGCTAATAAATATACGTTTATTACCTCACTTTTTTGATAATGTTAAAAACAAAAAATAAATGCTACGTCGGCAAAGTCGATATGTCGAAGATTAAAGATATCTATAAATCGGATATCTTCAAATAATAATTACTTCTATTACCAATAGTGTAAATAATGTATTATAATTTAATTCTTCAAATAAGATTAATATTATTCCTACGTAAATTAATTAAATCTTTTAACTATAATACTAATTATCCAAGGTAATTACTATTATAGTATCTTTTATAATTGCTAAGTCAATTCATCGATTTTTTGTATGCAATATTAATGCCTATTCATTTTTAGCAATAAAATACCAATACTTTTAATAAAGTATATCATATACCTGATAATTACTAGAGATATTATTTTGAGCTACTAGAAATCAAGATACATTAGTGAATGGCCAATTTGATCGGTAATCGTTACGAAAATAATCACAATTTTGGAAGCGCCTAATGGTTTCTCCGATGTAATTTCATAAGTATAATTACTGAAATATACTACCACTTGAACATAAATATACTCTAAATAGTTCTGGAATATTTTAAAGTAAGCATCTCGCTGAATTGGCATAGTTATTACAATAATGAAAATCTAGTATTGATTACCAAGTGTGTTTTACCTGAATATAAGAAAAAATTTTTACGCACAATAATATTCAAGTAATTAGGATCTTAATAAATTTATTTTATTTGTTTTTTAGACGAATACAAATCTTATTTACTGTTTAACTTATTAAACGATAAGGATTTTTATGATAGAATAGTTTATATTAACAATAGAATAACCAACAGCACTAGTAATGCAAATAAAGATTTAAGTATGCATGTCTTCTATTCTAGTTGTGTCAACTTAGTAAGGTTGAAAACCGATTTGAAATGATAAAAACAGACATAAATTATCTTATATTAATTATAATATCACTGTTGGTGATAATGCTTTTTCTGCTATTTAAACTTCCTACTATCTAGCTTTACTTTTGTTAGTACATTTTTGATTAATTTAATATCCATAATTTATGATTTGTTCTATTTAGGTACTTTATTACCGATGTTGTTAGTTTAATTCTTAGTAGTTTTGTTGTGTCTGCTATTACTGCGATTATAAAGAAAATAACCAATCAGATCTTATAAAATAATAGCTTATTGGTTATCCTAAATGATTTTTATCTCTTTTATTATTAAAGTACCAATTTTGAATTATTAAGAACAGAGACTGAGTTTGAAATATTATTACTTCTCCCAACAAACTAAAAAGTTCGAATCGATAAAGAATTCATATCAAATATATGATTATAAATTATATTTAATATCCATAATAACTTTTTAGAATATAGGTTTTAGGATTAAGTATAATATCTGAAATTTAATCAATAAAATCTTCCCTTCGATCCGAACAGAAGATCTTACTTTAAGAATACTAATATTATTAAATAGACGCTGATTCGATAAATTATCATATTATCTATAGAACGGATTTTATCACTATTTTAGATAAAGAAAAAATAGCGAACAGAATAATCATCATAAATATGTCGATTAATATTTTATTTTTATGTTTGCTTAGATCCATTTAAAAATCAAAGAAATCATAATAAAAATCTAATCCTATTACTATTAATGAAATATAAAAACCATACGAATGATTTTATGGCTGATTTTTTTTAAAGGTTTAGATAGCATCATAACTATTGAATAGTAAAAAATTCAATTAACAGTGATAACAAACACGATATTTTTAATAACACAGTTTACTAAATTTTTCTACTAATCTATAAAAGCATATATTTCAAATAAAAAGAAGCTACTATCAATTCCTTTCTATTCAATACTAACAATAGTCTGTCTTAAGATTCGAACTTCAATAGAAGTTATGATTGGTAATAGCATACTAATAAGACTAGCCAAAAAAACGAAGAACCACTATTTGATAAATAGGTCTATTACCATTATTTAAGAACCAGAAAGTTATTCGTTAATCGTTATTAAGATTATCTCGACAGTAAACGGAGAACTTGCACGGTTAGAAAATAAAATGCGACTATTACTGACTCTAACTTACATAGTAGGGATAGCAAAACTAGCATTCCTAAACTGTATTTAGTACTATAAGTTATAAAACGATATAATTCTATAATCAAAGCACTATATTGATAAATAAACTAGAAATTATAACAATTACAAGCAGTAACATAAAAAAGATGTAAAGTTTTTTAATAGTAGCTATTTTTTACAATTCAGATTTTTCTTCTAATATACTAAACAGTATAATGCTGGCTTAATTAAAACTGTAATAAATTCTTAGTGTTCAATGCTTAAAGGATAAGATTACCTCTTATATCATAACTAAGCTTAATTCTCTCTTTTCCTAATAGTTGTGTCTAATAATATTTAGTGGAATATTAAACGAGGTTAGTCTATAAGAGATACTATTTAAAAATTATTTAACGCGCTGATTCTGACTGTTATATAGGTTAACTGCTGTCCCTTTTATCACTATATATTTTTTAGAAAAGATATAGTCGTCATTAGAAATTCTTAATACTTCTGTCATGTTTTAGTACACTGCGATGTAGATAAAACTTAGCGTCTACTTTAGATTATCAATGAGCGTAATAATAACCCAATATTAATTGGATTTTTCCTGAAAAACAGCTCATAAAAATATAAGCAGATCAGTATCTGATATAATAGTACGAGCTAAAATTATACGGCGCGCCATGTGTCGATAAATAACTCTTCCGGAATTAACGATGTCGCTTAATGTAAGCTTTCTGCTTTAAATTTTATTAGTGCAGTGATATATAATATTAACTATTATAAACGGATATTTTAAAATAATGGAAATATCAAATTTTTAAAAAAATATATTATCAGTAAATAATATACTGAGATAGAATAATACTCCAATTTTATTATTTACCTGATAAAGTTTACGACATGATAATATGGATATATTATCACTATCTATCCAATTTTTTCTGTTGTACGGTAATAGACTACCAGCCAATAAAATACAGAAATATTATTTTTACCGATACTAAAATGGCTTATAATTAATATTATATTTCTATGTAGAAATTGCATAATATAATATTATCGAGTATAATGAAATTATCCCCCCGATTAAAGCTTGATTTGCGATTATTAACTAGATTATCATCATTATTCATAATTTATTACTTTTTATGCTCTCATAATTGATTGAGATGATATTAAAACAAATAGAATATTTCATAGATTTTTTATTTAACTAGATCTTTCAAATTTAATAACCTAAAAAAACAGACATTAATACTAGTGTATATTAATTTTATCTCTAATCTTACTTATATGGCTAAATGTATCTATTCGATATATTTTTGTAAAGTTAAATATCTATCATTTCTTTTTCTCTATAATCATATCTATTTGTTTTATAGTTATAGTGATTAATAATGTCCTTGGTTTTAATATTAGTAGTATTATATTGATTATTTATAATAAGATACCTATTTATAGGGAGTAAAATTTCTGTTCCGATAATATTCGGAATAGATTACTTTTGATTTTTAATCATCCTATTATGTTGATTAACTATAACAGCATTTCATCTATTGATTATCGTAAAATTTATCGACTGAAGTAAATAAGGTAGTTAATACTACTGATTCATAAATCTTTATCGAATTTTACATAACGAAATAATATTTTATCTGACCTGATCTGTTGATCATTAGTTTATATAGTTTATGCTAAATGAGTATTATTTTGATCATTAATTTATATTGTATCGATGCAAATAGCGTTGAATAATTATCTATCAGACATATTTTATATATAAATATATTACTTATATTACAACATTATTACTTTAATTTCTTATACTGAAAATAAACTGGATTCATATATCAATATGTAGTAATAGGTATTTAAAAAATCTAGTCATATAATTATAAAAATTAACAGAAAATTTTCCAAAGTAACTAGAAAGAGAATATCTTCATTCATTGAGAAATGACTAGTTATAATAACTTTAATGTAATAATATAAATAAAAACTAAAATTATAAAGAAAAACAGAGAATTATATTTGTATATCGAAGATATAATTTATAATAAACTTTAGTTATTACAAATTACTAATATTATAAAAAATTATGATACAGTTTTAGCAATTATTATTTTTACGAGTGAGATTGTTGAATAGTGATTTAATTTGTCTAATTTTGATAAAATTTATTAGAAAAAATTTTATCATTTATACATAAAATATCATACGTAGTGGATAGTAGAGAGAAAATACTAATGAAACTTTTAGTACTAAAAGTTATTTATTAAATTTATGTCTAGTAATTTTTTTAAAAAACCAAAATATTAACTTATAACATATTAAGATATTAATATTAAGATTTTTTCAATAGAGATCTATAATAAATTTCGATATTACTATTGACCTTAAATATATACAAATCACCTGATTCTATCAAATAAGGTGATTTGTATATGTTTTTTACCAATATGCTAACGATAGAAGTACTAAGTTTTATAAAGATTTTCTTATAAGAGAAGTAAATATTATGCTATGCTGTATTATGCACTATTATGATAGTGAAAAGTTATTAGCATAGTAGATATAAAAACGTTAGAGTTGTTTATCTATTAATTTTCGATATAGACGGTATTATGTCAAATAATCGTATTAACATATACAATTCATCTAATTAAACAAAGAACTTAAATTTTTTAATATCTAAAATAATTAAGGTATTTGTTGTTTTTAATATCGATATCACAGTCATTCTTATTATTATCTAATTTGTTATTTTTTATAGAAACATTGTACCTTTCTAAATATTACTCATCTTTTCGAGTGGTAATTAAATAATATTACAACCTGTAGAATACTTCTAAATATATTAAAGTTAATGCCAGAATAAGTCTCTTATATAAATGATAAGTTGATTGATGTCCCGATTATTAATTATCCTAGTTTTATCATAGCTTTATTAGATTTTTAGTTACTATTCAGCTTAGATTAGATCTTATACCTACTTCATTGGTAAATGTATTATTATATAACAGGTTTATACCTGCTTCTAATGTAAGGAAAGCTTGAGGATACTAAAAGCTTAGTATGAGAAAGATAACATACTTAACTACACTGATACTTGGATTATTAATATTCATGCTTATTGGTCGGAATTTAGCGAGCACAAATATGATACCATCTAAAATTCCGGTTAGTATCAGCGAATCAATCTATCAAAGTGAATATACTACAACCATAGTATATAATCCGTCAGGAAGACTTAATTACATATTATCGGCTAATCATATTAATTATTTTGCTAAACAAAAGATCACTTGTTTTATCCAGCCAGTTGTTATTACTTTCAATGAAAGTAGAGTATCAACTTGGACGATGAAGGCCGATAAAGCAAAGTTAACTCAGAAGAAAATTCTTTACCTATATGGACATGTTCAAGTAGATAACTTGAAAGATACATCTTATCTTAAACGCATTATAACAGATAACGCAGTAGTTAATCTTGTAACACAGAACTTTTCCTCAAATAATAAGGTAACTTTATATGGTCCTGGTTTTAATTCAACTGGTATGAAAATACATATCGATATGCAAAATAAGATCGCTGAATTAATTGAAAAGGTCGAAACATCTTATGAAATCCATCACATATAACATATTTTATCACCTTTTCTTAGCCAGCAGTTTAATACTAGTAAGTTCGCAAACACTAGCTCTACCGTTCAGTAATGATAATCAGCGGTTAATTCATGTTAACTCTGAGCGACAGATGATAGATATGGTAACTAATACTATAATCTTTATCGGTAAAGTCGTTGTAAAGTACAGTTCAATTGATATTCATGCCGATAAAGTTATTATTACCCGTCCAAATGGGAATAGTGGTAATGAAGTCGTAGAAGGTTACGGTAATCCGATTTCGTTTTATCAACTACAAGACGATAAAAATTTTATACGTGGTTATTCGACAAATGTACGTTACGAAACTGCCAATGATCTGGTAATTTTAATAGGTAACGCCTGTATTGAACGATTAGGTAGTAATGTAAAAGGTGATCGCATTACTTATCTAATCAAAAAAAAACATATAGAAGCTTTTAGCGATAAAAGTAAATTAGTTACCACAGTACTCCTACCAGCTCAATTGCAAGATAAAAATAATGCTAAAGCGTCATATAACCATGTTAAATAGTCGAGTATAAGATCTATGGCAATGTTAATTGCAGAAAATTTGGCTAAATCTTATAAAGGATGTCGCGTAGTAGAAGATGTCAGTTTAAAGGTAAGCTCTGGCGAAATTGTTGGATTACTTGGTCCTAATGGAGCAGGTAAAACCACTACGTTTTATATGGTAGTTGGAATTATCTCTAATGATACTGGTCGGATTTATATCGATAATGATGATATTACTTTTCTACCTTTGCATGCCCGTGCTCGCCGTGGAATCGGCTATTTACCTCAGGAAGCTTCAATCTTCCGTCGTCTAAGTGTATTTGATAATCTGATTTCTGTTCTTCAAATTAGAAAGGATCTTACTAATAAACAGCGAAAAGATCGTGCAAAAGAATTAATGGAAGAGTTTTATATTAGTCATTTACGTAATAATCTTGGTCAATCTTTGTCCGGTGGTGAACGACGTCGAGTAGAGATTGCTCGAGCACTCGCTGCTAACCCTAAATTTATTTTGCTTGATGAACCTTTTGCTAACGTCGATCCAATTTCAGTTGTTGATATTAAAAAAATCATAAAACATTTGCGAAAAAATGGTCTTGGTATACTTATTACTGATCATAACGTACGCGAGATACTCGATGTATGTGAACGAGTTTATATTGTTAATCAGGGTAAGTTAATCGCTCACGGACCTCCAACCGATATCATGCTTAACGATCAAGTAAAACGGGTTTATTTAGGTGAAGAATTTCAACTCTAAATAAGTGGCATTACTATTATAATTTAAATTTTATAAAGAAAAAACTTAAATTAAGTTAATTTACATGATAGAGTTTAATAAAACTATTGGATGATATTTTCGATAGTTACAATTTCGGTACTTTTACCTTAAACTAAGATAAAATAATATTTTAAAATCTGATATTTTATTATTTCAACTCTTTTAATTAGATCTATCAATATTATTCAATATTAATATGCAATGCATAACATTCTAATATAGAAACTGCAAAAACTACCAAATAGTATTTAGATTGATACTAACAGTGTTTTAATACTGCTCATTAATTAATAATATTTTACTTAAATAGTAACGCTAAAAATAATACAGATAGCATATTTATTCAAAATCATTTATAAAAATCATAATAACTAATTAATAGTTTATAAAATCTCAATAAAATACCATTTAAGATTATTTTATGTATTATCAAACAGTAAATCACCTTATTTTGATAAAAAGAGATTATTTAATTAATTTTAACTAAATATTTCCTAAATAGAAGCTATGTAATAGTTCAGAATTTAGTATTTCATCATTTGGAAAAATCTCTGTAGGTTTCACGCAACACTTTTAAAGTGAAGTATTTTTCTTAAGCTACTTTAGAAAAGAAAATAAGCGAAATTCCTTCTACAACTACTATTTCATTATCGTGAAATAGTAGTTGTAGAAAAACTTAGTAAAACTACTTAAAAATAATAGGCTAAACAACTTTATTTTAAGTTAAATATAATAATGTGTTATACTGTACTATTATATTTAGGATTTCATTTATTCTTATTAAATCAAAAATAATTAATTTAACCTTTACAAAGAAGGAGAAAACTATATAGGTATGCATAAAAAATATATTTATATTATTGATATTCATCGATATTTTAGAATAAAATTCTAAAAACTATAAAAATTTTTTCGATTATATTAATTAGATTTATTTTTTCTTGAAAGTCAAAAAGTTATAAGATTTATAAATCGTTTGTTTATTTCATAATTTATTTATCAATAATTTATACAATAGTTGAAAATATCAAGAGAAATTAAAATAACATTAATTTATCGTAGTCGACAATTCCACTTCAACTTCATATAAGCTCCTTATCTCTACAATAATAAGTCGATGAGTCTTACAAAGTTAACCAGTACCTAGGTGACAAAAATGACTAACGATACAATAATACAAATTAGTTCAGTATTAAACATTGAATGTACTCGCAGCAATGTCTACTGCCATAGTAAGAAAAAAGCGCTAGAAATTATCAGTGAAATAGCAGCAAAACAACTTAACTTGATACCACAAGTAGTGCTTGATGCAATGTTGACACGTGAACGAATAGGTAGTACTGGTATCGGTAATGGTATTGCCATTCCACATGGTAAGATAGAAGAAGATATACAACGTGCTGTGGGAATCTTTATACGATTAGAACAACCTATTGCATTTGACGCGATCGATAATCAGCCTGTAGACTTACTATTTGCGCTTCTTATGCCATCAGATCAGCGCAAAATATATTTTCATACTCTTTCATTTGTAGCAAAGCGGCTAGCAAATAAAACTATCTGCCGTCGTTTACGCACTGCTCAGAATAGCAAAGAAATGTATCAAATCATAATTGAACTAGAAAGTTGTGACTAACGCTATAGTGATATTTATACACTTAAATAGATTGGATTGAGTAAAGATATAAGCATAATTCTATTGTTATAAAATAGCTAAAAAGAAGTATAGCAGCATAGTATTAATGAATACTTATCAGCTTAATTAAACTTAAGTCAAACCATTAAATTTCGTGTATTAGAAATGTAGATTTTTACTACATAATAGCTTATTTACAATATTATTACTATAGCTGTCAGGTGTACTTATGATAAGCAATATCTCAGCTTCAGTAAGAATTAAAGTTCGCAATATTCCTTAATCGCCGATATTATTAAATATTTTATAAGCTATTTAGGACCTTTCTGTTAAAATTGTTGTTTTAAGATACTAATTATAATAATATTATTCGTCGCTATAGTGGAATCTATCTGGTATATTGATTAGATAAGATGATATTATATGCACATTCATTAATCAGATGTAAGCGAGAATTAGCTATAATATTTTAATCGTCAAATATAGTATTAATATCGAGGCTAATATCAAACTCATAGATATCTACTACTATTAGATAGTAGTAATAATATAGATATTTAATTCTAAATTAAACAAAACAATAATTAAAATCAATACGACCTGATTATAATAAGAAAAAAGATGATATTGATAACGGTAATAAAGCTATTTAATGTTAATTTTGTAAAAAATATTTTTAATTAAAAATAGTAATGGTATATTAGTAATATATATTTTATATTTTGAGCTTAAATGACCTCAATTTTATTTCTTTGCATAAGTATTTTACTATTAAAATTAATTCTACTACTATTTGATAGTAGTAACCTCAATTATAATTATATTATTAATAATATAATTAACGATATTTATTTTATAATACTGGATAATAATTCGGTTTCCGATTAGCAAAATAAATTTAAAAATTATGTAACTTAATCAGGACAGTTAGTTATATAACTAATAATATAAAAATAATATATAATACTACTACATAACTTGAAAAGTTTTTATTATCATAATAACTTTGCTTCACTCAACGATTCATTTAAATAACAATCATCTAATAAGATGATTAATTATTAATAGCTATTGCTATTATTTTAAAATGAAAATTCAGATTTCCATTAGATCATTAACATCATGATTTATTTCATTTAATATTTTTCTGTATCAGAGATATTACTCTATAAAATATTATAGCGTTACGTTTCGTTAAAAACCATTCATAAAAAATCTTATGTATTTATAATACAATAAAACTATTTATTTAAATTAGTAGTATAAAAAGACAATAGTAGCTATTTTATTTTATATCTATAATATCATCGATTAAGATAAGTATGGTCATTTTATCAGAACTTATAATCAAATTATCCTATAAACAGAAGGTTAACTAGTCACTACCAGGTTAAATATTTTTTAAAACATTTTAAATACTAAAATATTCACATATTCAAAAAATATAATCATGTTATTGGGCGTTAAGTGATTAGATAAAACTATCATTTTACTCATCGTAAAATGATATTAATTTTATGTGCTATAAAAAATTCTATAGCAAGATATTCATTAATTATGCTGATAGCATTTTTTTTGAATTTGACTTTAGTTTAAGATCAGACTGTTTTTCTAACTTCATAAAATAAGATAGTAAGATGATTTTCCTATAGAAAAGTAAATATAGAGAAAATATTTTTTTGTAATTATTTTAATAGTTTAAAGATATATCTTTGCATTGAAAGATTCAGTGTATCAATATTTATTAAAATAATAAGCATTGAATTTAAAATCGTTATGTATTTTTATTTAAAATTTTTATAAAAATCTAATTCATTTTTTTAATATAAAAGATTAATGATATATGTTTCTAATTTAGTATTCTTATCTTATTTCTCTTGCTTCTATCTAAATACTAGAATTAATATCTTACGCGTTATTATTTACGATAAATCTTCTCTGAAAAGTAGAAATTATTATTTTATCAATAATTGCTAAAATTTTTATAAAAATATTTCTTTCTTCTCTTTTAAAGAGAAATTTAATATCAAATTGATAATAATAAACTACACTGTTACTTAATCAGTGATTCTAATAAAAATTGAGAATTTTTATTAGTTTTGAATCTTATGGTTTTTTCTGATAGTAAATCTCAGGAAAATACTGGTCGACCATCTATTGATTTTTTAGATAATACCGAAGGCCGGACTCGAACCGGCATACCAAAAGGTGGTTGATTTTGAATCAACTGCGTCTACCAATTTCGCCACTTCGGCATCAAATAAGAAGTAAAATACGTATATATTATACTTCCAACAAATTCTAGTGCAATTCTAATCCATCTTTCAAGAAAAAATTACTAAAAACCAAATATTTAATTGCTAATAATGTTTTAATATTATTGACAAATAAAATATGTCTTTAATTGTAACAGCATTTGTTAATAATAGCTAATAACTATTCTTTTATAATAGTTCTGTTCTTTTTTTGTTACTAGTAAGAAAAATATCTCTCTATAGAGATATCTTAAACTAATCTTCGGTTATTTATTAACCTAATACAAGTTAATAATATCAAAATCACTTTAAAGAATTAATTTAATTATGTATAATCACACGTAAATCAAATTAAACAATATTAAGCTCTACATAGACGATATATATGATTCAAATCAATAGATTTTTATTTTGTAATATTTACTCTATAAAATATTATTTAACATATTATTGTTTTTATATGTTCTCTTAAAGAGAGAAGCATAAATAACCTACTGAGATATTTTTATTTAAACCAAATAGGAGTGTTTTTCCGGAAATAAAAAAGAAAGAATTACTCTTAACTTTGAGTTAACGATAAACAGTATTACATATCCCAATATGCTAATTCTTATATCTAATAATGTAGTTAATATAATTAAAAAATAAATATTTTAATAAAATTCTTTGGTTCAAGATTTTGATTTGAATAAATATAATACTATTAAAATTTAAAGATAAAAAGACAAGATTAAAGTTGCGTTAATAAATAACGTTGATAATATTATTTATCAGTACCTCACCAAGAAATATTAAACACGTCATTGACGCTGTAATAACACGATAATACTAATAATAAAAAATCCTATATTAGGTAAAAGTGCTCCGAATACAGGCGGTATATCATATACTAGACTTAGCAGTCTAAAAATTTGATCTAAAACGTAAAATAAGAACCCAAAACTTATTCCAATAACTACTCGTACTCCCATAGTAACGCTTCGCAGTGGTCCAAAAATAAACGATAAAGCCATGAGAATCATCACTGCCATAGAGAATGGTGAAAAAATCTTACTCCACATATTCAGTTGGTAACGTTTATAATCCTGTCCGTTATGTTTAAGATAATTAATGTAATTGTGAAGTCCTAAGATAGATAATGAATTTGGATCTAGTGTGACAACTCTAAGTTTATCTGGCGTAAGATTGGTTCTCCATTCGCTGTTCAGAATTTTCTGACTACTAATTTGCTTGTCATTAGTTAAATCTAATTTATCTATCTGTGATAGTTTCCAAATGCCATTTTTATACTTAGCTATAGTGGAATAGCAGAGCGCCTTCAGGCGATCTGCTTGATCAAAATGATAAATGTTGATACCGATTAGCTTATCGCCGTTACCTGCTACCTGTTCAATGAAAATAAAATCGTTACCATCTTTAGCCCAAAGCCCATTTTTGGTTAAAAGTATAGAGTTACCATAAATCATTTGTATACGATAATTACAAGCTATTTTCTCGCTTTTTGGCACTACCCATTCACCAATAATCATAGTTAAAAGTATTAGTGGTATAGCGGTTTTCATCACTGAACCAGCTATTTGCATATATTTAAAACCAGACGCCTGAATTACTACCAGTTCGCTATGAGTTGCTAAAGAACCTAATCCTAGCAATGTTCCTAAAAGCGCTGCCATCGGAAAAAAAATCTCGATATCCCCGGGAACTCTGAGTAAGGTAAATAATCCCGCACTTACTATAGAATAGCTACCCTGACCTACTTTTCGCAGTTGTTCGATAAATTTAATTATACCTGATAGTGATATCAATATGAATAGTGTCATCATAATATCATTGAATATTATTTTACCGATATATCGGTCTAACACATAAAACATTATGCTATTCTTCTTTTATAAATATATCTGAAAAGTCTTTTCATCGGTACGCTATCCCATAAATTTAGTACTAGTGCTAATATCAAGTATGTAGCATTTATCAACCACATCCAAAGAATTGAGTTAATTTTATCCTTCATATCGTTGGAATGTAGTACGGTTTGTAGTAGAAAAAAAATTAAATATAATAACATCGCAGGCAATATGCTCAATATCCGACCTTGGCGCGGATTGATAACTGACAGCGGTACTACCATTACCGCCATAATTACTACTGATATTACCAGTGTAAATCGCCAGTGTAATTCAGCACGCGCCTTAGGTTCATTGGAATACCATAACTTATGTAGGAATTGATGAGCATCTGTTCTGTTTACAGTCACTACCCTTCGACCAATAATTGCCTGATATTTACTGAAATCAGTAATGCGAAAATCACGTAATAACGCAGTTCCCTCATAGAGGGTACCTTTTTCAAGCATGACTAGTTGAGATCCATCTAATCGTTGTTTTATATAACCACGCTTTGCTACTATTACGAAAATACGCATATTATCGTTCGGTTTAAGCTGTACTAGAAATATATGTTTAAAACATTTATCTTTGATTTTGCTAACAAATAGAACTAAATTATCGTTTTCTATTTGTTTAAATTGCCCCTCGATCAGCGATCCAATACTAAGATTAGCTTTAGCTTTCGATATAATCATATCCTGATATTGCGACGACCAGGGTGAAATCCACACTACATTTATTATAGCTAATATCACAGTAATTAAACTAAGAAAAATCGCTGAACGAATTAATATATTTTTTCCAAAACCACAGGCATACATAACTGTAATTTCACTTTCAGTGTACATACGACTTAAAGTTATTAATAATCCTAAAAATAGACTTAAAGGTAGAATCAATTTCATCATTTCAGGCATGTTTAATGCAAGTAAAGATAAAACTAGGTTTAATGGGATATTTCCATTTACAGTTACCCCAAGTATCCGAACTAGCTTTTGACATAAAAAAATCAAAAGCAAAATAAATAGAATAGTAAACTGACTTTTAAATGCCTCTCGAACAAGATACCTAGTAATTATCATGTTTATTTCACTTTTTAAAAATTTTTTATTTTTCAGAAAATTTCATGATTGCATTACTAATTTTTCATTGATATATAAAACAACTATCTACCTTTATTGCTAAATTTAGCATAATAATACTAAGTATTCTCGTTAGATATGAAAATGAACTAATTGACGATAAGATACTATTCTTTTTATTGTTCAAATTTAAGTGTAAAATAGATTAAAAGATAGATTAAAAGTTGGATGATAATGGGGAAGTTAATTTCATTTCATATTTCTGATTTTTTATCTTTATAACTTAGTTAGGTATATTTAGTATAGTATAAAAATGGTAGCTAAGAAAATAACAACATTGTCTATATTATTATATGAGTATTTGAAGTACATTGTTTTAATTGTAAAATAGTTCGAAAAATTAAAGATAACTGTACTAACGATCTATTTCTTCCTAGCGAATTAAAGAATAATATTAAAAATATTATTATTGTATTATGATCATATTTAGGTATTCTGCCGAAATAAATTATGTTGATTAATTCTATCAAAAAGTGCTCACTAGGTAAATTCCACTATAGGTAGGTCATTAAGACCCGTTCATATGCTGAAGCATAAAGGTTTAATAGAATTCGTGTTCTTTGAGTAGAGATCTGTATTAAGAATGCAGAATACCTATTCTAGAAATTTATTAAGTAATAGAAATAGATAAAAATAAAATTTATATTTTTAATTATTCAGTAATAATAAAATTAAATTTAAAGTACTACAAAATAGTATTCATTGTATTGATATATATATGATTTATAAAATTGAAAACGTGATTTGTAAAAGTTTAGTGATTATTGCTGATTTTAAGTCTATAAAAATTTAAATAATATACTAATAAATATTTTTAATTCCGAATTTTTATTAGAAAAGTAGTGTTAACTAGATTCCAATTATAAAAAAACAATTAAAACTTTATATTATTAGTGAATAGTATATGAAAGACTGAGAAATAAATAAAATTTTTTCAGAAAAGTAAGAGGATTAGATGGTAAAGCAAATCGTTAATATTAATTCAGAGAGCATAAAAGTAATTATAATTTTAATATATATCTGCTGTTCTGGTTAGAAACAAACTTGATATTTAATGCAGACGATATTATTTAAAGCTTAATAAGCATATTGATAAAATAAAAATAAATGCAAGATACTACAAGTATAATGATAGAATTTAATATAATAGTGAATATTATTTGCATAATAATTGAAAGAGCTAAACATAGATATTAGATGATAGTTGGTTCTTTTCGATACTACCGCTTATGTCTGGTATTTTTATCTTGATATTATTATTGATATTAAAACGGTAACCAGTGCCTATTTATTTTATTGGAGTATTATTTTATCGTACTTATATTAAGTATGATCCTTTTATCTTTTAAACTAAAAGAGTTACCGAGAAAATAAAAGTAGTATATTTAGTACTTATTACTTAAATAAATTTTAAGAGAAATTGAAATCAAACTCTTTACTAATTATAATGAACATTATTAATAATTTGGTTTATTGAAATTACCGTTGGTTATTTTCTAATTTTATTTCATACTCAACACAATTAGATGTGTATAAACATCAATGATATCTCCTGGTGATCCGATAAAGCTAGAATACTACAATCCGCTCAGTGCTAATTGAGTCGCAATCCTTATTCAATCATACTAGACTCAACAGTGGTAGCTAACCGTAATGAAGTATGATTACATGAATATATAATCTTTATATCAACTTTTTTCTATAATTTCATAATACATTAATAAAAATATGAAAAACGTAATTTTTTATCTAATTGAAAAATATGATATAAGTAATGGTCTAACTACCGTTGAACAACTTGCTTGTAATTTAGCAGCTGATAAATGGCGGCAAGGAAAGCGTGTTCTTATTGCTTGTGAGGAGAATGATCAAGCATTTAAGCTCGATGAAGCGATGTGGGTGCATGATCCCAATGCTTTTGTGCCACATAACTTAGCAGGAGAAGGTCCAAATCATGGTGCGCCAATAGAACTTTGCTGGCCACAATGCCGGAGTAACACACCACGGGATGTGTTGATTAATTTGCTACCAGTTTATGCGGATTTTGTTTCTGCTTTTCATGAAATAATAGATTTTGTACCAAATTCAAATGTTTTAAAACAACTAGCGCGCGACCGTTATAAAATATATCGCAATTTTGGATTTCAATTAACTACAATTATATTACCAAAACGCGGTAATTAACAATATATATGAACAAAACATACAATCACAAAGATATTGAACAATCAATATATAACTCTTGGGAACGACATGGGTATTTTAAACCAAAAAACGATACCTGCCAAGATAGCTACTGTATCATGATTCCACCACCTAATGTTACTGGTAGCTTGCATATGGGGCATGCCTTCCAACAGACTATTATGGATATTCTAATTCGTTATCAGCGTATGCAGGGTAAAAATACTTTATGGCAAGTGGGTACTGATCATGCCGGTATTGCTACACAAATGGTAGTAGAACGAAAAATCATTGCTGAAGAGAGAAAAACTAGGCACGATTATGATCGTGATACTTTTGTTAATAAAATATGGCAGTGGAAATCTCAATCAGGCAATATGATTACTAATCAAATGCGTCGTTTAGGTAATTCTGTAGACTGGAGTCGCGAACGATTTACTATGGATGAAGGATTATCTAACGCAGTGAAAGAAGTATTTGTACGGCTGTATCAGGAAGATTTGATTTATCGCGGAAAACGTTTAGTAAACTGGGATCCGAAATTACGCACTGCAATTTCGGATTTAGAAGTAGAGAGTTTTGAATCTAAAGGTTCTATATGGTACTTTCGCTACTCGCTTGCTGATGGTATACGTACCGTTGATGGTCTAGATTATCTTGTTATCGCTACCACACGTCCAGAAACTATGTTTGGTGATACCGGCATAGCAGTAAACCCGAAAGATCTACGTTATCAAAATTTAATAGGTCAGTTTGTAATTCTACCGTTGATTGGTCGCCGTATTCCAATTATTGGCGATGAATATGCCGATATAACTAAAGGAACTGGTTGTGTTAAAATCACGCCGGCCCATGATTTTAACGACTACGAAGTTGGGAAGCGACACTCACTTCCAATGATTAATATTCTAACCTTTGATGGTACTATACGTCATGATGGTGAGGTATTTAATGCTAGTGGTGAAACAAGCAATGTAGTATCAGGTGAAATTCCAGTGTTTTTCCGCGGCTTAGATCGTTTAGCCGCCCGTAAGGAAATCGTGATAGAATTAGATCGTCTTGGCCTACTAGTTGATACCCAACAACACACTATTGTACTCCCTTACAGCGATCGTAGTGGCGTAGTTATTGAGCCTATGCTAACTAACCAATGGTATGTCCGAACTGCACCGTTAGCAAAGGTGGCAGTAAAAGCAGTTGAAAAAGGCGAAATTCAGTTCGTGACGAAACAGTACGAAAATATGTATTTTAGCTGGATGCGCAATATTCAAGACTGGTGTATTTCCCGCCAGATATGGTGGGGCCATCGTATACCAGCGTGGTACGACATAGATGGACAAGTCTATGTCGGTCGAAATGAGTCTGAAGTACGCAAAAAGAATTGTTTAGGAAATAAAGTAAAACTGCTTCAAGACAACGATGTATTAGATACATGGTTCTCTTCCGGGCTATGGACATTTTCTAGCCTTGGCTGGCCTGAAAATACCAATGTACTAAAAATATTTCATCCAACAAATCTAATTATAAGTGGTTTCGATATTATCTTCTTTTGGATCGCACGTATGGTTATGCTAACTATGCATTTCATAAAAGATCAGCATGGCAAACCACAAGTTCCGTTCAAAACTGTTTATATAACAGGCTTGATCCTTGATGAGAAAGGAAAGAAAATGTCTAAATCCAAAGGTAATATCATTGATCCGTTGGATATAATTGATGGTATCTCATTGGATGATTTAATAAAAAAACGTACCAATAATATGATGCAGCCACAATTAGCAGATAAAATTCGTAAACGAACTGAAAAAGAATTTCCTAACGGTATTAAGTCGTATGGTACTGATGCCTTGCGTTTTACACTAGCAGCTTTAGCTTCTACTAGTCGTGATATTAACTGGGATATAAAACGTTTAGAAGGATATCGCAATTTCTGTAACAAATTATGGAACGCTAGCCGTTTCGTGTTAATTAATGCTAAAGAGCAGGACTGTGGTTTCCACGGTGGTGAAAGAATTCTATCGCTAGCAGATCGCTGGATTATATCAGAATTTAATCAAACAGTGAAGTTATTTCGTAAAGCATTAGATAACTATCGCTTTGATTTGGCGACCAACATTTTATACGAGTTTACCTGGAACCAGTTCTGCGATTGGTATCTGGAAATGACCAAACCAGTAATAAGTAGTTTCAGCAACGCAGAGAAGCGCGGTACACGCCATACTCTTGTTATTGTACTGGAAGCATTGCTGCGGTTAGCACATCCGATCATTCCATTTATTACTGAAAGTATTTGGCAGCAGATAAAAATCCTTACTGGAGAAAAAAACAGTACTTTGATGCTTCAACCGTTTCCGGTTTATAATGCAGCACTGACGGATTTTGAAGCACTCAATGATTTGGAATGGATAAAGAAAGTAATCATCGCAGTGCGTACTATTCGAACTAATATGAATATTGCTCCTAATAAACCACTGTCGGTTCTACTACGAAAAATGTCACCTAAAGTGACTCGCCTAGTGCATGAAAACTTAGTTTTTATGCGTGCTTTAGCACAAATTAACAATATTACCCTACTATTAGGAGACGATAAAGGACCGATCTCTATTACAAAAATTATTGATAACGCCGAATTATTGATTCCAATGGCGAATATTATTAATAAGGATACTGAATTGGATCGTTTATTAAAAGAAATAAAACATATTGATAGCGAAATTAGCCATATCAATATTAAACTCAATAATAAAAAATTTATTAATTATGCACCAGAGTGGATAGTAGAAAAAGAGCGTAATAAGCTGAAAAGTTATCAAGAATCTAAAATAAGATTACTGGAAGAACATGCGATTATCGCTGATTTGTAAGCTGATTATGTGATTTTATTACGTGAACTAGCCATACTATTTGTCATGTATTATTATCTAGCACTACTTTTCATGTAAGTAATAGCTATTTTAGCATATTTAAAACTGAGTAGATTTTAGTTACATTCTCATACTAAACTATGTTATTATATTGAATTTTTTAATTTTATTTTTAAACATTTATATCGTAAATACATTCATAATTATTTCTTTAATAAAAGATACTAAAGATACTATGTATACAATATTATATTGATGACTATCTATTAGGTTTCCAACTAACTTTTATACTGTATTGTACATAAACTATACTATGCATAGTTATAAATAAATAAATTAAAAAAATTTTTCTTACTAAACTGCGAATTACTTTATTCGAAAATTGTATTCTATCATATTTTATTAAAAATGGATAATATCAGCTATATTTGCTTTTAAACAAATATGTTAAGACACGTTTATCTATTGGATAAACGCAAATAGTAAAAAACGATTTTATAATATGAATAGGTATATCTATGTTATGTTTTAGCTTACTATTATAGTTAAAAATAAATAAAAGATTATCGATTAATGATCTTTGTTATTTTAATCTAATTTTTCTCTCTTCTCCTCATTTTTCGTTTAGATCTTTAAAATATGTGCTTCAGTTATTGTCATACAATCCATAGTGTAGCTATGGAGTAATAATTATTTTATTTTATTTACTGTGAACTTTTCTTACGATACAAGCTTAGTTATTTTATAACAAAACACTAATTGTTTAACCTTTAAGTTAAAATTTTTAGTATAGAATATTTTATAATTTAAATTGAAAATGTAGCTATTACTTTTCCATAAAATAAAATTATCTAAAGAAAATGATATTCAATAGTATAAGGCAATCTAAATAAATATTATCTCTCAGTAGATTATCAGTAATTAAAAAAAGAGATTTTTAATTACTAAATATGAATTTTTTATAGTTTCAATATATCAAGTTATAAAATGCTATTTTATACAGTAGTAATTTTATCTTCACGGCTAGCAATAAAAGATTTTTCTATTTAGCGCTTGAAATTGAATATTTATATATATAGAGTGAATTTTAATTTAACTAGTTTTATAGAGTCTGAAAAAGATAAAGGAGAAATGAATGATAAATCAACTCTCTAAACGCAATTTTTTGCGATTAATGGATTTTACCTCTGCTGAACTTAATCAGATTCTAGCGCTAGCTAGCGATCTTAAAAACCAGAAACATACTGGTAACGAAATACCATTGCTAGTTGGCAAAAATATTTTACTTATCTTTGAAAAAGATTCAACCAGAACTCGCTGCTCTTTCGAAGTTGCCGCTTTTGATCAAGGTGCTAATGTAACCTATTTAGGTCCAAATGGGAGCAATATTGGTCGTAAAGAATCCATTAAAGATACAGCTAGAGTTCTAGGTCGTATGTATGATGGCATTCAATACCGCGGTTATGGACAAGATATCATTGAAACGTTAGCACGTTTTGCGGGTATTCCAGTATGGAATGGGTTAACAACTGAATTTCATCCGACTCAGATCTTAGCTGATTTACTTACAATACGTGAATGTTTACCGGGAAAAACCTTTCAGCAAATAAAATTAGCTTATCTTGGCGATGCACACAATAATATAAGTAACACTCTATTAGAAGCGGCAGCAATGACCGGCCTCGATCTACGATTAATTTCACCCAGTGCCTATTGGCCTGATCAGAAGTTAGTAACTATCTGTCGACATCTAGCGAAAAAAAATGGTGGTAACATTACTCTAACTGAAAATATTAGAGCTGGTATAAAGGAAGTTGATTTTATTTATACTGATGTATGGGTATCTATGGGTGAAGAAAAAGAAGTATGGCAAGAACGTATATTGCTCTTACGTACCTACCAGGTCAACATGACCTTGCTAAATCAGACCGATAATCCACAAGTAAAATTCTTACACTGTTTACCTTCATTACATGACGACCAAACTATTCTTGGTAAGCAAATTGCAAAACAATATGGATTTTCTAATGGTATAGAAGTTACTGATGAAGTATTTGAATCATGCCATAGCCTAGTTTTTAACCAGGCAGAAAACCGATTACATACAATAAAAGCACTGATGGTAGCAACACTTATGTCGCCATCAGCTGAGTAATATTCTAGCATCTCTAATAATATGTAAATTATTAATATCATTAATCTGAAATCTGATCTTTATTGGAAATTTAGAGATAACAAAATATTTTTTACTATTGATATGGATTTATCAGCTAGCGTCTAAATTAATACATTCTAAATAATTGAGGTTTTAATAAAAAATTTAATCAATATAGATAATATATTGGTAGCTATCAATCTTTATATTGGCAGATAATTTTATTAAAAGGTAATATTATTCTTATTTAGCATAAATCATTATTTATGATATTTAGTTGATAGCTAGAAAACATTAAAACATTTTACTTTTAATGTTTAGGTAACATAGTAGTTATGAAGCTATAAAGAAAAAGAGTAACATCAATTATATCGTTTTCTTATTTAATGTAAGACTATTAGTTGACAAAACGATCAGTAACATTTAAAAATTCAAATAATATCTAACTAACAAGTTTAGGAAGTTAGAGATTACGTGTATCTCGAGTTTGGTTATTTGATTTCTATAGAAATTAAAATACTTAATCCATAGTAAGTTATTTATTTATAATTACCATATAAAGGATCGGAAGACAGTACTGTATTTTCCGATTATAATATTTATTAGCATTTCGTTAACTAATATATTAGCTAACGAAATGCTAATAAATCTAATAAGAATCGTAATACAGACCTATTTCTTTTTCCGAGAAAAGTTATATATTATATTAATAGATAAGTTTCTTATAAGATATTTTTGGTTTATAGATGGTAAAATACTATTTAGTTATAAAATATTAAATTATACAATACTTAATTTTTCCTATTCGAGAATTTGAAATCATTCATTATATATGCTTAATTTTTAGTTATTGAACTGCTTTTCTGTTATTGCATTTAAATGACCTCTTAAAAGATATATCATTTTTGTTTCATCTATCATTGGGATATTCAATTGTTTTGCTTTAGCTAATTTCGCTCCAGTTGTTTTTCCTACAATAAGTAAATCGGTTTTAGTAGAAATACTATTTCTAACTTTTGCACCTAGCGTAACCAAACGATCTTTAATTTCATCCCGAGAAAAATTATTTAGCGTTCCAGTTAGAACAATAATCTTTCCAAAAAAAGGATTATCTCTTGTTAATATAGGTAAGACCATAGGTTCAGTCCAATTAATGTTGATTTCTGGACTTAATAAATCCTGAATAACTTTAATATTATGTGTTTCTTCAAAAAAGTTACGTATGTGAATAGCAACAATATTACCAATATCCTTTACACCCATTAGTGAATTAATATCGGCAGCGATCAAAGTGTCTAGCATTCCATAAGCGGTAGCTAGATTTTCTGCTATAGTTTTACCTACCTTTTGTATTCCAAGTGCATATAGAAAACGTGAAAAAGTTGTTTTTCGGGATTTTTCTAACGTTTCTAATAGATTTTGTGCCAATTTAGGTCCTATCCGATCGAGTTGCATGAATATCTTTTTGTTCAGCCGAAATAAGTCAGCTGGAGTTTTTACTAATTTACGTTCTACTAGTTGATCAATAATTTTATCACCAATACCACTAATATTCAGTGCCTGACGGGAGACAAAATGTTTCAATGTTTTCTTTTGTTGTGCAGCGCAAATTAATCCAGCAGTGCAACGCAATATTGGTTTATTTTCTATCTGCTTAACGTTTGAGCCACAAACTGGGCATTGCATAGGAAACGATATTTTTTTCGCTGTTGCAGGCCGTTTTGATATAACAACACTAACAATTTTTGGAATGACATCGCCAGCACGACGAATAATAACTGTATCTTCAATCATCAGCCTTAGTCGTTTAATCTCGTTAATGTTATGTAAAGTAGCATTACTGATAACAACACCAGAAACTAATATTGGCTCAAGGCGCGCAACTGGCGTAATTACACCAGTTCGTCCTACTTGAAACTCTACGTTATATACACGGGTTAATTGTTCTTGAACTGGAAATTTATAAGCGATAGCCCAGCGCGGCGAACGAGCGGTAAAACCTAAATGCTGTTGTAGTGCTAACGAGTCTACTTTAATTACTAAACCATCAATATCGAATTCGAGCAATGATCGCAATTTCTTAATTTTCCAATAAAAATTAAGCACCGCTACACTACCAATACAACGGCAGATTTGGTTACTAACCGGCAACTCCCAAGCTTTTAATTGCTGTAAACATTCCCAATGACTTTTAGGTAACTTACCTTCTTTTATAAGGCCGACGCCATAGCAATAAAACATCAATGGTCGTTTAGCTGTAATTTCTGGATTTAATTGTCGTAATGAACCGGCAGCAGCATTGCGTGGATTAACAAAAACTTTGTACCCCTCTCGCTTAGCTGTTTCGTTTAAATGCAAAAAACCAGCTTTTGACATGAATACTTCACCTCGAATCTCCATAATCTTTGGTAGATTACCGTGATCTTTCAATTGCAATGGAATTGTTCGTATAGTACGTACGTTAGCAGTGATATCCTCACCAATAGTACCATCGCCGCGAGTAGCAGCACGTATTAACTTACCATTATCATACAGTAAGCTAACTGCTAAACCATCTAGTTTTAGTTCACAACAATAGGTTATATCTTTATCATGATTAAGTTTTTTTCTCACTCGTTTATCAAATAATAGAAAACCTGCTTCTTCAAAAACATTATCTAGTGATAACATTGGAAAATCATGATGCACCCGTCTAAATTTTTTTTGTGCCTGTCCACCAATACGTTGACTAGGAGAATCGATAGTTAGCAAGTCTGGCCGTTTGGCTTCTAGCATGCGTAGCTCCGCCATAACTAAATCATATTCACTGTCAGTTACTTCAGGAGTAGCTTCTGAATAATAGAGATATTCCCAGTGTTGTAATTGCTTACGCAATTTTAAAATACGTTTTTCAATCTGTTCCATAATACACCATTAGTAGAAAAATCTAACGAACGATGTTGAACATAATAATGTCATATCAGAAAACGTTATAACTTTTAATATAGAGTATATTTATAGTTCTAATAGATGTCACTATATTAGTAAACTATATTGGCATATCATTATAATAATAATTATGATATTTATGTGTATAAAAATTAATCATATTATCTAATTTGAATGTATAGATTTTGTGTATATTAACTAAATTAAAAACATCAGTCTGTTATTAATAATACTGAGAAAATAATTAATACTTTTTAATCATTATTCGTTTCTTATTAATATAGAACATATAATAAGAAGTAATCATATAGCTACTGAATATTAATTTTTGTTTATTTTTTATACTATTCTGAATTAATTTTATTTAATACTCTTATTGCATTTTTTCTACTATTGGAATCATACATATTAAAATTAGCTTTAGACGTCAATAAATGATAATAGAGTAATAGAAGTAATAGAAGTAATAGAAGTAATAGAGTATAGCAATTTTATTGGCAACTACTAATAGCAGATTATTAATATCACTCATTTTCATATCGTTGATTTTAAAAAATAGATAATAAGTTGATATAAAGACAATACAAATATAACATCATATTTGCAATTGTAGTATTATATACTAGCTTTTTATTTTTTTAATTACATATTACTATATAAATAAAAATAAAAAGTTTGTTCTAATTATTTTTTAAAAAATAATAAATATCTTAAAAAGATATTTATTATTAATATAGAAAATTGTATTTATATCTTATGTATATCAAGATATAAATAACGAAAATAACACTAAAATGAGATAATTTAATATAGTAGTTTATATTGTTCATTTTTTAACTAGTTTAGATAGTTGGATGCTATATTGGATGCTATAGATGCTGATTTTAATAACGCTGTATTTTATTCCAAATAATAACTAGTTAAAATACTAGTATTGTAGTTTTCTCATTACTTAAATTCTAACTATGTTATGTAGTAATTATAAATTTAATGATCTATGTAATAACACTTTTTGAAAAAAAACATAAGCAAATAATACTGTATTAGCTATTAAATAATAGACTGACTATTAGTTTTATTCTGTTATTCTATTTAAATTATATCGATAATAGTTATATATTAAAAATATAAAAGATCTTACATTAATTATAACTTCAGTGTAGAATACCACATTTTATTATGCTAAAAATCTAAAAATAGAACTACTAAAAATACTACTTAGTAGCAACATTAACATCATGTAGCATCATATATTGTTTTAACCGAAACTAAAAACTGATTGCGCTAAAAAATCATAAATATCGATTACCGTAAGTTTTATAAAAATTTTGAAATCAATTTGTATTAATAAATAATATAAAAGAGATGTTATTTCCAAATTAAAGAAAATATTATAAACGATTTGAATTATTTTCTAATCATAATAATAGATAAGTTCGTTCATATACAATAATCTAGTTATCTATAAATAAATCATTATCTATCTATCTGAATAGATGGAACTAGTTATGTAAGATCTTTTATTATAAATATAGATATCAGAAAGAACAAAAAGTATACATCAAATAAAACTATAGCCAATAAATACTATAGTAATCCTATTCCTTATATGCAAAAAATACTATTTTAGTAATATTTTATTGAAAAATATATAGGCTAAAATAGTCTTTTCAGACTAAACTTGTCTTTAAAAGACTGATATTATCTAATAAATAAAGGAAATAAAATGTATAAGAAAGATATTATAATTACTGCTCATAACGGTCTGCATACTCGTCCCGCTGCTCAGTTTGTTAAAGAAGCAAAAGGATTTCATTCTGAAATTACAATAATCTCTAATGGCAAAAAAGCAAATGCTAAAAGTTTGTTCAAACTACAAACTCTAGGTCTAATAAAAAATACTGTTATAACTATTTCTGCGGAAGGTGATGATGAAGAAAAAGCAGTAGAATATTTAGCTAAATTAATAGAAGAACTTGAATAACATACAATTTGGTCTTTAAAGTTAACATGTATTATTAGTAAGGTCAGTTATGATTTCAGGAATTTTAGCATCACCTGGCATTGCCTTTGGTAAAGTTTTATTATTAAGGGAAGATAAGATTATTATTAACCGGGAAAAGATTACTCTGGACCAGGTTGATCAGGAAATTAGACGTTTTCTTACTGGACGTGCTAAAGCTTCCGCGCAATTAGAAATAATTAAATTAAAAGCAGGCGAAACTTTCGGTAAAGAAAAAAAAGCTATCTTTGATAGTCATATTATGTTATTGGAAGATGAAGAACTTGAACATGATATTATAACGCTTATCAAAAAGGATCTTGTCAGTGCGGATGCCGCAGTTTCTTTTGTAATTAGAAAACAAATTAAAACGTTGGAAGAATTAAATGATGAATACCTTAAAGAACGCGCTGCAGATATACGTGATATTGGTAAACGTTTACTACGTAATATTTTGGCTATGCCAATCATTGATCTTAGTACTATTAATGAAGAAGTTATACTAGTAGCAGTAGATCTAACACCTTCAGAAACTGCACAGCTAAATATTGATAAAGTACTAGGTTTTGTCACTGACGTAGGTGGACAGACTTCCCATACGTCTATTATAGCACGTTCACTCGAGCTACCGGCTATTGTCGGTACTGGTAATATTACTCACCAAGTTATCAACGGTGATTATTTAATTATAGATGCTATTCATAACCAAATCTATATCAATCCAGAACTAACAATAATTGAAGAGTTAAAAATACTAAAAAATAAATACACTTATGAGAAAAACGAATTAGTAAAATTAAAAAATATACCAGCAGTTACACCTGATGGCCATAAGGTCAAAGTCTGTGCTAACATCGGTACCGTTCGTGATATTGCTAGTGCCAAATATAATGGTGCAGAAGGAATTGGTTTATATCGCACTGAATTTTTATTTATGGATCGCGATTCTTTACCAAGCGAAGAAGAGCAATTTCAAGCTTATAAAGCAGTAGCTGAATCTATATCTACTGGTTCTATTATCGTTCGAACCATGGATATCGGTGGTGATAAAGATTTGCCTTATATGAATTTGCCAAGAGAAGATAATCCATTCCTTGGATGGCGAGCTATTCGTATTAGTCTTGATCGTAAAGAAATATTACGTATTCAGCTAAACGCTATCTTACGCGCCTCAGCATTCGGAAAACTACGGATTATGTATCCGATGATTATTTCGGTAGAAGAAATACGCATCCTAAAACAGGAATTATTAATGCTAAAAAGCCAACTACATAAAGAAGGAAAACAATTTGATGAAAATATTGAAGTTGGAGTAATGGTAGAAACGCCAGCTGCAGCAGTTATTGCACATCATCTTATACAAGAAGTTGATTTTTTTAGTATCGGAACAAATGATTTAACTCAATATACTCTTGCTGTAGATCGCGGTAATGAATTGATTTCTCATTTATATAACCCTATATCTCCGGCAGTACTAATTTTAATTAAAAAAGTTATTGATGTATCTCATTCTGCAGGGAAATGGACCGGTATGTGCGGAGAACTAGCAGGAGATGAACGTGCTACACCACTTCTGTTAGGAATGGGACTAGATGAATTTAGCATGAATGCTATTTCTATTCCACGTATTAAAAAAATTATTCGTAATACTAATTTTTATGCTGCCAAAGCATTAGCAGAGGAAGCATTAGCTCAACCAACAGCAGAAGAATTAATGAATCTAGTCAATAAATTTTGTAAATAAAAAATTATTTTATTAATTTTATAATACTAACTAATATAAAACCTATTATTTTATACTGAAAACTCAGCATAGAAATAATATTGTGATTGAGTGCAATCTCGCTATTTCTATAAGAAATAGCGAACTGGTGAATTTATCTAATAGTATTATAGTCGATAATAACTAAAATCATTCACATAAAGAATATAATTCTAATAATATTCATTGAGCGCTATGATTTTTAATTGAATTATACAATGATATGATATATCGAATATTCGAAATTTAAAAAATTTCAGATTAATCGCTTAAGTTAATAATATATTTCATATGTTTATGTATTATAGCTACAAAATCATAAAGTTTAGATCAATATATGTTCTTATAAATTTTATTTAGTTATTATATAAAATATAATTAATCTATGTTTTATAGGTAATTAGTATAAGAATTATATTGTTTAATTAAAAATTGATAGATATTTCTAATAGAAATATCTATGTTATTTCACTAAAATAATATACTAGCTAATAAAATACTTCATACTATTTTAATAGTAAGATTTCTCTAAAAATATTAATACATACGTTAACATCACTAGAATAGTCATAGTCTATGACAGACTAAGTATTTTTGGATAAATAATCCAAAACTTTGTAAGATATAATACAACATAGTGAATATTATTATCTTTATCTTAACGATTTTAGTCTTTTAACTCGTTATCTTTTATTTTATTTTAAATTTTTCATATATAGCTAGTTTAATTTCTGCTTGATATCTGTTTTTTTTTTGGATTATTTTATAATGATAGTGAATCGTAACATTTCTTGTTAAGAAGAACTATCTTAAGAATTTAGTCTACTCTAGATAGATAACTACACTAAATTCAGACTTAGTATAAATATACTATATTATCTTAATATTTCATTAATAAGTATACTGCTAAGTATACGTAGTAATTTTAAAAAAATTAACAGTACTTTAGTTGATAATAGAGATATCAAGTTTATTTATTATTAATATATTATAATCTTTTTATTATCAATTTATCCCTAATCATAGCATGATATCCAATCTCTGATTTTTTATGTTTTCATTAAATTAAAATTATTACAATAATCAAAAAAAGAATATTTCTATTCTGTATTATTATACATATGTAATAATATTTATTTTATAAAATAAAAACGTTTTAAAATAATTTATTTCTATAGTAATGGACAATAGAAAGATAGTGTGGAACACCTCATGAGATCAAAAAAATCACTTGCTAACGCTATCCGTGTATTAAGCATGGATGCTATTCAAAAAGCTAATTCTGGTCACCCTGGCGCACCAATGGGTATGGCAGATATCGCTGAAGTTTTATGGTGTGATTACATGAACCATAATCCATCCAATCCAAAATGGGTTAATCGAGACCGTTTTGTTCTTTCTAACGGTCACGGCTCAATGCTACTCTATAGCATTTTACATCTTACTGGCTATAATCTATCGATAGAAGAGTTAAAAAATTTTCGGCAACTACATTCTAAAACTCCAGGACATCCAGAATATGGCTGTACAGATGGTATAGAAACTACTACCGGACCTTTAGGTCAAGGAATTGCTAATGCTATCGGTATGGCGATAGGTGAACGTACTCTGGCAGCACAATTTAACCGTACCGGTTACCAGATTATTGATCATTATACCTATGTTTTTCTCGGAGACGGCTGTATGATGGAAGGTATTTCTCATGAAGTCTGTTCGTTAGCTGGTACTATGAAGTTAGGAAAATTAATAGCTTTTTATGATGATAACGGTATTTCAATCGATGGTAACGTTGAAAGTTGGTTTAGTGATAACACTGCTGCTCGTTTTGAAGCTTATGGTTGGCATGTTATACGCAATGTAGATGGCCACGATAGGGATTCCATTAAAGCAGCTATCGATAAAGCTCATTTTATTACTGATAAGCCGTCTTTACTAATATGCAAAACTATAATCGCATTCGGCGCACCGACAAAAGCTGGCACTCATAACGCCCACGGTACACCTTTAGGCAATAGCGAAATTGCTGCTACACGAGAAGCACTTGATTGGAAGGATCCACCTTTTATTATTCCATTAGAAATTTACCAAGGTTGGGATGCAAAACAGGCAGGCAAGAAAAAAGAAGCGGCTTGGAACGATAAATTTCAAGCCTACGAAAATGCTTTTCCCGAACTAGCATATGAGTTGAAACGCCGCATAAATGGTAAATTACCAGAAAATTGGAAGTTAGAAAGCAAAAATATTATTGAACAACTCCAAGCTAAACCAAAAAAAATTGCTAGTCGAAAAGCTTCACAAAATGCATTAGAAGCCTTTGGTCCTATGTTGCCAGAATTTATAGGCGGCTCGGCAGATTTAACTCCAAGTAATTTGACTATATGGTCAAAATCTATGCCTATTACTGATGATATTTGTGGTAATTATATCCATTATGGCGTACGTGAATTCGGTATGACAGCTATTGGCAATGGTCTGGCTAATTATGGTGGTTTTATACCTTATACTGCTACATTTCTAATGTTTGTTGAATATGCGCGTAATGCAGTTCGTATGGCAGCGCTTATGAAATCTCACCATATTATGATTTATACTCATGATTCTATAGGTTTGGGTGAAGATGGTCCAACTCATCAACCTATTGATCAATTAGCTAGCCTACGTATGACACCAAATATGAGTAATTGGCGTCCATGTGATCAAGTAGAAACCGCTGTTGCTTGGAAAAAAGCTATCGAACGCTACGATGGACCTACCGCGCTTATTTTATCACGTCAAAATATGGCACAACAAGATCGTACGGCACAGCAATTAGCTGATATTACTCGCGGTGGATATGTATTAAAAGATTGCAAGGGAAAGCCGGAATTAATTTTTATAGCGACTGGTTCAGAAATAGAACTAGCAGTAGCTGCTTATAAACAATTACAGGCTGAAGGTCGAAAAATACGAGTTGTATCTATGCCTTCTACCGATGTTTTCGATGCACAAGATGATAACTATAAAGAATCTGTTTTACCGAGAGAAGTAAAAGCCCGTATTGCTATCGAAGCTGGTATTGTCGATTATTGGTATAAATATGTAGGCCTTGATGGACAGATCATCGGTATGACTACTTTTGGTAAATCGGCACCAGCAGAGGAATTATTCAAGATTTTCGGGTTTACTCAAGAGAATTTAGTAAAAAAAGCGCGTTTATTATTGAAGTAATATTTTCTTTTTATTTTAAAATCCTTTTTAGATAGACTAAAAAAACTAATTTTTACTATAAGTGAAAGAAGCACTCTATAATTTTTTAGAATGTTCTTCTAATAAGAAGATTTTTTAAATCAAGAAAAAGTTAAAGTTATTTATTCAAATATATCGCTTATTAGATTGAATAGTAGAAAATTAAATCAAATGATATATCTATTACTTACTAGTATAAGTAAGTAATAATCTTAATTTTACTAATCAATAAGGGAGTAAAAACGACTTCCACTTATTATTCTTTCTTTTGAAAGAGAAAATATTTGTTGTTCTAAATCAACATAATTTTATTAAAATAGTAAACTAGATAAAAGTTTAAAATATAAAATAACAAAATAGTTCTTTATTTAGAAATATTGCTAATACAATACTATTTTTTTAAAGAGTAAAAATAGTAGATAAAAATATTTTTGTAAAGATCTCTTTATGATTGGACAGGGGCGGAGAGAATCGAACTCCCAACATCCGGTTTTGGAGACCGGTGCTCTACCAATTGAACTACGCCCCTAATACTTAATAGAGCAATAGTATAGGTAAAAGTTAAATTTTAAACTTTAAAAAACGAGCTATGCTATTATGTAAATTAATTTTAATTTTTAAAATTATTAGTTTATCTTTTTTATCTGAAATTTATCTGAAACTTCGCCATTTTTATTTCTCAAACAACTCAGGTGTTGTGAGGTTAAGTCTCACGGGTCATTAGTATCGGTTAGCTCAACGCTTCACAACGCTTACACACCCGACCTATCAACGTCATCGTCTTTAACGTCCCTTTAGGAGACTTAAAGTCTCAGGGAAGACTAATCTTGAGGAAAGTTTCCCGCTTAGATGCTTTCAGCGGTTATCTCTTCCGCACGTAGCTACCGGACAGTGCCATTGGCATGACAATCCGAACACCAGTGGTGCGTCCACTTCGGTCCTCTCGTACTAGAAGTAGCCCCTCTCAATCTTCCAACGCCCACGGCAGATAGGGACCGAACTGTCTCACGACGTTCTAAACCCAGCTCGCGTACCACTTTAAATGGCGAACAGCCATACCCTTGGGACCTGCTTCAGCCCCAGGATGTGATGAGCCGACATCGAGGTGCCAAACACCGCCGTCGATATGAACTCTTGGGCGGTATAAGCCTGTTATCCCCGGAGTACCTTTTATCCGTTGAGCGATAGCCCTTCCATACAGAACTACCGGATCACTAAGACCTGCTTTCGCACCTGCTCGAGTAGTCACTCTCGCAGTTAAGCTAGCTTATGCCTTTGCACTAACCTCACGATGTCCGACCGTGATTAGCTAACCTTTGTGCTCCTCCGTTACATTTTAGGAGGAGACCGCCCCAGTCAAACTACCCACCAGACACTGTCCTCGACCCGGATAACGGATCTGAGTGAGAATATCAAACGTTAAAGGGTGGTATTTCAAGGATGGCTCCATGTTAACTAGCATCAACACTTCAAAGCCTCCCACCTATCCTACACATTAAAGTTCAATATTCAGTATCAAGCTATAGTAAAGGTTCACGGGGTCTTTCCGTCTTGCCGCGGGTACACCGCATCTTCACGGCGAATTCAATTTCACTGAGTCTCGGGTGGAGACAGTCTGACCATCATTACGCCATTCGTGCAGGTCGGAACTTACCCGACAAGGAATTTCGCTACCTTAGGACCGTTATAGTTACGGCCGCCGTTTACCGGGGCTTCGATCAAGAGCTTCTCCTTACGGTTAACTCCATCAATTAACCTTCCGGCACCGGGCAGGCGTCACACCGTATACGTCCACTTTCGTGTTTGCACAGTGCTGTGTTTTTAATAAACAGTTGCAGTCAGCTGGTATCTGCGACTGGCTTCAGCTCAGGAAAAACCTTTACCTATATGCCAGTGTACCTTCTCCCGAAGTTACGGCACCATTTTGCCTAGTTCCTTCACCCGAGTTCTCTCAAGCGCCTGAGTATTCTCTACTTGACCACCTGTGTCGGTTTGGGGTACGATTCAGCATAACCTAGAACTTAGAGGCTTTTCCTGGAAGCGTAGCATCAATTCCTTCACTACCATAGTAGTTCGTTATCACGCCTTAGTGTTATAAAAAAACGGATTTTCCTGTTTTTTTCACCTGTACGCTTGAATCGGGACAACCGTCGCCCGACGAACCTAGCTTTCTCCGTCCCCCCTTCGTAGTTATGCTAAGTACAGGAATATTAACCTGTTTCCCATCGACTACGCCTTTCGGCCTCGCCTTAGGGGTCGACTCACCCTGCTCCGATTAACGTTGAACAGGAACCCTTAGTCTTTCGGCGAGCGGGTTTTTCACCCGCTTTATCGTTACTTATGTCAGCATTCGCACTTCTGATACCTCCAGCAGCTTTCACAAGCTACCTTTACAGGCTTACAGAACGCTCCCCTACCCAGCAACACATAAATGCTGCTGCCGCAGCTTCGGTACATGATTTAGCCCCGTTACATCTTCCGCGCAGGCTGACTCGACCAGTGAGCTATTACGCTTTCTTTAAATGATGGCTGCTTCTAAGCCAACATCCTGGCTGTCTAGGCCTTCCCACATCGTTTCCCACTTAATCATGATTTTGGGACCTTAGCTGGCGGTCTGGGTTGTTTCCCTCTTCACGACGGACGTTAGCACCCGCCGTGTGTCTCCCGTGATAACATTCTACGGTATTCGTAGTTTGCATCGGGTTGGTAATCCAGGATAGATTCCTAGCCGAAACAGTGCTCTACCCCCGTAGATGACTTCACGAGGCGCTACCTAAATAGCTTTCGGGGAGAACCAGCTATCTCCCGGTTTGATTGGCCTTTCACCCCTAACCACAAGTCATCCGCTAATTTTTCAACATTAGTCGGTTCGGTCCTCCAATTAGTGTTAACTAATCTTCAACCTGCTCATGGCTAGATCACCGGGTTTCGGGTCTATATCCTGCAACTAAACGCCCAGTTAAGACTCGGTTTCCCTACGGCTCCCCTATACGGTTAACCTTGCTACAGAATATAAGTCGCTGACCCATTATACAAAAGGTACGCAGTCACATCTTGGAAGATGCTCCTACTGCTTGTAAGTACACGGTTTCAGGTTCTATTTCACTCCCCTTACCGGGGTTCTTTTCACCTTTCCCTCACGGTACTGGTTCACTATCGGTCAGTCAGGAGTATTTAGCCTTAGAGGATGGTCCCCCTATATTCAAACAGGATATCACGTGTCCCGTTTTACTCATCGAGCTCACAACAAGTACACCTTCAGATACGGGGCTATCACCCTATATTGCCGGACTTTCCAGACCATTTTCCTAATGTACAAGTTGATGATAGCTCTGGGCTGTTCCCTGTTCGCTCGCCACTACTAAGGGAATCTCGGTTGATTTCTTTTCCTCAGGGTACTGAGATGTTTCAATTCCCCTGGTTCGCTTCATTAAGCTATTTATTTACTTAACGATTATGCAAAATAAATTGCATAAGGTTTCCCCATTCGGAAATCGCCGGTTAATAACGCTTCATATCAGCTCACCGACGCTTTTCGCAGATTAGTACGTCCTTCATCGCCTCTGACTGCCTAGGCATCCACCGTGTACGCTTAGTCACTTAACCTCACAACCCTGAACTGTCTGTATTTTATGACGAACTGCATATCTGAAATTTAATATCTTAATTTTATATTACTCTTCAAGTTATTACTTAAAGAGCTATATATAAAGAATAAATAACATTTATACGCCGTATATATACACCATCTCAGATTTTTCTTACTTTTCCTGAGAGATTCGCATACTGAATTTACACTAGTACACGATTTAAATTTTTAGCTTGTTTCAGATTGTTAAAGAGCTATATTTCACAAATATTCTTTGTAAGCATACTTGCAGAATAACATAATACAAAAATTAAAATAAAGCTATATTTCAATAAATGGTGGAGCTAAGCGGGATCGAACCGCTGACCTCCTGCGTGCAAAGCAGGCGCTCTCCCAGCTGAGCTATAGCCCCAAATTCAATTACCTTGATATTATCATGTCGTTACTTATGTATAATATTATTTATTTAATAAGAAATAATTGTTAACATTGTAACATTACAGATTAATAGTCAGTTTTGTTTTTTGATTTTTAGTATAAAATTATTAAAAAATACGCATCAGTAAGAAATTTTTGCTTGATAAATACCACATAAATAGAACTAGTAGGCCTGAGTGGACTTGAACCACTGACCTCACCCTTATCAGGGGTGCGCTCTAACCACCTGAGCTACAAGCCTATAGCAGGTTTTCTTACTTATTCAGTTATTAAATAATCTGTGTGGACACGTCACTCAACGTATTGTTTTAGTAAGGAGGTGATCCAACCGCAGGTTCCCCTACGGTTACCTTGTTACGACTTCACCCCAGTCATGAATCACAAAGTGGTAAGCGCCCTCCTTAAGGTTAAGCTACTCACTTCTTTTGCAACCCACTCCCATGGTGTGACGGGCGGTGTGTACAAGGCCCGGGAACGTATTCACCGTGGCATGCTGATCCACGATTACTAGCGATTCCGACTTCATGGAGTCGAGTTGCAGACTCCAATCCGGACTACGACGCACTTTGTGAGGTTTGCTGACTCTCGCAAGATCGCTTCTCTTTGTATGCGCCATTGTAGCACGTGTGTAGCCCTACTCGTAAGGGCCATGATGACTTGACGTCATCCCCACCTTCCTCCGGTTTATCACCGGCAGTCTCCTTTGAGTTCCCGATAATATCGCTGGCAACAAAGGATAGGGGTTGCGCTCGTTGCGGGACTTAACCCAACATTTCACAACACGAGCTGACGACAGCCATGCAGCACCTGTCTCAAAGTTCCCGAAGGCACCAAAGCATCTCTGCTAAGTTCTCTGGATGTCAAGAGTAGGTAAGGTTCTTCGCGTTGCATCGAATTAAACCACATGCTCCACCGCTTGTGCGGGCCCCCGTCAATTCATTTGAGTTTTAACCTTGCGGCCGTACTCCCCAGGCGGTCGATTTAACGCGTTAGCTCCGAAAGTCACGCCTCAAGTCCGCAACCTTCAAATCGACATCGTTTACAGCATGGACTACCAGGGTATCTAATCCTGTTTGCTCCCCACGCTTTCGTACCTGAGCGTCAGTTTTCGTCCAGGGGGCCGCCTTCGCCACTGGTATTCCTCCAGATCTCTACGCATTTCACCGCTACACCTGGAATTCTACCCCCCTCTACGAAACTCTAGTTTGCCAGTTTCAAATGCAGTTCCCAGGTTAAGCCCGGGGATTTCACATCTGACTTAACGAACCGCCTACGTACGCTTTACGCCCAGTAATTCCGATTAACGCTTGCACCCTCCGTATTACCGCGGCTGCTGGCACGGAGTTAGCCGGTGCTTCTTCTTCAGGTAACGTCAATCAATAGTAATATTAATACTATTGCCTTCCTTCCTGCTGAAAGTGCTTTACAACCCGAAGGCCTTCTTCACACACGCGGCGTGGCTGCATCAGGGTTTCCCCCATTGTGCAATATTCCCCACTGCTGCCTCCCGTAGGAGTCTGGACCGTGTCTCAGTTCCAGTGTGGCTGGTCATCCTCTCAGACCAGCTAGGGATCGTCGCTTAGGTGAGCCATTACCTCACCTACTAGCTAATCCCATCTGGGTTCATCCGATGGTGTGAGGCCATAAAGTCCCCCACTTTGGTCTCACGACATTATGCGGTATTAGCTACCGTTTCCAGTAGTTATCCCCCTCCATTGGGCAGATCCCCAGACATTACTCACCCGTCCGCCGCTCGCCGGCAAAGAAGCAAACTTCTTCCCGATTCCGCTCGACTTGCATGTGTTAGGCCCACCGCTAGCGTTCAATCTGAGCCATGATCAAACTCTTCAATTGAAAATTAATTCTCAAAGAACTAAAATAATTAGAATTGATATATTGATATTATACTAATCTTTATTTTTCGCTCTTTAAGATTTGATACTTCAATATCGTTTTGTTAGTGCCCACACAGATTATTTAATAAATTATTAAAGAGCAGTATCATAAGATTTTTTCTCAACTAGATGCAGTTTGCACAGTACCCGATTCTCTACTGTATAGTCAAGTTTTATTTTTTCTACTATATTACGAATTACTTAAATTCAAATAAGAAAGTAGATCATACTAGATCATACTAACTTTTACAACTATTAAGTTTATATTATAGAATATTAATAGCTAATAACAAGTACTAATTTAAACTTTTATATTAAATGGTGATAAATTAAACAAATAACTATTTTCCGTCCAATACTAGCTATAAGCTAAGTCTAATGTCAATACACAAAAAATTTTATTTTCTTATTGCAGATTATATAAAACAATAGCACTTCCATCTCTTTACATAAGAAACTGGTGAAAAGCTAATATGAGCTATAGAAGATAGGTAAAAATACGAAAAATTTATATTTACTGCTGTCAAAAGTGTATATATCCTCTAATAGGATAAAATTATAATGTGTCGGTGCTAGTATTAGCTCTACGATTATATGTAATTACGAGTTAATAAGCTTTGCTTATTTCTATTTTTCCTAATAGCCACATAATATGAATATTATGTGGCTATTAGATTATTTATTAATCAACAACTAGTCTAGAATGAACTAGATAAATTTCTTATGATAGTTAATTTTAGCTAAAATTTTTCTTTCGAAAAAAAAAGAAAAATATAGATTCACTTAACTTAATATAGTAACAATTGAATCAGAGAGATTGATCAATTTTTATTTAACTAAAAGAGAATAAGCATTTATAATACTGATATAGATATCAATTTAATATAAAATTTCAATTCCACTATATTTAGTAATTCAGATATCTTCAATTGTAAAATTTAACAATTTTATAATAAATTAATTAATAAGATAACGAGTGTGATTGTTTTATATAATTATATATGTTACTAGCAATGCGACGCTAGTAACATAATTAAGAAAATTACGTCTATAAAAATTAAATTACGATAAATCATATCAATCCTATCAAAAATGTTCTTTTTTTTAGCAGAAAATACTCTATTACTAATAATGCAATAAATAATGGGAATTTAATAATATTTCTCAGGTTGTTTTATAGGTTAAGAACCTATTAATGCTAATAATTTAAGCTAATAGTTTAAAAAGTAAGCTTTTATAAAAGTGATAGTAAAAAATTATCATTAATAAAATTCCATCTTTTAATCTGATAAATATGCATTGTTTCATAGTATGAAATATACCAGTAGTACATCATAAGGTTTAAACTTAGTTATTAATGAATATAATACTGCAATATCTTATCAGATTAATTTTACCTAGCTTTATATGTTAATTGATATAATTAAAAAATTTTGTTTTAGTATTAATCAAATCGAATGATTGTAACAATAATTGCTATATTAGTAAACCCATTTTAAACGAGCATAATTCATGCGTATTCTTTCAATGTGTACTATTGCTTATATAGTGATAAATTGTTTCTTCTCTGTTTAAGATACATATCATATCGTTAACATTATTACGATAGGTCGATAATTATTAATTAAATAGATTTATTAAATTTTAAATTTCTATTTTAGACTGATTTTTTGTTTGAGATTTAAAGTGTATATTATCGCTATATACACTGTAAAATCGATAAATATGTGTGGTATTGCAAAATAAATTAATTAAATTTCCGATCGAATTCGAATTATAGATTAATGAATATTATCTAGAGAAATATTCAATATATTATAGAAAATACGCTCTAGATTTAGATACCCTCTTATCTTAGATAAGATAATATGCTAATAAAATTAACATAAATATTATTGATTAATATCAGTATATATTTAATATTTAGTATTTATATTGTGAATAAATAACGAGCTTTTTTGGCTAAACTCTTGTTCTGATCAATCTTTTAAATTAATTTATTGTCTTCAAGTACTTATTTAATAAGTCCACGATTAAAATTATTGCAAGTAACCACACTAACCAAGGTTAACAGTAAATCTTACTACTACTGTAATAGTACAAGTATTATAAAAACGATCTATAAAAAACAATTTTTATAGATTATTAGAATATTGCTACTAACTATAAGATCTAAGTGAGAAATAGATCACATTTAGCTAGTTAATAACTCTACCGTTTTTAATAATTAATATATCTAAGATATAGATATATTATGATAATAATAGATAATAAATTGAATATTAAGTGTTTATTTCTTGCTACTCTCTTAATAGAGAAAGTAGTAAAATATCTATTTAGTAGAAATTAATCATAATTCTCAAGATATAATTTACCGATTAATATGAACAATAGTTAAAAGTAAAAGTAGCACGTCTGAAATAAATAAATAATGCTAGCATTATAGGTGTTTAATACATATATTTCCGTTCAAAACATATACATTATCGCATATGTGTTAAATTTCATATCTGGTATCATAAAGATGATTTATGTCATGTTATGTTTTATTTAAAAATAAAAACACAGATTTGCATTGATTATTTTACACCAGGAAATTTGCTAATTAATGTACTAATCTTTAAAATTATGATAGTCGTTTGACTGTAATCCCTATTGCATACCGAATTATTTTAAATAAACTATCTTAAAACTTAGAGCGGCTAAGTGATCGTAACATTTATTTACTACTACCCTCTAGATAACTTCTAGTCTGTATGTGAATAAGATTTACGTAATGACTAACATATTAGAAGTTATCATGCTTAATTTATTAGTTTTATTAAAAAACTAAATATGTCTAAAACTACAATTATATTAATAAGCGTTTAACTATCAATAATCGTATACTTATTTATTGATAGATCAAGAATAGTTTTACCTAACTAAACGCCAAAATTAGCATACACATGCTAGAATAGGTATTCTTGGTTACTGAAAAAGCAAAAAAAGAAATTTACAGAATTTTACTGTAGTTATATTAATATTAATTAATATTAATGCGTTATTTTAACCAAATTACTTCCACCGAAATCGATAAATCTTTTATTAGAAATAAGAATAATATAATATATTTTAATCTAACAATATCGAACTGTTATTAGTTAGTTAATTTTATATTTTATATAGTATATTTATATTGGAGATCTTTATGTAGCATTGAAATAATATATAGCTATAACTATAAGTCTGCAGCGAGGGTAAAATGATTATATGATGTTATCATATATGTTTTTTTCTTTTTAACTAAAAACTTCGAGAAAAACTTCAAGCATAAAAATATAGCACGAACCGATCTATAAGCTAATGCTAGCTTAAGCAAGAATTACTTATAGCTAATTCATGCAAATAGCATTTTTATCTAATTTTTCTTCTAATATCTTTTAACTTAAAGACCTCTCTGTTGAGAATATATCAACTACCATACTAAGAGCTAGTAATATATCAAAAATAATAATACTTAAAAACCTTACATTACTAGAACTATAAAATCGTTTTTGATTTTGAATACTCATGAAATTAAAATAAATGTAAACTATCTTATCGATTTGAAGAAATAATAATTAATGATTAACGATTAACCTTATTAATACAAAATATTAATTTTGACTAAAATTAATTACATATAACTTTGTTGTTACAATAATTAATTTTAAAATTTAAAATAAAGAAATCTTTTAAAAGATGTTTTTTATGACTATTTTCGTTTGAAAATTTATAGCTGCATCAACATATTTAAAATATATTAAAATTAATACAATGCTAAAATAAGATAAGTATCATCGTTAATCGCTAAAGCCTTACACTTGTTTAAATTTGATATGAATAAACTAAAATATATCTACAATTTTCATATATAATATTTTATTTTTTAATTCTAACATTATCATATGTAAATATAATTAAATCTTTAATAACACTAAAAGGCAAATAATGCTAGCTATTCTATTTTAATAGAATATCCAATAACATAATTGCGATGAAAACGATTTCTAAGTTATTGCAAATAAAAACTTAGATAATTAACTAGATTATTTTTATTAATGATATAAGTTGTATTGATTAATATACTTAAATTGAGTGAATTAACTCATAAAAAATGCTAAAATAGTATCGAATAATCTTATTATTTATCACAGATAAATATTCTACTGTGTATTATAGTCCTGTATAATCAAGTAATGAGTAATTATATTATAATAAGTATAGTTATATATTAATATATTATAAAATAAATTAATGATTCACTAGCAAATAACATAATATTTTAATAAAGGGTAGTTATAAGTAGGTTAAAAGTAACTTAGTGTAATAAAATAGAACTCTTACAAATTTTTACTAAAATTTTATTATTTTATTCCATAAAAGTGGATATTTCCATTATTTTGTAAATTTTTCATAATCTATTTTTATATGAAATTATTTCATAAATCACTGTTTTTTAAAAACAAACGATTCAATATTGAAATTGATAAACTGGATACTAATAAAATATCCAATACAATTCCTATATTAGAACAAATGATAATATAGTAGTTTCGGGAACAAAAAATAACTTTCTATTTTGTAAAATCATTAGTTAATATCTATTATAATGCTCATGTTTATTTTCAATTTTAACTTCATTAACATTAAAACGGAATTCAGATCAGCTCTATATATTAACCTCTATTATAGCTAGGCTATAAATTATTATTTAATACTGCAATATAGTGATTTCTGTTATTTTGATCTTTTGTTCTATTACTATGAAACTAGTATGGTTTGGAATTAGTAAAGATCACATAGTCTAGTATCTAGATACTAGTAGATTCTTTATTGTATTTTAACATAAAATGAGCAAATTCAATAGTTTTATTAATCGATTTATTACTTTTTAATATTTTAAAAACGCAAATATTTTAGCTTAGCAAAATGAAAAGAAAAAATTTATAGATAAAATAATTTTAAAATAAAAAATTAACACTATATTATTATATAATATGAAAATAAATTAATTAATAATAACTAAATCATTATTAATAAATGTATATTATGTAACTGATATCGCTAGATCATTTTATAAAATAATTCATCGAAATATTACTGCTAAATATTTATATCAATTCGATATACGACTAATATACAGCTAAAAATTCTAAATAATGATACTCCGTCCTGTATCAGAACTTAAAATAACTAAAAATTAGTTGTAATATACGCTTAGTTGTAGTATAAAAATTTCAAATAGTTAATATATTTTCGAAGAGCAATAACAATAAGATTATTTGCTACTGTCAAGTATACTTCCTCACTCTAACCAGAGTACATTACTGTCAATATTTAAAATTTAAGATATAATTCGATACTATCTCAATTTTTTATATACCTTTAAAAACTAGAATATATACTCGCTTATCGTCTTTTTTTACTTTCCTTCAAATAAGGAATAATTAATTTTATTTTATGCTTAATTTCCATCAGCGATTTAAAATTGATCTCATCCGGTTACATGGCGATATCATTATATCGTTGTCTAAAGTTGCTAGTTTATCCATAATATTTTATGGAAAGGTTGGTGAAAAATCTGTTTTTATGATCGGTTTGTAATTATTCTTAATCTATAAGATTAATTAATAGTATGCTATTATTAAATTATAGGAATAACTATGAAATAGCTGAATATATCTTCCGATTATATAATAGAAATCCTGTTGCTTTTGTCAAGAAATTACATATTGTATCGTCAACTGACAATTTAGTAATATCAACTACTATATTTAAATATAGCAGAAACTAGTCTTAGTAGAAATCTACGTACTTAGAGGTAGATATATTTATCATAATTAGCTAACTAACTTTTAGTACTGATGATATGGAAACTATAGATTAAAAAATTCAGATATTAATCTATTATAGCTTTATCAGTAGTTATATCCAGTGCTACTAGATGTTTATTAGTTATTAGAATGAATATTCATATAAGACCAGAAATAAATCCTATAAACTAGCAAGTTACTTTATCAAAAAATCAAGATTTTTATAGATAAAAATTAAGCTGTTCATAGTATAGCATATGATGCTACTCTATTTATTTGCTAAGAATGAATTCATAAATTAACATTTTCGAAAATTATTAATACTATTAATAATTAAATAAATAGTTTTATTAGTTAAAATAAAGTCATAATTTAAAAAATTGTAAATAAGAAAATAGTGGAAATATAATAAATATATTTTATCATGAAAATATCAGCATAAACCATGCTTAGTCATGTCGTGTACCATAATACATGGTTTTTCTTTCTAGTACACCAATTATTTAAATAGTGAAAGCAATCGTTTTTGTTTTATCCAATAAATAACATCTTTTTAGTCTAATTTCAAAAAAATAAAGTTCATTATTTTATTATACATAAAATAGCACTCGTTATGCTTAATGATAAATATAGTACTATCTGCTATATCTTAAGATAAACACTATATTTATTTATATCTTTAAATAATTAATAATGATTTACCATAAATAAATCGAAAGCTTGATAAAAAGATCAAATACTATAAGAACAGTTGATATACTATTACTAATCACAACCTTAATAGAACAATTATACAATATTATAATTTTATAGGATTTCGTTGAAAAACTTGGTATGTTAGGTTAATATACCTTTATAAATATTGGCATATATAAATATTGGCATATGACTACTTAAATTATAGTCATTACAATTATAAAATAAAAAATAGATATTTAATATATTTGGATTTCTTTTACAGCTTATATATAATAATAACAGACAATGTTATGTAACATTTGAATTGTTAAATTCAATTTTTCTATTTTACTACTAAAATAGTAATATTTAATCTAAAATAACAAAATTTTAATAAATATTTCAATAAATAACAAATTAAAATAACCTTAATAAAAAATATTTTTCATATGTATAGTATGGTTAGAAAACTTTATAAAGTTCATATTTGTTTTACCTTAATTTATCATATTATAAATAAATCATGTAATAGAATTAAAATATAATTATATTAGTTTATTATTATAAATAATAATAATCAAAAAAAATCAAAAACAGAAATATTTATTTTTAGAATAGCTTTAAAAGCTCTGATAAAAACAAAATTTATTAATAAATAAAAATCTGTTTTTAATTAAAAGTAGTTTTTTATCTTAATGTTTTTTACAAATTTTTATAATACGATAATATAACGATGAAATTATAAAATTGACAAAAGGTATAATAAAGATACAATACGAAAATAATAATTTTCTCGATATATAGAAATAATAATACCATATTAATATCATAAAAATTAACTACAATTTATTAATATAAATCACTCCTCTTTTCTGTTATCTATAAAAATCTCGGATCTCTGATAATATTTACATTTCTGAATATTAAAAATATTATAAGTAATTATATATCTTATATTTCTATTAGTTTATATAAAAGGGCACATGCTGAAATAAAATTCAAACATATATATTTCTAATGCGATTATAAATAGCGCTTAAAAAAATAACCGGGTAAATTAACTTATTTTACTTGGTGTATTATAGTAAGAAAAATATTAATTCATAACATAAACGTCATTCATTAATATTTTTCTTTTTAAAATCATATTATATAATCCTATAATACATAACATGCTATAAATACTTTTTGTTAAATATTTTTAATTCAGTATTTAATATTTAGTATTAATAAGCTTAAACTTATCTTAAATTATTTTGTATAATATTAACATTAAGTCAGATTATTATATTTAAATACTAAAATTAGCTTACTACTATATTAGTAATAATTAATATCCATTGCTAATAAAGATTTATTTTTTCTTAAATTTTTTATTAAATTCAGCTATTTTATTCATCATTACTATGCATATTTTTATAAAAAATCGATAAATAACGATAAATAAACACATTTATAATTATATAATATATTAACAATATATTAAAATTTTTAAAAATACAAAAATTACTTATAAAATTATTTTATTTTCAATCATAAATAACTTAATAGTTTAATAGCTATAATATCTATAGATATAGATATATTTAAATAAATCTAGGTAATTATTTATTATAATATAATACTAAAAATAAGATAACATTAGCAATAAGAATAAAAGCTATGGCATGAAATTTTATAGTTACATAAAGCAAATTTGAAAGCATATTATATACATAAACACATATCCAGTGCAACTTTATAAAGTATTTTCAATATGTAGCTTATAAAATACTCACAGGTATCTCTTCTCTTTAATAATATTAAAAATACTTTTTGCAGATTGAAATATTAAAACGCTTATTAAAGCGATCAATACGACCTCCGGTATCAGCTAAACGTTGTTTACCAGTATAGAATGGATGACAAGCACCGCAAACATCTAGATTTAGGTTATGACCTAAGCTAGAGCGTGTCTTAATAAGATTACCGCAAGAGCAAGTAGCAATCATTTCTTGGTAATTCGGATGAATGTTTTTTTTCATGGAAAACCTCTATATAAGACCATATTGACATCTAGTTAATTTTAAAAAACTATAGTAAAAAAAATGGAGTTGATTAATTTAATACAGGATAATATTAAAAGTATAATAAATAATATAAATGATATCAATTATTTAAAATATAAAACATTACAATATATATCATAAGTATTTTAACTAGGATAAATATATGTCCGTTGTAAACGTTGCATTACCGTTGCCTTTAGTGCGGACATTTGATTATCTCTTACCAGCTAATATGATGCCAGTAATTGGGGGACGCGTCCGAGTTCCATTTAGACAACGTCAAGTTATTGGTATTGTTATTGCTATACGCAATCACAGTAAAGTAAACTTAGATAAGTTAAAACCTATCATCGATGTTATTGATAATCAATCATTGTTTTCAAATAGTCTGTGGCGTATTCTAAATTGGGCTATAAGTTATTATCATTATCCTGCCGGTGAAGTATTTTTCCATGCTCTACCTGTCCCACTTCGCCAAGGAAAACCCGCGACAATAGCGTCGCTGTGGCAATGGTTCATTACAGAACAAGGACGCAGCGTGCTACTCGAAAATTTAAAGCGCTCGCCAAAACAGCAAAAAGCACTAGCAGCATTAGTAAAAGGACCAATATATTGCCATCAGGTAAGTAAGTTACAGCTAGCTAATACGGCGCTACGAGCGCTACGCATAAAAGGATTATGCGATCTGAAACTCCATATAAGAGATGTAAATGATTGGCGAAAAGAGTTCTGTGTAAATAGCAAACGCCTATGCTTGAATACCGAACAAATTACTGCCGTCTCTGCTATTCACAGCAAAGATAATCAGTTTACCGTCTGGTTACTAGTCGGCGTAACTGGATCTGGCAAAACTGAGGTGTATCTGACAGTACTTGAAAATATTCTCGCCAAAGGAAAAGAAGCACTGGTTCTAGTACCAGAAATTAGTCTAACACCTCAAACTATATCTCGATTTCGTGATCGCTTTAATGCACCAATCGAGGTCTTACACTCAGATCTCAATGAAAGTCAACGGATGGCAGTTTGGCTAAAAGCAAAGCGAAGTGAATGCGCTATTGTTATTGGAACTCGTTCGGCACTGTTTACTCCCTTTACTAAACTAGGAATTATTGTAATCGACGAGGAGCATGATAGTTCTTATAAACAACATGAAGGCTGGCGTTATCATGCCCGCGATCTAGCTATTTTTCGTGCACGAGAAGAAAAGATACCAATAGTGCTTGGTACTGCCACACCTTCTCTTGAAACTCTTTATAATGTACAACAGAAAAAATATCGACAGCTTACGCTGAGTAAACGAGCTGGAAGCGCCAGAGCTGCTTGTCAAAAATTATTAGATATAAAGGGTTTACCGCTGACTCATGGGTTATCAGCACCTCTATTAGAGAAAATGCGCATGCATTTGCATGCTGGAAATCAAGTCATGCTATTTTTAAATCGACGTGGTTTCGCACCAGCGTTATTGTGCCACGAATGCGGCTGGATCGCCGAATGTCAACGCTGCGATCACTATTACACACTACATCAACAACAGTATCAGCTACGTTGTCACCGCTGTAATAAACAGCGCGCACTACCTCATCAATGCTTAGAGTGTGGATCAACTCAATTAGTTGTAGTTGGATTAGGTACTGAACAATTAGAGATGACGCTAACCTCTCTATTTCCTGATATACCTATAACGCGTATTGATCGTGATACAATAGCTCGAAAAGGTGTTCTAGAAGATTACCTCGCTCAGGTACAGCGTGGCGGTACGCGTATTTTAATTGGTACTCAAATGCTAGCTAAAGGTCACCATTTCCCAGATGTTACACTTGTAATACTATTAGATGTAGATGGTGCTTTATTTTCCAATGATTTTCGTGCTTCTGAACGTTTTGCTCAGTTATATACACAGGTAGCCGGTCGAGCCGGTCGAGCCGATAAGCAAGGAGAAGTATTGTTACAGACTTATCATCCTGAACATCCTCTTCTGAAAACATTATTAAATAATGGTTATATGGATTTTGCTCAACAAACTTTAGAAGAGCGTCGTCAGGCTGGACTACCGCCTTTTACAAATCATATCTTATTTCGCGCAGATGATCACGATGATCGCCAAGCAAGGCTATTTCTTAGTCAATTACGTCAACTACTGGATAATAGTCCATTGCGTGATAATGCATTATGGGTAATGGGACCGATTCCTGCACTAGCACCAAAGCGAAGTGGACGGTTTCGTTGGCAATTATTGCTATCCCATCCTTCTCGTCCACAGCTACAACGTTTCGTTTCTGCAAATTTACCGCTTGTAAGTACCTTGCTTCAGGCAAGAAAAGTAAAATGGTCTTTAGACGTAGATCCTCTTGAAACCTAAAGGCATATTTAGGATGATAATTAAATACAAGCAGAGATAAAGTAATTAGAGTTGACATCTTAAAATAAAGACACTATTTTTCCTTTCAAAAAATATATGATGCATTGAATAAACAGTTATATATTTGGCATTATTTTATTGATTGTATCAATAATCTAGATAGTTATTTTTATCGACTGTCTTTATAAAATATTATAAGATAAAGCTAGAATTAGCTTTTTCACAAAAATATTTGCTGTTATCTTTGTATAATATCAATACAGTATAATTATAAGTGTTATTATAGGTAAATTAGTCTGTTTTATAGCATTTGAAAATTTTTTTTAAGTAGTTTAAAAACTGGTGGCACTTATCTTTTTTATTACTAATAGTAATAAATACTTTTATTGTATTAGTCGATAATAAATATTATTATTCCTGTATGAATACATATTATTTTAATCAGAGTATCATTGATAATGATGTTCGACTTTATATTCGAAATTCTACTAGGCAAATATTATTATATTTAGTAATATAATGCCATGATGATTTTCTTATTTTTAGTGAAGTAATAGTGGTAAAAAGAGACTATGTGGGTCACAGTAAGTGCTTGGGAATGAGATGTAAAATAGCTAATAGAAAAAAAAAGTGCTCCCCTTCTAGCACATCAAAAATGATAATATTACTTATTATTATCGTATTAATTACATTTACTATTAGTTTTAATTTCACTGCGCATAATAAATTAAAAGATGTAATTAATGTGCCTAACCTCAGAAAAAATACTGGTAATCAACTTCCAAAAAAACCGGAAGAACGCTGGCATTATATCAAATATCTGGAGAATTGCTAGATTGGTGGACAATTCTAAATTTAGTCTTAAGCAGACAGAAGTGAATTCATTTAAGCAACTAACCAATAAAAGGGCTAGTTGCTAGAGCAGATACAAGATACAAGCAGATATATGTTGGAAGTTTATGCATATGAAAAGTCCTTTAAAGCAATCAAGATAAAAGGACAGGTAAAGCTAATTAAAGGGGTTTTTCTTGACAACAATTATAGGTGTACGTCGAAAAGGACATGTTGTCATCGGTGGTGATGGACAAGCTACTCTAGGTAATACCGTCATGAAAGGTAACGTTCGTAAAGTTCGTCGACTATATAATGAAAAAGTTATTGCGGGTTTTGCTGGTGCCACTGCGGATGCTTTTACTTTATTTGAATTATTTGAACGTAAATTAGAAATTCATCAAGGCCAGCTTATCAAAGCTGCAGTTGAATTAGCCAAAGACTGGCGAACTGATCGAATGCTACGTCGTTTAGAAGCTCTTCTAGCAGTCGCTAATGAATCAGATTCACTTATTATTACTGGTAACGGTGATGTTATTCAGCCAGAAAATGATCTTATTGCTATTGGCTCTGGTGGTCCTTACGCTCAATCAGCAGCACGTGCGTTGCTAGAAAATACTAAATTAAGCGCCAGCGAAATTGTTGAAAAAGCGTTAAAAATTGCTAGTAATATCTGTATTTATACCAACCAGTTCTATACCATTGAAGAATTAATGTCCAAATCGAAGGATCCTGAAAATGTCTGAGATGACCCCACGGGAAATCGTCAGTGAACTTGATAACTATATCGTCGGCCAATACAACGCTAAACGTGCTGTTGCCATCGCATTGCGTAACCGTTGGCGTCGCATGCAACTAGACGAATCCCTACGTCATGAAGTAACGCCAAAAAATATTCTCATGATTGGTCCAACGGGTGTCGGTAAGACAGAAATTGCTCGTCGCCTAGCAAAATTAGCCAATACTCCGTTTATCAAAGTAGAGGCTACTAAATTTACCGAAGTTGGTTATGTTGGTAAAGAAGTAGATTCCATTATCCGTGACTTGACTGATTCAGCTGTTAAAATGGTACATCTACAGTCTATTGAACAAAATCGCGCTCATGCTGAAGAACTAGCAGAAGAGCGAGTATTAGATGTCTTAATTCCACCTATTAAAAATCATTTGACCCAAGGAGAGGAAAATAGCGATCCCTCTAATACGAGACAGAATTTCCGCAAAAAACTGCGCGAAGGTCAATTGGACGAAAAAGAAATTGAAATTAATCTTGCAACAGCGCCAATGGGTATTGAAATCATGGCACCTCCCGGTATGGAGGAGATGACTAACCAACTGCAATCAATGTTTAAAAATCTGGCTGGACAGAAACAAAAGCCACGAAAAATAAAAATTAAAGAGGTTATGAAACTACTCGTAGAAGAAGAGGCAGCTAAACTAGTAAATCCTGAAGAATTAAAAGAGAAAGCAATTGAAGCAGTAGAACAGCACGGTATTGTATTTATTGATGAAATTGATAAAATTTGCAAACGGGGAGAAATATCCGGACCAGATATTTCTCAAGAAGGGGTACAGCGGGATTTACTACCACTAGTAGAAGGTTGTACGGTTTCTACTAAGCACGGTATGGTAAAAACAGATCATATCCTTTTCATAGCCTCCGGTGCTTTTCAAGTTTCTAGTCCATCTGATTTAATTCCTGAATTACAAGGAAGACTGCCAATTCGTGTTGAACTTAAAGCCCTTACAACCGATGATTTTGAACGTATTTTAACCGAACCAAGTGCTTCGCTTACTACCCAATATATCGCGTTAATGTCAACTGAAGGAGTGAGTATTACATTTACTAAAGATGGCATCAAGCGAATTGCTGAAGCAGCTTGGCAAGTAAACGAGCGAACCGAAAACATTGGTGCTCGCCGTTTGCATACTGTTCTAGAACATTTAATGGAAGATATTTCTTATGATGCTAGTGAATGGAGTGGTAAAACTATTTCTATCAACGAAGATTATGTTCGTAGCCACTTGGATGAATTAGTATCCGATGAAGATTTAAGTCGCTTTGTTTTATAAAGAATTTCAAAGTAATCGATATATAAAAACAAAGAATAACATATATTACAAGCGATAATATAAGACAATGAAAAACAGAAATGATTATAATTGCATTGGATCGTATATACTATACAGTTTTTAGTGCTTCATTATAAAGCGTGTAATTGTGCTATTAAAAAATAAAATTATTGATACTTTAAGTATATTACTACTATTACTGCTTATAATAATAGTAACTAGATATTTACTGCCATAATTTTATGGAACTTAGCAATTTATCGGTTTATTAATTTATATTCCATATATATCCAATATAGATGAAAATTCACCCAAGTATATCTTACTTTAAAGCTAAAGTAATTTCAGATTTTTATCTAACTTATTTAATAAGTTATTTAGTTGTTTTTATGCAATTTTATTTTTTGTATAAAGCCACTTATTTTATTTACTAATAGTCCCTCAATTATTCATGTTTACTGCATTTATTATGCTTAAGCTATTATTTTATAACTATTAAATTTTAATTTTAAAAAATGTATAATCTTAAATTATTTACTAGATTTTTTGTTTCTATTTTTTTAAATACTTTAAGTATTATTTTATTTGCTTCGAATTAGTATATTATATATAATGTTCTTTTATCCTATTATCTTTTTATTAATATCTAATAATTTAAAAACCAGTATTATTAAACAATAATTTTAATACCTTATTGTTTAATAAATAGTAAAAACTAAGATTAACTAAGATTATTTCTAGATGAATATATCAAATATATTTATAGCAAATACATAATAACTATTAAGCTTTTTCAAAATAAAATTATAGATCCGAAATACTAAAATAAAACATATTTATTGGATAAAATTGGATAAATTAATTGATAAGTATTTAATATATTAGAAAGATATAAAAATAACTGAATGACTATCCATAGTTATATTAAAAAATAATATTAAATTATCTCAGAAAATATTTATTACAGCTGTCTTATAGTACTGTTTGTAAATCGAAAATTATTTCTAGATAAGATCTAATCACTCTATTCTAAAGGAAATGAATAACTATAATATTTATATCTCACCTATTCAAAAACAGCGAAATCATAGATGATAAGAGTAATATATAGTATAAAATAGTTTTTTGATGAGCTATCAGATAATTAATAACATCGCTATAAAATTATAAAATAAAGTAACAAATAATATCTTATTTAAGAATAGTAATTCAGGTTACGTAATGAATGTTAACTTAATTTAAAGAACTTTTTAGTTATGATAATAAAATACAATGGTAGAAAGAAAAACGCATATTAGCAATAACACGATTAGTAAGATTAAAAGAGCTAAATATTGCATTTTAATGATTATGAAATAGATAATATAGAAATAAATTTCGCAGTTATCACTTATAACATTACCTGATCATTGTGCTTAAATTGAAATAAAATCAAGTATGTTTATTTTATGTTAACATAGGAAAAGAAAGATAGGTTTTTCTAAAAAATTTCTCTTTATAAATATTTCGTTAAACTTCTCTTAATCTTAAACAGATAGAGTGTTAAAATATTTGAGTAAATTTATTTTATCAAATATATCGTATTTTATTCAAAATCTGAATAATTTAGGAAATATACTAGAGCTTTAGCAGAAATTTAGAATAAAACTTCACAAGTACTAAATTTGATAAAAAAAATTTTCAGAAAAAATATATCTTCAATTATTAAAAACTTATTGCCATCTTATTATAGAAAATAAATTATTTGAAAATAGCTATAGATTTAAAGCTAAAAAATAAAATAACCACATTTTGATTCAAATAACCTGTAAATATCATAAAATATGCAGTAACTATTGAAAAAATGATCTCGGTATGCGAAAAAATAAATATAATTGGATTATATTATCAGTGATTATTATTAGCAATGTTCTCATTGGAGATAGAAGATTACAACCAGATTAGTCGTCGTTCCATTTTTGTACTACTGTTATGAATAATAGTTACTACTATTATTCATGTAATAGCCAAGTTTTTCTTTTTTTTTAAAAAATGGAGTAAAAATAATGCGATGTCCATTAGTAATAGGTAATTGGAAACTTAATGGTAACAAACGTATAGTTAGTGATTTGATTACAATAATGAGAAACGAACTCAGAAGTATAGTTAATTGCAATGTTGCTATCGCGCCACCAATGATATATCTTGCTTTGGCAAAAAGCTATCTTGAAGGTAGTCAGATTGCTTTAGGTGCACAGAACGTTGATATCCATCTTTCTGGTGCCTATACCGGCGAAATTTCTGCTGAAATGCTAAAAGATATTGGTGCAAAATATATTATTATTGGACATTCTGAACGACGAACTTATCATAAGGAAAGCGATGAGTTTATCGTGAAAAAGTTTGCGATACTTAAAACAGTCGATTTAATTCCTGTATTGTGTATTGGTGAAAATGAAGCTGAAAACAAATCTGGTCAAACCGAAGCAATATGCGCGTTTCAGATTGATGCAATACTTGATAACTTAGGTATAAAAGCATTTGAGAATACTGTCATTGCTTATGAACCTATCTGGGCTATTGGTACAGGTAAATCTGCTGAACCAGAACAAGTACAGAAAGTTCATAAATTCATTCGTAGCCATATTGCTAAATATAATTCGGCAATTTCAAAACAAATCATTATTCAGTACGGGGGTTCAGTTAATATTACAAATGTCGCTGAATTTTTAGTTCAAGCGGATATTGATGGAGTTTTGGTTGGTGGTGCATCACTAAAGGCTGAAGTTTTCGCGGAAATTGTTAAAATTGCAGCAACAGTAAAAGCAAAACAAGTTTAATAATATAAAAATATATTAAGCAAATAGATTTAAATTATTTATCATAAAACTATTAGTTTTAATTAAAACTAATGCTAACTAAAATAGTTTATATCTTTATCTAATCATATTTTAATTCTAAAAAAAAATAAAAACTTCATTATTGAATGATATATTAACATGTATTTTTTAGTATTTATATCAAATAGATAATAGTAATTTTGAAATGTAATATATTGCTACCTATCTAAATAAAGATAGTTTTATATAGGTTATAGTCATAATATTAAACAATTATATCAAAGTTACCGTGCTTATCTAATGCTTCATCTACTACCTATAACTATTATTATAACTAAAATTAATTTATTTTGAGTGACGATCTCAAACTTTTATTTTTATTTATTTAATTATCTTTATTATATAAATAATAAACTTTAAGCATATACAAAAATACTGATCTCTTATGATCAAGTAAATAGAAAAAATTAAAAGAGTTTTTTTGCTGTTTCTAGGATATCTCTTCGGAAAGGCCGTTTCATATTTTTAATAGCATCGACTATGTCGTGATGTACTAATTGCTCATTTTGTACTCCAATGCTACGGCCGCCGTATCCCTTCAAAAGAAGTTCAATAGAATAGGCACCCATACGTGAAGCCAAAATACGGTCATAAGCCACTGGACTTCCGCCACGTTGGATATGTCCCAATACAGTCGCACGAGTTTCACGCCCCGTCTCTTTTTCAATATATTGTGCTAACTTAGAAATATTACAGATATGTTCTGTAATCGCGATAATAGCGTGTTTTTTACCTTTAGCGATACCTAATTTAATTTCATAAGCTAACTCTTCCGGTTTAAATTCTACTTCAGGCAATATAATGAATTCACAACCACCGGCAATAGCAGATGCCATGGTTAAATCACCACAATACCGTCCCATAACCTCGACAATAGAAATACGTTGATGTGACGTAGATGTATCACGTAGTCGGTCAATAGCCTCAACAATAGTTTCTAACGCGGTAAAGTAGCCAATAGTATAATCTGTACCTACTACATCATTATCAATTGTACCTGGTAAACCAATACAAGGGAAACCCATTTCTGTTAAACGTTTAGCGCCGATATAAGAACCATCTCCGCCAATTACTACTAATGCATTCAGACCTCGTTTTATCATATTTTTAATAGTAATAGTACGAATATCTTCTTCTTGAAATTCAGGGAAACGTGCGGAACCAAGAAAGGTACCGCCACGGTTAATCATATCTGAAACACTATAACGATCTAGTTTTACCATTCGATCTTGAAATAGACCTAGGTAACCGTCATAAACACCATAGACCTCAAGACCTTCAGAAAGCCCAGATCGTACTACACTTCGAATAGCTGCATTCATGCCTGGTGAATCACCACCGCTTGTTAGCACACCAATTTTTTTAATCATAACTATCTCTTTATCTAATTTACTGCTTATAGCATATAATAAATTTATGCTGTTTACTGTTAATAAAATAACATAATAAATCTCTAAAGCTGAATAGCTTTAAATTAAACTATATGATTATATAATAATATAAATAACTTTCTCTAATTTAATATATTATATTTGTAGACTTATTTTTGATATACATTGAAATAGATATATTATATTTTAAATATATTTTTAATATTAATATAATTAACGTATTATAGTAATATTATAGTTTTATGAATATAAATTATTAATATAGTAAAATAATTTTAAGTATTTTACTAATATGACATATTAAATAATATTTGTTTTTATAAAAATTTCCCATATTAGTCTTTAAAAAACACAAGAACAATTTATTAGTATATTTATATATTATTAAAAATAGACATTAGCAAATAGAACCATTGTTCTATTTATGTTTAATTATATAATTAATAGTGTTTTATTTTTTTTGAAGAAATTAATTTCGGATAATTGATAGGTTTTAAAAATTTTTTATTTGCTACAATAGAGAGATATATTTAACAGATTGCAAATAAAAAATAAATAGTATCTTTAATACATTATTTAAAATACAAGTATCTTTATCTAAAGAATAAGATATTAATATAATTAATATTAATTTTTTTATTAATAGAAATAATCTAATTTATAGATAGTTGTTAATAAAATATATCAAGTATTTAATAATGATTAAATATTAAAAGAATAAGTACTATCTATGGAAAAAATCAATCTGATAGGTTATGCTATTAATATAATACTAAATTATAGTGACTAGATTGTATGTCAAATAAAAATTATCTATATTTTATATTATAACTTAATTGACGTAATAGCAAATATGCACGTATATAGATTGATATTACGACATTTGTTAATATATTTATTTCTATATTTTCTATAGTACTTTATACTAAACGATGTTGTGACGTTATCTAAAATATTTTTTAAACATAGATAAATGATATTTATCAAATTTATAATAATAAATTTCTAAAAATAAAACTGATATATCTCCCGCTAAAGAGGGATATTGTATCTAAATACTGACTAGTAAGAAACGATTTTTAATAGAACTTTGTTAGAGTTGACCAAAAATTTACTATCTTTTATCCGACAATAAAATTGATATTAAGTAGTTGTATGATAAAAGTTTTTATATAAATATATAATACTTATATATTTATATATTTAACATGGTGATGTTATGTTATTATATATTCTAATTTGCATATTATTATATAATAGGTTATTAAATTATAAAATATTAATAACTTCAGTATCAGACAAGTTAATCTTAAATAACTTTTTATCTTTTTTCTGCTTTGATAAAGCATATAGTGGTAAGATTAACGATACCTCTCCAAATTTAGAAATATACTGAAAGTATTAGCACATATAATCCTGTCTAAATCAAGGTTAAATAGTTAAAATTAAAACTTATTGCTTAGTTACTACTATCTTAGTATTAAAGATATTTAACGAAGCTAAGGGGGTAAGTTAACTAAAACATAATAAATAATGACTGTAATAACAATTTTTAATTCTACATTTTCCTTAACAGGATATTACACTAAATATTGTTTTGTATGAAATAAAAATTATACTTAAACTTGGTGATATTATTTTTATAAACTAATATCAGTTTTTGTTTTTACTCCATAAAACTAATATAAATTCGCTGTAATTAGCGATATTACAACAATACTACCATTTAATTCAAAAACTTGTTAATTATCGTCTGATATAATTATCATAATAAGACCACTAACTTTTAAACTAAGATAATTAATATGATGTAAATATTGTTATTAACACTAATATTATCAAAATATTAGAACAGATATTAATTATATTGCTTATCGCATTACTTAACTAGATACTGATAAAAACCGAAATTATTATAAAATAAAAATTTTTACTGAATAGAATAATTACTGTTTTTTCTTATGAAAATATCAATCTAGAAAAGCTAATCAGTAGTATTTGACTTCTAATTACCTCTAGAAAAAACTATTAAATAGCTTATAAGATTTTTAATAATAATACCTTATTAATAACTTAGGTAATTTTGTTGTCTTAATATAAATAAGGACTGATCTTGGTAAGCATAGCTCCAATTATGTGACATAAAATTAAAAATTAACATATCAAAACTAGTGACAATAATACTATCAACATTACATCTAGAAATAGTATTGATAAAAACATCATTTTTAATAGGTAAATAATTAGTCATTTCTAATTGTTGTAACAGAAAGTTCGATTTTTAATCGATATATATATCTTTTGCTACGTTACATTATATGGTTTTAATAGCTATCTTTAGTATAGCAGTAGTTGAATTTGACAATCCCTATACATAAATTTATACTGGTAGAAATATAGATTTACAAAAAAAGATCATTTACCACTGACAAGCGGTAAATTTTCCATGTTCCAGCCGAATATACCTTCTTTAAGTATATAAATTCGTTTAAAGCCAGCCTTTAACAAAAATTTTGCCGAATCGTGCGAATTAATACCATAAGCGCAGACAAAGATAATTGGATTACTTTTTTCTTTTTTCAACTCATCTAGATTGCTAGATTTAATATCTTTTGGTGTTAAATTCAAACTATTAATAATATGCCCTTTAAGATAATCTTCGTGATTACGAAGATCAATGATTATTGCATTTTCCCTATTTATCAGATTAATAGTTTCACTACAAGCAATTTCGTCTATTTTATAAAAATAGTTTTTCAAAATATCAAACATTAATTTAAAAAAAAGAACTATCCATATTAAACTAAGTATTGAATGACGAAGAAAAAATTGTATAATTTCTTTCATAGAAGCATTAAATCCTACTAACAAACGATATGGTATTTAAAAACTTAATTATGCTATTATCATTTGTAAAAATTCAGTCTATATATTAATATTATATTCAATAAAAAGTAAATTTATGTTATGTATAAAATCTTTAAGAAAATATATAACAGAAACTATAAACGATTTTTAAATCACTATAAACATACCACTTAATATTTATATCTCATATTAGCTAGTGCTCAATAAAATGCTATTAAATATAATCTTTATTTTAATCCAAAATTCTGCTGATAATTATGCTTAAGACGACAAGTAGAAAACTAAGATAACATAAAAATGCTTTTATATTATTGAAAAATATTTAGCAATAGAAAATATTATACTTCTTTGTTTTTTTAATTAAAATAAAAATAATTAATTATCGTCTGATATAAATTATTGCATAATATATACTCCGATCTATGAAGTATTTAATGATGACACTGATGCAGTTATATCTTTTATACATTGTATAATAATATCAGATAATAAAGTATTCAATATCGATTTTATCTTTAGGAAAATATCCTGTTCTGTTTAGTTATTAATAAAATATACATACAAAAAACTATTAATAAGCTAAATCAGATTAAAAGTGAATTTAATAATATAAAATATAAATAGTAACAAAAAGTGCTATAGCTGTAATAAATACAACTTAAGATAATAAGTACTTATCTTAATTTTTAATTAAATAAATTACGATTATGTAATATTTCTTCTTATACTAATCGGAAAATATAAAATATATAAATGTTTATAAACCTATGATTTTTAGATGATACTAGTAAATTATACTATTCATGTTATGAATAACTATCATACAAAGGTTAGTAATTATAGAGATAGAAGATAGTGAAGAAAAGGTAATAATTGACAGCTATATATTGATAGCTAATATGGTATTGTCTGATGTTTATTATTCCTGAGAGATAGTACTCAAAACCCATAAAAAGAACAGTAAAAATTTTCATTTGTTTTTCCTATGGTGCATTTAAAAACATTTCCTAGAGCACTCATGATTATAATGAACCGAGACAAGGTAACTAAATGTTGTTCAGCATACAATCAAAAATTCTATACGTCGTATGGATTAAATAATTATATAGTAGTACTATTACCTATAGTTTTATCGATATGAAATATATAATGAAGTATTAATTCAATATTCTTACTATATCCTATATAGTAAGAATAGCAATAATCAGATAGTAATCATTTCTATTAACACCGATTTTCAGATCTTAAAAGCTGTAATTTCTAGATGAAATTAATAATAAGAATAATATTTGTCATCAGCTTAATCGCAAGATATTATTATTACAATATAATAGTTTCACTGTACTAGTATTGTTGATTATCTAATATTTATAATTACTTTAGGTTAAAAAATAAATTTTTCTTAAATAAGTATATAAATAAAATATATTGCTATATAACAGAATAAAATAGTTTTTCATAAACCATAGTAGCAAATATACAGTTAATTTTTAGAGGCATAAAATCTAATAAGAAAGTATTATAAGTATGATAGCAAATAGGAGCCTTATGAAGATCGACGTTGTTTCGGTTCCATTAAAAACCGAAAGGTAATCTATGATAGATGTTACTGGTTGATCTGGTTTTATCGGAAGTAACATCGTTAAAATCTTAAATTAGATTCATTATACTAATATATTAGTAATAGATAATCTTAAAAATAGTGCTAAATATACTAATCTAGCTGATTTAAATATCTTAGATTATATAGACAAAGAAGGTTTTATTACTAGTAAACTAGTTGGTGATAATTTCGGCGATATTGCTGAAATGGTTCATGAAAGTACTTGTTCTTCTATAACTGAATAAAACGACAAGTATATATTAATAATAACTATTAATATTCAAAAAAACTTCTGAACTACTGTATAAAACGTAGTATTCCTTTTTATATGCCTCTTCTTTAGCAATCTACGACCTCAGAACTGAGTGTTTTATTGAATCTCGAGAATATGATAAAAAATCTTGAATGTCTATGGTTATTATAAATTTTTTATTTGATCAATATGTACGTACCCTGCTGACGAAAGCCGAATTACAAGTTTGTGGTTTCCGCTATTTCAATATCTACGGTCTACACGATAGGTATAAAGGAGATATGGCAAGTTTGGTTTTACATTCAAATAATCAAATTAATACTGGAGAAAATTCACAGCTATTTTCTGGTAGTAAAGATTTTAATCGCGATTTCATTTATGTTGACTATATCGCAACGGTAAATCCATAGTTATGACAAAGAAATCTCTCTGGAATTTTCAACTGCAGAACTAGTTGAGCGAAATTATTTTAAATAATAGCAGACGCTTTATTGAATTATTATAAAAAATTAGTTTAATATATTCCATTTCTAGAAAAACTTAAAAGGTACTATCAGGTATATAGTAAAGTAGATTTAACTAAATTATAAGCTGTCTATTATAGACAATCATTTAAAACTCTTACTAAAAGAATTGCAGAATATTATTGTATTTCGGAAGTTAATTAAGCTCTGACGATACCACTTGTTCACAATTTTTTAATGATTTTTTATTATACTTAATAAGTAGGTTTTCTTCTTACAGTACAACGTTATACTGCTCTATTCTTTGATCGTCGGATAATATATAATTATGGTAATTTACCAGCGTCGTTATCCTGCCATAACTTATAGTCAGCTCAGCGAAAGAAGCATATATTTCGCACTTTTCTACTTAATGATTAATAATTTATATCTGCTTATTGATTTTTATTACGTCGCCGAATTTGATCTAGTTGAATTCTAGTTGTATTATCATTACGTCGCGTTAGCAGAAACCCTTATTAAACAAGGATATCAGATAATATTGTTAAGTTTTATAAAGGATCGTACGGTCAGTGAAGCTATTAATATCGTACTAATCAAAGAAACAAGCAGCTAGTACCATAATTTAGTTAACCATATTTCACTTGAGTAAACGGTAATCCTTATTGCTATTTGTCGGGAGATTATTAATAATAATTCTAGATTAATACATATAGTTGGTACTCTATATTATCCTCTCGTTGCTATTATATAAATCTAGCAGCCCAGATTTTACTCTACTACTTTCCAATTAAGTCAGAGTGATTCATTTAATCAATAGTTATCATAAAATTCGTAAAGGCTATAATCATCAAGGATATTATTATAGCTTAATCACAATTTAATCTGCTCAGGTACTAATAAAACCGGAAATATTCTTATCTTTTGAAAAAGAAAACTAATATAGATTCTTATCGTTAAAATATCTTCGATGGGTAATATATTGTATACTCTACATAAGTTTACTGATACAATAAAAGCAATTTTTGGATACGTTTTGACTAAGTAGTAGAGGAGAATTTTATCTCGATTTTAATTTGGTATCTATCTGTTCGGAAAGTAATAACTAGTAGTTATTCGTCATTGGCGTAAAAACTGGTTTAACTCAACCATTCGTGAGAAGCGATTTAATTTCAAATATCAACTATAGCGTAATCGCTATGATATAGTAATTGATGCACAGGGTTTAATTAAAAGTGCAATATTTTTATCCATATAGCTCATGGTAAAACAGTCTTCTTGAAATAGTATGAAAAAAACCTTTTCCAACTAGTTTCATCACCAGCGACACAACATAAAAACAACAGCACGCTATTACATTTATACGGAAACTATTTTCTGCTAGCCTAAGATATTTGCCACCTCTTATATTAGAAGACTATGCTATTTCTCATTATTTTTGTCAAAATAGCGATGAAATTTATATCGTATTTCTTCATGTTACAACTCATCCTGGAAAGGATTAACCAAAATCTCATTGACGTACACTAATTTAACTTGCTTGTAATACTGGTTATTGTGTCAAGTTTCCATATAGAAAAGTATGAGTATCTACGTGTTTATTGACTTGCTAATGGGTTTAGCGAAGCTAAATTACTTCTTTATTTAACGTTATTATAGATAGCAATACAGTTAGTGATTTCTAAGGCGGTTGTGTTAGTAAATACTGGTCTTAATCATCTGATTGCTGCTCTAAAACATCTAAATATAACTCTATATGATCCTATCGATCTAGAACTCATTGGTATCTCTAGATGCCATCAAAAGTCTTTCGCGGAATAGACAGTAGTATAGAAAAATTATCAGCTGAATACGTTTGTCAGATAATTTAATCGATGTTATCATTGTAAGAACAAAGATAATACTGTGGATAACACATCATGAATTATCTATTCGTCTTTCTGCTATTGTTATTATAGATTGTTAATATTAAAAATAAGACCTATCCATTTTTTAAGTAATTTATTTATTAATTAAGTTCTAGTGAATATATTGGAAATAGATTTAATAAAATTCTATTCATAATACTATTATAGCTTTATATATAAATAATTTTCCACCTATCTATATTATAATTGCTAGTAACATAATACTAATTTTAATATCTATTGCTATTTTTATGCTTATGATTATGATGATGATCTCTAAAGAGATCATTAGTCAATCAGTCAATATTATTATTTCTAGTAGTTAAAGAATATGATCTTTCTTATAATTAATTTTAATATTATACTAACTTACTATAATATAAATAGTTTTTATTAGAAAATTTTTATTTTTGCTAATTTAAAATACTTCTTCACTTTTAATTTTTTCCTTTATTTAATTATTTCTTTGAAATAAAAATAAGCTAGATGTATTTGCTACTTACAGTTGTTATAATTACCTATAATAACTGTAAGTATTATGATATACAACATTATTAGAACAAACAAAATAGATGTAATAGAAAATGGTAATAATATTTATTTCTCTTAATTTTATTATATTATAAGATCAATAAAATTAATCCATAATATTAAGAAATCAACTTAACTTTTTAAAAAATTATGTTTAATTTTTTTTAAAATACTTATAAACCAGCAGATAACTAACAAAGTTGTCTCTGATATCTTTTAATAAAAGATACAAAATAAAATTTTTTTATTATTTTCTATTACCATTAGATTCATGGATGTTAGTTTAACAGCAAGAGCTAAATTAGCTTAAACAATTCTATCGAATAAGTATAGAAAATAGCAATGATATATGTACTCAGTCTTGATATGTTCATTTTTTAAAAATTATCATCTTCTTTATCTAATATAAAATCAGAGGAATGCATGCTATAAACAACCATAAATAGAATTAACTAATCAAAAAATAACGGAATTCTCTCATATAACACAAAACTAGATAGGAAACTTTTAAATAATTATATTATAATAATGAATTCGATAAAGAAATTTATTATTTTATCAAACTGATCATATTATAATAAATATCCATAGTGTTGTTTTGACATTGTATTTAGTTTTATTTTTTCACTATGCTTATTGATAATTTTATTATTATAATTTTTGGATACAATCTTATAAATTTATATATTTTATTAGAATCATAATGTTATTACTATTAATATATTAAATTATATTTACTATATTTGCTGAGTTTTAGAATAATACTGAACTGAATTAAGTTTATTTAAAATCCTTTAATTTTTACTATCTATTTAATAAGTAGATATACCTTTCGAATCGATTAGATAAGATCATGTAATTTAAAGCAGAAAAAATATTTATATATGTCTTATAATTTTAGATAAAGTGAATAATTCGATGTATGTATTTTTAAAATTCCGATAAAGATATAAATTGCTCATTAAATTCTATTTAAAACCTTCAATATGAATCTTATAAGACCGATATATGTTTATATATATTTTAAAGTAAATAAAAATTCTGATTCCTATTAAATATGTTAGAATTAATTAACGTTATAAAAAAGAAAAGTATCTTTTACTTTTTTATAAAAAAATTAAATTGTTCCTTGTATAAATAGTTAATTTTAAATATAAGTTAAATTTGCTATATCTAATATGTATTTTATTACTATTACATTTAGTATTAGTCGATAAGCGATTGTAAACAAAATAGTATTAAAAAATAGAAAATACTGATAATATGATTTTATATTTTACTGAATACTTAAAGATATAAAATAATTTTTTTTAAAAAAATTCCTACTTTTTTCTATTTTTCTAGAAAATTACTGTCAACAATGTTAACTTAGTCTAGAAAAAAATCATAAATGTATCGTTGGTTATGATATTTTTAAAGTCGGAGAGGATATCACAATAAGGTATAACTATAACAACGCTTACACAGCATACTATATCATCAGAATTAGCTAACATATATCATCTAATATCATCATTAGATGTTGATGACAAATTATTAATTTTTCATTATTTCCGATTTTTTATAACAGAGCTGTAGAGAACTATTAAAATAGCAGAATATACTAATTGCTATCTATTTTGAATAAGATAAATATTGATTTGGTTATCAAATAACTAACACAGAGTCTCTAATTACTGATCTTGTGTATATTATTAATAACAATCGAATAAATATTAGATTAGTATTTTAGTGATATACTAATTTTCCGATTATTTACGATCCGTTTAAAAGCATAATGTATTAAATCTATATCGTATTGAGCAAAAACATAAAATCTTTTATGCAATATACTTGATAGTAATAGTTTCCAAATTTTCTACCGAAGTACTATATTGAGAGTAGGATATAATAATATGAAGAACTAAGTGTTACCATACAAATAACTATATACCTATGTATTTTATATTAGTTTACAATGGTTTATCATCAGCTGTTATCATAGATATAGAACTTAATTTTTTAGTTTCTCATTCTTAATATGAGCTAGATTTTTTATAATCAAATAAATACCTTATTTTACTTACGAGCGATTTCAAATAACATGACAAAATATATCAATTTTTAAAAATATTAAAATTACCTAATTAAAACTCATTCAATACATGATTTATTGTTTTTAGAATAGTTAATTATAATGATCTATAATGTAATTATATTATTAATCAAACCGCTTTTATGGATACAGTTATTATTTCGTATCAAAAAAGAACCAACCTATCGTCAACGTTTAACTGAACGTTATGGCTTTTGCCAAGGAAAAGTAAAACCTGGTGGAATTATGTTACATTCTGTGTCAGTCGGCGAGACGATGGCAGCTATCCCTTTAGTACGCGCACTTCAATACCGTTATCCAACGTTACCAATTACTATTACCACAATGACATCTACTGGGTCACAGTTAGTACAGTTAGAATTCAGTAAAGATATTTATCATGTTTATCTACCTTATGATTTTCCAAAAGCGATAACTCGATTTCTCAATCAAGTCAATCCCCGATTGGTTATTATAATGGAAACAGAGTTATGGCCTAATCTTATTAAAGCGATACACCACCGGGGCATCCCGCTAGTAGTTGCTAATGCACGTCTATCTGCCCGTTCTGCAGCCAATTATAAAAGGTTTAATAGTTTCGTCTCAAGTATTATGCGCCGTATTACGCTCGTCGCAGCACAAAATGAAGAAGATGGCGCACGTTTCCTTGAACTAGGATTAAAAAAAAATCAGTTAGTAGTTACTGGTAATCTAAAATTTGATATTTCCATTACCAAAGAGTTGTCGGCTCGGATATTTACGATGCGTCGCCAGTGGGCATTGCACCGTCCGGTATGGATAGCTGCTAGTACCCATGCTGGCGAAGAAAAATTATTATTACAAGCTCATCGCAAACTACTAACCCATTTCCCCGATCTTCTGCTTATTATAGTCCCACGTCATCCGGAACGTTTTCTAGTAGTAGAAAAAATGACTATGAAAGCTGGTTTCGATTATGTCATGCGCAGTATTGATGAAATTCCATCTAATGGTATACAAGTAGTAGTAGGAGATACTATAGGTGAATTAATGCTTCTATACGGTATAGCTGATTTGGCCTTTATTGGAGGTAGTTTAGTAGAGAAGGGAGGCCATAATCCTATAGAGGCAGTAGTGCACTCCATCCCTGTATTGATGGGACCACATACTTTTAATTTTAGCAATATTTGTAATAAATTAGACAAAGCAGGTGGTCTAATTACTGTAACAGACGTAGAGTCATTAGTCAAATCAGTTTTAACTCTGTTAAAAAATGAGGATTATCGCATCTATTACAGTAACAATGCTATTAAAGTTTTAAACCAGAATCAGGGTGCACTTCAGCGACTATTGAATCTATTAGAACCCTATTTAATACATTATAGTTAGTAACTATTATACAGCAAGAATTTGTCAATGGTTGTAATTACTTTTAATAAACTTAAACTAATATTAGATTATCTAGTATTAATCAACTAGGAAGATGAGATCATGCTGTTATATTTTAGCAGTGCTTATGAAAACTATTGTCTCATAGAAAATAAAGCGAGTGTATTTTTAAGATTATAAACTAGCTAAGTTTTTGTATCTAACATTGGTTGGTTTAACAGGAGCATGCTAATAGCAATTATATTTTAATGCTAGAAGCTAATAAGCGAGTCAAACAAACTTTATATTAAGCAATCTAAGATATATTTCAATATCTAAATTCTAATACGGTTTACAGTTAAACACGATATAGTCTGTTTTTCAGTCGATTTATACACTACAGATAATCGATATCTAGATTGGGCAATACAACTTTACACACGTAAGTATGATTGTTATAGTGCACCACCAGTATATAAATCTTTGTCAACAGGTAATGAATGATATCTATTCTTTTAATAGAAGATTTACAGTATCTGACCTATTGCAATAAAATCATTTCTGATAAAAACTATTATATTTGAAAAGATAATAATCTATCTATAATCTAGGCTATAGGTAATAGATGCTAATACTTATTAGCATCTATATATAGTTGTTCTTTTTCTTATTAGTTAGTTATGGCTAAATGTTATAAAGTTTTACTTACAAAATCAAAAATCTATTTATTACTTTATGTCTTTAAACAACTGCTTTTTGCTTTTTATAATTTCAATATTTGATTATCTATGATAAACAAAAAAGACACTAATTTGTTATAGATAATAAACTTAGAATTCATAAATTATAAAACCAATATTTTTAATTAATTATTAAATACTACTTGATTTTGCTTTCTTTATAAAGAACATGCTGACGTATTACTGGATCGAATTTTTTTAATTCTATTTTTTCAGATTTTGTTCGCTTATTCTTCGTACTAGTATAGAAATGACCAGTACCAGCAGAAGAAACTAGCTTAATTTTCTCTCGAATATTTTTAGCCACGATTCAATTCCTTGTTTGAATTTTTATCACTGATACATAGATCAGCAAAAATTGCTTCGATACCTTTCTTATCAATGATACGCATACCTTTAGCAGATACACGTAATGTGAAAAAACATTTTTTACTCTCAACCCAAAAACGATGAGAATGTATGTTAGGTATAAAACGACGTTTTGTTGCATTCATTGCATGAGAACGATTATTTCCACTAATCGGATGCTTACCAGTAACTTGGCAAACTCTGGACATATATATTCTCCAAAAAATAATTAGCTTAAATTATAATAAAGGTAGTAAATACCTGGTCAAGTTTTATAGTTTATTTCAGATTTTCTCATTGAGAAGAGAAGTTTAAGAAAAAATCTAGTGAAAATAGATTCTTAAAACTATTCTAAAGACTCCAAGAAGATAAAATATATACTTTGATATACATAAAAGCTTAATTTTTGCATAGATAAAATTTGTAATTAAAGTGCAGTAACCACTTATAGTCAGTTTTTTAAATAAAATATTTAACTTATTTCGATTACTTATACCAATAACACAGTATAAATTATAATACAAGGATATCAAGAAAAGGTAGATTTTTTACTTCTCGTTACTATCCTTTATAATCGACGCTATATTATAAAATAAAAATTATATCTATGTTATTATTTAATATATTATAGGGAAACATTTAAAAAATAGGAAAGAGCTAAGATATTTTTAGAAATTAATTTAATGTATGTATGAAAGAGATAATATTCATTGTTCATATTATTATACACTCATATAAAATAAATAAAGAGCATAAAAAATCTTTTGTTATCATTAATCTAAAATAAAATAGTAAATACCTAATAAAATTTAAATACAAACATAACTTATTGAATATTATTTCTTGATATTTTCCTAAGTAATACCTAGATTGACTCATTTTAACTCATTAAAGTAATAAATCTGTTTGATATGAAATATCATGCATGTGCTAGTGCTATTTTTTGCGCTTTAAATAGATCATTAATGCCACTACGAGCTATTCCAAGTAGTGTGTTGAGTTCTTTTTGATTAAAAGGTTCCTTTTCTGCAACACCTTGAATTTCAATCATACGGTTATCTTCCATCATAACTACATTCATATCTATTTCAGCAATAGAATCTTCTATATACTCTAAATCACAGATTGCTTCACCAGCTACAATACCTACTGAAACCGCTGCTACTAATCCTTTCATAGGATTAGTTTTTATCTGACCTTTTTTCTGCATATTGCTAAGTGCATCACTTAAGGCTACACAAGCACCAGTGATAGATGCTGTTCGAGTGCCGCCATCGGCTTGTAAAACATCGCAATCTAGGATAATAGTATATTCATTTAATTTAGTTAAATCGACTGAAGCTCGAAGAGAACGGGAAATAAATCGCTGAATTTCCAAAGTACGACCACTTTGTTTTCTTCTAGCTGCTTCGCGATGATTTCGGGTATGAGTTGCACGTGGTAGAATACCGTATTCAGCAGTAATCCAACCTTGTCTTTTTCCTTTTAGAAAACGTGGTACTCCTTCTTCTACCGATGCAGTACATATTACAATAGTATCGCCAAATTCTATCATAACTGAGCCTTCCGCATAACGAGTAAAATGACGGGTAATTTTTACTAGGCGTATTTGATGTATGCTTCGGCCTCCTGGGCGCATAGGAGCTTCTCCGATTGATAAATAAAATTTAAACTTTAATTATACTGATTTTATAGAAAATATCTATCTTGCCTATTAATGTATAGCTATAATATTAATAATTTATTAATGAATGGATAAATCTATGATCTGCAGTATGACTGCTTTCTCTCGGCGTGAAATTAAGGGTTCTTGGGGAAGAACTATTTGGGAACTTCGATCCGTTAATCAACGGTATTTAGAAATCTATATCAAACTACCAGAACAATTCCGTGATCTAGAGTCAATTATCCGAAAAAATATTAGCCTAAGTCTTACCAGAGGTAAAGTAGAGTGTAATTTACACTTTGATATAAATCCAAGCATGCAAAATGTTTTTATTCTCAATAAAAAACTCGCTAAACAACTGATAGAATCAGCACGATGGATAAAAATTCAAAGTGATGAAGGTGAGATAGACCCAATGAATATTCTGCGTTGGCCTGGTGTAATAACAGCGACGAAACAAGATTTAGACACTATTAGTGCTGAGTTATTGTCCGGACTAAATGATACGCTCAACGACTTCATCAGCGTCCGCGAAACAGAAGGTAATGTGTTGAAAATATTAATTGAGCAAAGATTAGAAAATGTTAGCAATGAAATAAAAAATGTACGTCAGCAGATTCCGACAGTATTAAAATGGCAACGCAAAAAGCTTCTGAGTAAACTAGAAGAGGTAAAAATTCAATTGGATAGTAACCGATTAGAGCAAGAAATGCTGCTGCTGATGCAGCGAATAGATGTTGCAGAAGAGTTAGATCGCTTGGACGCTCATGTAAAAGAAACCTATCAAATTTTAGCTAAAAAAGAAGCAGTAGGTCGTCGGTTAGATTTTATGATGCAGGAATTTAATCGAGAAACTAACACTCTAGCATCGAAATCCATAAATACTAATATTACAGTATCCGCTATAGAATTAAAAGTGTTGATTGAACAAATGCGTGAACAAATCCAAAATATCGAATAAATTTTTATGTGATATCGTATTCTTTATTAAAAGAATATAAAATCATAAATATTACAGCTCTTCTATTTTAGACTCTTTTAAATCAAGTACATTAATTTTATATAAATAAAGATAGCAAATTTAGTGATATAAACATTTTTCAGTTAAAAAAGAGCTTTTCTTGTTATTGTAGGAAAAAATTAGTCGATACTAATCTTGATTAGATAGTAGTAAGTTAAGATATTATTGTTCTATTTAAAAAAATTAAGCAATTTTATGACTTTAATTCTCCTAGTTTAGTCTTACTAGATGTGCTTTCTATATCTCTTTTATTAAGATTTTTATTGTTGATATTACAATACAAATCTATTCTAATAGAACGATGATTTTAATTTATTAAGATAAAATAGTTTAGTAAACCGATGAAATATAATATTTTTTCTAGTATCTATTAATTAATAGATCGATAGATACTTTCCATAATAATAGTATACAGCTATAATACTATATTTAATATCATTGTATAGACTTTTATACTTCATAATTTACATGCACTATAATAATTTTATTTATAAGTTTTTAACCTTAAATTTAGTAAAAATAATTTTCTAAATTATTAAAAATATGTTATAAATCATTAAAATTAGTTTCTTGATATTAGTTTTATTAGTGAGTTAATTATGGTAATAGTAATTAACTTTTATGATCACATCAGTAGTATTTTTAAGTATACATCTAAACAGAAATATAGTACTTATAAATAGTAATTATACTGGATACTAATGTATGAATTATTTCTCAATTTAATAATTTGTTCTATTAATATAGATTTTTATTAATATTTTAATGAAAAATAAAAGAAGTTCAATTACAATCTATGATATTATTTTTTAAATGTATTATAAAATATTGTTCTAATAGATAACTTATTACTAATTCGAAATAAAAACAAGTTACAGTAGTAATATTCGAAGTCTAGATACGATATAATATCATCATAGATATGATGCTCATTTTTTTTACTATTGATTATTTAATTAAATAGAGATTATTTCGTTCAAATATAAGTTTTGTAAAAATATAAATTTTTGATAGTTGATATCTTTTTAGAAAAAGATAAAAGAATATTCTAATTTAAGTAGATTTTTTTAAAAAAAGTTTATATCTATTTACAAGTGTATTTGTAAAGTTTGGTCTTTTAAGTTTTTAAATATTAAAATTATTTGTATCTTATTTTATAAGTTATCTCTTAATAAAATTAAGAATATTTTACTATATTAAATTATTATCGCTATAAATTTTTGTAAAAATATCATGCTATTAGCATAATATATAACTTATAACATATAAATAAAAATAAATATTATTTATGAATAATATTTATTTTTATTTATATGTTAAATTCAAAAATTAGATGAGTTGTTAAAATAATCAGTAATGAAACAAGAGATTTAATTATATTTCAATTATTTTTTAAATGCATTATTTTTAATACATTCTCATTTTTAGTATTATCGATCCATTTACAAATACAAAATTACTCAATGCTAATAAAATTAGCAGTAATGCTAAACGTAAATTTAAAGTTTTTTAAAAAATATAGAAAATAAATAACGTATAGAGATTAAAATATGGATAAATCAACTAATATTTCACTCATGGTAGAGTCGTTATCGCGAATCTATCACCGTCTACGAAAAGAAGTAAATGGTAAGCTAGTGAACGAAGGTCTTTCAGTATCGAAAATGAAAATTTTGCACTTAATCACTACTGGTAAAATCAGTGCTACTGATATTAAGAACTATATGGGCTTTTCATCCCGTACTGTAGTGACTGTGCTTGATGCATTAGAAAAAGAAGAAATGTTGAAACGCGAACAAAGCAAAATTGATCGCCGAGTGAAGTATGTATACATTACAGAAAAAGGAAAAAAGAAATTACAAATTGCTGAACAAACCCATAAAATTGTTCTTGATCGCATGTTTTCTTCATTATCCGAAATACAATTAGAGAAATTTAACGAAATTTGTAATGCGCTTGAAGCTTATCAAAAATAAAAAAGTTTTAATCTTATAAAGAATCGTAATAAAAATCTACAGTAAAACATCTGATAATAGTTAGAGATACTTTATCATGTTTAAACCTAGCATAATAGATAATTATTCTAATTAGTGAATAATAAGCACTATATTGCGGTTTTTAATACTTAATATAGAAAAATAATTTTTACTAGTTAATTATTTCTGATAAATATCTATAGTTCTATCTAGAGCCTCTTAAAAAAAAGAGCATGGTTGAATTTGCTATTTTTAATAGCAACCGCGTGCTTTTATTTCTTATTTACAGTTTTTTAACAGCTATACTGGGCTTAATCAATATTGATAGCTGTAATATCTTCTTATAATGTGTATAATATACAGTATAAGAGGATATTATTTCAATTTTAACTAGCTATTTCATGACGATTAAAGGTACGCTCTATATTATTTCCGCACCAAGCGGTACAGGAAAATCGAGCTTAATTAAAGCGTTATTAAAAACCAAATCGTTTCATAACGATACCCAGGTATCGATTTCTTATACCACTCGCACTATACGTCCTACTGAAACGCATAGTCAAGATTATTTTTCGTGACAGTATCAAAATTTGAGCATATGATTTCTAAAAATGCTTTTCTCGAATATGCCTATATATTTGATAATTACTACGGTACTTCACGTGAAGCTATTCAGAAAGTTATAGAAAACGGCATAGATATTTTTCTTGACATAGATTGGCAAGGTGCACAACAGATCCGTGCTAAAATGCTAAACGTGCGTAGCATCTTCATTTTGCCACCTTCTAAAAAAGATTTGAACTACAGATTACACTTCCGCAGTCTGGATAGCGAAGAGACAATTATCAAACGAATGACACAAGCAGTAGTTGATATAACTCACTTTAGTGAATATGATTATTTTTAATTATTAATAATGATTTTGATACTGCATTGCTTGATCTTAAAGCTATTATTCAAGCTGAACGACTTTGCTTTAAGCATCAGAAATTACGCTATGATGTATTAATCACTAAATTATTAGCGGATTGATATAATTTTTAGTATGATGTCAAATTATTTTTATTATTAGAGTGTTTTACTATGGCACGTATCACTGTACAAAACGCCGTCGAAAAAATAGGTAATCGTTTTGATCTTGTGCTGATTGCTGCACGACGCGCACGTCAGATTCAGATTTCTGGAAAAGATCCATTGGTTTCAGAAGAAAATGATAAACATACCGTTATTGCTTTGCGTGAAATCGAAGAGGGTCTAATTACCAATAAAATTATTGATTTACAGAATAATCAAGAGAAATAAAATTATGCCTATTTAAAACTCTACATTTGCTAGTTCTTTTTCATTTAACAGAGGATAAAATAAAAATTTTTAATAAAAAATTATCTTCTCGTGTTTAATGTTTAAGAGAAGCAATTTTTAAACAGTAAACCTTGTATTACTAATTTAGTGTTAATCGATTAACTTCTAGATGAGAAATTAATCGATTATAAGACAGTAATATTTGCTTTATTGTATAATATTATCGAAGGTATTCTAAGCTGAAGTAGTAAAGAATATATCTCGGTTCGATAAACTTAAATTTTTACAGCAAAAACTTAAGCGAATCTCTTTAAAAAATATTGTGTAATAGCATGGGATATTCATATTATATTGAATATATCCATTTGTCGTAATCATATGTATATTCGTACTATAAATATTCTGTAGATATAAAATACTACAGCATTGTGTAATTAATATTGGAAATCTATGACTTATTAACCCACCGACTTTAAGTTCTTTGTTTAAAGAATGAATTGGAAAAGCTTAGTTTTGAAAATCTGTATCCTAATCGATACTAAATTATAAGAAACAGTAACTGAAAAAGCATTTAATAATTTCCTTATAACCTTAGGGATAGAAAACTATTTAATTAAAGCAGGTATTTCCTATCACGTTAACAAATGCAAAAATTATTTATACATCTATCTATTGCTAAATTTATTTCAAAAAAATAATGTTTTATTTTATTATAGATAATAGGATAAACATATATTCTGTATAGATAGAACCTAAGATGTGTGAAGAACTATATTATTATCTTTAAAGATAACGACTACTAATCTTTAAATATCTCAATATTAAATCCACATAGTATACTGATGAAAACATAAATCCGAACAAATAATATAGATAAAATAGTAGAAATTGAATTGGTATATTAGTTCTATAATAGAATAGTAGAACTAATATGAGAATGAAAGTCTACACTTAATGTTAAGCACTAACTGTGCATAAAAGGGTATTAGTTATACCTATATTGAATTTTATCTATACGGATAATTCCACTTGCTTTTCAGTCTAATTAATAATAGAAATATATCGAAAAGATATTAAAGAATATCAAACATAATAATTTTACTATCTTATTTTTACCATTTTATTTAAAATCCACTAAATATTAGTTAAAACTAATACAGTTATCGGTAAAGTTTTTTTTCAAAAAATCTAAATAGAACAAAGTTAGCAAAACCTAATAATTTATTCTATTTTATCAAAATAATTAATACAAATTCACAAACTAACCTACACATATTACTAATTAAAGCTAATGATAGTATCATAAACAATTTTCTATTAAAAATAATAATTACCTCTAGTAATTGATCTGACTATTACCCGTTCCAGCTAAAATGAGTATCTAATTACTTACCATGAATACTATTCTAGTATTCTAGACTGTCAAAAAATCTGATCAAATTTATGTCTATAAATATAGAGACATAAATTAATAATAACTTTTATCGCTCAAGTTAAACTGAATGTATTTAATTTGATTTTATTAATTAATCTAATTTTGCTGAAAAATTACCAATTATAATATCTAAGGCCTGAATATTAAAAATAAAGAAAAAAAGAACATATAAAATTTTTATTTAAAAATTTTTAATTATATTAATCTAGTAAATATTATTCGAAAATCTATATTATAATAGATATTATGCAAATAAATCTAAATAGATATTAAATATTTCTCTTTTATATTTAGCAAATAATTAAAGCATAGAAAATGAACAAAATCAACTGAAAATTGCATATAGCAATATCTTTTTTACTTTTTAAATTCTAGCTAATCGACCTATATTTTTAAAAAATAAAATACGCTATAGGTAAGTTATTGGTCTAAACCTATCTATTCTATAGAACAGAGGTCTTTTACACGATACGGAGTGCTAATATGACCAAAGATTGTCTTTTGAATGCTATTTCGCTTAATACCCTACCAGGAATTAGCCAGAGTTTTGTCAGTAAACTTAATCGACTCGGGATAAAAAACTTATTAGATCTGCTATTACATCTTCCGATTCGCTATGAAGATCACACTAAATTGTGCCCTATCGGTGATGCATTACCTGGTATGATTGTAACTGTACAAGGAAAAGTTATAAATAGCAATATTAATTTTGGTCGAAAAAGTATATTTACATGTTATTTATGTGATGATAGTGGTATTATGACATTGCGTTTTTTCCATTTTAATAAAACAATGAAAAATAATCTTTCTATCGGAAAATGGATCACTGCTTATGGCAAAATTAGATGTGGCCAGCATGGCAGTGAGATAATCCATCCAAAATATCATATTATTAATGAGAAAAAAAAAATAACGCTTGCTTCTGCATTAACACCAATATATCCAAGTAATGAGGGTATTCGTCAATCAACATTGCGCAATGCAGTTGATCAAGCCTTAAAATTACTAGATATTACCCCAGTTAATGAATTACTACCGCCAAAATTTAGAAAAGAATTAATAAGCCTGCCTGATGCATTACGGATACTTCACCGCCCACCACCAGAAATCTCTTTAGATGAAATAGTATCAGGCTATCATCCAGCACAGCGCCGACTAATTTTAGAAGAACTATTAGCACATACTCTCAATATGCTCTCAATTAGAGCTAGGATACAAAAAGAGCGCGCACTACCATTACGAAACAATAGTTTTTTTTTACAGCGTTTTCTTGCTACTTTACCATTTTCTCCGACTGACGCTCAAAAGCGTGTAGTAGCTGAAATAAATCAAGATTTATCACGTAACGTTCCAATGATGCGGTTGATACAAGGAGATGTTGGTTCTGGAAAGACTCTAGTAGCAGCACTAGTAGCATTAAATGCCATCTGCGATGGTTGGCAGGTAGCGCTGATGGCACCTACTGAGCTATTAGTTGAACAGCATACTCGTAACTTCCGAGACTGGTTTTCACCGCTAGGTATTAAAGTAGGTTGGTTGGCTGGCAAACAAAAAGGTAAAGCACGTCAAGCGCAAGAGGAAGCTATTAGTGATGGTCGGGTATCAATGATAGTGGGTACTCATGCTATGTTTCAAAAACAAGTTCACTTTTCTAGACTAGCATTAATGATTATTGATGAACAGCATCGTTTCGGAGTCCACCAACGACTAGCGTTATGGAAAAAAGGAGTTTCGCAGGGTTTTCACCCACATCAATTAATTATGACTGCTACACCTATTCCACGAACTCTAGCTATGATATCCTATGCGGATCTAGATATCTCAGTTATTGATGCATTACCGTCTGGACGTATACCTGTAACTACAGTCGCCATACCGGAAACCCGACGATCCGAAATTATCCAACGTGTTCGCCAAGCTTGTCTTCAAGAGAAACGCCAAGCTTATTGGGTTTGCACTCTAATAGAGGAGTCAGATCTATTAGAAGCTCAGGCAGCAGAAGCTACTTTTCAAGAACTGAAAATTGCTTTACCCGAATTACGTATTGGACTTTTGCATGGTCGAATGAAAACAGTTGAAAAACATAAACTTATGAATGAATTTAACATAAATAATGTGCAGTTACTAGTAGCAACTACAGTTATCGAAGTTGGTGTCGATATACCTAATGCTAGCTTGATGATTATCGAAAATCCTGAACGATTAGGACTGGCGCAACTACATCAGTTACGCGGAAGGATTGGTCGTGGAGTAGTAGTTTCATATTGCATACTGTTATACAAATTACCCTTAAAAAAAACTGCACAGTTACGTTTGCAGGTATTGCGTAACAGCAACGACGGTTTTGCTATTGCTCAGCGAGATTTAGAAATTCGTGGTCCTGGTGAACTACTTGGAACTCGTCAAACTGGAAATTCTGAATTTCGAGTAGTTGATCTGCTTCGTGATCAGGATATGATTCCAGAAGTGCAGAATCTAGCTAGATATATTCATCAAAATTATCCTGATTTAGCCAGCGCTCTAATTAAACGTTGGATACCAAAACATATACACTATACTCTTACCTAATAAAAATCTCTACGATTCATTTTGATAATATTTTTATAATGATTATGCTAGTGTTATTAATTTTCAAGCATTAACTTTATAATAATATTGAATATTCACTATTATTAGCATTATTAAGAATAATATCTATTTTTTAGTAATTTTTTAACTAAATAACTATATCTTAGGTATCAAAAAATTAATACTAGACAGCTAATATTAATATTACTTAGCTAATGATTACTGTCTTATTAAATTATTTTGCTTAAAAAATAAAATGATGGTGATATTAATAGTAAAAAATCGTTTATTACGATGTTAATATTGTTTTACTTGCATTTTCTTTTCGTATAATTTGCTTATTTTATTATATAGATCCCTGCAAGCAATATCTCTTCTAAACTTAATTTTTGAAATCTATTTTTAATATAAAATTTTAATAGATTTAATTAATAAAATTACATTAATAAATGTCAAATTAACAATAATATTGCATATTTTTCTTTAAAAATTCTCATTATATTTATAATTATACTTTATTAATTTATAGTACATACTACCATAAGGTAATACATAAATATTTCTTTTATCTTATTGATAATTATCAAAGTTTATATATAGCATAATATGCTCGTGTTATAAACATCATATTTTTACAATTAAGAAAAATAAATATAGGTTTATTATGTTCGTTTTTCATAGATAAAAATTTCTATTTAAAAAATTAATAGTACTAAATGAACTATATGATAATTTATAATTTTAATAGATATGCGTATTATTATTTATAATATCAGATAGCGATTATTGTTATTTATATTACTAATAAATTTTTTATTGTTTTCTTGGATAATTAGTAGATATATTTTAATATCATAATTTTTCTTAATTTATTTTAATATCTTAATATAAGATGAATAATCTCTTAAAATTAGTATAAGAAAAAAATTAAATTACATATAATCTAATTGCTTATTTCCTATAATAGGAAATAAGCAATTAGTAATAAAAACAGTATTTCTATTATAGCATATAGTGCTATTATAAAAATAGCATATAACAATATGCAGAAAGGATTAAAATTCTCTAGACGATGCAAAAATGAGAACACTTGCATTTTGCATAATAGAAAATAATGAAAATATTCTATTTTGAAAATATTATATACACTTATACCAGCTATAATGATTAAGATTAAATAAATAATTTTACACTATTCAATATTTTGTTCATAAACGAGATCTAAAATTTTTTCGTTAATCAGTAGTACTAGACATATATTATAGATGTTATTCATCTAATTAATATGCAAATATATTTATGACTATTAATTTTTTATGTTAATATTTTATAAATAAAAATTTACTATGTAAATAATGTAATAAAGCATTATTTTTAGTTAGCAAACTTAAGGTCAAAATATAAGTTTATATCGTTGATAATAATCAAAGGATAACTCTAATTCAATACTTTTCTGCTCGTTTAAACTTGATAATAGAAGATCATAGTATTTTATAGCTAACTAGACTATGAGTCGTTTTTTAAAGTAATACAGAAAATCAAATTCACTTACTTAAAATAAAAACTAATCCAAAATAGTTCCAGGAACAAACCATTCACGACGTGAATTGAGTAACTCTTGTACTGACATTATTTTTTTGCCCGCTGGCTGTAAGTGTGTTAATGTTAATATACCACTACCAGTAGTGATTCGAATGCCAGTCTTATCTGCAGCTAATATCGTTCCAGGCATATGTAAAGATACTAGCTTATCATCAACGCTAGCAGCCCAAACTTTTATCGTTTGTTTTTGAGTTAAAAAATAGCTAATAGGCCATGGATTAAAAGCACGAATGCAACGATCAATCTGCGTCGCAGGCATACGCCAATCAAGTCTGGCTTCTTCCTTGCTGAGTTTTTCTGCATAAGTAGCAACTGTATTATTTTGTGGTTCTGCAACGGCGTGTCCTATAGCTATCTGCGTTAACGTTAATAAAAGAGCATCTGGCCCAATTTTTGCCAGTTTATTGTAGAGAGAAACACTAGTATCATTAGGTTGGATTTTACATGTGACCTTATTTAATACGGCCCCAGTATCGATACAAGCATCCATTTGTATAATCGTTACGCCTGTATAATTATCACCAGCCCATAATGCTCTTTGAATAGGTGCTGCTCCACGCCATCGAGGCAATAACGATCCATGTACATTAATACAGCCGAATCTTGGTAGAACTAATATGCTTTGTGGAATAATTAAACCATAAGCTACAACTACCATAATATTCGCATTTAATTCTGCTATCTTCTGTTGCCATTCAGGTTTATGTAATGAAGTTGGTTGAAACACAGGTAAATTATATCGTTTAGCTAGTTTTTTCACTGCACTAGAAGTTAAGAGATTACCGCGACCTGCAGGACGATCCGGTTTGGTGAAAACTCCCACGATATTCTGTTTGGCATTAATCAAAGCATTTAGATGATGTGCAGAAAAATCCGGCGTACCAGCAAAGATAATTCGTAAAGAACTAGACAAAATATTTCCTATAATCTCAGGCTATTTAAACCCATATAGTTACACGTGCCAATTTTTTATTTTTTGATGAATACGTTGACGTTTTATAGGCGACAAGTAATCGATAAATAGCTTACCGACTAAATGATCCATCTCATGTTGGATGCATATTGCTAATAGATCATCTGCTTTAAACTCGAAAATATTACCAGCGCTATCCAGCGACCTTATCTTTATTTTTTTAGCGCGAGAAATGAAATGACGTTGATTAGGAACTGACAAACATCCTTCATCAATGGCAGTTTTTCCGCTTTTCTCCAATAATTTTGGATTGATTAATACTAGGCGCTGATTATGATCTTCAGAGATATCGATTACAATAATTTGCTGGTGAATATCGACTTGAGTAGCAGCCAAACCGATGCCATCTTTAGCGTACATAGTATCAAACATATCACTAATAATATTTTGGATAGTATCGTTAACGTTAACAACAGGTTTGGCGATTTTGCGTAATCGTTTATCTGGATAATATAACAATTGTAATAATGTCATAATAATCTAAATCTTTATCTCAGTATACAATCTATGTTTAATTTTATTTTAAATATTTTTAATGAGGATTGATAGTATTAGACGATATAGATATCTATCATCTAAAATAAAGCTAGTAATTAAAATACTATTTTTAATAAACTGGAGACCATACGTTTCTATCTGTATAAACTAAGTTAGTATACACTTACTATTTTACATTATCTACACAGGCTAGGCGTATTGTATTTTTAAATAAGATTAGAAGAATTTTTATCTTGTTCTATCTGAATTTATTATTCGTCATAAAAGATATTTAAAAAATTTTATAGTGATATAAAATAATTTATATTTAATAAAATTAAAATTATTTCTGTAATAGAATGCAAAGTTAAATTGCTATTTTTCGATATGTTAGATAACCTATGATTTATAGATTGCATCTTTTATATCTTTTTTAAATATTCTAACTAATCTATACTAAAAATTGCAGTAAAACTATTCAAATTTAATTTAATAAGAATAGATCGCAGTTGTACCTGGCAGCTATATAAGATTAAGTAGGGCAAGCCATGTTCGACGTATTAATATATTTATTTGAAACATATATATATAATGAACTAGAAGTGTGTATAGATCAGGATAAACTAACTGATGACCTTACTCAAGCTGGTTTTCATCAAGATGATATTTTTAATGCATTAAACTGGCTAGAAAAACTCATAGATTTACAGGATGGGATAGATAGAACTTTTATACTACATTCTGATTCACTTACTATGCGTATTTATACTGATGAAGAAAGTCACTTTCTAGATACTGATTGTCGCGGTTTTTTGTTATTTCTTGAACAAATTCAAGTATTAAATTTTGAAACACGTGAGATGGTTATTGATCGTGTAATGGCACTAGACATAACAGAATTTAATCTTGATGATCTCAAGTGGATTATTCTGATAATACTATTCAGTATTCCTGGATATGAAAATTCCTATCAGAAAATGGAAAATTTAGTTTTTGAAAAAAATAAACTACATATACATTGATATATTAAAAATGATTTATTATTACAATAGAAAATTCTTTGTAGAAAAGATAATATAATTTTATTTTCAATAATATAAAAGAGAAATTTTTGTTATCTATTAAGCTTAATATGCCTTTATTCAAATATTTTTATTATTCATAATTCAATTACTTTTATTCGACAAAAAGTAATAGATTTATGTTTAAAACTATTTAAAAAATTTTCCTTCGAACATTACCTACGCTAATATTAAAATGCTAAATGTGCTATATGATATTTTAATATATTATGAATAATTAATTTGCTATAAGCAAATAGCAGTGTTTATATTTTTAGCAAATCTTTCTTAATTTTTATATTATCATTCTAATAAACCTTTAAATTATTTTACAAATAAGCTTTATTAATAATTAAATCTTATTTTTTATAATAAAGTTCAATTTTCTTATTATGTTAGACTAATAGCAGATTATTGATTATTATTTATTATCTTGAAGATATATTTATATTTACTATAATTTTAATAGTATAATTACGTTCCAAATACTATTAACATTAAAATAAAATCTGTGAAAAATATAGTTAGTCAGTCATATAGCGTGAATAATACTAGTTTGTTAATGATCTATATTTAGCTTATATAATAATATATTGCTATCATATTAATAAATGAATCTTAACCTATTCAGTAATCTTTGGTTTTATTAGATAAATAGATATACTTTAACATTACAGTGCTACTGTAATTAATAAACATTAGTTAAAACATAATTGATGTTATATTATTAATGTTGTAAAAATAATAAATAATTATTTCATTACTAAATATCTATATGCTATTTGTTATTTATATCTGTATAATAAATTTTTCAGTTGAATTAATTTCAGATTTATCATTTTAATCATTAAAATGTAGTATTTACGTTTGCTTTTGGAGTAGAGTAGTAATTTCACCAATACCAAATCGTAATGGATCAGTTGCTGGTACACCGAATCTTTTTCTTAAAAGATGACAATAGTTACGAGCTTTTGAATTACTAACGTTGGAGGTGTTAATAGCGAACCCTGCTAATTTAACGTTACGACATGTGACTGCTGCTGCACGCAAATTAGCATCTACGCATACATCTAATTTTACCATCGGTTGATGTGGAAGATGACGCATGTGTAGACGATTCATCTCATGACACATTACTAACCATTGTGGCTGAGCTCCATGAAGTAGACCCATACTAACTCCAGCATAAGAAGGATGAAACAAAGATCCTTGTCCTTCGATAATATCCCAATGATTAATATTATTAGCCGGGGATAATGCTTCCACAGCACCAGAGATAAAATCAGCTACTATGGCGTCTATAGCAATTCCTTCCCCGGCTATCAAGATACCGGTTTGGCCAGTAGCACGAAAATTAACATCCATACCGCGTTTCCGCATATCTTCTTCTAATGCTAATGAAGCATACATCTTTCCTACTGAACAATCAGTCCCTACTGTTAAAATGCGCTTACCGCTACGCTGTTTCCCATTTCCAACTCTTAAATTTGGCCGTATATGGCGAATATCAAATAACGTAACACCCCGTTGTTTCGCCAATTTTGCTAATTCAGGCATTGAAGATAATTTTTCATGTAGACCGCTAACAACATTCATACCAGTACAAATGGCAGAACGTATTGTATCAATCCAATGTTGAGGTAAAAAACCACCAGCATTTGCTACGCCAAGAACCAATGTTTTAGCGCCAGCTGCCCAGGCTGCTTCAACAGAGAAATCATCTAGACCAAGGGAAACCGTACAACCTGGTAACCGCAATTGACCAAGACAATAATCTGGACGCCAAACCTGGATACCACGCGCAGTTTTCTCTGCTAAGGGGTCTGTAATATCGCCAAGAAAAAGCAAATAGGGTTTTGGAATCAGCATCTTGATATTCTCACTAGAATAGATTAATTTTTAATATTATACTTATATTTATAATAAAAAAGTTAAATGGTGAAATAAGGTATTTTTCTAATTAGATTAGTGAAACAGTTATAAAAATAATATTCTATTATAGAAAGATAATGATTCTTAATTTAATGCCTTATATTTTCTAACAATCTATACTGTCAAATAGCTAAACCCATGTTAAAATAATTGGTATATTATATAATTAACTTGTTATTAAACAAACGCTAGATTTAGCGTTGTATATATTCGTAATAAAGACTATTATGCTAACTCTTTAGTTGATTTTGTTACTTATGTGGATAATGAATTTATGTTTTTTTTAATAATAGTTAATAGATTATAGTTCTTCTATAATAGAAGAAAAAATAGATTATCGTATTCTATACAAATAGAAATTAACGTTAAATAAAGAAGAATAGCGCAATTAATCCAAAAATTAATTTTGTTTAATAACATTCAAGTTATATTGATATACTTTATCAATATATATAATTAATAAAGTTAGAGATAAAAATAATAAATGACAAAATTATCTAGCTAGCATAGCATTTCCTAAATCCCCCTCACATTTACTATTGCACTATAATATTTTTTAGAAAATATAAAATATCTATAAGCTTTTATAAGTTATTTATCAAGAACATTTATTTTTTAATTTCAATAAATATTTTAGTTTGTACTTTTAAAATATTTTCATCTAGAGTAGATTTTACTAAATATTTATAATAAATATCTCCTTTTGTTATTATAAATATCAAGTTGATATAACATATTCCAATAAGTTAATTTATACAAAGAACAGATTTTCTAATTAATTATCTAAATCGTATTAGTATACGATTTGATTTTTTTAACAAAAGATCGGCGAGAATAATATCTTTTTTTAATGAAATCAATCAACTAATGATAATACAGGCAGCCATTAAAATTTATAAAAATAAAAATCTATATTATTTTAATTAGTAAGGTAAATATTTATAATATATTTTTATTGGTTAATAAAAGAGTCATTAAGTAGTTGTAAATAAAATAGAAACAATATCGAATATTAACATAGAATAGTATGATGAAATATATTTTAAGATATTATATAATCCAATAAATTCTAACAAAAAACAGAATTGTTTATAGTCGATAAAAATAGATCAAAAAAATAAATACATCGTAATTCAATATTAAATTTATAATGTCAAAATTTTTATAAATTTTAATAGAAAGTTTATAAAATTAAAAATAAAAATGTAATTTTATAAAAATAAAAATACTTTCATATAAAAATATTAATTACTATAAATAGTAATATTAAAAAATTAAACAATAGCTATTTATACAAATAGAATAAGTTAATACCAGTATTTCATAAAATATTGACATTAGTAAATACTATAGAAACATAAATTAGTTTATTTACTGCTATATATAAATTGAATATGATGATATCAATGATGAACTTATAAATAGATAAAATAGAGAAGTAATTAAGTAATTTAATTTTAGTTTTTTAAAAAATAAAACATGAAAGAAATATAAAATTATTATCTATTTATTGAGAAGTTTATTTTCTCAGTGTTATCTATAACTAATAAATAAAATAAAAATTAATTATATCATAATTAACTAATAATCACTATCTTACTCAATTTTCTAAAAATAAATTAATATACTTTTCTATAGAAAAGTTAATATAAATCTAGTTAATATATTTTTAGTATACGTAAAGATTTGTTTATTTTGTATTAAATTATCTTAATTAAGAGTTATATTATAGCAATTATGATATTTATTATAGTTTTTTATACCTAATTAGATGAAAATATTTATAATAATAACTTTTTATCGAATTAAATTAATATTTAATGATATTAGTTTTTAATTTTTAATATTATTTAAAATAACAAGAACAATGATAATCTACTCAGTAGTTTTAATAATCTCTAGTTATTATTATTGATTAATATTAATTTTAGAATACTACCGCTAATAATTTTTCTATAGCATTCTGCTCGAATAATAACTTTATTCGTCATATAATTATATAGTGAATACTATATTTTTAAAAATTTAAGTATACTAGTATATGAACTTTTCATGTAGATCTCTATATATAAAATATATGTTTTATCACACTATTTTCATTGGCAAAAATTTTATATTTTATAATGTAATGATATTTTTAGAATTATTTATAACTTATCTCTATTTATTGATTTATGTTATTGTACTAATTATTTGTATCTTTCTAATTAAGGAATCTTCTAATTTTTATAAAAACTAATACATTCTTATTCAGTTATAATAAGAAATGTTATTTTTACTCATTCTATTATAGTCTATAATCAAATCTATGCTTATAGATATTTCTTATGTAAGTTAATTTATATTATGTATTATTTTTATTATTATGTCTATATCTTTGATAATAATGATGTACACTATAGTAGTGTTAAATATTTGTATAATTATTTCAGATTTTTATCATTATTTTTTATAAATAGCTGATTTTAATAAATTTTATTATATTTTAACTTAAGTATTTTGAGAATACAATAATGGAATCATATAGACAATATTCAGAGGATGATCATATCAAACTTCGTCCTTTGGAACGTGAAGATTTACATTTTATTCATCAACTTAATAATAATGAGATAATGATGCGATATTGGTTTGAAGAACCACATGAAGCTTATTTAGAGTTGAAAGATCTTTATCAAAAGAACATTCATAATATAAGTGAACGTCGATTTATTATTGATAAACTTGGTGTAAGCATTGGATTAGTTGAGTTAGTAGATATCGATCATATTCATCGACGAGCTGAGTTTTCTATTTTAGTAGCTCCTGAGCATCAGGGTAAAGGTTATGCCAGCATAGCAACTCATTTGGCAATGAATTTCGGTTTTATGGTGCTTAATCTACATAAATTGTATTTAATCGTTGATGAAGAAAATAAGAAAGCTATTCATATTTATACTAAAATGGGCTTCAAGCAGGAAGGAGTTTTACTTCAAGAGTTTTTTATTAATGGAAAATATCGAAATACGTTGCGTATGTGCCTTTTTCAGCATGAGTATCAAAATACTCGTATCGAAAATATTGAACATAAATGCTAAATATAACATTAAATATACATCTCAGAATATTAAATTAAAATAAATAAAACGTTAAAGAATCTCTATTTTAAGATAATTTATAAAAAAGATAAACTTTACCTTATTAGTGAGTTTAGTAGCAGAAGAGATATTGTAAATATACAATAGTATATGCTGTAATTACTACGATATGCAGCATTTAAATACCATCCAACTAATAGCTGTAGCGTTGTTAACTATTAAAATTATGCTAGTAAGAAATTACTAATCTGTCAATTAGTAATTTATATATATAATTATTATTTAAATCTAAAATATGATTAAAAAACGATATTGTTATAGATTCGATTATCAGAATAGTTTATAAAATCAAGTTTTATTAAAGTTGATATTAATAAAATTATTATAGAGTTTAAGTAATTTATTTTATAAGAAAATAATAGGAAAAATATTTTATTTTTATCTAATTATCGTTCTATGTATTTATTAATAGCAATAATTTTATTAAATATTTAATAAATGTTTCAGCTTGCAGAAGGTAGAAATATTATATAAAATATATATTACGTATTTATATAATTAAATTAGAAATAGTAATATTAATTAGAGTTGAAAATAAATATTTATTTTTACTATTTCAATTAAAATGATCACTATAAAACTCTAAAAATATTTTTTATAGCAAAATATTATCTTGCTTAGTTTAATATGTTATTATTATTTATCTTCATTTAACAAAAAATTGTTTTATATATTAAGTCTAATTATGATCTATCCTAATAAATTATTAACATAAATTTGTTTATGATTTTATGAGATATATTCATTATATGAATCCATGTAGATAAACTGCTATTTTTATCAAAAATTTAACAAATACAGTAACGAATTAGATAGATATAATAGATCTATATTTTAATTATTATAATTCTATTCAAGTTATAATTTTATTAAAAATTACTAATTTTAGCTATAAAACATAAAATATATCAAATAATTTTATGTGAAATAGGTTAAAAATAACATTTATAATCATAGAAAAAACGATTTAATTAGTTATGTTAAATTTATAAAAATTAATTAAAGTAATATTTCTATAGAGAAAGTAGTTATAGTTAAGTTATAAATACTATTTATAGTGCAGCTAAATTAAGTGTGGAACTTTTATTAAAATTATTAATATGCTAACTATAAAATATGTATATTATTAACCTTTAATATCTGTCAGTAAGTTTTAAATCAGAAAAAATTCTGAATAGTAAACTATTCATAATAATGATATTTTCTGTTATATTTGTTGAAATCTTTTAGTTTAAGAAATTAAAATAATACTAAAATGTCTTTTTACTAAAAGATCATTCTAATATCAAATAACATGATAAGTAAATACGATACCAAGGAAGTGAAAATTATATCGGTTTCAGACGAAATTAGTATTATTAAAATTATATTTTTAATTTATTACTGAAAAATAAAAGATTAAGTATAATATATCTAAAATAAGTTATTATAACATAATTAATTTCATAACACCTATTAAAAGATAGCAATAGTCTTGTAAATGGAATTCAATAGTTATGAAACTAGTATTATAACTAATAACAATAGTAATATTAATAATAATTTCAATAATAAAATCTAAAACTGAATTTAAGCTAAAATAATATATAAATATTTTAATTTATTTTTTTAAAATTAAAAAAATATTAATGTCAGTTAATAATAAAAATATTTATTTTTTATCTTTTTATTATTATTAATATAATTAGTATCATTATTTGATTGATACTGATAAATATCTATATTAACTTTTCAGAGTTATTAAAAGATATATATATTTTTATCATAAATTATACGACTATATATTAAATAGTTTTTATGTATTAGTCTATTATTTATATTTCGCATTTTTATCGATAAAACGATCCTATTTTTATAACTTAGATTCTCTAATCTAGAAATTTATTAACAGAACTATTAGTATTTATTATATATTTATATTCATTTTTCAATCTATTACTAGATAAATGACGTCATCATTATAAATGATTAATGATATCAGAATATAAAACAATTTACTAATTATAATAATATTTAATTCGTAAACTGAACATCTTAAATACTGATTTCTAACGATAGATAAATTAATTTAGTTTTTAAATTAGTAAAATTTTCAAAAAAATCAATTACTTTGATATTATAAATCAAAGTAATTGAATAATTTAGTGATCGCTAGTAATAATATTTTTATAAAAAATATAATCAGTTATAAAAGCTAATAGACCGCTTAAATAATATATTATTTACTTTATTTTAGTTATCAAAAAATAAAAATTATATTAAATAGTTAACGATAATATCTAAAATCACAAAACAAAAACTATTGATAGTAATCAAGCATATTTGAGTATTATCTATATAACATATCTAATCTTACTTGATTATTGATCAAAATTACAAAATAACTACTATCGATAGCTCTAAAAATTAGAACTGTCGATAGTAGTTTATGATTATTATCAAGATCAATAGTAACTTTGCTCTAAGAGAAAATCTGGTTTAGATTAATGTTAAATGATTAGGAAATTTTTGATTAGATTTACTAGATCTGTTATTATCTAGCAGATTTTTGATAATGGTTAATATTACACTGTAGGTAAGATAGAAAAAATAATTATAATCATAATACTAAGCATATTACTAATATTAAATAATATGATATTATCTATAAAATAGATAGCAACTTTATCTGTATGTATATAATAAATAGACGTTTTTGTTGTTCTAAATATTATAGATTAGTCAAGTATTAAGTAAGTATCACTCTAATAATTATATAATAATACAAAGTAGTAATGCAGTCATTAACACTAACATCATTATTACTTTTAAATAGATCAGCACTATTTCGATAGAAACTAAAAAATAGTTTTATTATCAATGATATAATAAAAATTACAACTTTAATACAATATTAAAAAAGACGTTAGTTCCTCCTTACAATTATCGTATAGGGGGGAAGCATTTATAATGCATTATTATCAGAAATAACATATTGTTTAATATTTTAATAAGTAATTTAATATTATATTAATATTTATTTTAATTAACTTTATCTGATATTTGCTTATCCTTAAATACACAGAAACAAATTGAAACTCTATAGTTCTATAGTAATTATACTAATAATAGTAATTATAAAAAAGCAATATTCACTTCTTAGTTTTATAATAGTTATTCGTTAATAATATATATGACTAATACTAATTACATCTTATTTTTTACAGTTATTAATTATGGAACAGATGATTTTTCCAATGGAATGATTATATTTATACATACATGAAGAATATATAATGAAAAAAATATATCATATACTATCTATTGCTGGAACTGATCCAGTCGGCGGTGCAGGTATTCAGTCAGATTTAAAAACTTTTTCAGCACTCGGCGCTTATGGTATTACAATAGTGACTTCGTTAGTAGCACAGAACACTCGTGGAGTTCAATTAGTTTATCCTATCAGTGCTGATTTTGTCGCTATGCAAATGGAATCAGTATTTAGCGATGTTCGTATTGATAGTGCTAAAATTGGTATGGTCGGCCAGGCTTCTATTATCCATGTAATAGCAGAAAAACTTAAAAAATATACTGTACCTTGGTTGATACTAGATACTGTCATGGTTTCTAAGAGCGGCGATTTGCTACTGGATAAGAACGCAGTGAGTAGTTTACGAAATCTCCTCTTGCCACTAGCATCAGTTATTACGCCAAACCTGCCAGAAGCTGCTATTTTACTTGGTTGTACACCAGCAATTAATGAGAACCAGATGCGTCAGCAAGGTCGCTCTCTACTAAAATTAGGCTGTCAAGTAGTAATTATGAAAGGTGGTCATTTAGCTAGTAATTCAAGCCCGGATTGGTTGATAAGTTCCGATTATGAGTTACGACTAGAAAGTATGAGAATTTCAACTCAACATACCCACGGTACAGGTTGTACGCTATCTGCTGCTTTAGCCGCGCTTCGTCCACGATATAATAACTGGCAACAAACGTTACAAGCAGCTAAAGCTTGGTTACAGCAGGCGCTATTACATGCTGATGATCTAAATATAGGGAAAGGTATTGGACCGGTTCACCATTTCTATGATAAATGGTAATATATTTTCAATAATATCATATATTAATATAATATATTGCATAAGTATTAGTCAATGCTAAAAGTTTTGTTACAAAACTGATCTCAGTATACTATATCTAGATGAGTAACATAAAAACGTTAGCTCTTTCGAGACAAAAAATAATCTTAAAATCTACCCTACATATTTAAAAATTTTCTTAATGAAAATACTTTATATATTAAATTATAAATATGTTAGATTATTTCTACTGTTAATTTTAGTTTTCCTTTTTTTTTGATTAACATACAAGTACTAAAAATAAAAATTATTAATACATAAAGTTTAAAATAAACTAATATTAAAATATTTATTTAAAATATTTATTAGTGACTTCACTATAAACTAATTGATGATAAATGGGAATATACAAGTAGAGCATATAGATTATTAGTTGGTATATACTAACATTTTTAATGTTCTCTATATATTTCACTACTATGAATAAATTATAAATAATTATATGCTATTGATTATTTTATTGTTAATAATCGTTATTTTTATGTTAAAAATCATGAATATTAGTGAATATGTTTTAATTAATGAAAATATTTTAATTCAGATTTAATTTTTAAATTTCATTAGTTAATATAATCTTATTAGAAATTAATTATTTTTCTTATTATTATATTTCTTTATATATAATATTTTTATATATAATATTACTTTTTTTAAAATTTATTTTTTATAAAACGAGTAAGATAATGCTATTTAAAATTAAGAAAAACTTAAATTAATTTTATTAAGGAGTCTTCATAATAGAAATTATCTAGATTTTTTAATTTAAAATCACATTGGTATGTTATGTCATATATCTCTTTATTTATTAGAGTTATATGACATAACGAAGAAATATCTCATAGATAAGACGATATATTTATAAGCTCTATATTAACCGATAAGAAATATCATCTTAAATACTATTAGAGAAATTAATTATTACATCATAATCTATTTTTTACTATATTTGGCTAACTCAATCATTTAAATACTTATATCTATTGTTTTTATAAATTCTCTACATAAAAGAACTATGCTATTTATTAGTAGTAAATAATTTGCTTACTACTCTGCATTTTTACCTGCTTCTGTAGCTTTTGCTACAGTGCGATCAGTAAGTTCTATATATGCCATTGGTGTATTATCACCTAAACGAAAACCACATTTTAAAATACGAGTGTAACCACCAGCGCGATTTTCGAAACGTGGACCTAGTTTATTAAATAATTTTGCTACAATTTTATTATCTCGAATGCGAGAAAATACCAAACGACGACTTGCTATGCTGTTAGTCTTAGCAAGTGTAATCAATGATTCAACAATGCAGCGAAGCTCTTTCGCTTTTGGTAAAGTTGTCTTGATGAGTTCATAACGAACTAAAGAGCTAACCATATTACGGAACATAGCTTGACGATGGCTACTTTTACGATTCAATTGACGACCGTTCTTACGATGTCGCATGATTATATCCTTTTCATTAAAACTTTAACTTATAATCGTATTATTCATCTTATTCATCAGTGATATTATCTGGAGGCCAGTCTTCAAGACGCATACCTAAAGATAATCCACGAGAAGCTAAGATATCTTTAATCTCAGTAAGAGATTTTTTTCCAAGATTTGGTGTTTTCAGCAACTCAACCTCAGTTCGTTGTACAAGATCACCAATATAGTGGATAGCTTCTGCCTTAAGGCAATTAGCAGAGCGAACAGTTAATTCCAGATCGTCAACTGGGCGTATTAAAATTGGATCGAATTCTGGTTTTTTTTCTTTTGCCTGTGGATGATGTACATCACGTAGATCAACAAAAGTTTCTAATTGTTCTGCTAAAATAGTTGCTGCACGTCGAATTGCCTCTTCAGGATCGATTGTGCCATTAGTTTCCATTTCAATAATAAGTTTATCTAGATCAGTACGTTGCTCAACGCGCGCTGCTTCTACATTGTAGGCAATACGTTCTATAGGGCTATAGCATGCATCCAAGAGTAAACGACCGATTGGTCGCTCATCTGTTTCTGAGTGTATTCTGGCAGAAGCCGGAATATAACCACGTCCACGCTGAATTTTAATACGCATATTAATAGTAGCATTTTTATCAGTTAAGTGGCATAAGACATGCTGTGGTTTAATAATTTCAACATTTCCATTATAACTGATATCAGCTGCGGTCACAGGGCCAACTCCAGATTTATTCAAGGTCAAAATAACTTCATCTTTACCTTGTACTCTTACTGAAAGTTCTTTTAGATTAATAAGAATTTCCAGAATATCTTCTTTTACCCCTTCTTTTGTACTATACTCGTGTAATACACCATCAATCTCAACTTCAGTTACTGCAAATCCTGGCATTGATGAAAGCAGAATGCGCCGAAGTGCATTACCTAATGTATGACCAAAACCACGTTCTAAAGGTTCAAGAGTTATTTTTGCGTATGTTGCACTGATTTGTTTGATATCTACTATTTTTGGTTTTAAAAACTCTATTACAGAACCCTGCATTATGTCCTCTCTATTAGAGTTAAATATTACTTGGAGTAAAGTTCGACAATCAGATGTTCATTAATTTCTGAAGATAGATCGGTACGTCCTGGGATACGTTTAAATACCCCTTCCATCTTAGTAGTATTAATTTCAAGCCAAGTCGGCTTTTCGCGTTGTTCAGCTAGTTCTAACGAACCACGAATACGAGATTGTTTTTTTGCTTTTTCACGGACACTGATAATATCATTTAGACAAACTTGATAAGAAGCGATATTAACAATACGATTATTTACTATAATCGCTTTGTGACTAACTAATTGACGTGATTCAGCACGAGTAGCACCAAAACCCATACGATAGACAACATTATCAAGACGTCTTTCTAACAACTGTAATAAGTTTTCACCAGTATTACCTTTTAAACGTGCTGCTTCTTTATAATAATTGCAGAATTGACGCTCTAATACGCCATAAATACGACGAACTTTTTGCTTTTCACGCAATTGAATACCATAATCAGATAAACGCGGTTTACGCAACCCATGTTGACCAGGCGGTTGTTCAATTTTGCATTTAGAACTGATTACACGCAAACCAGATTTTAGAAAAAGATCTGTGCCTTCACGACGGCTCAGCTTGAGCTTAGGGCTCAAATATTTTGCCATTTTCTTTCTCCAACTAATCTTAAAATAGTATTGTTATACACGACGCTTTTTAGGCGGGCGACAACCATTATGCGGAATCGGAGTTACATCAGTAATGTTTGTTATGCGGAAGCCAGCTGCATTTAATGCTCGGACGCTAGATTCGCGACCAGGACCTGGTCCTTTTACCATAACTTCCAAATTTTTGATGCCATACTCTTTCACAGTTTTAGCGCAATGTTCTGCTGCAACCTGTGCAGCAAAAGGAGTAGACTTGCGAGAACCACGGAAACCAGAACCACCAGAAGTTGCCCAACATAAAGTATTGCCCTGACGATCAGTAATAGTTACAATAGTATTATTAAAAGATGCATTGATATGCGCTATACCATCTAAAACTTGTTTTTTAATACGCTTATGTGCACGAATAAGTGTTTTAGTCATTATTTATTTACCCCCTGATTATTTCTTAATTGGTTTTCTTGGACCCTTACGGGTACGGGCATTTGTCTTAGTTCGTTGACCGCGAACTGGAAGACCGCGACGATGACATAAACCACGATAGGTATTAAGGTCTATTAGACGTTTTATGTTTAGAGTAACTTCACGACGGAGATCACCTTCTATAACAAATTTTGAAACTGCTTCACGCAGTTTTTCAATCTGTTGTTCTGAGAGTTTACTGATCTGAATATGTTTAGCAATACCTGTAACATCGCAAATGTGGTTCGAGCGTGTTTTGCCAATACCATAAATCGACCTTAAAGCAATAAGGGTATGTTTGTGATCAGGGATATTAATGCCTGCTATACGGGCCAATATGCACTCCTAATTTTTTAATAATAATGCTATTCTAAATATCTTATTTTTAAGAAGATTTCAACAGTATTGCAAAAACATAGAAAAATTATTTAACTAATGTAGTCAGTTTATAACCTCTACTTTACAATAAAATACTAAAAATATCATCCTTGTCGTTGTTTATGTTTAGGTTCAGCACTGCACATTACACGAATAATACCTTTGCATTTAACGATTCTACAACTACGACATAATCTTTTAACGGAAGCACGAACTTTCATTTTTACTCTCCGTAATTTATTAAAAATTCTTGAATAAGCAATTATGGTCCTTTTAAATTTGCTTTTTTTAATATAGATTCGTATTGATTTGACATTAATAAGGCCTGAACTTGAGCTATAAAATCCATGATAACTACAACAACAATTAATAAAGAAGTACCCCCAAAATAGAAGGGAATTTTCATTGCATTACGCATAAATTCTGGAATTAAACAAATAAAGGTAATGTAAATAGAGCCGAATAACGTCAATCGAGTCACTATTTTATCAATATATTTTGCTGTTTGCTCTCCTGGACGAATACCTGCTATAAATGCACCGGACTTCTTTAAGTTATCTGCTGTCTCACGTGGATTGAATACTAACGCTGTATAAAAGAAACAAAAGAATATTATTGCAATTGAATATAGTAACACATAAAACAATTGACCAGGTTGCAAATAGAATGAAATTTTAGCTATCCAGCTACAATATGTGCTATTCCTGAACCAGGATGCAATTGTAGCTGGAAACAGAACAATACTAGAGGCAAAAATTGCAGGGATAACTCCACCCATGTTTACTTTTATTGGTAAATGTGTACTTTGAGCTGAATAAATACGACCTCCTTGCTGACGTTTAGCATAATTAACAACAATACGTCGTTGACCACGTTCAATAAACACCACAAAAAACGTTACTGAAAATACTAACACTATAATTAATAATAATATGAGAAAATGTATATTGCCTTGCCGAACCTGATTAATAGTGTGAGTAATAGCAGATGGTAAACCCGCTACAATGCCAGCAAATATAATAATAGAAATACCGTTACCAATACCTTTTTCAGTAATTTGTTCACCAAGCCACATCAGAAACATCGTACCACAAACTAGGCTCACTACTGCAGTAAAGTAAAATGCAAAATTTGGATTGATTACAAGACTCTGCATTCCAGGCATATTCGGTAAACCAATAGCAATACCAATTGATTGAATTATTGCTAATATCAGAGTACCATAACAAGTATACTGTTTAATTTTACGCCTGCCAAATTCGCCTTCTTTTTTTATCTCTGCTAGCGTTGATTGAACTATCGTTAGCAACTGAATGATAATTGATGCTGAAATATACGGCATAATCCCTAATGCAAAAATAGAAGCGCGACTAAGTGCACCACCAGAGAACATGTTAAACATTTCAATGATAGTACCCCGTTGTTGTTCAAATAATTTCGCAAGTATGATTGTATCAATACCAGGAATTGGGATAAAGGAAGCGATACGAAAGATAATAAGCGCTTCGATAACAAAAAAAATTCTACGTTTTAGTTCATTCAATCCGCCTTTAGTATTCTGAAAATTATATTTTGGTTGTTTAGGCATCTACTACTTTTCCTCAATTTTACCGCCAGCAGCTTCGATCGCAACACGTACGTTTTTGCTAAAATATAAACCACATATGATTAATGGACGTTTAACTTCACCAGATAATATAATTTTAGCAAACTTAGTCTGAACATTAATAATACTAGCAGCTTTTAATGTATTTAGATTCACTATGTTTCCTTCTATATGTTCTAAATGAGATAAGCGAATTTCCTTAGTAATCATGGATTTACGTGATTTAAAACCAAATTTCGGCAAACGTCGGTATAAAGGCATCTGACCACCTTCAAACCCACGATACATACCACAACCAGAACGAGAGTTCTGACCTTTATGACCACGACCGCTAGTTTTACCTAAGCCAGAACCAATACCTCTACCTAGACGTTTAGAGATGTGTTTAGAACCCTTAGCCGGAGATAAAGTATTTAAACGCATCTCTTACTCCTTAATTTTAACCATATAAAACACCAAATTAACCATACCGCGTATAGCAGGTGTATCTGTACGCTCTACAGTATGACCTATTCGACGTAAACCTAAACCAATTAAGGTCGCTTTATGTTTCGGTAGACGACCTATAGAGCTACGAGTCTGAGTGATTTTAATAGTTTGCATTATAACTTAATTATCCCAGAATATCTTTGATAGATTTGCTGCGCTTTGCAGCGATCATTTCAGGAGATTTCATATTGCTAAGAGCAACAATAGTTGCACGAACTACATTAATCGGATTAGTAGAACCATAGACTTTTGCTAGTACATTATGTATCCCTGCGACTTCTAGGACAGCGCGCATTGCACCACCAGCAATAATTCCGGTACCTTCGGAAGCTGGTTTCATAAATACATAGGAACCGGTATGTTCACCTTTAATTTGGTGTTGCAAAGTACTGCGATTCAGCGCAATATTAATCATATTACGACGAGCTTTTTCCATCGCTTTCTGAATTGCTGTTGGGACTTCGCGTGCTTTACCGTAACCAAAACCAACACGACCATTACCGTTACCAATAACAGTTAATGCAGTAAAGCTAAAAATACGGCCACCTTTTACAGTTTTAGATACACGATTTACCGTAATCAACTTTTCATGTAATTCGCTAGTTTGTTTTTCGATGTGTGCCATCTTACAACTCTATATTAAAACTGAAGTCCAGCTTTACGGGCAGCATCTGCCAGTGCTTGGACTCGACCATGATATTGAAAGCCAGAACGATCAAAAGATACATCTTTAATACCTTTTTCCAGTGCTCGCTCGGCGATAATTTTGCCTACTATTGCGGCCGCATCTTTATTACCAGTACTTTTCAATTTCTCTGCGATGATCTTTTCTACTGTAGAAGCGGCTACCAGAGTTTTAGAACTACTTAATGCAATAACTTGTGCATAAATATGACGTGGAGTACGATGTACTACAAGTCGGGTAGCTCTTAATTCCCGGAGCTTACAACGTAAGCGAGTTGCTCGAGAGATGCGAGCTACTTTCTTATTCATAAGATTCCTTATTTTTTCTTAGGTTCTTTAGTACGAATAATTTCATCGGAATAATGGATACCTTTTCCTTGATAAGGCTCAGGACGACGATAGGCGCGTATGTTTGCTGCAACTTGACCAATAATCTGTTTATCAGCGCCTTTCAATATAATTTCAGTTTGATTTAAGCATTCTGCAATAACACCTACAGGTAGTTGATAGTCGATTGAATGAGAAAAACCGAGGGATAAATTGATTACATTATCTTTTACTGTAGCACGGTAACCTACGCCTATTAATTTTAATTTTTTAATAAAACCTTTAGTTACACCAACAACCATACTATTCAATATAGCACGCGTAGTACCTGTAATCGCCCAACTATCAGAATAATCCTCTCGAGGAGAAAAAATTAGTTGATTATTAATATATTGAATATCAACAATTTTATGAATAATACGAGTCAACTCGCCGTTTTTGCTCTTAATCGAAATAACCTGGCCGTTAAGTTTTACATCTACGCCGGCAGGAATTAAGACGTGTGCTTTAGCAACACGAGACATTTTTTCCTCACAATTAAGCTATATAGCAAATAATTTCACCACCAAGACCGGCTTGGCGAGCTGCACGATCAGTCATAATACCTTTAGAAGTAGAAATAACTGCGATACCCATACCCGCCATAACTTTCGGCAAAGCATCTTTTTTCTTATAGATACGTAAACCAGGTCGACTAACGCGCTGAATACTTTCTGCTACTTGTTTACCTTGAAAATACTTTAGCACCAATTCTAACATCGGCTTAGTGTTACCTATAATTTTGTAATCTTTAATAAAACCTTCTTCTTTTAATAAAGAAGCAATTGCTACTTTAAGTTTAGAAGAAAACATAGAAACCGTGGTTTTATTCGCGGCCTGACCGTTACGGATACGTGTTAGCATATCTGAAATTGGATCTTGCATGTTCATTTTTTTTAATCCTATGCTGGTTTTACCAGCTAGCTTTTCTTAAGCCTGGAATTTCACCACGCATAGCAGTTTCACGAACTTTAATACGGCTCAACCCGAATTTTCGTAGGAAAGCATGTGGTCGTCCTGTTTGACGACAACGATTTCTCTGACGAGATGGGCTAGAATCACGTGGTAGAGTTTGCAGTTTAAGAATTGCATTCCAACGATCTTCATCGGAAGCATTCCAATTAGAAATGATGGTTTTAAGCTTAATGCGTTTAACAAAGAATTTATTAGCTAATTTCACACGTTTTATTTCGCGTTCTTTCATAGATTGTTTAGCCATTAGTAATTCTACCTTTTTACTTACGAAACGGAAAATTAAAAGCAGCCAAAAGTGCACGACCTTCATTATCTGATTTTGCGGTAGTAGTAATAGTAATATCCATACCACGAATATGATCAACTTTATCATAATCAATTTCCGGAAAGATAATTTGTTCATGCACACCCATACTATAGTTACCATAACCATCAAATGATTTAGCAGACAAACCACGGAAATCACGAATACGCGGTACAGCAATGAAAATTAATCGCTCAAGGAATTCCCACATATATTTACCACGCAAAGTTACTTTACAACCGATCGGATATCCCTGACGAATTTTGAAACTAGCAACAGATTTACGTGCTTTAGTAATAAGCGGCTTTTGGCCTGAAATTACAGTTAAATCAGCTACAGCGTTATCTAGTAACTTTTTATTAGAAGCTGCTCCACCAACACCCATATTTAGAGTGATCTTCTCAATTCGAGGAACTTGCATGATAGAATAATAACCCAATTGTTTCATTAATTGATAAACTACATTGTCTTGATAATAAGAATGCAGTTTCGCCATTACATTACTCCGAATTACTTAATAATTTCACAATTAGATTTAAAGATGCGTATTTTTTTACCATCTTTAATTTTAAAACCTACCCGGTCTGCTTTACTAGTCACAGTATTGAAAATTGCAAGATTAGAAATATTAATCGCCATTTCCTTTTCAAGGATACCTCCTGGCTGATTTATTGCTGCTGGTTTTTTATGTTTTCTAACTAGATTAATACCTTCAACAATAGCTTTACCGGTAGAAAGAACATCTTTTACTTTACCACGCCTACCTTTATCCTTTCCAGTTATTACAATCACTTCGTCATTACGATGGATTTTTGCTGCCATAATTCGTTCCTTAGAGTACTTCAGGTGCTAGAGAAATAATCTTCATAAACTTTTCAGTACGAAGTTCACGAGTTACTGGTCCGAAAATACGTGTACCGATAGGTTGTTCATTATTTTCGTTCAATAAAACACAAGCATTATCATCAAAGCGAACGATAGAACCATCAGAACGACGGATTCCCTTCTTTGTACGTACTATTACTGCCTTCAAAACATCACCTTTTTTTACTTTACCACGAGGAATTGCTTCCTTTATAGTAATTTTAATAATGTTACTGATGCCTGCGTAACGACGGCGCGAACCACCTAGAACCTTGATACACATTACGCGACGTGCACCTGAATTGTCGGCCACGGTCAACATAGTCTGTTCTTGGATCATATTAATGCTCCGATAATACCGGTTAGTATTTATACTTAATCAATCAAGTATATAATAAAAAATTATAAATAAAAGTAGTATTATAACATATCCTTCTGATATAAGAACAAAAAGTCAATGTGTTAAAAAACAAACCTTTTATCTATTTAAAAGCGTACTTAAAGCATATTTATTATTTTACAGGATCGTTTTCTCTATAATTCGAACTAGAGTCCACGACTTTGTCTTTGAAATTGGACGACATTCGCTGATTTCAACAATGTCGCCTATGTTGCTATTATTATTTTCATCATGTACATGGAGCTTAGTTGTACGCTTAATAAACTTGCCGTAGATTGGATGTTTCATGAAACGTTCGATAGCTACAACAATGGATTTTTCCATTTTATCGCTAACTACTCGACCCTGAAGAGTACGGATTTTTTTACTCATCTCTTTTATTACTCATTTTTTCAGTCAATAATGTCTTAACACGTGCAATATTACAACGTACCTGCTTTAATAAGTGAGTTTTCTGAATTTTAGCACCAGTAGATTGCATGCGTAAATTAAATTGTTCGCGTAACAAGTTTAGCAATTCGGTATTTAGCTCTTTAACGCTTTTTTTTCGTAACTCATTTGTTTTCATTATATTACCATTTTAGTTACAAAGGTAGTTTTAATTGGCAGTTTTGCTGTTGCCAATTTAAAAGCTTCACGTGCAAGCTCTTCCGTAACGCCATCTATTTCATATAGAATTTTTCCTGGTTGAATTAAGGCAACCCAATATTCTACATTACCTTTACCTTTTCCCATACGTACTTCAAGCGGCTTTTCAGTGATTGGTTTATCTGGAAAAATACGAATCCAAATTTTACCTTGACGCTTAACTGCACGTGTCATTGCACGACGTGCTGCTTCAATTTGACGAGCAGTTAAACGACCACGACTAACAGCTTTTATGCCAAAAATGCCGAAACTTACATCCATATCTGTTACTATACCACGATTTCGACCTTTATGCATCTTACGGAATTTTGTACGCTTTGGTTGTAACATCAGCGACTCTCCTTTACTTGCGGCCTTTACGATGCTGTTTGTTAGGTTGAGCAATCTGTTCTAATTGTTTAACAGCATTCATACTACCTAAGATCTCACCCTTAAATATCCATACTTTTACACCGATGACACCATAAGTAGTGTGTGCTTTTGAAGTATTATAATCAATATCTGCACGTAAGGTATGTAATGGAACACGACCTTCTCTATACCATTCAGTACGTGCGATTTCAGCTCCACCTAAACGACCGCTCACTTCGATTTTAATTCCTTTAGAACCAAGACGCATAGCGTTTTGTACAGCACGTTTCATTACACGACGAAACATAATTCGACGTTCTAATTGAGAAGAAATACTATCAGCAACAAGTTTAGCATCCACTTCTGGTTTACGAACTTCAGTGATATTAATTTGTGCCGGTACGCCAGCTATATTTGCTACAATTTTTCGTAATCTTTCTACATCTTCACCCTTTTTTCCAATTACAATACCTGGACGAGCAGCGTGAATAGTTACACGAATACTTTTGGCTGGACGTTCAATCTCTATATAAGAAACTAAAGCTTTAGATAATTCTTTTGTTAGGAACTGACGAACTTTAAAGTCACCATCTAAATTGTTGGCAAATTCTTTTTTATTTGCATACCAAGTAGAATTCCAAGGTTTAACAATACTTAAACGAATACCATTAGGATGTACTTTTTGACCCATTACTAGCCTCCACAAAGTTTCAGAGATCAGATACAACCACAGTAATATGGCTAGTGCGTTTTAGAATACGATTTGCACGACCTTTAGCACGTGGCACAATGCGTTTCATGCTTGGGCCAACATCGATGAAAATTTTTACGACTTTCAGATCATCGATGTCTGCACCATTGTTATGTTCAGCATTAGCAATGGCAGACTCTAATACTTTCTTTACTAAAGAAGAAGCTTTTTTGTTAGTATAGGTTAGCTCTTCCAAAGCTTTCGGTACTTTCTTACCGCGAATTAAGTTAGCCACTAGACGAATTTTTTGAGCAGAAGAAGAAGCGTAGCGATGTTGAGCAATAATTTCCATCTCTTCTTATCCTTATTAACGTTTTTTAGTTTTTTTATCGCCTACATGACCGCGATAAGTACGTGTTGGTACAAATTCACCAAGTTTATGACCAACCATTTCATCAGAAATAAAAACGGGTACGTGCTGATGTCCATTATGGACACCGATGGTTAAACCGATCATAGTTGGAAAGATTGTTGAACGACGAGACCAAGTACGAATAGGTTTCTTATCAGCATTTTTTATTGCTTTCTCTACTTTTTTTAGTAAGTGTAAGTCAATAAATGGACCTTTCTTGAGAGAACGTGGCATGGTTTATCCTCTAGTATTATTTTCTACGGTGATGTAAAATAAACTTATCAGTGCGTTTATTTTTTCGGGTCTTTTTACCTTTAGTCTGAACTCCCCAAGGAGTTACTGGATGTTTACCAAAGTTACGACCTTCACCACCACCGTGTGGGTGGTCTACTGGATTCATTGCTGAACCACGAACAGTTGGACGAATACCACGCCAGCGGCTAGCACCGGCTTTACCTAATATACGCAACATATGTTCAGCATTGCCTACTTCGCCAAGAGTCGCGCGGCATTCAGACTGAACTTTGCGTATTTCACCTGAACGCAAACGCAATGTGATATAAGAACTATCACGAGCTACAATTTGAATATAAGCACCTGCTGAACGTGCTAGCTGTCCCCCTTTACCTGGTCTTATTTCCACATTATGTACAGTAGAACCAACTGGAATATTACGCATTGGTAATGCGTTACCGATTCTAATTTCTGAGTTAATACCAGATTGGATCTGATCACCAATCTTCAGTCCTTTTGGTGCTAAAATATAACGTCGTTCACCATCTTTATATAATACTAGCGCGATATTAGAAGAACGATTAGGATCATATTCTAAACGTTCTACCATTGCTGGAACGTTATCTTTATTGCGTTTGAAATCAATTAGACGATACCGTCGCTTGTGACCACCACCGATATGGCGTGTAGTGATGCGGCCATTGTTATTATGACCACTAGATTTCTTATAAGTTTCCAATAATGGAGCATAAGGCTTACCCTTGTGTAGCTCAGGATTGATTACTTTAACAACGTGGCGACGACCCGGAGACGTCGGTTTGCATTTAACAATTGCCATTGTTATTATTCCTCCGGCCTATTCTGTGCCTCTCATAAAATCCAGATTCTGCCCTTCTTTTAAAGTGATATAAGCTTTTTTCCAATCGCTACGACGACCAATATGTTGTCTATGGCATTTAGTTTTCCCTTTTACAATCAAGGTACATATGTTATTAACTTCAACTTCAAATAGTTTATAAACAGCAGTTTTAATCTCTGATTTAGTTGCATTTTTAGTAACTTTTAATACGATGGTATTATATTTTTCTATTGCAGTAGATGCTTTTTCAGAAGTATGTGACTTGTGTAGTATTTTCAGGAGACGTTCTTCACGAATCATATTAGCATCTCCTCAATTTGCTTTATAGCATCAATTGTCATAATAACTTTCTCAAAGGAAATTAGACTAATTGGATCGATATGATTAGAATTTCGCACCTCTACTTTATAGAGATTACGTGCAGCTAAAAATAATTTTTTATCTAGTTTGCTAGTAATAATCAGTACATTTTTTAATGCCATATTTTTCAGTTTTTCTAATAGCAGCTTCGTTTTTGGTGCTTTAATAGAAAACTGTTCAACAACAAACAAACGATTTTGACGTAGTAATTCAGATAGGATACTCTTCAGTGCTCCACGATACATTTTTTTATTTACTTTTTGACTGTAATCCTGTGGTTTAGCAGCAAATGTAACACCACCAGAACGCCAGATCGGACTCTTTACGCTACCGGAACGTGCACGACCCGTACCCTTCTGACGCCAGGGTTTTTTACCAGAAGCAGTGATTTCAGAACGACTTTTCTGAGCACGAGTTCCTTGACGCTTACCTGCCGAATAAGCTATAATAATTTGGTGCACGAGAGCTTCGTTAAAATCACAACCGAAGATAGTGTCGGAAACAGTCAGCGCGCTTTTCACGTCTTTTAATACTAACTCCATATCTATCTCCTAAATATTACGCCTTGATAGCAGGTTTAATAATCAGGTCACTACCGATTGATCCTGGGACAGCGCCTTTAACTAAAAGCAAGTTACGTTCTACATCAATATTTACTATGTTCAAATTTTGAATAGTTACACGCTCATTACCTAGTTGACCTGCCATTTTCTTACCTTTAAACACCTTTCCTGGTGTTTGGTTCTGACCAATAGAACCTGGAACACGGTGGGATAAGGAATTGCCATGAGTAGTATCCTGAGTGCGAAAATTCCAGCGCTTTACAGTGCCGGAAAAACCTTTACCTTTGGAAGTACCAGTAACATCGACTTTTTTTACATTAGCAAAGAGTTCTACTGTAATACTTTTACCAACAGTAATTTCTTCGCTATTTTCGATGCGAAATTCCCACAGACCACGTCCAGCTTCAACTCCTGCCTTCGCAAAATGACCAGCTTCAGATTTAGTTACACAGTTGGCTTTTTTAGTACCAACAGTAACTTGAATGGCATAATATCCATCATTTTTTAGATTTTTAATTTGTGTTACTCGGTTTTCTTCAATTTTGATAACAGTGACAGGTATAGAAATACCATCTTTGCTAAAGATACAAGTCATGCCAATTTTACGTCCAATTAAACCTTTCATCATTTCAATCTCTTAACCGTTATATGATCTGATTAATCTAGACTGATCTGTACATCTACACCAGCAGCCAGCTCTAAACGCATTAGAGCATCAACGGTTTTTTCAGTTGGTTCAACGATATCAACCAAACGCTTGTGAGTTCGGATTTCATACTGATCACGTGCATCTTTGTTAACATGCGGAGAGATCAGAACGGTAAAACGCTCCTTGTGGGTTGGTAACGGGATCGGACCACGTACTTGAGCACCTGTACGTTTGGCAGTCGCGACAATTTCCGCAGTTGATTGATCAATTAGACGATGATCAAACGCTTTCAAACGAATACGGATTCTTTGGTTCTGCATGAGACCAGAGCTCCAATTATTTATAAACGTAAAGATTATCTCTTACACCTATTTTGATTGGTGAGCGAGTATATTAATTTAATATTATCCCTTGATTGAGATATTGTTAACTGTCTACTATTTACATATTTAGTGTTAGTTTGACATACTGTTAGCTTGTTAAATTGAATTACTAAAATACTAGTTTTCATATTATACGTAAATTTATAAAAGAAGCAAGAGATGATGGCAAAAACAGTAAGCCAACAAGGAGATAGAAAATATGTTATTCTTATGTATACTACAATATAGTAGTATATTATACAAATTGATTTTTATTTGAAATAATACAGACAAGATAAAAATACAATAAAAGAAAAAATCATATCCTAGCCAAATATTTCCACTTAATTGTACTACCTATTATACTTCGTATAAATCGTATTATTTAATCAACCATTATAAAAAATTTAATTTAGAGATAGTTCTAAATAGCTGATAAGCAGACAATGTAGATACTAACGTAATTTAAAAAAATCTAAACAATATTTTATTGTCAGAATTAGATTTTATCAGATTTTATAATCTATAATTTTACATTAAATTGATATATAAGATGCCTATGTAAAAGATACCTATATAAGACGCCTTTATTAAAATTATTAATTATTTATATACTGAAATTGCTATATAGAAATTAGTATACAGTATTTTTATATCTTGATTCATCTTTATGATAAATTTACTAAAAAATTCGTAATACTTAAGATTGTTGAGGTTAATTTAATTTCTTTTTTTTAAGAAAATATCTTAATGATTGTTAGTAATATTTTAAAATATATAATTTTATTCCTATGAGAAAATATTTTTCTATCATTTCTATCAATAGATCATAAGCTATAGAATAGCTAAAGTATTAACAGTAAAAAAAGTAAAAGTTATAATTTTATTCTGTTATAAATTTTGATATAAAAGATAGATAACAGTATCACAGGAAGTAACAGAATTTTTTCTCCATTGATCTTGTAATGTATTCATTAAAAACTAATTACAGAATTAACTATTTAACTCGAGATTATGATTACAAGTTAAAGAATACCTAAAAAATAATCGTTTTTAGAGTTTATGATGTATAATTCAAGTATATTTTGACAAAATTGCATTTTTTATTAGTCGTTTAAATAAAAATATAAAAGAATGACTCTTCTTTATTTATTTTTTATTGCCTTAAGGACGCTACTTTCTATTATAAGTAGAACTTAAGCGATAACTTTAGTAACAACTCCAGCGCCAATAGTGCGACCACCTTCTCGAATAGCGAAACGGAGGCCATCGTCCATAGCGATCGGGGAAATTAAGTTAATAACCATTTTTATATTGTCACCAGGCATAACCATTTCAATATCTTTTGGTAATTCGATAGTACCAGTTACATCAGTTGTACGGAAATAGAATTGTGGACGGTAACCCTTAAAAAAGGGTGTGTGACGACCACCTTCTTCTTTGGTTAGAATATAAACTTCTGATTCAAACTGGGTATGCGGCTTGATCGAGCCAGGCTTAGCCAGAACCTGACCACGCTCAACATCGTCACGCTTAATGCCGCGTAACAGAATGCCTACGTTTTCGCCAGCACGACCTTCGTCTAACAGTTTACGAAACATTTCAACACCGGTACAGATAGTCTTAACAGTATCTTTAATGCCGATAATTTCTACTTCCTCACCCACTTTAATAACACCACGTTCTACACGACCGGTGACTACGGTACCTCGGCCAGAGATAGAAAACACATCTTCGATCGGCAATAGAAATGGTTTGTCAATAGCACGTTTCGGTTCTGGGATGTAACTATCTAGAGCCTCTGCTAGTTCGATGATTTTATTAGTCCAAACTTCATCGCCTTCTAGTGCTTTTAGCGCTGAACCACGTATAATAGGTGTATCATCGCCAGGGAAATCATATTGCGATAGTAGTTCGCGTACTTCTATTTCAACCAATTCTAGTAGCTCCTCATCATCAACCATATCACATTTGTTCATGAAAACAATAATGTATGGTACGCCAACCTGACGACCTAATAGAATATGCTCACGAGTTTGTGGCATAGGACCGTCGGTAGCGGCTACAACGAGAATAGCACCATCCATCTGTGCTGCACCGGTGATCATATTTTTCACATAATCAGCGTGTCCTGGACAATCTACATGCGCATAATGTCGTTTTGAAGTATCGTATTCAACGTGTGACGTATTAATGGTGATACCACGGGCCTTTTCCTCTGGAGCGTTGTCGATCTGATCGAATGCACGTGCATTACCACCATAAATTTTGGCTAGAACAGTGGTAATAGCGGCGGTCAGAGTTGTTTTGCCATGATCAACGTGACCGATAGTACCAACATTAATATGTAACTTAGTGCGTTGAAACTTTTCTTTAGACATCGTTATTTTCCTATAAAAAACGAACACATCGAGATTATCATCTTATTAAATAAAAAATAAGTCTTGCTTTCAGCAAGCATTTTAAATCTATTTTTTAGAAATTTGGAAGGGAAATAGAAGTGGTGCTGATAGGCAGAATTGAACTGCCGACCTCACCCTTACCAAGGGTGTGCTCTACCAACTGAGCTATATCAGCGCATTGGAGCGGGTAGTGGGAATCGAACCCACATCATCAGCTTGGAAGGCTAATGTAATAACCATTATACAATACCCGCGTCTCGGGACTTATCTAATAGCTCTTTAAGTTATAAATTGATACTAAGACTATAAGTATATTTCAGAATAATTAATGCTATAATTGTATCATAAACATTTTTTGTTTGTTTTAATCTTTTTAAAAGGCTCTTATTTTTCTTCTATTATATTATTAATTATTACATTATTAATGTATAATGACGTTCTATTATTAAATATATATCATATTTAATATATATTTGGTGGTGGGGGAAGGATTCGAACCTTCGAAGTCTGTGACGGCAGATTTACAGTCTGCTCCCTTTGACCGCTCGGGAACCCCACCAGATTTTTGCCGACAGAAGGAATTGAACCCTCGACCTACTGATTACAAATCAATTGCTCTACCAACTGAGCTATGCCGGCATCAAATACTATGTATTGTAGGTAAAGTGAATAATCTATGCAACAAAAATATATAATCCGTACTTTTAGTCAAAATTATCTATTTCACAATGATACTGACAAATTAATTATTATTTATGCTTAAAGCAACATAAAACCACACCTTGATTGATATAAAAGGTTAATTAGCATAATAAGTATAAATTATAGCATAGCTCTGTTTGCTTATCTAATGATAATAATACAGATAATAGTAGAGCTAACAGATATTAAATACCACATGTTAAACTCAAATTTCTTACTCGTAATAGAAAATAGAATTTTTCACTAAGACTAATTATTATATACTATTAAATACCATATGTGTATATCTTTTTGTGTGAGAATTTTTCATTATAAACAAATTTTGTAATAAGCCAACTAATATTGAACAAAAACTATTTAATTTTCTTCTCTATACATTTATAACTCTTTAATTTAGTAAAAATAATTCACGTTATATGATTTTATTACGTAGATACTTATAAAAATAGAAATCATTTATCTTTAATAAGATAAATAAAGATTTCTCTTAAAAATTGGTAAAGATCAATTTATAGCTATCATATATACTAGACTTTTGTATTAGCATAAATCAATGCGATTGAATCTCTTTATTAGAAGATTTTTGAAACTAATAATTAAAATATTATCTATATTATAAGTATGTAGTAATTATGAAAGAATACATATAACATATGTGTTATATATATTATCAAGGCAATGGTTAGAATATTATACAATAGAGTTAATAATAACTGATGAGTTATTATACCTCAATAACAGATTCAAAAACAAGATTCTTTGTTAAGAAAAAAAAGATGTTATAAAGTATAACATATATAATATGATCTTTTTTCTTAAAAATAAAAAATCAGCTGCAGCAGTTATAGCAACTACTCTATTTGGTTAATTTTCGATCTTATTATTAACAAAAATAAAAAATCATTTATCATCTAAATTATCTAACATTAGATCGCGTTGTAAACATAACAGTTTGGTAAAAACAATAATCATATAGCAAATAGAGAGAAAAATCTTAAATTAAGCAAATAAGGTTATTTTATTACAGTAAACAAATCTAACTTACTCTTCTATCAATATTAGAAGCAACGTCAAATTTTTTTATATAAATCTGTATAATACTAAACAGTCATACTAAATATATTTTAGTTATCCTCTTATTTATTCATATTAATTATCTCTTAGGTATTATAATGTTTTTTATTATTAGTATTAGTTTATAGTATACTTAAAAGAGTCTGGTTATTTTTTTTCCAAAAAAAAAGAGATGAATACTTATTGTATTGTAAGTTAATTGATTAAATAGATAAAATAAGATAATATAAAGAAACCTATATTTTCTCTGTTCTCAATTGATAATTTTTTATAAAAAATGAAGTTATTATTCATTAACTCTATACATATAAATAATATTTAATACGATTAAATAACAGTTATTATTATAATAATATTAGTAACTGTATTCAGTTAACTACTATTAGGATCATAATTTGATACACATAATTTATCGCTAGTTTTTAAAAAGCTTTGCTTAAATTTCCTAAAGCGCTAATGTTAGTTGTTGGTCTTCTGTTCTATATATATAAAATTAATGAATAATATAACATAACATAATATAATTGTTATTATTGTATTGATTAGATAGTTATTTTTGATACCAGATTAAATATATACCAATTAGTAAATAGGTACAAATTTTTCTAGAAATGATAATAGTTAGATTCACTAGATAGTGATTAATCGAATAGTAATCAGAGAAGTATAGAAACATTTTCTAGTCCCTTCGATTAGAATTTGATTATGTTAATTTTTCTTAGTTTAGCCTTTTGTTTATGGAAGCATAAACCTCTTGGATTAGATATCAATGTTTATCTTAATTAGTAATTTTAAGCTATTAATAATCTTCCCACAGTTATTAGAAGAAGAATATTACATCTATTGATTACGCAGCGATATATTTCCGTCAAAATAGGCATGTAGTTTCCCTTCCTGCTCTAATATAAGAGCTCCCTGTGCGTCAATGCCACGTGCAATACCCTTAATTTCCTGTTCAGCAACAAGTAATTTAACTGGTCGATTTAAAAAGTTATCTAATGCTTGCCAACGAGAAAAAAATGGTGAAAACCCATTACGTTCAAATTGTAAAAATGCTTGTCGTAATGTGCTAGTTAATTCTGCAGCTAGTACATTACGATCGATGGTAACGCCTGATTCCTTTAAGTTTATCCACTCTTGATCGATCTTGCCTACCGTGCTTTCACGCATTGCTAAATTAATTCCAGCGCCTATCACAATATGAGTTGTATTATCAACTTTACCAAAAATTTCTACTAAAATTCCAGCTAATTTACGATTATTTAGATAAAGATCATTTGGCCATTTCACTTGAACTTTTTCCGCACCAAATCGTTTTAATACTTCCGCCATAACAATACCGACCATCAGACTAATTCCACCTGATGATTCGAGACCTTTCTCAAAACGCCAATATAATGATAGATATAAATTATTGCCAAACGGCGATATCCATTGCCGGCCGCGTCGACCGCGACCTTGTGCTTGATATTCTGCTACACAAGCATCTCCTGTCTGAATACTACCAATATGTTCGATTAAATATTGATTTGTAGAATCAATAACCGGCAATACGGTTAACCGACCCTCTGGTAAGAGCTTTCGGATTATATTTTCATCAAGTAGTTGTAATGGAGCATATAAACGATATCCTTTTCCTGGCATCGTAAAGATATCTACACCCCAGTTACGTACTATTTTAATGTATTTCTTAATACAAGCATTATTTACGCCTAACAACATATTAAATTGTTCGATAGAGTGGAATTTTCCATCGGCTAATAAATTAATCAGTTTAAGTGGGATAGTTGTATGTAGTATATTATTATTCATAATACATCTATTTCGCCAAAGGCGCCAATAAATTGTACTTCAGGTTCAAGCCAGACAGAAAAACGCTCTAAAACCTGTTGACGTACATAACGAGCTAACGCAACAATATCCTCACCGGTTGCATTATCAGCATTAATCAAAACTAGTGCTTGTTTATCATGTACTGCTGCTCTGCCTAAACGATAACCTTTAAGTCCGCAATGATCTATAAGCCAACCTGCTGCTAATCTCATTACACCTTTCGGTTGAGGGTAATAATGGGCATTAGGATAACGACTTAGAAATCGTTTCGCTTTCGAGGCATCAATAATTGGATTTTTAAAAAAACTACCAGCATTACCTTGTAACATAGGATTTGGTAATTTCGCTTGACGCATTGTACAAACTGTATTATAAATTAGTCCTGGAGCAACTTTTTGTGGATCTAGATGAGCTAAACCACAATAAGTTAATACTGGTTGCCAGACTTTAGGGAGTCTAAGTCCAACTGCAACAATAATGTAATGTTCGCGTAGTGCATGCTTAAAGATACTGTCACGATAACCAAATTGACATTCAGACGTTGCACTTAAGCGATGTAAGGTACCACTTTCTAAGTGTAATACATCAACATAATCACAAAACTGTTTCAATTCAACACCATAAGCGCCAATATTCTGGATTGGAGCAGAACCAACATAACCAGGTATCAATGCTAGATTTTCTAGACCTGGTATATTTTTTTCAAGACAGGTGCGTACTAAGTGATGCCAAACTTCTCCAGCACCAACATGCAAATGCCAAACATCAAGGTATTCTTCGATTTTTACGCCAGTAATACGGTTAAGTAATACAGTACCAGCATAGTTTTCCATAAATAATACATTATTACCCCCACCTAATACAAGAACCGGCATATCGTCGTTCATAGCCTTCTGCCATAATAAAAACAGTTCAGCTTCTGTATGAACTGTGATCACACGCCGTGCTCGTACATCAATAGAAAAACTGTTTAAAGGTTTTAACGTAACACTATTTTTCATTATTTTATATAACCTATCTTTATTTTTTTTATCCTCACTCTATTTAATTCAAAAATAAAGAAATAAGTGATGTTTTATAATTCGGATATCTCGAATATATTTTCGAATATTAATAATCTTTTTAAATTATAAAAAAGATTATTAAAAAATAAATATTCTTATAATATTATTTATATAATAGTTTTTAATTGAATTTTGGAAAATTTTAAAATAAATAATATATTTTTCTAAGCTATTTTCTATTATTATTACCTTATTAGTATTTTTATTTTTAATAATATTTATTAGAATGATAGATTCTTATAATAATATATAAATTAATAACTTAAATTGATTTTATTTAAAAGCCTATCTAAGCTTTTAATTAAATAAAAACACTCAATTATTAATATTAAATTTTAATTTTTAAAAACTGCTCTTTTCTATCTTATTCTAAATTTTAGATAAAATATGATATTTTTACCAAGTTATTGCTAATCTACGGTGATTTTTACTGCTTAACTTTAATAATTATATGTCTATTAACTATGTTTTGTTATTGAAAAACGGGACTATACCTATTTTATCTAATTAGTAAAATCAATACCAATTTTTTAATGTGTTTATATCAGCAATTAATCAGAAATCTTTTTGAAAGATTGATGATGAAAAGCCAATTTATTTTTCAGAAATCCTATATTAATCTTAGATAGATACTTATAATAGATATTATCCAATAATATCTATTATAATATTAAATAGATATTTATAAAACAAATCTTTTATAAATTAAATTTTTTCAAATTTACATGGAACTAAGCATAAATAATTTATTTCTATAACAGATCGATATTCACTCTGCTATGTTTTAATAAAAATAATCTGAAAATTTTTCACTCAGTTAATTCATAAATAGTCATAATAGTTTTACAAACTTTACATATGAAAATGCTTCTTTGATTTTTTATTTAGGCATCTATACTACTAGTAGTATGATATTTTATTTTAATTGTTATTCTATCCTATTTTAGGGTAATTCTGACACAGAAGTTAGATCTTAATTTTATTTTTTCTATTTGTCTTTCACTGAAGATTAAATTAAAATAAGAAAAAATACGCTACTAATAGTAATTAGTATTAACATTTGAAATAAATACTTCTACATACAGGAATTACATGACGTTTATATCAGATTTATAATATTTTTCTGATATTTAAAGAGAAATTTTACCTCTATCTATCGATAAACTGCTCATCTAAGTCAAAAGTAGTACATATCTGGCAATCTTCCGCTTAAGTACTATTTATATTTTAGTTAGTATTTATCTCCAGGTGTATTTACTGTCAATGTTGATAATTATTTTGAAGGTTATTTACTTTATACAGATAGCGTCGTGATTCCGCTGATGGATGCTTTGTAGATAGTGTTTTATAAACTTGATTCGGTGACATACTATTAATAATCTTAAAAGCTCGATTTTGATCGTGCGAAAAAATTCGTAATACACTACCAGCACCACTGTTGTAGGCAATGATCATTGCATAACGCCGCGATGTTGGATTAATAATACCACCTAGGTAGCTATTTTGTAATATCGCCAGATAGGCTGTACCGATATCGATATTATTTTCCGGATCAAAAAGATAGCTGCGGCTTGGTTGACCCCATTTACCTTTCATTTTAAATACATCACGTCCCGCGCTGTGTTGCACAATTTGCATGAGACCCAATGCATCAGCGTGACTTACTGCATAAGGATTAAAGCTTGATTCTATTTGCATAATTGAAAGAATAAGTGATTGGTCAATGCCATAGTACTGTGAGGCTTTACGTACCATATCTAAATATTTATAGGCGCGTTTATCTACATGATTTGGTACGAGTTGAATATTAATAGACCAAATTCTACATAGGTTTGTAGTACGAATTTTTAAACAGGTTTTAAGCAAATAATTAGCAAAACGGGTAGCTTGCCAATTCCAACAAATTGGTTTGCCATTATTATCTAGAATTTGATTATAAAGGAGAGGTTTTGTACTGATATGAGTATTATCTGAATTCGAGTATGAATCGATTATATTAGGATTATTACTAACTAATAACGTATTAATAATCGCTTTTTTTAAATGAGATCTAGGATTATCATCAGAGATAGTTTCTATAGTAATCACACCGGTATCAAAATTGATATGGCTACGAGTTTTATATTGATCTGTATATTTTATATAATCTTTCGTTTTGGCAATCAAAACTTCATTTAATCCCCAAAGATTTTCAATGTTATTAGCGAACTGCTTCATTAAAATATCTAAACTGCTAGTATCTTTTATATACGCTTCATTTTCGATATTATTTCTATTGCTAGAGCAGGATATTAATAATGGAGCAATTATTATCAAAGATAATATTTTCTTCATATTACAGGTCGTATCAGGAATGTAACTTTCCGAAGTGAAAATACTTCAGAAAAGCATTATTTACTCAGAAAAGTACATCTATATATATCCTGATATTAAAAAAAGAAATTAATCATCTCTTTTTCTAGTAATTTACAATCGGTAGCATTCATCATGCTTAGTTTTTTTTCATTTATAATTATTGTTTGCTTAGCTTGCCATTTCGACCAAGCTTCTTTAGAAATATTCTCATAAATATGTTTACCTAATTCTCCTGGATAAAATTGAAAATCTTGACCTTCAGCTTCACATTTTAAAAAGGTACAAAAAATATTTCTTTTCATTATATCTTCTACTTATCAGTATCAGTATCCATCGGAAATAAAACGGTTTTAAACTAACGTATTTTTTTGAGTAAATGTTTAACCGGTGTCGATAATCCAACTTCCGGTGGTTTTTCTAGGTCATACCAAAGTCCTCTATCTTCATTCATACACGATTTTATTCTACTAACTTTTTTTAATATTGGTATAATATTTATACGGAAATGACTAAATGTATGTCGAAATATCTTCATTTGCTCACATAAATCATCCGAAAAACCGTGCTGAATTAACCAAAACGACAGTGCTTTCAGATTTTTAAACTGTGGAAAACAAAATAATCCACTCCACAAACCAACTACTGGACGTTTCTCAAGCCATAAGTGATTTCCATCTTGAACCAGCAGAAACCAAACAGTTTTTTCTGGTAGAATCTGTTTAGGTTTTTTACCAGGATAACTAATCCAGTTATGACTTGCATATGCTTTACAATTTTGTTGAAGTGGACATAGATTACATTTCGGTCGAGAGCGTATGCACACCATTGCACCAAGATCCATTATGGCCTGATTAAATTTTTCTACGTCCTGAACCGGCGTAACTTTTTCACTATACTGCCACAAGATCTGTTCTACTTCTTTTTTTCCGGGCCAACCAGAAATAGCGTAATATCGAGCGAGAACCCGTTTGACATTACCGTCTAGAATAGGATACTGTTTTCCCAATGCTAGTGATAATATAGCACCTGCAGTGGAACGCCCAATACCTGGTAGGGCATAGACAGAATCAAAGTTTTCTGGAAATTTACCATCATGCTGCTCGATAATAATTTTTGCTGCTTTATATAAATTATGTGCGCGAGCATAATATCCTAAACCGCTCCATAAATGTAAGACTTCATCTAGCGGAGCTGCAGCGAGTTCGCTAATAGTAGGAAATTTAGCTATAAAACGCTGAAAATAAGGAATGACGGTTATTACCTGTGTTTGTTGCAACATAAGCTCTGATAACCAAATTTTATATGGTGTTTTTTCTAGCTGCCATGGTAGATTTTTTCGTCCGAACTGTTGATACCATTCTAACAGGAGTTGTGTGAACAGTGGTTTTTGTGTCATTTTACAATCATTACTATAAAATTAGTAATTTTAGGTGATAATTTATATTAAATTAATTTGAGATTTTATTACAGTATGAACAACTTGTAAATAGGAACTTTGTTCTGTTGCGCGATTATTAAACAGAACTACTTTCATATTTATTTACAACATATTTTAATTTTATAATTTCATGAATAAAGGTTTTATTTATTTTTAAGACTTAAAATGAGAAGAAATATTTATTACGGCAAATTCGTAGTTTTTCAGCAAAAAACTTAATCAACCAAAAGAAGTATCATATATTAAATAGATTTTTGCTAATAATAAAAGTAGATTATCAAGCACATTACTAAACCTTAATTTACTATTCTTCCATATAGAATTGGTAATATTAGAAATTAATTTTGTTTTTAATGTACTATTTACTATAGAAATAGTACATTAAAAACAAAATTTTAGTATATTTTCTTAGCATAGCAGAAAGTGCAAGACAATAAATATCCTATTACATAAGCATTATTTATAGAGATAATCAGACGAGAATTTATCGACAATAGTATTCTAATGTATCGATTGATTAGAAATCTTATACTAAATATATGTTACTAGCATAATGTCTAATATCGTGTTTTTGTACAATCTGTTCTTTGCTTATTCCTCTGCAAACAACTGCATACCATATTTAGTAACGTGCTTATTAAACAAATTTAAATAGTTTAGTCAATTATTAGGTCATAGTATTTGAAATCTAATGTTTTCTAAAATAACTTGAACAACAGATAAAATTTTCTTTTTTTATGCATATTTTTATTAAAATACTCTTTACGAGATAATTTATTTATTAAAACTGTATATCAAGTATAAGAAGAGTATTATTTTTAAGCTTATAATAATATCATTATCTCTCCGAAGATAATAAAGATAATAAACTAATCATCTATAATAATAAACAGAATTATATAATTGTTTTTAATTATTAGTTTAAGAAGAAAATTAATTTTATTGATTTAATATTACAGCAGTAGCTGTACTTGTATTTTTTACATAAAGGAAAAACTAGTTATATTAGATGTTAAAACCTAACATAATAATCAAAACAGTATTTCCAATATTTCTAGAAATTATATGTCAGCGACTAAGCACACTTTAGTACTAATACTAAAATCTATTCAAATTATTATATTAATTAACCTTTATAAAACTGATAAATGAAATATTGTCACAGTACAGTTAACCTTTATTAAGTAATGATAGAGAATCTTAATATTTAACGGATAAAAAGAACAGACTACGAATTCTTGTATATTCTAACAGTAACAAAGACTACTATAATTCTTAAATAGTTCACCATGTTCTATAATCATATGGTATCTGCGCTGAATTTTACACAAATAGTTCCAGTAGTGTATTTAAAAATAGTTTCCCTTTTTGTGTTACTTGCCAATGGTTAATACTCTCAGTAATATAATTACTAGCTAATGCGTGATCTAGTGCAAGACGTACTGTATTTTCTTTCAATCCGGTAAAAGCGCTAAATTCAGCACGCGGCACAGCTTCCAGTAATCTAAAACGGTTCATAAAATATTCAAATGGTAATTCAGCAGGTACTACAGGATAACTTTTAATTAAATAATTGCTCTGCATATAATTACGCGGATGGTGAGCTTTTATCGTGCGTAATATTATTCCGTTTGGTTGAGTTAACTTTCCGTGAGCGCCGCAGCCGATGCCAAGATAATCACCAAAACGCCAATAATTTAGATTATGGCGGCACTCGAATCCAATACGAGAATAGGATGAAATTTCATACTGGTGGTAACCCGACGCTTTCAAAAGTATATCGCCATGTTGGTAGATTTCCCAAAGTATATCATCATCCGGCAGTACAGGCGGCCTCGATTCGAATAATGTATTTTTCTCGATAGTTAATTGATACCAAGACAGGTGCGGTGGTGATAAAGCAATTGCTTCACTTAAATCACTAAGAGAATCTGTAATTGACTGATCCGGAAGACCTTGCATTAAATCAATATTAAAACTACATAAACCAAGTGATGCTGTTAATTGCACTGCTCGTCGAGCTTCTTTTGCACTATGGATTCGACCAAGGTGAACAAGTTTCTCTGCTGAGAAACTTTGTATACCAATAGAAATACGATTAATTCCAGCTAATTTATAACCTGCAAAATGATCTACATCAATTGTACTAGGGTTAGCTTCTATGGTAATTTCAGCGTCTGGTGCTAAAGGTACACGCTGTCGGATACCGTCAAGTAGTAACTTTATTAAATTAGCCGAAAATAGACTTGGAGTGCCGCCGCCAATAAACAGAGTGTTGATAGTGCGATCCGATATTAGTGATATATCATGATTTAAATCCATTAATAGATGATTAATATATTCTTGATATGGCACTTCATTTTTTTGTACATGTGAATTAAAATCACAGTAATAACATTTTTTCACACACCAAGGGATATGCAAATAAAGACTGAGTGGTGGTAAATTAAGCATAGAGTATGCGTATCCAGTAAGTCAGTTAGTTCTTAAAGAAGAATATAAGATTATTTACTTTGTTTTTACGATACACAAGACAGTAGATATTAGTATTCTTTAAAAAAGAATTAATTCGAAATCGAAATTAATATATCAATTAATAGATATTAGCTAGTTTGAATTTCTTTATTAACCTTTTATAGTAGTCAAAACTATTTTTATATAAAAATACTATAATCCTGAATTATAGTCTATTATTTCAGATTTTATTCAAAATAGCTAGAACACTATGAAATAACCTTGGAAAGTAATCGTTATAACTTATCGAATATCAATCATCTATAGCATTTTCTTTTTATTTTCAAAAATTAAACAGTTTTTGCTATACTATATTTTTCGATAAAAATGAATAAAAACCTTTCTAATAACTATTAGAAAGGTATTTTAATATCGATTTTGATTCTATTATTATGATGCTAGTGATATGGTCATAGTTAGTTCCGAAATGAACATATAACCTCAGTATTAATATTTTGACTTTGTATTAAACACTGGTTACAATCGATACCAAATTTCCGAAAATAAATCCATGAACAAATAATTAAGAGTATATAAAATAAAGATTATAACTATTGCTGAAAAATCGATACCATATTTTACTGGAAAAATACGGCTAACAGAGTATATTATCGGTTCGCTTAGTTGATAAATTATTACATCAATCGGAGTATTTTTTTGGCTAACCCAATTCAGTAATGAGCGGATAATAACTACCAAAAACACCAGTTCACCAGCTGATTTTAAGAGTGCTAGTAGTCCGATTAGCACGTAAATTGGATCTAGGATAAAAGTATGCATTTCAATTAGCATTAGTAGTGGTAATTTAATTACTGCTAAAATAAATGCCAACAACAATGAAATTACTCTCAATGGTATCAGAATAAAAATCACTCGGCGTGTTAAATTAATCATCGGCTGAGTAATTTTAACAATAAATTGTGAAAAAGGATTATAAAAATCACAATGCATCCATTGCATCCAGCCGCGTAACAAAAACGCCATAATATAAATGTTAATAATTCTTTTAACTAAAAAAATCAGAGTTAGCATAATAAGGTAATATCCTTTTAATTAGGTTAACTAGCACTTCTTCAGTAATAATACTAAAAATAATTCTTCCATTTTATTAAATAGAACTACTACTTACGTAGCGATACCAACAGTATAAAGTGCAGCTATTTCTATTTTTTTAAACTTACCTTCAATAAAGAAATGTTATAATATTCCTGTTCTTTTAAAAAAAATATTTCACTGCAGTGTAGAAAAGGAAGAGATCCTAATTTCTAAAAGATTATAATAATTCCCTGATTAAAGCCAAATATTTATGTCTATTTCAAATGTCTTTTGTTCTGTAATATGTAATATATATAAAATCAATTTACGGTAATATCCATCGCAATGGAAAGCACTAATTTATTATAAAATATTTATTCTTACAAAGTTTCAAAAACTTGAATAATAAACTCTGCTTCCAGCGCTAATGTTACTATATTTTATATATTTTCTATACATATAGTAAATAGTGGAGAAAATAATATTATCTTTTTAGATGCTATTCTTATTTAAGATTTTAAAAAGACAATATCAATGTGCTCTTTAGTAATTAAAGATCGAAGGTTAATATACCTTAGTCTACTGTAGGTAATGACAGCAAATGATATGTATCGTCTATTATACTAAATAATAACCTATCTAAGTTAGTAGACGTAAGTATATGATAGGAATTTCTGCAAGCTATAATTAAATATACTTGAAAACTACCAAGTATTACTAGAAATTCTTCTTTATAAGAAGTATTGATATTACACTTGTATAAAATGTTAGTGTCTTTAATTAGTTATTATTACCAATATCAATTTTATATCTTCGGTATATTGATTTTGGTGATTTTATTTTTAATATCAGTTTAAATTAGTATGTTTAGTAGTATTTATTCTACTAACTATTAATTATTCAATCACTGAAATAACTTAAATCGATCTAAGCAAAAATGATACTGGTCAAAATTTCTACGATTAAATATTTTTCAAAGTATAACAAATTGATAAAATTTTAAACAAAATTATTATCTTCTAAGTAATTACAGAGCAAATTAATTTCTTATTTTCTCTTTTTTAATATTAAAAACTTATTCTGAAAAATCAGATCACTAGATTTTTATTACTTATAGTTAAGTTTAAGTAATAGAAAATAATGTATTAAGAATATGACAATTAACATCCTATAAATTCATTCGGATTTTCCGATGAAATAATTTTATTTTTAATTATATTTATGGTTTTAATAGGTAATGTTGAGTATAATAATAATGTCGTATGCTATATTAAACATCATATTTATAATTTACATTGATTTACATTCTTCAAAATAAGACATTTTTAAAAAAATAAAAGAAAGTTATTGTTTATAGCCCTGTTTGTTTAGAAAGGTTGAATTTTTTTATCGATAATTGAAGAGGTGTACTTAATAACAATTATTATGTGTTATTTAACTCGTATTTAAAGAACTTAGTTTTTTTATTTTTCGTACTAGTTATAATTATTTTAATTAGTTACTTTACTTATAAATTTATTATAATGTTATTTTTGGTATATACCCAGTGTTAAGCTAGTTATACTATGATAGTAGTATAAGGTTACTTATAACATAAAAATATTATACTCACAGTAGGTTTATTTTAGCAACCTCTTATATTTAGAGAGCATGATCTTTTATTTCATGATTTTCTATTTCAAACTAACTAGATTATTATTACATTTTTATTATATCTGAAGTTTTCATAAGGTTATTTATAATTTAATAAAATTGGGTAATATTATCAGTTATTAGAATTAATTTTTTAAAAAAGTAAGTGTTAATTATTACTGTTATAATTAAATACAATTAGTATTGTAGATCTAAAATCGCTATTAAGATAAAATTATATCCATTTTAATTCGACTATCTAGTTACTTATATGTATAAAAAGCTATAATAGCTTATTTTTAATAGAAGCTGAAATAAATATTTTCACAGATTTTTAATTTTTTAATTTTGTTATGTAAGATATTATCGATATTCGATCTAAAAGCGCTGTTTTAAAAATATCATTTTTACCTTGTAATGAATATTTTATTAATTTTATTTCAAAGGCATAAGGAATTCATTATAATATTGTATTATTATTAATAATCTTTTTCTTGATTTTTTCATCACTATAGCGATTTAAAACATTTTGTTATATGTAATAGAAAAGTATAACAAAATATTTCTATTAAAAAATAATAGAAATTAACTGCATAGTATTAATTAACATTAGTGATGATATTAAGTAATTATTAATATTATTTTTGTTTTGTCTATTTTAGTAATATTAAAATCAGGATGAGAATATCATCGATTTTAAATAAGAATAGTATTTATATTATCCTATATGAACTTAAAAATATTTTTTATTAGGAAATATTCTGTTATTTTTATCTTCAAATAATTTCTAAAAGCATTAGAAATAACAATAAAACATAATATATAGCAAAGCTATATATTATGTTATGGTTACAAAACCAATAATAATCATACTAAAACGACATTACAAATATATTTTTTTAGGATAAATTTCTTTCTATATAAAGAGACTTATTATTTTCGCTAGTAATAATGTTTGTTATTACTACAGATAAAAATATTTTTCTATAGGCTGTAATAGTGTCTATTTTGCTATATGCACATATTATAAATTAGCTATAGCAAAATAGACATAATCATAAAACTACTATGGTATAAAATTAATCGGAAAACTGTTCAAGCCAGCTTTCTAATATAACTACTGCTGACTCCGAGTCGATTTTATTTTTAATAAGTGCACGATAACCACCATATTCAAACAGTCGAGCAGTTGCTTCGACAGTGCTAAGTCGTTCATCGTGTAATACTATTTGAACACCGAAATGAATTTTCAGATATTTTGAAAATCTGCGTGTATGGATAGTTATCGGCTGTTCACTACCATCCATATTCAACGGTAAACCTACTACCACCGTTTCCGGTTGCCATTCTTTCAGTAATTTATCGATCTGTTGCCATTGAGGTACACCAGCATGAGCTTTTAATGCTGTTAATGGTTGGGCGGTACAGGTTATACGCTGACCAATAGCTACACCGATGTTACATATACCAAAATCGAACGACATAACGCTGTTGTAGACGGCTATAAGAAATTGTCCTCTTAGTTAGCAATATTATGAAAAAATTAATATTCAACTTATAATTTTTAACACTTTATAATTTAGCCATCAAATCCTTTAGGATAAATCACTTAGAATTACTAGAGAATTACTATTTTTATTAATAGCCCTGAGTATTTCGAACATGTCTATTATATAATAAAATTAAGTTTATTCGTTAAAGATAACGGTTAATACTAGATTAACTAATCGGATTAGTTAATCACAATTAACAGCCATAATATTATGTGTAATTCTATGAGTCCTAAAAGGAAATCAATAAATCTATTATTAATAGATTAACCTAATTTATTAACATCGAAAAGCCGAAATTAAATTAAAATTGCATAGTATAGTAGTTTTACTAGGCAATCATGGATATACTACTTACAGATATTGATGATAGTTTTATACTCCTGTATATTTTTGTATGCAATATAACTCTATGTTTATAGTGATAGCCTTTACAAATACAATTCGTTGATTGTATTTACTTTAGAATTAAACAGATTTTTAAATATAATACTTATTTTTTCACCGCGTGAGACCTTATATCTAAGATATAAATAAAAAGATTTCAATCTTCTATCTATACAAATAAAACGGTAGCATTGTTAATGTCTTTTTTATCTTTTGTTAAATATATTCAAAACATAATTTTACCGTTAAATAGAATTAACAACACGTCGATGATAATATGAATTATTCGACTTATATAAGAGCGTAAAGTTTCTTAGTCTAAATGCAAAAAATACCTGGGAACATATTTAAATATTAATATAATGCGTAGTTTTAGTCCGTATATTATTATAAATTATAATATATCTTACTGATTTTATCACGGTCAGTAGGCTGATTTAGTATAGAACTGTCTTTTTTTAAAAGACCGTAAAACCAATTTAGTATACGAATTATAGTTTTTTCGATGAGAATAAATTAGAAATAATTATATATAAGATAGATTGTAAGCTATACAAATTAATCTATAGATTCTATCTTTTTTTAAAAAGATCAGTTTTTATTTTTCATCAGCTTTTGATCTCATTAGATGACTTATTAATCATACTGATAACTACTGAGATTGATATTAAGTAACTAATTCCTGACTACAAAAAATAATTAACGATACTTTTAGTTACGCAATTAGTTACGCAATTTGAAAAATTATAACACTAAAATATTATAGAGTAACAATATAATCAGGTTGTAAGGTAACAAATGAAATCATTTAGTCCATTAAAGCGGTTTTAACGACAAATTTAAATGATTAGTTCACAAATTCTAATATTGCAAAGTAGACTTCTCTCGATACACTCAAACAAAATATTTATTGCCTCTCGCATTAGAGAATTATAAGAATATTTAATACAATATTTAATATAATAAATAAAACACTAATTATGCATATGCTTATAAAACATGGATCTTAAAAACATTTCTAATATAATTAGGTATAGGGAAAACTTATATAGAGAAAGAAATACTATATGGATTAGTAAAATTTAGCTAATAATAAACAAAAATCATTAAACTTAAATCTTTTTTCTGATGCGATTTTCTATAAATAAATGCAATTTTTTAAGTAATTTGTAACTTACAAAATACAGGAAACAATTAAAAACTAAGTGATAGTCAAAACTGGAGAAAATTTATAATGAAAATAGCTTATCAAAAAAAGTAAATTTTTATTTTAATTTAATTAATATATATTAGGATTACTAATGTACTGATCATGACTTTAAAAATAGGGCTTAGAGTAGCTAATCCTTCTAAATATAAAAAATATAAAATAAAACGAAACATGGAATCTATCAGATTTATATATAACAGAGTTTATAACGTTTTATTGTATGTAATTACATCTTATTTGTAGTATAATATCATTTATTTTCTAGTAAAATACTCTTGAAAATTGTTATTATAAAGTATAGTGGTTATTATATTCATTATAATAGTAACAATACAAATTATTTCAATCCAGCAGCATCACGCAATAATTCGGCTTTATCAGTTTTCTCCCATGGAAAGTCTTCGCGACCGAAATGACCATAGGTAGCAGTTTTACGGTAAATTGGTTGCAATAGATTTAGCATACTAATCAATCCATAAGGACGCAGATCAAAAAACCTGCGTACTAAATTTGATAAATTATCTACCGAAATCTTTTCAGTACCAAAGGTTTCAATGGTAATTGAAATTGGTTCTGCAACACCGATGGCATAAGAAATCTGGATCTCACAGCGTTCAGCCAGACCAGCTGCAACAATATTTTTTGCTACATAGCGTGCAGCATAGGCAGCTGATCTATCTACCTTTGAGGGATCTTTTCCGGAGAAAGCACCACCTCCATGGTGAGCTATGCCACCATATGTATCAACAATAATCTTTCGACCGGTAAGACCACAATCACCCATAGGACCACCAATGATAAATTGACCGGTCGGATTAATAAAATATTTCGTCTGAGCGAAGAGCCATTCTGAAGGTAGAACTGGTTTAATAATCTCTTCCATTACAGCTTTTTTTAATTGTGGTAGAGCAATATCTTCAGCATGTTGAGTCGATAATACGACGGTGTCGATACCTATCACTTTACCATTTTCATAGACGAAGGTAATTTGGCTTTTAGCGTCTGGACGTAGCCAGGGAAGAATACCATTTTTTCGTACTTGTGATTGACGTTCTACAAGACGGTGTGCATAGGTAATTGGTGCTGGCATTAGCACATCTGTTTCATTAGTGGCATAACCGAACATCAACCCCTGGTCACCTGCACCCTGTTCCAGTGGATCGGTTCGATCTACGCCCTGGTTAATATCTGGAGACTGTTTACCAAAAGCACTTAAGATAGCACAAGAGTTAGCATCAAAGCCCATATCTGAATGTGTATAACCGATCTCACGAATAGTGTTACGTGTTAATTCTTCAATATCTATCCACGCACTAGTGGTGATCTCGCCGCCGACTAAAACCATGCCAGTTTTAACATAGGTTTCACAAGCGACACGCGCTTTTGGATCTTGCGCTAGAATAGCATCTAGCACGGTATCGGAAATTTGATCCGCAATTTTATCAGAATGTCCTTCTGAAACAGATTCAGATGTAAATAAGTGTCTAGCCATTTTGATCTTTTTACCTTTGAATACGTGTTGGAAGCAACCACGTAGCGCTGGGAGGAATAGAATTAAAACATATTTTATTCTACCCTCTAGGAAATTAGATTTTAACACTAAAACAGTTAGTTAGTGTATATTTAGATGGATTAATTTATAAATATATATTTCATAGTAGTATTTTAGCCAAACGTTAGTGATTTTTTATCTAAAAAATAATTCTGACTTATATAAAAACAGAAATAAATTGATATAGTCAAATTTTATTTTTTCTTTTTTAAATTTAAAATTAATATATATTAAGTTTAAATTTTAAATTTTGACTAAAAATAAATAAATAAATTGGATATGCTACACTTAATTTTTATCTTAGTTGATAGATATGTTTCTACAGTAGATATGATTTATAATACACAATGCAAAATTATTTCTGTTTTTCAGTAGCGAATTAGATTTCTTTTGTCACTACAGTATTACTTTTGATATTAGTTAATCAAAGTCAGATAGCATCGCTATTTTATCTAGTTTTTTGTTAATTTATTGAGTTCTTTGTTCTCTAAGCAAGTTTAAACGTAGAGCTAATATATAATCTGTATGATGGTCTTTCTAACATCTAAAAAAATCTAAAAATAGACTTTTTTCAATTAAATTAAATACATTTAGTAGATCTTAAAAAATTATTTTACCTATATCTATAACGATAGTACTGTTTGTTTATAAACACTAAGGTTAAAGATAAGCAAAGAAAATTATTACAGTGATGTAATGATTTTAAATTCACTAAATCGCTTATTTCAATAAAGTTTGACTATAAATAAAATTTACTAATAGTAATTATATTAAAATAAAGAACAGATGCAAAATAGCAATATAAAATTTGTGATATTTAAGCAAGCTTCTTTATATCGTATGAAAGAGTTGATATAAGAAATAGTTCTGAATAACATTTAGATTAACTAAGCAATTATCATTCAGATAAAACACTCTATTATCTCTGATTAGAGATAAATAAATATTTTTAATTATTTATAATTATAAAAAACTCAAAATTATCAAAAAGATAATATTAATTAACATTAATTAATAATTAACATAGTAATGAATTTTTTATTAATTCAATTTCTTATAATCATCATTAATAGATGAGGTAAAGCATCTTATTTTTAAATCACTAGTTAGATGGCTTAATTCGAAGATAAATCTAATAGATTTAGCTCAATACAAATTAAACTTTTTAAAAAATGACTTTGTAGATTTTGTTATTTTATATCAATAGCTAATTAGCATAGCAATATTAAGATAAACACTGCTTACTTTGATATTAAAAATTTTTATAAATCAAATTTAATATTGTTTATTATTTAAAGAAAATCTAGAGTATATTTATTATTTAAGCTTGCTAGATAATTTATGCAAATAAATTACAATAGTCAGTTGATAAAGATATCTTTTTTTTTAAAATTTTACAAAAATTTAAAATGCCTATGTGTAGCTATTATCCTATGAATCGTTCTCCTTTTAGTTTATGAGAAGTAATATATCTATTTAGATAATAGGTTGTAAGCCACTAGATAGAATTGCTATAATCCATAATCTATCTAATATAATAAATTTAGATTGCTAATAAGATTTATATCACAAAATCAGAAAATTTATTCCTATCAAAAGCAGATTTAGTTATGCTAATTGAAAAAGGCTGATTTAGCAACTTAGTGATCGTATCAGCTATAGTTGCCTCCGTATTAAAGAGGATTCGCACCGTGACTGTAATTAAGATGACCGACTTAGATTTAACTGGTAAACGCATATTTATCCGTTCTGATCTAAATGTTCAGGTTAAAAACAGAAAAGTGATATCTGATGCGCGTATTCGCGCCTCTCTACCTACTATCGAAGCCGCGTTAAAACAAGGTGCACGCGTTATGGTAACTTCACATCTTGGCCGGCCAATAGAAGGTGAATATAATTCAGAATTTTCATTACAACCTATTCTGGATTATATTAAAGATAAACTTTCTTTACCAGTGCGTCTTTCTAAAGATTACTTAAATGGTATCAAGATTGCTGAAGGCGAACTGGTAATGCTAGAAAACGTACGCTTCAATAAGGGCGAAAAGAAAAATGACGAAGCTCTATCGAAAAAATATGCTGCATTGTGCGATATATTTGTCATGGATGCCTTTGGCACTGCCCACCGAGCCCATGCTTCTACTCATGGTATAGCTAAATTTGCAGAAGTTGCTTGTGCTGGTCCATTGTTATTTAATGAACTAGAAATACTAAGCAAAGCTCTTGATAATCCAGCCAGGCCGATGGTAGCTATCGTTGGTGGTTCAAAAGTCTCTACTAAGTTGACAGTGTTAGATACGGTATCAAAAATTGCCGATCAACTTATTGTTGGTGGTGGTATCGCCAACACATTTTTTGCAGCAATGGGGTATAATATCGGCAAATCGATTTATGAAGCTAATCTGATTCCAGAAGCAAAACACCTATTAGAAAACAGAAATATTTATCTACCAACCGATGTAAGAGTCGCTACAGAATTCTCTGAAACTGCGACTGCAATCGTGAAATCTATTAGTTCAATTCAAGATAATGAACAGATTCTAGATTTAGGTGATGTTTCTGTTGCTAGTTTAGTAGATGTTCTGAAAAATGCTAAAACTATTTTGTGGAACGGCCCGATCGGTGTTTTCGAATTTGTCAATTTCTGTAAAGGAACTAAAGCAATAGCCTATGCTATTGCAAATAGCGAGGCATTCTCTATTGCCGGTGGTGGAGATACCCTAGCAGCCATTGATATGTTTGGTATTGCTGATAAAATCTCTTATATTTCTACTGGCGGCGGCGCTTTTCTAAAATTTGTCGAAGGCAAAAAACTTCCAGTAGTACTCATGCTTGAAAAACGAGCAAAACACTTAAGTATTAAACATACAGGATGTTGACAGTATTTTCTGTTACTACAACTGATATACAGGCTATAGATACAGCAAGAAATTATAGCTTTTTAATAGCCCATAAAACAGGATAAAGTAATATGTCTAATTTTTTAGATTTTATTAAACCAGGCGTCATTACTGGTGATGATATTCAAAAAGTGTTCGCTGTTGCGAAAGAAAACAGTTTTGCTTTGCCAGCTATTAATTGTGTAGGTACTGATTCTATTAATGCCGCATTAGAAACAGCAGCTAAAGTACGTGCACCGATTATCGTGCAGTTTTCAAACGGTGGTTCTGCCTTTATTGCAGGAGAAGGCTTAAAAGATAAAGGACAAACTTCAGCTGTCTTAGGGGCAGTATCTGGTGCACTACATGTACATCATATAGCTGAATATTATGGTGTTCCTGTCATTCTACATACTGATCATTGTACTAAAAAGCTGCTACCTTGGCTTGACGGGTTACTGGATATTGGCGAGAAATACTATGAAACTACTGGTAAACCATTATTTTCATCCCATATGCTTGATCTCTCCGAAGAGTCACTTGAAGAAAATATAAAAATTAGCGCGAACTATCTAACACGTATGGCAAAGCTTAATATGACGTTGGAAATCGAACTAGCTTGTACTGGGGGCGAAGAAGATGGTGTAGATAATAGCCATATAGATAACTCTGCATTGTATACTAAACCAGAAGATCTTGCTTATGCCTATCAAAAACTACATGAAATCAGCTCATGTTTTACTATTGCAGCTGCGTTTGGTAACGTTCATGGTGTATATAGACCAGGTAACGTACGGCTGATGCCAAAAATTTTGGAGAGTTCACAGAAATATGTATCTGAAAAGTTTGGTTTACCGGCAAAACCTTTAAATTTGGTCTTCCATGGCGGATCAGGCTCTACACCAGAAGAAATTAAGGAAGCTATTAGCTACGGTGTGGTAAAAATGAATATCGATACTGATACTCAGTGGGCCACTTGGGAAGGAATTCTAAAGTATTATCAAAAGAACAAAGATTATCTGCAAGCTCAATTGGGTAATTCGAAAGGTATTGATAAACCAAACAAGAAATTCTATGATCCGCGTGCATGGATTCGCGCTGGTCAAATTTCTATGAAGGCTCGCCTAGAAAAAGCCTTCAAAGAACTAAACTCTATCAACGTACTATAGCTAAGTATTGTTAAAATCATGTATAGTATAGATATGGATCTATGTGTTTTCTCATCTTGATGTAAACTGCAAGTAGTTGTTACGATATCCATCGAAAAAACTCTTTTCTTCTGGATAGCGTATTTGTTTTCTTAGTCAAAACAAATCCATAAGTTTTTAACAAAAATTAAAATAATGAGAAATATTAATAACTAACACTATAGAAATAGTGGTATTTATATATTATCAATATAATTTTATTATTATATTATTATTAGCTTTAAGCTAAGTTTTCTTTGAAATACAGAAGAATAGGAGACCTAAATGGAAGATATAGATGTTGTTAATCAAATCAATCATGCAGGGAATTGGTTGATTAATAATCAAGAATTGCTAATCCATTACGCGGTCAATATCGTTGCTGCTGTTATTATTCTCTTTATCGGTTTGTTAACTTCACGGATTGTTTCTCGTACATTAAGCCGGATGATGAAAGCGACTCATATCGATGCTACGGTAGCTGATTTCGTTTCAGCAATTTTACGTTATGGTATTATGATATTTACTCTTATCGCTGCTCTAAACCGAATAGGTGTACAGACTGCTTCTCTCATCGCTGTTATCGGTGCAGCTGGTTTGGCTATTGGTCTCGCTCTTCAAGGTTCCCTTTCAAACTTTGCAGCAGGAGTATTACTTGTAACTTTCCGTCATTTTCATGCTGGCGATTATGTAGATTTTTCTGGTACTTCAGGTACAGTATTGGTAGTACAGATCTTCTGTACTAGACTAAAAACCTATGATGGTAAGATTGTAGTAGTTCCTAATAGCAAAATCCTTTCCGGTAATATTACAAACTTCTCTAAAGGGCCACACCGATTAATTGATACAATCATTAGTGTTAATTATGATGCAAATATCGATATTGTGAAAAAATTGATTACTGATATTTTAGTTTCCGATAGGCGTGTAATTAAAGATATGGGCTTAACTGTGCGGTTAAATGCGCTGCATTCATCCTCTATGGATTTTATAATACGGGCGTGGGTTCCGCGTAATGATCAGCAAAATGCAACTTTCGACCTACTTGAAAAAGCTAAGGTTGCGTTAGATAAATATCAGATTAATGGGTTCCCTATTCGAAAATAAATCTGCATCTAGATCGAATATCAAAAACGCAGACTAAAAAAACAAGACGTTACCACGGCTGAAACCTTGTCAGATATCTCTTTTACTGAAGTAGAGAACTAGAAGATGTAATCTTAATATAATTAATATCTATATATATTAAGTAGTTTAATAAAACTATCAATGGTATTACTGGTCTTTTATTAGTTTAATATAAAATTATGCTTATCAATAAATTGCTATAACCTAAGGCGAGTTTTTCATTTGTTATTACATTAATATCAAATTATTCTAAACTTTTTATTATTTGATGAAAATAATACTAATAAAATATATAATATTGTATGCAACTCTAGTATCAAATTAATAAGTTTATATTATTTTAATTCGTAATTAATTTATAATTTCTATACCGCCAAGCTATAGCTTATAGTATTTTAATTACTATAAATTTTTTTTAGAAATTAAGATACAGCATAAGATGTTTTCACGAGAAAATTTCTATTGAAAGAAAATTATAACTAAACCTTATTAGAAATATTTTAATATAAAAAATCACTTAATAGCAAATCAAGTTTAATGTTAACGATACTAAATTGCTTAATCATAGCAAAAATATCTAAGTGCAAATTTTATCTTTTCCTTTTAGGTTTAATCGAATTAGCTAATCATTTAATACTGATTTAAATATTAGTAATATCTAGGTTGAAAGACCATTAATACTAATAACTGAGCTCAACTATTTTTTATAATAATTCTATCTAATTTGTAAGATTAGTAATTTCTGCTCCTTCTTATTTTAAGAATAAAGATTAATACGTATTAAAATCATCTAATTAAAAAAGATTTTTTATTTATTTATAATATGTTAAAACAATTAGATAATACGTAATGTCTAAACAACATATTAAAAATCTAAATCATATATTACAGAATCAAGCATATAGAATCTCAGCTAAGATAATCATCTTTATATAATAAACTGAAGATTAATTTATGCTAGTATTCATATATATTAATATAGGTGAATATATTATGACTCTGGATGAGCTAAAAAAAGCAGTTGGGTGGGCCGCATTAAAATATATTCGACCTGGTACAATTGTTGGCGTTGGAACCGGTTCTACCACAGCGCATTTTATTAATATACTAGCTTCACTAAAACATAAAATCGAAGGAGTTATATCTAGCTCTGAAGCATCATCTAAAAAATTTCAAAGTTTAGGTATACCATTATTCGATCTAAATGAAATGGAATCTCTTGATGTTTACATCGATAGTGCTGATGAAATTAATAGTAAAATGCAGATGATCAAAGGTGGGGGAGCTGCACTAACTCGAGAAAAAGTTATTGCAGCCGTAGCGCGTAAGTTTATCTGTATTATCGATTCTAGTAAACTAGTAAAAGTACTCGGCGCATTTCCTCTTCCAGTGGAAGTAATTCCTATGGCACGTGCTTGGGTATCTCGTGAATTAGTTCGATTAGGTGGTTCGCCGGTCTATCGCCAGGGAGTAGTAACTGATAACAGCAATATCATCCTAGATGTCCACAATTTGGCTATTATAGATGCAGTAGCACTTGAAGAAACAATTAACAATATTCCAGGCGTTGTTACTGTTGGTCTATTCGCACGTCGCGTCGCTGATGTAGTATTAATTAGTAATGAACAAGGCATAAAAATTATTGATTAGACCAATTATAAACTATGAGTATACAATTAACTACACTTAATAAGATAATTAATCTATAAGTTATTTTATATTTTACGTTGTAAATAATATGCTAAGTCAAAATCATTTACTACTAAAGCAATAACTTAAATATAACAACGATCTCTTTAATTTTTTGGATAGGAAAACATATGAAAAACTTTAATAAAAGTATATTTCTATCTTAATAGAATGCAATATTAACTTCAGTAAGAAATCAATTGGTAAATAATTTTTTGTTAAGATATTTTTATTATATTTATCTTACTAGCGCTTTTCTAATTGTTCATTATAATAATGAATATACTTATCATAAAATAAAAGTATCTCGAATTTTAGTTTTTCTATATTGATTCTAAATAAATATTTAGAGTAACAAAAAATATAGTGTATCAAATCTGAAAAATATTAATGATATGTCGAATTTTTAAAATTATCGTTGTAGTGTATACTCGAATTTAGAAAAAAATATAGCATAAATTCAACCGTTATAAAAGTGCGTTTTTCTGTTTTAAATAACTATTATTAGTTTAGGTAAAAGGCTCATATTACACATGACATAGAAAATGTTTCTAGTATAAAAAGCAATAAACTACTATTAATTAGTGTTATTGATAAATACTATAGCTATACCGATGATATTATTCTCTTCTTCCTTTTCAGTTACAGCTTATTTCTTATATAGGTAATGTTCTATTTATAGTATTATTTTATAAATATTTAGTTAATTATTTAAGCTATATAATCTACTTTATAGTATTTAAAAGATAAGAAAATAAACAGTAAACATCATGATTTGTATCTATTAAATCTTGATGTGATGAAAAGAAAATTTTTTAAGTTCATTAATATCTTTATTTACAACCTAAGATATTAACTAGATCTAAATAATTAAGATGTGAGTAGTCATAGACTATTTAATATAATTAATATAGTGAAGTTTAATACAAAATTAAATATCTAATTGATACATCTATATTTCTAATAATATTAACATATTGATCTAGTGTTATAACACTATAATTCAAATTAAGAACAATAAGATTTTAAATATTAGAAATAGCAAAGTTCTAGTGATTAAGTAAGTTAATACGAGTAAAAACTGTATAGTGATGGCGAGCTAATAATAATGATTATTATTATTTATCAGAAATGGAATGGTCTATCTAGCATTTATTTATAGTTTTATCAGAGTACGCTTGTGTATAAAAGTTATCGAGTATTAAATGTTGTAAACAATCCTTTTTCTAAAATACGCTCGATACAATTTTATGTAATTAATTATAAATATAAATCTGAGAGATCATCATCGATAAATTAGCCAATCTTTATTACTTTATTCAAGTATTAAGAATAGAATAGTTTTAGATATATCATTTTCGATACTATTAAGATCAAATATTAATAACTGAGATACATTATCTAAAATATGATAAATTAATAGTTACTTTATTGATATACGAAGAAATTATCATAGATGATATTAATAATATTAGTCCCTATATATCAATTTATCTGTGAATAAAAGAAATATTTATCACCTTCTATTATAATTGGATACTGTTGTATGCTGAATGCTAATATAGTTATATAAACGAATTATATTTATTCCTAGTTGAAGATCCATGTCAATATTACTTTCTTTATCTTTATAACTATCAGTAGCATGAACTAGTTATCGCTGTTAGCACAGTTAAATTAAATTGTAATATTACTTATTAAATGTTTTATAATAATGGGAAATTCTAGTATTTCATTCCTAATAGGTCTTTAATTTGATCTTTATTATCTAATCATTATTACCGGAGATAAATAAAATATAAAAATTATATAATTTACAATGAAGTAGTAAAGCTTATTACTGATAAGATACTATGCGCATAGTTTTATTTCTATGCGTTTGACTCGGATAGAAATCCTATCTATACTAGCTATCTGTTATTGTAAGTAGAATTATATTCTCATTAGATAAGTTATAGACTTTTATAATTTTATTAATTTAACTAAAAATATTTTATTGAATTATTTTAATAATATAAAATTATTTTATTATATTTGTAATATACTTATAAAATCTATAATTTTAAGAAAAAGATGAATTAAATATTGATTTTTATATTAAATTTATTATCTAGTTACTCAGATTAATGTATTATACATTATGATCTATATAAATAGATAGCAAAATATTATTATTTCATTAATATTTTAAGTTACTATTCTTATATAAGAAAAATTATTAAGTTTTAATATATCTTAAAAATTGTTATTAGTTTATCATAAAGGTATTCTTTAATCTTTCATATTGCTTATTTTTATTAAAATAATAATGGTAGTAGTGTGATTATACTTTGATCTAGTATTAATTACTATTAAAAACTAGCTAATAGCAATCAGCTAGTTTTTAATAGTAAGCTGTATATTTAAACTAAAATTCATACGTCTATTTCACTATATCCATTATCACCTATCTAATTATAAAACAATTATTTCTAATATTTGTTAGCTTTTATAAGATTTATCTGTTAGTGATATTATGCCTGAATCATTAGCGATACAATTTAATTTCTATCGATTACTTTTTATAAAGTAATTTATTTATTGTTTAAATCATGATAGCTTTCCTCCATATTTATAGACTGAAAAGTTAGTCAAGTGCTATTAATAGTTTAATATCGTAATTTTTAATCAATAACTTAAGAAAAATTAACAGTTTTTAAACAATGTTTACTTGCTACTAAACTACTGTAATGGTTTTACAGATAGTATATAGTGCTATCGTATCGAACATGCAGTATATCATTACGCGTTAAGTTATTATTCAGTATTGCCTGTACCCAGACGCTATTATTTTTTAATTGGCAGGCTGCAAGAACTGTACTAGTTCTTTGCCAATTATTACTCATCTTAAATTCTAAATCATTACCAGCTATAGGATATAACTAGCTTTCCTTCGTCAACTAGTACATAATACGTTTATTAAAGCCGTGATACTTTGTACGAGCTATTATTTCTTGACCTATGTAACAAACCTTTATTAAGGTTAATGCCGTCTAACGCTTTTATATTAGCTTCTTGCAGAAGAAATTTAATGCTGTTAACGTTATCAATAACTAGATAGCCTGCTTCAATATCCAACACTAACCATTGCTGACTGTTTTAAAACTGAGCCTAATTTTTTAAAATATACTGCAATATGTTACTCACAGCTACTGTTTTTATTAATAAAAATCGCGGTGCTGGCAAAGTAAAATATAACAACATAGTATCCTGATGGTGTACTACTGGGTAAGTTGAATTAGGAATTTTAGTAAAAAATTGCTCAAAGCTTCCTGTACTTAAAAATCAGATAAACCTAGCAAAAAAACTTCGTCGTTAGCAGTGACAATCGTTTTTGAAAAAACAGAATATTTTTCATTTCAGCGAACTGGCTATCACATACACTACGTCGTTCAATAAATATCATTTCCTTTCTATGATAAAAAGGCTTAGATAACTAAGCATTTTACCTTTACCATTACAATAAGCAAAAACTAAAGCGATCAATATTTAATGAATCAACATCACAGGTTAACTGTCCATGTAGATATTTTACGGCATTTTTGCCATTAATTACGATCAATACCAATCTCCTAGAGAAAAACGTTAATGGTAAATTAGTAGAAGATAATGGTAAACGTTGAGGAAAAGGATTTTGAGACGACATAAGAAATCTCTATTGTTAATATGTATTAATAATAGGGATTGCAAGTATACTTTCTATAGATTTTATCTATAAAAGTTTATAATTAATAAAATATATCGTCTTTATCTCATAATCTGTTAATAAAACAGGATATAAACTATATATAATATCTACACTAATTTTTCCTAATGTATTCAACCTTACTTATTAGTACTTTTACTTAATTCTAATTATATTAATAGGATTAGTGCTTTTGTTACCGTTTAACTGAATCTTAAATTACTGTAATATAATATACTATTACAGTAATTAATTTTTGATTAAAAATACTATTTATAGTGTATCAACGAGCACTTTTTGTTTAAAAGTTAAGGCGCTTTAGGAGATGATATATTGTTTAATATATACAAAGTAGACGGCAAAATCGCTGGTAGTTTTATGTCTAGTCGAGCTAAAAATAGATATAGCTATAGTTTCAAAGTTTTATGTCTCATCTCTAATATTTTTTTGTAGTGTACTAACTATTGGTAGATTAGTCATCGAATCCGTCGCATTACTGGAAAAATCAGAAAATGGAGCACTAATGTTAGGTGTAGAAGTAATAGGTCGCTTAATTTCTACACCAAGAGAACGGAATCCTTCAGCTTGTCTAATAATATTACCACGCCCGTCAGATAATTTATTTTTTGCTAGCCGATAATTCTCTTTTGCTTTATCAAGGCTTTGACCAATAGCATTAATATCATCAACAAAAAGACGGAGTTTATCATATAGGCGCGCTGCACGATCAGCAATATCTTGAGCATTTCGGCTTTGATGCTCGTAACGCCATAGGTTATTTATAGTACGTAATGCAACTAATAGCGTAGTTGGACTAACTAACATCACATTATGCACTAATGCTTCGCTTATTAGCTCCGGCTCATGACTAATTGCCACCATAAAGGCTGGTTCAATCGGTACAAATAATAGTACATAATCTAGTGATTGTAATCCTGGTAATTGATGATAATCTTTACTTCCTAACAACTTAATATGAGTTCTGAGCGAATTAATATGTTCAGTAAGTGCTAACTTACATTCAGTATCATTGCTGCTGTTAAAATAACGCTCATATGCTACCAGTGATATTTTTGCATCTATGATCACATCTTTTCCTTTTGGTAACCTTACAACTACATCGGGCTGTAGGCGTCGACCATCACTTTTGTGAATACTAATCTGAGTTTCGAATTCATGACCTTCACGTAATCCTGAAGCTTCTAGTACTTTGTTAAGAACTACTTCTCCCCAATTTCCTTGTGTTTTATTATCTCCCTTAAGTGCGCGTGTCAAATTAATGGTCTCTTGAACCATTTGAGTATTGAGATGTTGCAAATTGTGGATTTCATGTACTAATGTGTGACGTTCACGTGCATCTTGACCAAAACTATCCTGAACTTGACGGCGAAAGCCTTCTAGTTGTTCATGTAGTGGTATTAACAACCGATCAAGACTCTGTCGATTTTGCTCATCTACTTTACGTCCGCTGTGTTCAAAGATACGGTTAGCAAGATTTTCAAACTGTACTGATAAGCGCTGTTCGCTATTTATTAACAAGCGTTGTTTTTCTTCCATAGCTAGTCGGTTTTCATCTAGACGAATAGTTATTTCACGCAATTCTATTTCCTGATTTCTGTTAATTTCTCGCTGCAAACATAGCTCTTGATTTAGTTTTTCACACTCTTGACGAAAATAGTCAAGAGAGATTACACGCTCCTCAGTAGCAGTTAATCGACCAAAAAGGTTACGCTGTTCACGCTCGCTCTCGCGCATTGCAAACTCAGCTTGCTTACGAATATTTTGTTCGTCTACAAGCGCTTGACGTGTCGCTTGTAATCCCTGTACAAGATTGACTCGTTCAACTTCTTGCAATAAATTTTGATGATGTAGCCGAGCAATAGCGATGAACCACCCTATTCCTATACTAATAAGCGCGCAACTAATACCATAAAGCAAAGTATAGCCCATATTAACTACCTTTAATCTAAACTAATAGCTATATTAATATAAAACTTAATAAGTATTTTGGTATTTAAATAAATAAAATACACTAGACAATAGATAGTGAAAATAGTTATAAAACATAAAGAAATTACTTAAATTTTGCTCTCTCAATTAGAAATAGTTAATCTAGTTAAAAACTATATACCGTAATAAAAACTCTATAATTGTTATACTATTTGTTTATCAGAAACAGCATACGTCTAAGTGTTTTATCTAGCATAATATTATTATCAACGTTATAAAATTAATCGGTTATGTTGATGGGTTTATCCTGAAACTATTTATTAAGAGAGGAGTATTGTCAGATTTTATTAATTAAGCCTCTGTTGCTAATCTTGTATATAAAGTATTAGATTTTTTGTTAAAATATTCAAACAGTGAATATAGCAAAGATGTTTAATATTATATTTATGTTTTATAACATTAGATAGGATAAAGACATTCTAAGATTAGTTCTATTTATAATTACTTGATTTTTAACCTAACTGTCTTCTGGTGTAGCACCAGTATAGTATTTTTATACATTTAAACCTAATTAATATTTTGATACAATAAAAGTATTAATAAATATTTCGATTACTTAACTTACTAACAGGATCGCGATCTTATTACCAACTGTTCAATAGTTAAATATTGACTCCTAATTAAATAGTTTTAATAATATCTTAGTTTCTAGAAAGAGGTCTGAATGATCAAAAATATGCAAGTGTTAGTATATGTTCCTCAGAGCAGTCTAGAAGCTTATGTTAGGACTGCTAATACTTATCCAATACTTACAGCGGATGAAGAACGAATACTAGCTGAACGATTACATTATCAAGGTGATATAGAGGCGGCTAAACAACTTATTTTATCTCACCTTCGCTTTGTTGTTCATATTGCTCGTAACTATTCAGGTTACGGTTTGCCGCAAGCTGATTTGATTCAAGAAGGAAACATCGGCATGATGAAAGCTGTCCGTCGTTTTAAACCGGAAGTAGGTGTACGGCTTGTTTCTTTTGCGGTTCACTGGGTTAAGGCGGAAATTCACGAATATGTATTGCGTAATTGGCGTATTGTAAAAGTGGCGACTACAAAAGCACAACGTAAGCTATTCTTTAATCTTCGTAAAACAAAGCAACGCTTAGGTTGGTTTAATCAAGACGAAGTAGAAATAGTAGCTAAAGAGTTAGGCGTAACCAGTAAGGATATCCGTGAAATGGAATCTCGTATGGCTGCACAAGATATAACACTTGATCCTACACCAGAAGATGATCCTTTCGAAGGGCAGCATATAGCGCCTGTACTCTATCTTAAAGATAAATCGTCCGACTTTGCCGATAGTATTGAAGAGGATAACTGGGATGATCACGCTGCTGATAAACTAAATTTAGCAATAGAAAATCTCGATGAACGTAGCCAAGATATTATCCGTGCGCGTTGGTTGGATAATAACAACAAAAGTACACTACAAGAGTTAGCAAACCGTTATGGTGTTTCTGCAGAACGCGTGCGTCAACTTGAAAAAAATGCTATGAAGAAAATGCGTTTAGCAATAGAGGCCTAACGGTAATCAGACAACACACTTTACATATCAGTGTATAATTATTTTGTTGTATTCTTTACTTTAAATAAAATTAACTGTCTATAAACTGCGAAATTATTAACTGCTGTTTTAGTATAATGATAATTATATCAGAAAAAATTTTTCTGAATTATATTTGATTTTCTAGATGAATATTATCAATACTTTTATCTTTAGCTTTTTATCTTTTAGAAATTATAATTACTTTTATTTATATAAATAGACAAAAATCATCGGTAATAAAATTATGTGATTATTAGTATATTGAATTTGGTATCTAGAATATTTTAGATATATGCTATATAGCTATTACATTATAACCTTATTTATCTATACTATATTACTAATTATTGTGTAAATATAGATACATAAGTCAAAAGAACTTAAACGATATTGGATATATCTTTCTAGCTTTATAAAAACAGATCAATATTCTGTTTTTATAGAAAATATTACGTATAACCTGTATCTACCAAAATCTGACCACCGATAGCTATTACTAATTAACTCTGTTATAAAAGAATGATGAGGTCATTTGTTATGATAGATTGCCTATAAAATATAGTTTTATAATGATAGCTAGATAAATTTATTTACTATAAAAAAGCAAGAAATTAACTCTATTAAATTTATTAAATTTTAATAACTAGCGATATTATTTCGATATGAATTATATTTCAATAGGAAACTTCTTGTGGTAGTTTTTATATTTTTCTTAATGCATTATACCTTTTAATGCGTTATTTTTACTATTCTATGATATCTCTTAAATTCCAAATTAATAGAAAATTCTTAATAGATAAGTCATTTACTATATTTAGTGACATAGTGTGCATACATCACTTAATAGTAGTAGAAAAGCGAATGGTAAAGCGGTAACCGTATGGCTTATAATAGTTTATACTTTTTGTAAGTTGTCAATATTGTTATTAAAAACCCTATCAATACAAGTGATATATTGATTAGAATTATTTCTCTATAACTAGACGTAGTCAGTTAGCTATTTATGTTGATTTTATTCTTAGTTATAATGGATTTTATACGCTGTTATATTAGTACATATTATACATAAACAATACTAGTTAAACAAATATACATCTTTATTGATATTTTATTTTAAAAGAAAGTTTTTAATAGATATTTTGACTATATAAGATAGTAGTTTAAAAAATTGTTTCAGGAACAAATGATATGTAGATAGCATATTATAAAAATAGAATTTTAATTTTATAAGCATATACGAAATAAAAATTATTCACCAACACGATTTAGATATTATCGTTAATAGATTATAATATTAAATACTTGACATTGAAATTATTAATCTTTTATTACCGCCTGGTGATTTCAATAAATCTGTTGATGAGTGGATAAATTATCTCTATTAGATATCATATATCTTATAGTTAGAATAATTTTAGTAAAATTTATAAAGCAGTAATTACTATAAAAACAGTTTTTCTAGAAAAACTTCTCTTCGATTCAAACAGTTAGTCAAAAATATTATGTTAACCATAACATGAATGAAAACCTATCTAATACTAATCTGTTTCTGGCAGAATTGCTTTTATAAAATTTTCAGCTTTAAAAGGTTGTAGATCTCCAGCAGCTTCTCCAATACCAATAAAACGAACAGGAATACAGAAGCGATCTGCTATAGTAAAAATTACTCCGCCTCTAGCAGTACCATCTAATTTAGTTACTACAATACCAGTTATTCCTATTACATTGTTGAATAAATTCACTTGACTAATACTATTCTGTCCAGTAATAGCATCCAAAGCTAGCATAACTTCATGAGGAGCTTCAATATCTAATTTTTTCATTACTATAATAATTTTTTTTAACTCATCCATAAGATGAGTTTTATTCTGCAATCGTCCTGCAGTATCCGCTATTAATATATCAATATCGCGCGATTTAGCTGCCTTTATAGCATCAAAAATAACCGAAGCAGAATCAGCCCCGGTCTGTTGTGCTATCACTGGAATATGGTTAAGTTCACCCCACATCTGTAATTGTTCTACCGCTGCTGAACGGAATGTATCTCCTGCTGCAAGCATAACATTTTTTCCTTCAGATTGATAAAGATAAGCTAGTTTACCAATAGTAGTAGTTTTACCAACACCGTTAACACCAACTATTATAATAACAAAGGGTTTTTTTCTTCTTATTTTTAAGGGCTGTTCTACATTGATAAGAATAGTTACCATTTCTTCTCGTAATTGTCTATATAACGTTTTAGTATCCTTTAAATGGTTACGATTGGTATGATTTATCAAATTATTAATTATTTTTCGGGTAGTCTCAACACCTACGTCAGCTACTAGCAGTTTTTCTTCTAATATCTCAAAGAGATCATGACTAATTTTATTACTACGAAATAATCCAATAAATTCAGATCCAAAATTTTTTCTAGTCCTAATCAGACTATTTTTTAATCGAGTAAATAATCCAGCGTGCTCAAAAACATGTGCTTTATTATCTAGTATTTTAGAAAAAGTGATATACCTTTCTAAGGTATTATCTGCAGATAATATTAATTCCATAGTAGTATATTGATAGTTTTATAAAAATAGCATTATTATGAGATGAAACTTGATTACTAAAAGAAACAATCTCTATTGTCATGTAGAGCGTATCATTTTCCTATATAACTATAAGTAATAAAAGTTTAATGGGTTTATCAGCTATAAGAATTCTGTTATCTCTAATAATTTTCGTATCTATTTAAGATATCGAAATTGATTCTGTTTTTATAGTTTCATTTTATATAAATGAATATTAATATTAGATCAGAAACAGAACTTTAATCTTGTGTAGTAAGCGATAAAAATAATCTATATTCGTTTTTTCTATTTTTATTTAGAAAAAAGTAATTCGATAACATCCACTGTTTTATCACACATTATAGTAACTACAATAGAAGGTATCGGTTTTCCATATTCTACTTCATATTATTATCTTGATAATAAATAACTTAACTAGAAAAAGAAATAACGTTTTTGCCATTTTCGGTTACATTCCTTACTAAACATTAAAATAGCGAATAAGTAACCTATTCATTTGATAATACTAAATTCATCAACTTTTGCTAATGAACAATATGCATTATACAAGAATTTACAATAGAAATAAATAGATATATTATTTTTTATGTTTTTTGATTACTAAAATAGTATATTTTTGATGCTTTATATTGTCTTTAAAAAATATGTTAACCTATAATGAGATATCTATGGCAAAAAAAAAGATAACCAACTCAGTTGGCCAAGTTCGTATTATTGGCGGTTTTTTTCGAGGTCATAAGCTAAAAGTAATAGACAGGCCAGGTTTAAGGCCGACTGCTAATCGAGTTAGGGAAACACTTTTTAATTGGTTAACTCCGGTTATTCAAGGCGCACATTGTCTTGATTGTTTTGCTGGCAGTGGTGCTTTAGGTTTTGAAGCACTATCGCGTGCTGCTAGTAGCGTTACATTATTGGAACAGGATTATGCAATTAGTATGCAGCTAACCCAAAGTCTTATAACGTTGAAAACAAAACATGCGAAGGTTATTAGCACAAATAGCCTACTTTGGCTTGCTCAACCAGGTTCTATTTTTGATATTGTCTTTATTGATCCTCCTTTTCATCACGGTATAATAAATTCTACGGTAGATATATTAGAGTATTATCAACGTTTATCTGATAACGCCTGGATTTACATTGAAACTGAAAAAAAAAGCTTTACTCCTAAAGTACCAGCTCATTGGCAATTACATCGAAAGAAAATTGCTGGTCAAGTTGCTTATTTTCTCTACATCCGTCACACTACGCTAAAGAAAGGACATAATACTCATTAATCTATATCATTTATTTATCCTAATAGTGTTAGGTTTTATTATTTAACCTAATAATTTTATAAAGCTGCTGAAATATTTTCTTAATATTAGTTAAGCTTGATAACAGTGATATGTATGTGTACTTCTATATCACTGAAATCTATTCGGAACAGAAATAAAATAAATTTAGTAGCAGTTTATGAAAAACATATTTCTATTTTAATATCTTTAAAATAGTTATTTCATGTAAAAATAACGGGTATAAGTAATTTATTGACCATGAAATTTAACTGACCATAAAATATAGCCTGCATAACAAATTGTTAATTAATCAAAATAAGGATACTGGGGAACATACCCTACTCTATTATAGTTTCTTACTAGGTAAATAAGGAAACATCGTAACATTATCACCTAAATCGGAAATACGAGCACTGCCTTTTTTAGTCACTACGTCAATACGAATGATAGCTTGAAGTGGGATATGGCTACGACTGACACCGCTGAATTCTGTTTTTAGCTTTTCCTCGGAGGGATCGACTACCAAATTAGTATGATTGCTAAATATAAAATTACCAATTTCTATAAACCCAAATAAAGGACTTTGACTAAGTTCATGTACAAATAACTGATAATTTTTGCCATTATTAATAAACTGAATACGATAAATAGGATACTCGCTGCTCATAAACCTGCTGTCTCTCGCAATGTATACGCATGAATTACGCCAAGGAAAAGTAGCGGTAAAATAGCATGAAGGTAGGCAACGCTCGTCTGCCTCTGCCTAGATACCAATACCAGAATAAATAAATGCAGTCAACAGCTGTATTAACCTATGAGACCATCGTAGATTTTATAAAAATATTAATTCATTACATACAAATCAAATTTGATGCACTGGCGACGATAGTTAATAGCATACTGTTGATGCTATAAAGTAATTCATATTATAAAATAAATGAATACCTTATGTTGTTATTAATTTCTTTTCCTGCTATATACTTTAATAGCATTTGATTCGATTATTTCATAATACTGGCACAGTTTATATGATACGTAAATTCGATTTCTGTTAATACCTATAATTTTAAGATTGATGTTGATTATATCGCCTTATACTCTAATTTAATAAATTAGATTTAGCCTAAATGAATAAAAATTCTTTATATAAGAATTATATTTCATTACTTTTAGTGGAATTTTTAGTTTTAAGTATTGTTTGTTTAAAAAATTATTATTACTATTCATTTATCCTGAATAGGATTTTGCTTATTTTTCTATCTTTATGTAAAGCTTATATATTACTTTATGATAATACATTTATTATATCCTTAAATTTTAATTTTTTTAAAAATAACTAAGATCAGATTGCTGCTCATACCCTTTGCATAAAAGATAACGATAAGGTAGTTGTTTCGTAATCTTCGCCAATAAAGTATGATCCATAAATCGGCAGAAACTAGGAATATCACGAGTAGTTGCCGGATCGTCAGAAATAATCAATAATGTCTGACCATCAGACATATGGCGTACAGTTTTACGTATTGCCATGATAGGTTCAGGACAACGAAGCCCACGAGTATCTAAAGTTTTATCTACAGTAGAAGAAATATTACACATATATAATATCCAAATTAATTAATAATGAATATTCCTCTAGTCTACGTTAGAAAATTATTACTGCAAGTGTGTTAATAATTAAATCATTTATTATTGTATTAATAATACATAAAACTATTATATATAATATGTATAATAAATATGTCAGATGTTGACAGTTGCTTTACTTTATGATTAAAACTGGATTTTTTCGATACCTTCATAATGTCGGTTATCCTTGATAGGAATTACTATTTTTCATTTTATAATTTATTATATTAAATCATTTTTTAAAAATTATCGATATCTATTTTTTCTTTATCTCTTACTACAAGAATAAAGAATCATCTTTATTCTAATTGAATAGATACTAATAATAATCTTATTGTATTTATTACTTTTATCATAAAAAGCAGAGATTTTACGAACTAAGAATATTCAATCTATTTATAATCTATATTGTCCATATTATTTTTATGATTTTTTGATTTCAATCAATTTTTTTTGAATATATTTATTTTAATAGTTTTTGACAACTTCGCTTAAAGTTAATTGAATAACCTATCATATTTTACATGAAAATGAATTTATCTGATAACAGACTTTGTCTATTGAGTAATATATAATTAAAAAGTAAATCTATATATAAAGCATAATAATATATTGATATTGCACGCTAGTCTTCAATATTTTATTTTTTTATAAAATAGCGAAGATAATAGGATTATGATAAATTTTATAATTTGATAATAAAGATAGGATTTTTCTTGAATTTAGAAGAAAATTAGAAACATAAACTATTAAAGCAATAGAAATTAAAAACATTAAAAATAGATAAAATATATCTATGAATAGTTAATTTATTAAAAACTATTATCAGGTATAGTGTAGATTATAAGATATCAAGTCTAGATATATTGATATCATTCTAACTTTAAAAAAATTCTATTCATATCAATTATATTTAATATAATTGGTTATATTTGTTTTTATAAAAATTTCTGCTAATTTTAATAGAAAATATTTTATTCTTTCTGTTTATTAACTTTTTAAATACTTTTTAAAACTGTATTAATGAAGTTATTTTAATAGATGTATAAGCAGATAATACGTTCTTTTTTATAATTAGACGTATATACTGATAACTGAATTAATGGTAAATAGTTGAAATTTAATTTGAGTCGAGTGCTATTTATTAAAAGGTCAATATTAATCTAGATAAATAAAAATATTTTTATTTATCTAGATTAATCGAATGTCAACGAATATTTCTATTATGAAAAATAAATCAATTTTCTTATATTATGAGTATTAATAGCTCTTTTAAAAAAAATTAATTTTAGATATTAAAATACAATTATATTTCTGTGTTTTTTAGAATTTTTGACTTTTATAAAATTATAAAAATTAATTACATTTAATATTTTCTCTAATAAAAATAATAAGAAAAGAGCAATTTTTTATAATTAAGATTTAATCTAGTTTAGATTATGTTGTTAAAAATAATTTATTCTATAAATAAAATTTATGTTAAAAAAGCTAAGATTTAGCATATAAATAAATTTATATCAATTTAATAAATTTCTTTTTTAATAAGTAAATAAAATATATTAAATTAATATAGTTTAAATAAAATTGATATTAATATATCCTTGATAGCATAGTAGTTATTTTCTATTATAACAGAACTAATGATTAAAATATAATGGTAAGAATTTTAGTTTATGTTTTATTCTGATAAGTTTTTATAAGCTATATAATATATATAGCTAAAATAAAGAAAAGAACGAATATTTTTATATTCCATGAAAATGAATCATACAATTAAAATATTTTAGTAACTACTTGTATTATAAATGCTTATGTACTTTAGTTCACTGACGTGAATACTATAATAGTAGTTTTGATAGAAAAGGTATGCAGTTATATTGCTAAAAACAGTACTAATTTTAATATGTTATATTTTATAACAAAAATAACTTTTATTCATCTTATTAGATTTAACTCATTACATAATGAAATCTGCTATCATAACTATATTTAATAGACTTTAAATTATTTTACTAACAAAAATCAAAATAATTAATCTAATACAGAGCAAATGGAGTAAATAAATCTAATTCATATGTTTTATGATTACTTAGATATTTTTTATTAACGTCTCTTGAAAAATCTAATGGAGGTACAATTTTCATCATATGAATAGAAATTGTATTCCGATTATCAATTTCTCTAATAGAAAATCTTTTGGTATTCTTATTAAATTTTGGAGGTTTTAAGTTATGCATAATTTTGATTTCTCACTATTATACCGTTCTGCTATTGGTTTTGACCGTTTAGTTAATTTATTAGAAGCAGGTCAAAGTCAGAGCAATGGTGGTTATCCCTCATACAATGTTGAATTAGTAAATGAAAATGAGTATCGCGTTGCTATTGCAGTTTCTGGTTTTACTGAAAATGAAATAGAAATTACTGCTCATGATAATCTCTTAACAGTAAGAGGCACTCATATTAATGATCAAAGAAAACGTAATTATTTATATCAGGGTATTGCTGAGCGTAATTTCGAGTGTAAATTCCAATTAGCTGAACATATACAAATAAAAGATGCCCAATTAGTTAACGGTCTTTTGCTTATTGATTTGAAACGCGTTATACCGGAAACACTCAAACCACGCCGTATTGAAATAAAATAGCTTTCAAAAGCTAACGTTTAATACACTAGTTTTTTTTAGAAGCTCATCTCAAGTCAAATTAACGAGCTGAGCCGATTGTTTTTCTTAATATAAGGAGTTAATAACATGCGTAATTATAATTTTTCTCCCTTATTTCGACAATGGATTGGTTTTGAAAAATTAGCTAGCAATATTCAAGAAGATCATCAGGGAATACATTATCCCCCTTATAATATTGAAAAAAGCGATGATAATCATTATCGTATTACCCTTTCATTAGCAGGTTTTACTCAGAAAGAGCTATCAATTGAGTTGGAAGGTTTTCGACTAACTATTAAGGGTAAACCTGTACTTAGAGAAAAAGAGACGCATTATTTACATCAAGGCTTATTCTATAAAGAATTCTCTCTTAGTTTTACTCTGGCAGAACATATGACAGTAGAACAGGCTAATTTTAACTATGGTCTACTGAATATTGATTTAAAACGAAATATTCCTGAATCGATGCAGCCACGGCGTGTTGCTATTAGCACTACTGAAAACCATCCAGCGCTTCAAAATCATACCTTAAATACTGAGTAGATTTGCATAATTTGCAATTCATTTAGCAATAAGAAGTTAAGCTCTTATGAGCTTTAGATTTATTTTCGTAATGATACGCCCGTTAGTTCTCTAACGGGCATCAATTTTTTTAGATTAAATAGTGTCTTAGTAATAATTAATAATTTATACAAGAAATGATTTTATTGATGTGGTGATAATATAAAGAAAAATATAATCCTTTATATAAAAAGTTAGCTATATACGCTAATTATTTTATTAAAATATAGCTGATTTAATTTTACTTCATATAATTAAATATTTAAATTTCATAGAGCTTTGTTCTTTTTAAGAACCAGTTATGGGAATAGAATGGTATAAATGTTATTAATTAGAATTAATTAGCAACAGCACTTAATTCTGCCCTGATAGCGTTTCTAATTTTTGTTTTTTATTGGTAATCATAAGCAAATAAAATATTTAATGATTAATAGAACCTAATATAAAGTGCTAATCTATGCCAATATTAAATAAATAGAAAAAATGTTATAATTTTTATTAATCATATGCAATATGAGTTATAGTGATGGTTTAATAAAACTCTATATTCAACAGTATATTCAGAATAATTAGAAATATATTTTTACCTTAATAAAGGTTATAGACGTTAAGATATATAACTCTTTATTTAGAGTAAAATCCTCGATTATTCTATCAAAATAGAAGTTTAATTTGTAAACGAAACGAGAAATAAAATAATGACTATAAATTATAGCTTATATCACTCTAGATTAGATTGATATCTAACCTACTTATATATCACTAGTAAAACTATTACCGTTGTAATAGCAATAAAATATCAATGATGTATTTTATTTAGAGAATAAGTTCTAATCATAAACATAGTCTATCACTAATTAGATTAATTCCCGTGCTTGCAATTCTGTTTTTAAGTAAGCGTAGCAAATCGGCGCTTCTATTAACCCTTCTAAACCAAATGCTTCTTCAAAAATAAGCATAATTAGTAATAATTCCCAAGATTTGGAATTAATACGGTTACTAATAATCTCGGCATTAAGAAAATATTCTAATTTATGAATTAGGATGAGATATAATATCATGATCCCTCCTATTTTTAAAGAGATAGAGAGTGCTGAAATAATAATCATAAAGTTAGAAATAAGATTACCAACAATTGGTAATAAACCGAAAACAAAAGTAGCTACAATCAAAGTTTTACTCAGAGGTAGATGAATGTCGAATAATGGACACAATACCATAATCATTATCGATGTAAGTAGTGTATTAATCAGAGATACTTTAACCTGAGCAAATACAATATTGCGAAACGCTTGAGAGAAATAATTTAGACGTTTGAGTAACTGCTGCGTAAAATACGTATTTCGACCAGACGATTTATTGAGCGAAATTACTACACCAATAATAAGGCCAATAAAAATAGTAATTAATCCATGTAAAAAAGCACGACCCATGTTACGAATAATAATCAAATTAGATTCAATCAAAGCAAAGAGTTTTTCTTTTAGTTCTTCTGTATTTTCTGGTAAAAAGAAGGAAAGATAATCAGGAATATAATTCTTTACATCGGAAAAGATGCGATTAGTTTCAGCGCTAATGTTGATACAACGCTGAACATCTGTTTTCAAAAAATGTACTAAGCTTACGATACCTAATGTCATAATCATGACTATAAACATAGTAATTAGTGTTACTACTACCCAACGTGCGCGATTACTACCTACAAGACGTTCAAACCAGGGTATCAAAGATGTAATTATTTCATATGCCGCAAAACCAGCAATAAAACAAGGAAATAAATGCATTGAGATAATTAGAGTTATAAAAAGAAACATTAAAAGATAAGAGGTTAATTTCAAATATGTTTTATTGACACTCATTTTTTCTTTCCTTTAATTATTAGTAAGTTTCTTTTTTCAAACATATCAAATAAAATAGGTGGCTAGTCATAGTAGCGATAGTTTAAATCATACCATCGTGTCTTCCTATGTTAGGAGAAAAAAATGACATGTTTACCTAGATTTTTATCGTGCCACTAAGTCTAATTTTATCAACTATAAAAGGATTATAGAATTAATCAACAAAATGAGATGATTCATACAATTAACACAATAACAAGATCACTATGTAATCCTTATTACTAGCAAAATTTATTGTTTTTATATACTAATATGAGTGATATCTCTATATCGAAAATTATTTTTGATCTATTAAATTTAAATAAGATACTTACAATTATAATTGTATCTAAAATAATTATTCATAATTATTTCTGTACTTAAACTATATACCTGGTTATTAGAAGGTATAGTAACATTTTATCATTATATTCACTTGCAATATACACGAATTCAATATGAAATACTTTAATCCAAAGACTTTTCAAGGTTTAATTCTAAATCTTCAATATTATTGGATGAATCAAGGCTGTACTATCGTTCAATCAATGGATATTGAAGTTGGTGCAGGGACCGCACATCCAATTACCTATCTTCGGACTATTGGTCCGGAACCCATCTCAGTAGCCTATGTTCAGGCTTCGCGACGTCCAATTGATGGACGCTATGGAGAAAATCCTAACCGACTATATCATTACTATCAGTTTCAGGTAATCATCAAACCTTCACCAAAGAATATCCAAGAATTGTATCTTAGTTCGCTAAGAGCAATTGGTTTAGATCCAACCATTCATGATATTCGTTTTGTGGAAGATAACTGGGAAAACCAGACACTAGGCGCCTGGGGTCTTGGTTGGGAAGTTTGGTTAAACGGTATGGAAGTGACGCAATTTACCTATTTTCAACAAGTAGGTGGATTAGAATGCTTTCCAATAACAGGTGAAATTACCTATGGTCTTGAACGTTTATCAATGTATCTTCAAGGCGTCGACAACGTTTATGATTTAATATGGAACTATAATCAGCTAGGTTGTATCACTTATGGTGATGTATTTCACCAAAATGAAGTTGAGCAATCTATTTACAACTTTGAATATGCAGATGTTGATTTTTTGTTCACTTGTTTAGAGCAGTATGAAAAAGAGGCGAAAAATTTAATGGCTCTAGAAAAACCTCTACCGTTGCCAGCTTATGAGCGCATTTTGAAAGCAATGCACAGCTTTAATTTACTCGAAGCTAGAAAAGCTATTTCGGTTACAGAACGTCAACGCTATATCCTTCGGATTCGTGCTTTAACTAAAACCGTAGCAGAAGCTTACTATGCTTCACGTAAAATACTTGGTTTCCCGATGTGTAAAAAAAATAAAACTAAGAGGTAGTCATGACACAATATACTTTTCTTGTGGAAATTGGCACAGAAGAGTTACCGCCAAAAACGTTACGTGCATTGGCTGAGGTCTTTGCCACTAATATTAGCTACGAACTCGATACAGCTAATATTCGTTACGGAAAAGTTAACTGGTTTGCCACACCTCGACGTCTAGCAGTTAAAGTCACTTCGCTCGATAAAGCGCAAGCTGATAGAAATATTGAGAAACATGGTCCAGCTATCTCACAAGCATTTGATATCAACGGTAATCCTACTAAAGCAGCTAAAAGTTGGGCACGTAGTTGTGGTATTTCAGTTAACCAGACTGAACGTCTCATTACTGATAAGGGGGAATGGCTTTTTTATCGTGCTAAAGTTAAAGGACAGGCAGTAAAGAATCTTTTATTCGACATAACTAAACGCGCGTTAGGTAAATTACCGATTACGAAGATGATGCGTTGGGGTGATAGTGAAATACAGTTCATTCGGCCAGTTCACACTATAACGTTACTATTAAATAATAGTATTATTATGGGAAATATGCTCGGTATTGATGCTAATCGTATTATTTTTGGTCATCGTTTCATGGGTGAGCAAATAATGAGCGTAGAACATGCTAATGATTATCCAGAGATACTACTAGATCGCGGTATGGTAATGGCAAACTACCTACAGCGTAAAGAAACGATTAAAAGAGATGTAGAAGAAGCTGCTAAACGGTTAGGTGGCATAGTTTATCTTAATGATAACTTGCTTGAAGAGGTTACTTCACTAGTAGAATTTCCAGTTGTTCTTACTGCTAGCTTTGAAAAGAAATTTCTATCAATTCCAGCAGAAGCACTTGTTTGCACAATGAAAAGTGACCAGAAGTATTTTCCAGTATATGATACTTTAGGAAATTTAGCACCGTACTTTATTTTTGTTGTAAATATTAAATCTAAAAATCCTCAACAGATCATTATTGGTAATGAAAAGGTTGTTCGTTCACGCTTAACTGATGCAAAATTCTTTTTTAATTCTGATAGGAAACAGCGACTAGAAGATCGCCTACCTCTACTAGATGCAGTATTGTTTCAAAAACAGCTTGGTACATTACGTGAAAAAAGCAACCGGATTGAAGCTCTTTCGGCTTGGATCGCTGATCGGATTGGTGCGAATGTATCACAGGCAGCGCGTGCTGGCCTTTTATCTAAGTGTGACTTGATAACTAATATGGTATTTGAATTTACTAATATTCAAGGCGTGATTGGCATGCATTATGCTCGATGTGATGGTGAGACTGAGTTGGTAGCACTAGCGCAAAAAGAGCAATATCAGCCACGTTTTTTTGGTGATCCGCTTCCAACGACACTAGTATCTTGTTCGCTTGCTATTGCTGATAAAATAGATACATTAACTGGTATTTTTGGTATTAGCCAATATCCAAAAAGAGATAAAGATCCTTTCGCTCTGCGCCGTGCTGCACTCGGTGTATTGCGCATTATTGTAGAAAAACAACTTCCGCTAGATCTTAAAGTACTCATAGAAAAGGCAGCACACCTCTACGGCGACAAGTTGACTAATAATACTGTAGTGAATGATGTTGTTGATTTTATGCTCAATCGTTTACGTGCCTGGTACCAGACAAAAGGGTATAGTATCGATGCTATTCAGGCAGTACTAGCGCGGCATCCAACCCGACCAATAGATTTTGATGCCAGGATAGATGCAGTAACTTATTTCCGTACCCTGGAAGAATCAGTAGCACTAGTGGGAGCTAACAAACGGGTATCTAATATATTGTCTAAATCTAAAGATCCAATCTACGAGGACTTACAGAACTCGCTACTTAAGGATCCAGTAGAAATCATGTTAGCTAGCCATCTAGTCATATTACGCGAAAAACTGTATCCCTTATTTATGGCTTATCGTTATCAGGATGCTCTAATAGAGTTGTCGGTATTACGTAAACCAATAGATACGTTCTTTGATAGCGTGATGGTAATGGTAGATGATCCTCAAATACGTATTAATCGTCTAACGTTACTCGCGCAGTTGCGCGAGTTGTTCTTACAAGTAGCAGATCTTTCTCTATTGCAATAGACTTTATATTGTTTCCGATATGCTATCATCGGTTTAATGATTTTTATTTTTAAGATATATCGTGATGCTATTACTAATGAAATTTAGTATGCGAGATTATTCTTAAATTAAGAAATGACTTTTTTATTTACAGGGTTGTAATCATTAAAATAATAAATAGAAATATACTAGTTAATAGATAAAAACCTAACGATAATAGTTAATAAAAATTTAATTACATGGACTTTTCATTGAAATTTTATGATTCTTTAAAGAAATTTTCTTTTTTTATTAGAAAAAACTTTATAGAAATCATCATGAAAAGTGATTTCATTATACTATAGAAAATTAGATGATAGTGTTATATTAATTTTTAATAAGTAATCAATTTATTAGATAATATCTATGATAGTTGTTTCATATGTATTTTTTTTAATTACACCTATCTTTAATAAAAATAAAGAAACTATTTATTATAAACTTGCTAAATATTAGTTTTGTTTAATTAGTTATCTTAAGTTTTATCCTAGCTATACAAATATTTCGAGTAATTTTAGATAAAAATAGCATATTATTAACGTAACAAAGTAGCGTACTAATACGTAGATTATATGTTTTTAGTAAACAAGTTAAGGCTAAAATTTTTTCAAAATTAGCTCTAAGTTATATGAAGCAGAAGTATACTTATTTTTCTTATTTTTAAAACTTCATAGCCATAGCCTTAACTATGGTCTAACTGCACATTAGTTCTCTTTTATGTGAGAGAAAATTCCAACTAGATGCAAGTAGAAGATGTTAACTAATATCGGCGTAAGCTAAAAAATAATAAATTAGGTATGACTAAAACGTGTAGCTGCTTCATCCCAATTGACTATATTCCAAAATGACTTGATATAATCAAGTCGACGATTCTGATATTTTAGATAGTAGGCATGTTCCCAAATATCTAAACAAAGAATTGGATAACCACAGGTCCCAGAAATTTCTTCCCCCATTAGTGGATTATCTTGGTTAGCGGTAGATAGGATTACTAGTTTACTATCTTTTTTTACAAGCCAAGTCCAGCCAGAACCAAAATGGGTAGTAGCAGTTGTTTCGAACACTTCTTTAAACATATCAAAGCTTCCAAAATTATATTCGATAGCGCTTTTCAGTTTACCATGTAAGATTGTTCCTTTTTTTAAACCATTCCAAAACAGACTATGATTAGCATGGCCACCAGCATTATTACGAAGAACAGTTCTTTTATCAACTGGAAGCTGATCTAGTTTTTGTATCAAGTCATTAACTGCTAGATTAGAAAATTCTGGTAACTCTTCTAAAGCAATATTTGCATTATTGACATAGTTCTGATGATGTTTGGTATAATGAATTTCCATTGTTTTTTGATCAAAATACGGTTCTAAGGCATCATAACTATATAATAGGGGAGGTAGCATAAATTTCATATTAATATTTCCATTTTGATTGGACTGAATCTATTTAGCGTATAGAAAATTTTAAAATAAATATTACAATAGCGTAAGCAATATGGATATTGTATTTAATTAAATATTGAATAAAAATGTTTATTAGTAACTTTAAAAAATTAAAATAATTTTTATTAATACATATTGAATAGTTAAAACTATAAAATTTTTTATAAAACTCTACTAAATATCGAAAAAAGAACAGTGACAAAATTCTTATGATATCTTTAAATTTCTCTATCTTATAAAATAAAGCTAATGCATTAGCTTTTCCTAAAGATGTACTTTTAGGATTACAAAATAATAGTTATAAAAATGACATAAGCCTATAGATACTTATAGTGCTGATATGATATTAATCAAGCAAATGTCTATTGAAAAGTATTAATCTCTTCGGATACTGATAAATTAATAGAAAAGATATTTAGTTATTTTTAACGATTTTATTGTTAATACATCAAAAAATATTATTATAGAGTAGCATAACCAAAGTTTATTTAGCTAGTTAATCTAGCTCTATTTGACAAAGCTATCTGAATAGTAATATTTTAGATTCATGCTTGTTCTGCCAAGAAATTTGTTTACATATGAAAATTTTCTCCTATGAAGTCTATAATCAGATTTTATATCAAAAATCGTAAAATTTACTATAATAATAGCTACTATACCAACAGATATATTTGATATAGTTTCGGTAGTAAACAATTAGAAAATATATCTGCATCTTATTGAAAGATCATCTATTATACTATTAAGTACTGATTGTTTGCAATTTTATAAGTTTATCTATTACATATATTACATATATTATATATACTTTCTACTTAAACACATTAACATAATATTACTAGATCTTTAAAAAAATCAAATTATAACGTTAGAGCTATTTAGCGCATTGATTAAAACTTTTAAACATCTAATATTCCTTATATTAATCTAAATATTTATAAAATATTTTAGTATCTTATAAATTATAACTGATTTGTGATATGCATAATTTTCAATACTATGTTCTTTTTTATTGTAATTGTAATATTAATCTTTAAGGATAAGGTTTTAAATAAAAAATAATTTTTATTGGGGCTAGAAAAAATCGTATATCTATTGAGTATTAATCTCAATTATTTATAATAGTTTCATAAACAGCAAACATCTTTATTAAAAAGAATAAATATCTGTAATTCGATTTAGTAAAAATAAATATTAATTTTTTAATAAATTTTAACTGATATATATAATATATAAGATAGAGTTTTTGATCCTCTCTTATAGATTAGTTTTATACCGTAATATAGCATGAAATTTTATGTATTTTATATTAAAAAATGATCATCAATAATAAATTTTTTCTGTTATTGTTGATTTTATTTTTTCATAGCGATACATATCTTTGAAGATATCACTCTTTGATAAATAATAAATTTTCTACGTTAGTAATATTTTCTTTCATTTTTAATATAAATAGCATATCAGACTATAATAGTTATATTCCACGTTATTTTTAGGTATTTTTTAAATTCATGAATATAATAATGATTATGTCTATTTTTATAGATAGTTTTACTTTAATAGGAGAGTAATTAATATTATCCCTGTAAACTCAACGAGTTATTGCAGTATTTTATTAAATTAAATAAATAAGGTCAAAGATTAAATTTACTAGCTATTAGTTTATATGAAAGCTATTAATTTAATTAACTAAAAATTCAATATGATTTATACGATAAATAAAAAACTAAATATCTTATTGATTAGTGCATAATAATTCAATTTTTATTAATCTCTAGAGTAAAGGTTAGTAGTATTTTTTATAAAAGTTCGCATAGCATTACTATGCTAGATTATTTTATAGTATTACATACTTATCGTAGCAATATTAAATTTTAGTAAAATTATATAAAAATTTTACTAAAAATGAATAATATAACATTTTTAGCAGTACAAGATATAGATCAATAATAAGAGTATTAGGTAATAATATCAATTAATAGCAAATAGTAATTTACTCTTACTCTAAATTAACTCAGTAATTTAAAAATATTATTTGTTAATATTTATCTATATAAATCTTATGATATTCTATAATGAATAGCTTTAAAATCAATTCTGTATAAATAGTATGATATCATATCGTTATATATTATATATTTTTTGAGTATTTCCATTTTTAGACTTTTATTTTAAATAAATTTCTATAAAATAATTTTTCTTATGTTAATAAATAGCATTTATTATTAATTTTTTACCTTAAAATACCTCTTCGTTTTTAGAAGATAAAACTAATAATAAAGAAAAATATTTTGATAAGTTTTTTAGATCTTTTATTTTATTTAGATATAAAAATAATAATTCTTAAAATAATATTACTATTATTACTTATATTAATTAAAATGCACTTATCACTTAAAACATCAGTAGATCATTCTATTTATAGAAATAGATCCTATATTAGTCCGCTTTATTTTTTAAAAAATAAAATATATTTTATAGTTATCTAATTTTTGCTGTAATTCAGCACATGATGCATAATTAGTTTTTTCAAATAATTGACAGAGAGTGAAAATCTCTTATGTTTTATCTCTATAGCAATTATTAATGAATTTATTATCTAGAGTTAATAATATAATATTATTGTAATATAAAAAGATAAAACAAAGAACTATAAATAGATTATGAATAATAAAAATCTATTTATTATCATCGCCTATCGAGATAATAGATAAAATATTTAGAAAATAAACACAAAACCATAAATAGACTCGAAAAAATAATTATAATGTAGTGCTTTTACAAACATTAGTTTTGCTATTAATGATATAGTATTTTTACTTAACTTATTATAATTTACTCTATTAATATAATATAAAGCATTAAATACTATCTTAACAGAAAATATTCATATAATGTTAAGATAGTATTTTAAACAGAACCTGATTTATATAAGATCACGTATCTAGTTTTTAGAGTTATAAATACTATCACTAATAATAGTAGTAAATTCTTACAGAAATAAAAATTCAATCTATGAAAAAGTAAATTTTCATAATTTAGATAAAGCACATATAATATATAATTTATATTATAATAAAGCATTTTATATTATAGCAAATACTATAACTAGAGTATTAATTATAAATAGTCAATCTTATTTCTCTAATTATTTTATTAAAAATACAGAATAAGACGGTCTTTTGACCGTCTTATTGCTTATGGCATAGATTAAATTAATTTTAACGCTATCCAGTAAAAGCTACCAGACAAAATAATCGCTGTCGGAAGCGTAAGTGCCCAGGCAAGAAGAATATTCTTTACAGTTTTACCCTGGATACCACCTCCATCAACTAGCATTGTACCGCTAACTGCGGATGATAGCACGTGAGTAGTAGAGACTGGCATGCCAGTATAGCTAGCTATACCGATAGACAAAGCTGTTGTTATCTGTGCTGATAATCCATGAGCGTAGGTCATTCCTTTTTTTCCAATTTTCTCGCCGATAGTTGTAGCTACTCGACGCCAACCTACCATAGTACCAAGTGAAAGTGCTAATGCTACAGCGATAACAATCCATATCGATGCGTATTCTACTGTATATAAAAGATCTTGGCGCATATTTAATAAGAAGTGTTTATCGATAGAAGAAGTCTCGGGTAACTTAGCTATTTTATCGATTATATCAGTAATACACATCAGTAGGCGTCTTACCTGAGTTCTCTGATCTGTATTGAGCGTTTCATAGCTATCTAGATTCTTTAACAACAATGAAGCATGATTGATAGCGAACAGAACCTTAGATGAATCATAATGCAGTTTATGTTGCTGAAAGACCTTTTCTTGATTTAATTTCTGATTATTAGTCATGAGCGCGATGTTAACATCAGATTGGTCTGCAGAAAGGGTTTTTAACGAGGCTAGTATCGGAATAAGCTGATTATCCGACTCTATCATATGAATAAATGAGTCTTGGTGTTTCATATAATATTGTTGAAAATGATTAACCGCATCACGAGTTCGACTGATATCACAGCTGCTAGCGTTTATATTGAGTACAAATCCTGCTGGTGAAATTCCTATTAATACCAGCATTATAAGACCGATCCCCTTTTGTCCGTCATTAGCACCATGAGAAAAACTCACACCGGCAGCGGAGAAAATTAAAGTAATACGTGTCCAGAATGGTGGCTTGCACTTACCATCCTTTTTTTCACGCTCTGCTGGCGTTAAATGGATACAGTAGCACTTTTTGGTACTACTCAAATAACGGCGAAGAAAGAACATTATTGAACTGGCTAGTATTAAACCTACTAAAGGAGAAATAATTAGCGATAGGAAAATTTCAATTAATTTAGGAATATTAAGTGCTTGAACTAATGAACTGTCAATAATCAACGTATTAGTTAGAGCAATACCAATAATTGCGCCAATTAGGGTATGTGAACTTGAAGCTGGTAATCCGAAATACCATGTACCTAAATTCCATAGAATCGCTGCAAGCAGAATAGAAAACATCATCGCTAAGCTATGGGCTGAACTAACATTAAGCAAAAGGTCTATTGGTAAGAGATGAACGATAGTATAGGCTACACTCAATCCGCCCATTAAAACCCCAAGAAAATTGAATACACCAGATATAGCAACTGCCAGTTGAGAGCATAGTGCACGAGTATAAATAACAGTAGCAACAGCATTAGCTGTATCATGAAAACCATTAATAGCCTCGTAAATTAAAACAAAAATTAATGCAAGCACCAGCATTAAACCGGTATGGAATTCCAAGCCAGTGAATAAATGTAGCATAGAGAGTTACGCCATTGTTTAGAGGTGAACGTACTGCATTATCTTCGACAAGAGGACTAAGGGAAAAGAAAAAAATATAACTTTTTTAATATTTTTTATGACTAAAACATAAACTTATTATTATAAACTTTTAAATTCAATAAGATACGTTATAATTCATCTTAAAAAATTTATTATGATAACATTACTACTATGTTAGTATTAGTATAATTTGATGTAAAATTATGCTAACCGAGTTGATCATTTATTTAAGTCATTAATTTTATTGTATAAAATTTGATCTAATTTTTGTAGATATTGCTACAGAAGTTTAATACTGATAAAATTGATCAATTATATCGTTATATTCTGTTGAATAACAATAAAAATCTAGTTTCAAATTTATAATAAAACCCCCTGATAATTTCCAAGAGAAATGCAGTTTTTCTAATCCCTGTCATTATCAATATATTAACTCTATCCAGAGCAAAATAACTATTTCTTAAAATCAGAATAGAGATATCTCTAATAAAATTCTATCGAATCTATAAATAGCTGACCTATTTCCTAGTATGAAAACACTTATCCATCTTTTTATAACTTTATTAAAAATTATTTATCTCTTACTAGTTGATAGTTATCAGATAAAAAATTGATTTATTAATGATATTAATAAAACAGATATTTATATTTATTTTATTAATATAAATAAAAGTAGTTTATTGATATCAAATCTAGAATTTATTCTGTTTTTATAAACATTTATTTTTGATAATTTTATATAAAAATTTCTGTCACTTGTTATATTGTATAATCTACTACTAGATCTTATATCGATATTAGTAGGTATTATAGTATTGATATTTTAAATATCAAATATGTATTTTTGCATATCTTTATCATATTGTAATTTTTAATTATATTACAGATTTTAATTTATAATCAACAAGCAAGTTATTAACCATTAATTTACTGCTGATTATAACATTAAATTTCTTTTCTTAAAAAGAAGTCAAAGAATTATTGATTATCAAAATAAGACTTTGATATTATATTAAAGTTATTGTTGTGTCTACTACTAAAATAGTAACAGTAGTTGTATAATAGTTTATATCATTAATCTTAAGCAGCTCATTCCTTATCTAACAGTGTAATGAGTATTATTACTATAAAATAGTAGATAAAACTCAATAAAAAGATGAAGACTGTCGTATTTCTGTTGTAATATAGATTAATATCGATAACAAACATTTATCATCTAAGATGCTTTACCACAAAATCTAGCGAGACATCTATTTATCTTTGATGTTTTATTTTACCAGTTTAATCTAATAGAAACAAGTTTAAATTATCCTAGAGCGTAGGATTAATCTCTAAATACTAAGATTATCCGTAGTGCTCCATTGAATTATTAAGCTGTGAAAGCATTTCTATCTGTAATAAAAGAAATAGTACTTGATAAAAATATAATGATCATAGTAAATTTATTAATGAAATTAACAAGATATATATATATCTTGTTTTTAGCTAGTTATGATTTTATATCAATTTCAATTTGCTAAGTTGAAATTATACCTGATCTGATAAAATCACAAAAAACCACATTTGCTTAGATGTAATTATGATTAAATCCATATATTTATAATCATAAACTATATATTGTTTTATTATGTCTCATAATTTTATGTATTACTTTATTGAGATTATTTAATAAATCCTATTAGAATGTTCTTATAAAAACATTATAAGTTTGATGAATATATCCTACTATATTTCTAATAATAGAATTCAACTTAATAAGTTATCTCACCATTATTATTTTAATATTAGTTCTATATGTAATGTATATGTTATTTTATTATCAGAAGATAGATTATCATTTGTTTAAACAAGATCTTTATCTATACTAGTTAAGAATTGTAAGTTGTATTCGTAATAAATTAAAATTATTTCTATTTAATTATTTTTTAAAAACAATATTACTATATATAAATAATATAATTATCTTCTTATTCCTTAGCATATAGTTGAATTACTATGATAAAATTTAAGCTATTTTGTTAAAAATTTTCTTAATTTCAAGTGATATTCATTTTTGTTACTATCTTAGTCTACACTAATAATACTAATTAAGTTTTTAGTGTTATTTCGTACTACTTTAATTTGATTTCTATAACTTCAATATAATTAAATCTTTTATTGTGTCGTTTTATATATTGTATATTTCATAACGTAGTTTTCACTATAAAACTGTTTAATATTGTTTCATCACCTAATTATTATAATATTATTAACTACTATATTAGATTATCTGTAATAATAGTATTTTATACGGTTAAGATTATTATCTTAATTTTTTAATGCTAATGCTGTATGTTATCTTATTATAAGTACTATATAAAATATACGATATTATTAATATTCTAATTATTAATATCATGATAACTAAATAAGTCTTAACTGATAATATATTTATTTGCTCAGTATGCTTTTTTAGCTTTCTTTAAAGAGACTAAATAGTCGGATGTATAACAAAATTATTTCTCATAAAAATATAATAACAAAATTATATGAGTATATTTTTATAGAAAATACTATTATTACGTTTTAATATTAATTTTTAATATGAATTAAATTTTTTAGATAACTGATTTATAATAGAATATCTTTTTATAGTTTTCGTAGTATACTTGAGTAGAAAAATTTTTATAAAAATGAGATACTATAGAATATTTCGACTGAAGATAATATTAGTATTAAAAATAATACTATCTATTAGCTAATATCTTTTAACTTTAGAACAACTATTACTTCAGTAAGTATTCTTAAAAATTTAGTGATTATAAAATAATACTATGAGATTAAAATAAAATATAATTTACCATATAATAATAAATTAATAAATTTCGTTAAAATATTTATACTATAAATACCACGTATTATAGATAATTATAGATTTTTTAGAATCTAATATTTTAAAAAAAATTATTTATTTTTTATTAAAAATCAATGCTTTATTATTTTATGCTCTATATTGTAATTTAAAAAGATAAGATATTTTTAATTTTTTTAATTTTTTTAATTTTTATGCTATATGATATAATGATATTTTAAGAGTAATAAATATCATAAATTTTTTTAAAAAATTACATAAATTTAAATAAAATGAGTATCATTCATTTTATGACCACGATCAATATAGTTAAAATAATTGATAAGTTAAAATTTATGCTTTTATATAAATACTGGAAAAATCCCAGTATATTAAATAACTTTATTAAATCATAAATTTATTTACTTTATTTATATTAAATAAAGACGATATTTATATAATAAATTATAACATTTGTTTTTAGTGGTCAATTATATCAATCATACTATACATAGTAGCATGATTGATTTTATAAATACGTAAATATTACAAAATAAATAGTACTGTTAATAGATTAAATAAAAAGTTTTTAATAACTTTATTTATAAATTTATTTAAAATAATTTTAAACAAATTTATAAATAATGAATTGGTAACTATTTAATTATCTTATTATAATTAAGAATTTTTCTACTAGACTAATAAATATTAAGTAATATCTTTAAAATATTTTGTATTAGATATAAAATTAATAATCAATATTATATATAAAATAATTTTAATTTTTTGACATTTTTCCAATTAGATTGAACCCGATATTTTATTTATTGATATTGCATCAATAAATAAAATACCTTTATAAACTAATTTACTAAGAAAAAGGTAATAAAATATTGAAAATTATATAAGAGATCTTTATTTTCTCAATCAAATAAATCAAAAACTAATAACTAAAATAAGATAAAAATATAAACATTATCAACATCTCAGGAGTTAATGACTAGTCTACCGGTAATAATTATCATTAATCCAATATCTAATAAGATTAGATGAATAAGATATATTTTTAAATGCAATAGTAAAGTATTAATTATAAAGAAAATTAGAGCTTTAAGTAGAAATATTTATTTAAATATTTTATATAATCAAGGCTATAAGATACGATGGTAATCTTTGATTTCTAATATTATATGATAAAGATAGAGAAAAACCACTATCTACTACATTAATATGCTAGCATCATTACTGTAAGCTTTCCTTTTGGCTATACATACAGCTTTATTAGATATTTTAATACCGATTAATTTAAGTTTATTATTTTTCATGTTTACTAATAAAAATTGATAACAGATTTATCACAAAATAGAAAATTTTTATTTTAATTGAAAAATTTCTCACTCAATATTATTGAGTGAGTTTATACTAAATTTAAGATAATATCAGGAATATTAATTTATATTACACAAAACATAGACAAGTATATAGAAATATAATACTGTAATTAACTGGCTTAATCTAACAATTAATTGAATTAGGATAAATCCATAAGGGGTTAATTCTGTAAGGTTTATAAGGTTTACGTTTTCTATTAAATATCAATATTTATAGCTTTTAACGCATTTTTTTCGATAAAATCACGCCGCGGTTCTACCGTATCCCCCATTAGAGTAGTAAACAATTGATCAGCTATAACAGCGTCCTTTATCGTAACGCGTAGCATATGGCGGCTGTCTGGATTCATAGTAGTTTCCCATAATTGTCTAGGGTTCATTTCGCCAAGACCTTTATAACGTTGTACTACTAAACCACGGTGTGATTCTTTTATTAACCATTCTATCGCTTGTTCAAAGCTTTTTACTGGATGACGACGTTCACCACGTTCGATATAAGCATCTTCTTCAATAAGATTTTTTAATATTTTTCCAAATGTTACTATTTTTTTATACTCATAGCTGTGAATAAAATTATAATCTAGTAAATAATCTTTACTGATACCATGCGTCCATACTTGGAGAAGCGGTTCAAATAGATGTAGTTCACGGTTTTCATGTATTTTATAAGTATAACTGTTGCCATATTGTTCATTATCGTTTAGTATTTGTATCAGTGAAGTAATCCAATTTTTAACTTGATCTTGTTGACTTAACTGTATTTTAGTCAAGTCTGGCTGATATATTAAGTAATTAAGAAATATACGTGGGAAGCGCCATTCCATGCGAACTATCATTTTTTGTACAGCATAGTATTCAGTTAACATATTTTCTAATGACTTTCCAGTTAGAACTGGCGTATGCGAGTTAATATATAATTTAGCATTATCTATTGCTAACGCTATTTGATACTGATCCATATCTGCATCATCTTTGATGTACTGCTCTTGCTTGCCTTTTTTTACTTTATAAAGCGGTGGTTGAGCAATAAATACATGGCCACGTTCAATCATTTCCGGCATCTGACGATAAAAGAAGGTTAACAATAAAGTACGAATATGTGAACCATCGACATCAGCATCAGTCATAATAATAATATTATGATATCGTAGTTTGTCTGGATTATATTCATCACGGCCTATGCCACAACCAAGAGCAGTAATAAGAGAAACGACTTCCTGCGAAGAGAGCATTTTTTCAAAACAAGCTTTTTCAACGTTGAGAATTTTTCCTTTTAACGGTAAAATTGCTTGATTTTTACGGTTACGTCCCTGCTTAGCTGAACCACCAGCAGAGTCACCTTCTACTAAGTAGAGTTCAGATAATGCCGGATTACGTTCCTGACAATCTGCTAATTTACCAGGCAAACCTGGTATATCTAATGCACTCTTACGACGGGTTACTTCGCGTGCTTTACGAGCGGCTTCACGGGCACGAGCAGTATTGATAATTTTATTAATTACAATTTTAGCATCATTAGGATGTTCTAATAGATATGCTACTAGTCGTTCATTCATTAGTGATTCTACTATTGGTTTCACTTCGGACGAAACTAATTTATCTTTAGTTTGAGATGAAAACTGTGGATCCGGCACTTTTATAGAAACTACAGCGATAAGCCCTTCTCTAGCATCATCGCCAATCACATTAACCTTAGCCTTCTTGCTATAGCCTTCTTTATCTATATAAGAATTTAGCGTGCGGGTCATTGCAGCACGGAAACCGGCTAGATGAGTACCGCCGTTGAGTTGGGGGATATTATTGGTAAAACAATAAATATTTTCATAGAAACTATTATTCCATTGAAGTGCAATTTCAACACCGATACTGTCTTTCTCGGTAGAGAAATAGAATACATTCGGATGAATAGGTATTTTGTTTTTATTCAAATATTCCAAAAAGGCTTTGATGCCACCTTTATGATGAAAGTGATCTTCTTGATTATTACGTTTATCATATAGACGGATAGAAATACCAGAATTAAGAAAGGATAGTTCCTGCAATCGCTTGGCTAATATTTCGTATTGAAATTCAGTATTTTTAGTAAAAATAGCAAAATTTGGCCAGAACCGTACGGTAGTGCCAGTCTGATTGGTCTTACCTACTATTTTTAGCGGAAATTGAGGTATACCGATATGGTAGATTTGTTGATATACTTTACCTTCACGCTTTATTGTTAACTCAAGTTTTTGAGATAAAGCATTTACTACTGATACACCAACTCCATGTAAGCCACCCGAAACTTTATAAGAGTTATCATCAAACTTTCCACCTGCATGCAATATAGTCATAATAACTTCAGCGGCAGAGACGCACTCTTCTTCATGGATACCAGTTGGAATACCGCGTCCATCATCCTGAACGGAAACCGAATTGTCTTCATGAATTTTGACTACAATTTCTTTACAGTAACCGGCAAGGGCTTCATCAATAGCATTGTCTACAACTTCGAATACCATATGATGTAAACCGGTACCATCACTAGTATCACCAATATACATACCTGGGCGTTTACGTACTGCATCAAGCCCCCTAAGTACTTTAATACTTGAGGAGTCATAAGAATTCGACATCAATATTTCCTATATTTTAAACTTTGTATTGGAAGCTTATTTTACCCTGCTCTACCTCAAATATCTTACCTTTTTTATTGGTAATATCATAAATTTGATCTGCGCTAATCGCACTAACAAAAACCTGAGCATTGGTAGCTTTCAGACGATTTGCTAAAAGACAACGATGTCTTGTATCTAGTTCAGATGCAAAATCATCAATTAGATAAAGACATTGAAGGCCGTTCCTATAAGTAAAGAACTCTCCCTGTGCTAAACGTAGAGCACATATTAATAATTTAAGTTGACCACGCGAAAGAATATATTCTACCGGCATACCTTCAATACGAATCTGGAGATCCGCTTTATGGGGACCAGAGCCAGTATAAGTTAGCGCTCGATCGCGTTCGAACTGTCGTTCTAGTAGCTCGCCAAAATCGATTTTTTTGTCCCAACCTTGTTGAAAACTAAAATCAAGGTGAAATTCCGGTAAAAATTGTTCACATATCGTAGTAATACCTGCTATAAGTTTAGAACTATACTCTGCGCGCCATTGAGTAATTCGGTTAGCTAACGGAATTATTTCTCGATCCCATGCACGTAACTGTTGATATTGACTTACTTGACGCAGAATAGTATTACGCTGTTTTAGTAATCGACGCAGATTACTCCAGGTAGTAAAAAAATCCGGCTCGTTATGAAAACATCCCCAATCCATAAAAGCACGTCGGTATTTAGGTCCACCATTAAGTAGGGTAAATCCTTCTGACGTAATCAGCTGTATTGGCAATAATTTAGCTAGTTCTGCCATTTTATAAATATTATTACCATCAACACGAACCGTACTATCGCCTAAGCGATTGCGTAGAATTCCTATCGATGTTGTTCGTGTATGTATACTGCTACTCTTAATACGTCCATGCAATACACATTCTGGTTGCTTATATCGAATAACCCGTTCGAATTGTGCACTACGAAATGCTCGACCGTGGCCAAGGATATAAATAGCTTCAAGAATATTAGTTTTTCCACTCCCGTTAGAACCTATAAAAAAATTGAAATTAGCAGATAAAGATAGATCAGCAGCAGCGATATTACGAAAATTTCGAATTAATAAATACGATAAAACCATTCGCTTACACTGTACCTTACTACTTGATTACAGTCGAATCGGCATAACAACATAAGATGACACCTGGTTAACGCTATCTTCAATTTGAACACTGGATACCTCATCGGTAATAAGTAACTGTAATTCCTCGCATTTTAACGCATTTAATACATCAAGTATATAGCTAACATTAAAACCGATTTCAATCTCACTACCCTGATAAGAGACATCTAATACTTCCTCTGCTTCCTCATGCTCTGGATTATTAGCGGTAATTTTTAGCTGATTACGACTAAGATAAAGTCGAATATTACGAAACTTTTCATTAGAGATAATTGCAGCTCGAGTGAAAGCCTGTTTAAGTAAATCGCAACTGGTTTTGAGTATTTTATCAGGATTTTTTGGTAATACGCGGTGATAATCAGGAAAACGACCATCAATCAGTTTAGAAGTGAAAATATAATCACCGATTCTGGCGCGAATATTATTGCTTCCAATTTGGAGTTTCATCAAATTTTCGCTGTTATCAAGTATTCGTATAAGTTCTATAACACCTTTTCGTGGAACAATAACAGAATTGGATGGCAGAATTTCGCCAATTGACATAGTGCAGATTGCTAGACGATGTCCATCTGTAGCTACTGTACGCAACTTTTTTCCTTCAGTTTCAAAAAGCATTCCATTTAAGTAGTAACGTACGTCTTGATGCGCCATAGAAAACTGTGTTGATTCAATTAGTCGCTTTAGAATAGAGTGAGCAATAGTGAACTCTACTTTACTTTCCCAATTATCTAGATTTGGAAAATCAGATGCGGGTAACGTGGAAAGAGAATATCGACTACGTTCTGAGCGAATGACTATTCGTTCTCCTTCTAAAGTTACTACGATCTTTGCACCTTCCGGTAATCCACGGCAAATATCAAAAAATTTACGCGCTGATACCGTACTTATACCTGGCTTATAGATAGTACTCAGTGTAATTTGAGCGACCATTTCTATTTCCAAATCTGTACCTGTTAGCAATAAGCGACCTTCATCTACCTGCAATAGCAAATTGCTAAGAATAGGTAAAGTTAATCGGTTTCCTAACAGACTACTAACTTTTTGGAGAGGTTTAAGTAACTTCTCACGTTCAACGATAAATTTCATAGTTATTAGATAATATTATAATTAATTTATGGAAATATTTTTTAACATAAAAATTTTCTTTATTAGACTATTAATTTTTTGGTAGGTATTCGGTACTATTAAATAATCTAGTCTGGCGAAATTATTTTTTAATTTTTAGACAGAACATAATTAATTGATTATTTCAACAATATTATTGTTATTTGCTTGTGGTGGGCTAACAAATGTGAACATCACTTAGAAAGCAAATTGATTATTCTAATTTTATGATATTTAAATACTATTTTTTGATATTATCGATAGCGATAATATTTCTCTATAACATCAGTAAATTTAATAACACTTTATATAAAAATCAATAATAATCTTCTCCTACTAGTAAAGTTATAATTATTAATAATAAGATTTAGTGCTTTTGTAATTTAACAAAGATAAAATGCAAGTATTTGATAATAAAATAATATTTTTATAATGGTTAGATTACTTTTTATTATTTTTCTTTATCAATATATGCGATTTAAATTAAAGTAAAGTAATAACTACTATTTCTTAACTAAAAGAAGCGAGATTTTATTTAATCTTATTATTTAATTATCTCTTTATAATTAATAGCTATTAGAGGTTAAGATAATCTTATAGTAACCTTGAAAAGATTTATTAATATATTGATATTGTTCAAATTTTAACTTAAAAAAATTACTGATAAATTGGATTTTTTTATAGAAAAACTAATAAAAATAAAACTATATAACTTAAAAATATTTTAATACAGATTACAGCAATACAACCTGTAAACTACTTTAAATAATTTTTCAATATATCTTATAGGTATTTCAACTAAAAATTTTATAATATAAATTATATGATAAAACTTTCTTAGTGCAATTTTTATCTTTTTATTCATGGAGTAGCTAATTGATTAATAATTTACCTAATAATCTATACACTGTATAAAAATTAAATTTATGATCGATATAATTAAAACCTGTTTTAATTTTTATCTCAGATTACTGATATCTAATTCTAATAAAATTTTATTTAGCAGAATACTTGTTTTTTTTGATTAACATTATATAATTATTTCACTGTGTGAAGTATTTGTTTTATCCTATTTTTGCTAGATAGAGATCCCAGTACAAACTTAGCTATTTAAGATAGTAGATGCGGTGTAAATAGACTAAGAACTGTAATAATTATTGCAGTTCTACCTTTTTATGTATACCATAAAATTGAGATAATAAATCTTTTTATTCCAAATTGACAAACACATCTGCTTATTGGTCAGTATCATTTTTATTTAGTTGGTAGAAAATCGTCATGAAACGTACTTTCCAACCATCCTTATTAAAACGAAATCGTTCCCACGGTTTCCGCGCCCGTATGAGAACAAAAAGTGGTCGTCAAATTTTGACACATCGTCGTGCAAAAGGTCGCGTGCATTTGACTGTATCTTCTAAGTAAAAAAAATGTTAAATAATCGAGTGGTTAAACTTGCATTTTCTCGAAAATTACGGTTATTAACCCAAAGTCATTTTGCTTTTGTTTTTCAACAACCTCAGTGGATTGGAACTCCGAATATTACCATCCTTAGTCGTTTTAATATGTTGGAGCATCCTCGAATCGGTTTAACGGTTTCTAAAAAAAACGTAAAATTAGCCCATGAACGTAATCGAATTAAACGCTTAACGCGAGAAAGTTTCCGTCTGCATCAACATGACTTGTCTGCTATGGATTTTATAGTCATTGCTAAGAAAAATACGGCTAGTCTAGATAATCACGTTTTGACTAAAGAATTGGAAAAATTATGGCGCCGCTATTATCGCCAGTTTCAAGATTAATAATCTGGTTGATACGTGGTTATCAATTTACTATTAGTATATTGCTCAAACCTCATTGCCGGTTTCAGCCAACTTGTTCCCAGTATGGAATTGAAGCAATAGGCAGGCATGGTATATTAAAAGGTCGTTGGTTGATATTAAAACGTATATTAAAATGCTATCTTTTAAATCCAGGCGGCAAAAATCCCGTGCCAACAAAAAAACTTTAACAACAGAGAACACTTACAATGGATTCGCAACGCAATCTTCTTGTCATCGCTCTGCTGTTTATATCTTTTATTATATGGCAAGCCTGGCAGATGGAGTATACTTCTGTATCTACCATTAAAACTACACAACAGACTGAACAGACTGAAAATACTACCATACTATACAAGGATAGTAGTAATATTCCTATCAGCAACACACAAAGCCAGATTATTGTAGTTAAAACAGATGTACTTTTACTAAAAATAAATACTCGCGGCGGTGATATTGAACAAGCTTTCCTATTGCCCTATCCCGATACAATAAATTCACCAAACCCTTTTCATTTATTAGAAACATCACCAAAATTTATCTATCAAGCGCAAAGCGGATTAATTGGAAAAAATGGTCCAGATAATCCCACTAATAAAAATCGCCCTTTATTTACCGCAAAACAGGACACCTATATTTTAGAGAATAATCAAACTGAATTGCACGTACCATTAACTTACATTGCTCTTGATGGAGTGGTATACACTAAAACTTTTATCTTAAAACGTGGTGATTTTTCTTTAAAAGTTAATTATTATATTAATAATACTAGTACACAGCCGCTTAATTTAGTAATGTTCGGTCAGTTAAAACAATCTATTAATTTACCCGAGGAGCGTAGTACTAGTAACAGTAACTTTTCATTACATACATACCGTGGTATAGCTTATTCTACTAAAGAAGATGCATATCAAAAATATAGCTTCAAAGATATAAAAAATAAAAATTTGAATGTTATCACCGATGGTGGCTGGATTGCCATGCTACAACAATATTTTGGTACAGCCTGGATACCTTTTACTGCTGGTAAAAACATATTTTATAGTCGGAATTTAAGAAATGGATTAGTGACAGTTGGATTTAAATCTACGCCTATTACTGTTGCAGTTGGAGGTAAGAGTGAACTAAAAGCTATACTGTGGCTTGGCCCTAAGATTCAAGATAAAATGGCGCTTATAGCTCCGAATTTTGATCTAGCAGTTGATTATGGTTGGCTATGGTTTATTGCCAAACCAATATTTAAACTATTGAAACTCATCCAAAACTATACTGGCAACTGGGGATTTTCTATTATTATTATTACATTTATAGTTCGAAGCATCATGTACCCGTTAACAAAAGCACAATACACCTCGATGGCTAAGATGCGAATGCTTAAACCGAAACTAGTAGCAATATGCAAACGTTTAAGTGATAATAAACAACAACAAAGCAAGGAAATAATGGCCTTATACAAAACAGAAAATATCAATCCACTAGGTGGATGTCTACCATTAATAATCCAAATGCCAATCTTTTTAGCACTGTATTACGTATTATCAGGTTCTATTGAATTACGCCATGCACCGTTCGCGCTATGGATTTATGATCTATCAGCACAAGATCCATATTTTATCCTACCCATCTTGATGGGCATTACAATGTTTTTTATTCAGAAGATATCTCCCATTACCGTCACTGATCCGATACGGAAAAAAGTTATGCTCTTTATTCCGATGATTTTCATTGTTTTCTTCCTTTGGTTTCCATCTGGTCTAGTATTATATTACACCGTTAACAATCTAGTGACTATCATCCAGAATCAGCTCATTTATCGTGATCTGTATAGTAGTAATAAAAAAAATAAGTAATAGTAAATATCTAGCTAGAGATTTACTCAAATAAGCATCCATTAATATGGAGCCTTTATTTTTTGTAACTATCTTGTTCAGGAGAAAGTGAATATTCAATGAAAAAGACAGATACTATTGTTGCTATTGCTACTCCGCCAGGAAACAGCGGTATCGGTATATTGCGTATCTCAGGCTCCTTAACCACTCAAGTGTCCTTCACATTGTTACATAAGCTACCATTACCACGTCAAGCGGAATATCTATCCTTTCGAGCTGATAACAGTACGATTCTTGATCAAGGTATTGCGCTGTTTTTTCCAGCTCCTAATTCCTTTACTGGAGAAGATGTTTTAGAATTACAAGGTCATGGCAGTCCAATTATTTTAGATTTATTACTACAACGTATCATCAAGATACCTGGCGTGCGCATTGCACGACCTGGCGAGTTCTCAGAACGCGCTTTTCTTAATAATAAATTGGATTTAGCTCAGGCAGAGGCCATCGCTGATCTTATAGATGCCAGCTCAAGCCAGGCTGCACGATTAGCGATCAACTCTCTACAAGGTTCGTTTTCTAGCCGTATTCATGAATTAGTAGAAGCACTTATTGACCTACGTGCCTATATTGAAACAATTATTAACTTTCCCGATGAAGAAATTGATTTTCTTTTTGAAGGCAAAATAAAAACTAGCTTAAATAATGTTATTATTAGCTTAGAAAAGCTTCAAAAAGAAGCGCGTCAAGGTAATCTTCTACGAGAAGGAATAAAGGTAGTGATTGCTGGTAAGCCTAACTCTGGTAAATCTACTTTGCTTAATACGTTGGCAAAACGAGAAGTGTCAATCGTTACAGCTATTGCAGGTACAACACGCGATGTTATATGTGAGCATATCAACTTTGATGGTATACCAATGCATATTATCGATACTGCCGGATTACGAGATTCTATCGATGAAGTAGAACGTATCGGAATTGAGCGCGCTTGGCGTGAAATTGAACAGGCTGATCATGTAATACTTATGGTAGACGGTACTGTTACTCCCATTAATGAACCTAATATATTATGGCCGGTTTTTATTAATCATTTACCTCCGGCGATACCGGTTACTGTGATACGAAATAAAGCAGATCTAACTGGTGAAAAAGTTGGTTGTGTTCAATTAGATAGTTACTCACTTATTACACTATCAGCACAGTCTATCGAAAATGTTGACTTATTGCGCTATCATCTAAAACAGAGCGTAGGTTTTACCAGCGATAGTGGAGGTTTTTTTTTAGCACGTCGTCGTCATCTTAATGCTCTAGAGGCTGCCGAAATTCATTTAAAAAAAGGTAAAGAGCATTTAGTAAATGCTTATAATACTATCGAATTCCTAGCAGAGGAATTGTGTTTGGCACAACAATCTCTGAGCGAGATTACAGGAGAATTTAGATCAGATGACTTGCTTAGCAAAATTTTTTCTAGTTTTTGTATCGGTAAGTAAGTTTATAATAAATCGATTCTTGTAGAGAAATTTTTAAGCATATATTAGGTATTATCAGATTTATTTGAGATTTGCTCTATGAGAATAGTTTATATGCATAAATTAAATAGAAGAAAATTCTAATTTCTAACTTATCGAAAATATGATATTAGATATATTTACTTCTTATGAGTATTGACCGAATAAAAAAAAGAAACAAAATAATACGAGCGATACATTATTATGTTAATAATAGTAAGATTAATAGGTAAACTACTCATCTCGATTAGTTATTAAGATAAAACTATATTTGTTTTTAACTAACTATTATAAAAACTAGTAATTTAATTAGGAGAAACTCATTAGTAAATATTAATAATGTTTATTAATATTTTGGTAATATATTAATATTTTATATAAAAAATCAATCATGCAAGAACATAGACGTCATACAATCTAATACCATACAGATAACCAAGATGGGCTACTTGTATTAAAGTACTGTCAACTTCATGATTAATTTCTTTAATAGAAAGAACACTAATTTCAATTTCTAACAAGGTTATTAGTACTATATAAGATTCTTGTATCAGAGAGAAAATTAGTAATATTATAGATAATTATCAAACTAAGATAACAAAGTATTTTTGTTAACTAAAATGAGACAGAATAATTAATAGACTATCCAAATGTACCACGAGTATGAAATAACAGAACTTATAGATAATTGCTACTTTATAAGATAAACTGATTATTATCTCTAGCTATGAATAAGAAACTGTAATAAAAATAGCAATACATGCTGTGAGTAATAATTTTGATATATCTTGCTCGGAATTAATAATGCATTAATATAATTATTTAATTATAATAGTATTACTTTGTTTTAATTAAAGTAATATTACAAAATAAGTTTTCGAACGAATATGAATAATATTAGTGCTATTAAATAAAGAATGTACTAGTAGTTTTTATGTTCTATTTTTGTCAGTTACGTTCAATTGCCTAATTCTTATTTTTTTCAAAAATAAAAAGGAGATATTGTTTCAACGAAATTATCATGTATATTTCATCATACCTTCTTACTAAGGTATAACTGAGTAAATAGACTAAGAGTACTACATATATTTTTGATAACAGTATAAAGATTAACGATCACATTATCATATCTTTAATAAAAGATCATAAACTACTTTTAGTATGATATTTCTATTAACAGATGGATCTTATTTTATATTACAATTTGTCGCATATTGTCGCGTAGATAAAATAGTTAAGAGCAGACAGCATCATACTAATTAATAATGAGCAATTTGTTTTCCGATAAAAATTTTCTTTAATTAAACTGGATATAATTAATTTTTCATACCTTCAACTTCTATCTTTTTAGTAGATTGAACCGAATTTTTTAAAATCTTCATACTGATCTATATAATGATTTTTATAAAAAATAAAATTAGATTTATATGTTATATTTTATATCTGTTATAGATATATTTTATATCTCTCTTATTAGAGATAAGAATACTAGTATTAATTTCTTTAATCTGCTATTTCTACTTATTTACATTTTTCTTCTTAAGAATTAAGTTTGTCAAACATCACTGTTAGTAGGTTATTATTTCTATCGAACGTACCGCTATTAAGTACTGTAATATATTAGGAAAAATAAGATATATATCGTTGTATAAAATTATATATATTTCTTCAATAATATATTTTATTACTTTTACTGAAATCGAAATTAGTTTTTTCAGTAAAATAGAAATTATATAACTTTACTTTTCCCATAGTAAGAGTAATGACGCTTATTTTTTAAGAATTATTATTCTTGATGAGATATAATTATTATTTGTAATTTTGCAATTATAATATACTATATATTTTATTATAAAAATATTTTCTAAATTCTAGATCTATATAATAAATTTTTAAATCAAATGTATATTAAAAAAAAGATAATAGTAGTGTAATTAAATATTTTATTGCAATAGATATAAATTTATTTTATAAGCTTTATTTTTAACTAATTTTAATTAAAAAAAATTTAGCTATACAAAATATATAATTATTAATTAATTTTATAAATTAGATCATTTATTAGATTACTAATAGTTTTATTATTGTTTTATAAAAATTAAAAAATTAGTTGTAATTAATATAATAATAAGATTTATTAATGTGTATTTTTTAAATACATATTCATTTTTTATAACCTCATCTAAATTTTTTCTAGAAATTGCAAATTTCAATTTAATCATTCTATTAAATAGGTAAATATATTCAGTATAAAGATATATATTATCCACAAATTTAATAGTAGTTAACACTAATATATAATAGCTTATTACGGATAATTCACGATTAAACAGCGCTATTTATTTAGCTATAAACAGACGATATTTTATTAAAGTAATATACTTCCACATTAGAGAATATAATATATCTCAAGTATTCGATAATAATATTACGGTTAACTCTATAAGTATCGATACTTTTCTAATGTTATTAGACACTACAGCGAAGAAGCCCCTTTTTTTTAAGCCAAATTAACAAAATAGAAATCGCTGCTGGTGTAATGCCAGGAATACGTGATGCTTGACCAATAGAATTAGGTTTATGCTCATTTAGTTTATCAATCACTTCGTTAGATATACCTGAAAGAGTGCTAAAATCTATTTCTGTTGGAATAAAAATGTGCTCATGCCGTATTTTACGTGTAATTTCCTCTTGCTGACGAGCAATATAGCCTTGATACTTAATCTGAATTTCGACCTGTTCTGCTGCCTGGATATCAGTAAGCGCTGGGCTAAAATATTTAAAGTTTGTCAACTGCTTATAATTTATCTCTGGACGACGTAGAAGTTCTTCACCATTAGCTTCACGTATCAATGGTGATTTAAGTAATGAATTAAGCTGTTCGACTCCATCACTATGTAGATGTATCCAGGTGTTTCGTAAACGCTGACGCTCGTACTCAATTTGTTCCTGTTTGGAACAGAAACGCGCCCAACGCAGATCGTCTACCATTCCTAATTGTCGACCAATTTCTGTTAGACGCAGATCAGCATTATCTTCCCGTAATAGTAGTCGATATTCAGCGCGAGAAGTAAACATGCGGTAGGGTTCTTTAGTACCTAAAGTACATAAATCATCTACTAAAACACCGAGATAGGCTTGATCACGTCGCGGAAACCAACCATCTTTCTCTGTGGCTAACCGAGCTGCGTTTAAACCAGCTAGCATGCCTTGTGCAGCAGCCTCTTCATATCCGGTAGTACCGTTAATTTGTCCTGCAAAAAACAATCCATTGATTAGTTTACTTTCCAACGTTAGCTTAAGATCACGTGGATCAAAAAAATCATACTCAATAGCATAACCAAAACGAACAATGCGTGCATTCTCTAATCCGGAAATAGAATGAATAATTTTCATTTGAACATCGAATGGCATGCTTGTTGAGATACCATTAGGATAAATTTCATTACTTGTTAGTCCTTCTGGTTCAAGAAAGATCTGATGGGAATGACGATCAGCAAATCGCATCACTTTATCTTCAATGGATGGACAATAACGCGGACCTACGCTTTCAATGATACCAGTATACATAGGACTACGATCTAAGTTCTGTCGGATGATTTCATGGGTTTTCTTATTAGTATAGGTAATATAGCAGGGAATTTGACGAGGATGCTGATCTACTGAGCCTAGGAATGAAAAAACAGGTAATGGATTATCACTGTGTTGTATTGTTAGTTGTGAAAAATTAATACTGTGCGCATCAATACGTGGTGGTGTACCAGTTTTTAATCGATTTACTCGAAAAGGCAACTCACGTAGATGATGAGAGAGAGAAATTGAAGACGGATCACCTGCCCGTCCACCGCTATAATGATCCATACCGATATAGATCTTGCCATCAAGAAAAGTTCCCATGGTTAGAACAACAGCACGGGCAATAAATTTTATCCCTATTTGAGTTACTGCTCCAATTACGTTGTTATCTTTTAGAATTAGATTCTCAACTACTTGTTGTAAGATTACTAGATTAGGTTGATTCTCTAGTGCGCTTCGTATCTCTCGCTTATAAAGTATACGATCCGCTTGTGCACGGGTAGCTCTGACTGCAGGTCCTTTACTAGCATTTAGTACCCTAAATTGGATACCAGCCTTATCAATAGCCTGAGCCATTAGACCACCCATAGCATCGATTTCTTTTAGCAAATGTCCTTTTCCTATACCACCGATTGCTGGGTTACAGGACATTTCTCCAATCGTATTAATATTATGAGTCAGAAGCAAGGTTTTACATCCAATTCGTGACGATGCCATTGCCGCTTCAGTACCAGCATGACCACCACCAATAATGATAACATCAAAGTGATCAGGATAAAACATAGTAAATCACCTCACGTGAAAATATAGGATTTAAATAAAAATTAGAGAATAGGATTCTCCGTCATTTAATTAAGATATAAGTTCATAAATTCCGAAGGAAATTAAAGAAGGATTTAATATTTAAAGATATATAGTAATCTCTACTACTAAAATAGTAATTACATATTTGTTAACTATTTATTAATTTATATAAGAAATTATAGATCCGTTTAAACTATAAATAATAAGTGATCTTCGATGATATAGGATAGTATTTTCTATTATAAGAATCTATAAGTATATAATATATATAAATTATACATTAGACAAATATTGGTTGTATTTGCTTTTTAATCAGACATTTTACAATGTAAAATTATATAAATATTTTTATTTGCATAATCTAATTACAAACTTAAACTCCTATTAACATAGGAGATAAACGTAAATATTAAAAATATTTTTATCATTAACTACTCTAGAAATATCTTAATATTCTTCGGTAACTTACTAGTTTTGTTAGTAAAAGTAACCAGTAACTACATATCTCTTATAGCTTAATTTTCTATTAATTTTAGATTATTATAGAATGTTTATATTCAATCTATATCTTAACAAAATAGCATAATATAATTAAAACATATTGGATTCTATCTAGAATTCTTTTTCCTATAATGACTGAGACGACTTATAAAATAAGATTACAGTCTCAGCAGATTAATATATTTTATAAATATTTATATATTATCAATACGTATTTTAATACATAGCTTATATTTCTTTTCAGAAAAAACTATTAAAGTAATATATAATGTAATCTATCTGTTTAAATCTAAAATTTAGTTATATTTAGGTAATAATGCCTGATTTTTATTTTCTATTCGTACGTGCATAATAGTGATAAGACTAACGCATTATAAATGCATCTCTAACCAACTATCAGCTATATTGAAATTTATTCTAGGAGATACAGAGATATCATGAATTTTATCAAAAAATGTTTTTAAATTTAAGTGAATTCCTATACATCTTAAATATTAGAAAAATATAAAATTAAGTAATTTCTCTTACTTTCAGATAAAAAGTAATAACTATTTTAAAAAATAGAACTAACAATATATGTTTCGAAGAAAATATTACTATAAAGTAAAACTGAATCATTCAATATTAATCTTATAGTCTATTTTAGATAATAAAATTACTTGTCTCTTTGAGAAATGAGTATTAGATAATAATTATATATAATATATCTGTTTAACTTTATTTATTATTAATTCTTATTAATTTTAATTAAACGAAAAACTATTATTCAAAAAATAATTTTTAATAATTTTAAAGAAATTAATTTAAACATAATTAAAAATTATAAATATTTTCTTATAGTGTATATGCTATACTAAATATTTTATATTGATTTTATATTGGTATTAGTATAATTTCTTTCTGTATATTAGATAGGTATCTTTTAGTTATATGATTTTATTTATATTTGTTCTTTTATTTTTATAAAATATCAATAAAAGCGATATTTAAACACTAATATTTTATTTAAAAAATATTAGTGTTTAAATTGATTCTAGTATTAATAAATAATTGGACTATTAGCTAAAATTATTTTATGGAAAAATCGCAATTAAAGTAATTATTAATCTCTATAGTTTCGATAATTAAATTGGTAAAAATTTATAAACATAACAATATAAAAGTCTGTATTTCTGTATTAATGCTTATTGCAGAATAAAAAATTAAATATTTATAACGCTTATATATTTATTAGATATGGCTTATTACTATATTTATATAGTATATTACGTTATTTCTGTATATTTGTAATCATTAATTTATATACTACTCTGATATTGTTATACGCAGAAAAGACTTATTCTATAAGTGTATAGAAGAATCATTTATCATCATTTATCATTTTTGATGAAAAATAAATCAATTAAAATATATTTATAAATAATGCTTGTTAATAATTATAAAAGCGGTATAATGTCAAGAAAATCTTGAAAAGAGATAATCTTATTACACTGATTCAATTGAGTTTAAGTTATTATATAGAAAATAAAAGCTTGACTCTGCAATGAAAATATATAAAATCTAGTATTCAAAATTTATTATAAACGCATTCTCGGAATGTTCTAGTTGTAGAAAATCTCTAATTTTTAGAAAAATTTTTGTTATTCGTAATAATGATTATAATAAAATAGCTATACAAAGGAACTTATAACTGATACTTTGAGTAATTAGTTAATATATAGATTAACTAACAATTTTTCTGTGTTTATGTTAATTTTTTCGAGTCCCCTTCGTCTAGTGGCTTAGGACACTGCCCTTTCACGGCGGCAACAGGGGTTCGAATCCCCTAGGGGACGATACTTATTATTAAGTAATAAGTATACCTTGATTTTAATCTGTTTTGCAAAAAAATTGCGATAAGCCGATAAGCAATAAACAGATGATATTCTATATAGAATAAGATTTGCCTGGCGGCAAAAGCGCGATGGTCCCACCTGATCCCATGCCGAACTCAGAAGTGAAACGTCGTAGCGCCGATGGTAGTTTGGGGTTTCCCCATGCGAGAGTAGGGAACTGCCAGGCATTTATGTCGTATGTTTGCTTCTGGTATTAAATACAGTTTTTACTATTATTAATTTTTGCTTTAATTATTGTTACATTATTATGAAATTTGTTTTTTATTAACTCAAGCTATAGTGATAAGCACTATAGTTCTATTATTAAATAGCATTTTTATCAATACTTATAAGTATTGATAAAATTTATTATAAAAATAAAATAATTAATTTTATTAATTCATACCGTATTTTTTTAATTTTTTACGTAAAGTACCACGATTTATTCCCATAATTTGTGCTGCGCGAGTTTGATTGCCGCGCGTATGTTGCATGAGTATATCTAATAAAGGCTGTTCTGTTTCAGATAATACCAGTTCATAAAGGTCGTTCACATCTTCAGTCTTTAGTTGAGAGAAATAATTCTTCATTGCTTGTTTTATAAAATCACGCAGAGGTTTTTTTATTACCTGATTTTGAGAATTAATGGTTGGAATAATTAATATGTCAGAATTTACGTGTTGTTCGAACATAATTTTATTTGCTCTTTTTGTTATGAAAAATTTATAAAGTACGCTTCAACGCTTCTAGATGTCTGTTAATATTTTATACAACATTAATTTTTTCTCAAATTATATAATATACACTTGTAAAAATTATGACATGCAATTTTGATTATAAACTTTTATTGCCTAGATAACAAAAGTTTATAATTTTAATATATATTATCAAAAATAATTGATCTTGTCTAATTGACGCGCAAAATATAAAATTAATAGCAAGTATTCGACCTATCACCTTATTATGAGCATATTTTCCTTTGCTGTAATTTGGCATTACCTTAACTTGTTTTAGAAAAAAGCATTGATTTTATTAGAAATAATAAAACTTGAATATATACTATTCAATTGCCTGAATATTCTCTTGTTTCTCTAGTTTTATTTTTTTGACAGGAAAAGTTTAATTAAAAGAATTAATAGTTCCAATTTTATGGTATAAAACTCTTTAGATAAATTATTAAGTTGTATAACGATTGTAATAATATTAAAAACGGTTTTTATACCACTTTATTTAGTCCAGTAAGATATAATATCTTACATCGCTTAAATACTAGATTTATTACTATTATACCATATTAAAATTTAACTTATTATTTTAATAAATCTAATATTTTTATATATTAAATTGGTTAATATATAAAATTGTAGTAACAATAGCGATAATAGTGATGTAACATTTAAAAGCGATTTTCAGCTAGAAATTCTAGTAATTTTAATATTAATAGCACTAATTAAATTACTAAATTTTATTAAATATTGATGATATAATGCAGTTGAAGACATGTTTAACTATATTTATAAGGTTATATTAGGTCTGTTAACAAAAGAGTTAAGATTGATGTAATTGCCAGTAATAATTATTATCATAACTTAAACCGTCTATTGATTGCTTAGAACAACTATAGAAAAATAACTAATTTTAATTAATTTAAACATATTGTATTAAAGTACAAGCATTCTTGCTTTAATACTCAATTTTCCTATAGTGAGAGTTTTTTCTCCAAATAGTAGATATTAGTTCCACCCCGTTGGAAATTTTCGTCATTCATAATTTTTAAATGCAGATCGATATTAGTTTTGATACCATCGATAATCAGCTCTGTCAGTGCATTTTTCATACGAGCAATAGCTACATCCCTCGTTTCACCAAAGCAAATAAGTTTACCAATCATCGAATCGTAATAAGGTGGTACTGAATAACCAGTATAAATATGAGATTCCCAACGTACACCAAAACCACCTGGTGCATGGAATGCAGTAATTTTTCCTGGACTTGGAAGAAAGTTAATAGGATCTTCAGCATTAATACGACATTCTATCGCATGACCATATTCTCTTACTTCATCCTGCTTTAGAAAGATAGATTGTCCAGAAGCGATTCGTAACTGCTCTTTGATAAGATCTACTCCAGTAATCATCTCAGTAATTGGATGCTCTACTTGAATTCGAGTGTTCATTTCAATAAAGAAAAATTCACCGTTTTCATAGAGAAATTCAAAAGTACCGGCGCCACGGTATCCAATTTCCATGCAAGCTTTAGTGCAATACTCACCGATAAAACAGCGTAGTTCCTTACTAATACCAGGAGCTGGTGCTTCTTCTACTACTTTTTGATGACGACGTTGAATAGAACAGTCTCGCTCAGGAAAATAAAGTACATTACCCTGATCGTCTGCTAGAACTTGAATCTCGATATGGCGTGGATTTTCCAAATACTTTTCCATGTAGACTACATCATTACTGAACGCAGCTTTTGCTTCAGAACGGGTCATACGAATTGAGAAATCCAATTCTTTATTACTTCGTGCTACGCGCATCCCACGCCCACCACCGCCACTAGATGCTTTGATAATTACTGGATAACCGATGTGGTTAGCGATAGCAAAATTTTTATCCATATCTTCCCCTATCGATCCATCAGAACCGGGGATACAGGGAACACCAGCTCTTTTCATCGCACTAATAGCGGAAATTTTATTACCCATTAACATAATAGTTTCTGCACGAGGACCGATGAATATAAAGCCAGAACGTTCCACTTGTTCAGCGAAATCAGCATTTTCTGAAAGAAAACCATAACCTGGGTGGATGGCTACTGAGCAAGTAATTTCTGCTGCAGAAATAATAGCAGGAATATTGAGATAACTTTTTATTGAAGGCGGTGGGCCAATACAGATAGCCTCATCGGCTAGTAGTACATGTTTTAGATCACGATCAGCGGTAGAATGTACAGCTACTGTTTTGATGCCGAGTTCTTTGCATGTACGTAGAATACGCAATGCAATTTCACCGCGGTTTGCGATGACGATTTTATTTAGCATTTGGTACCTCGTTATTCGATGAAGACTAATGGTTCATCGAATTCAACTGGTTGACCATTATCTAATAGGATAGCTTTTACTATACCAGCCTTATCAGATTCAATTTGATTCATCATTTTCATCGCTTCAACTACACAAAGTGTATCACCAATGTTGACCCTTTGACCAACCTTAATAAAAGGTTTTGCATCTGGGGAAGGAGTACAATAAAATGTTCCTACCATTGGGGATCGTACCAAATGACCACTCATAGTTTTTGATACTGGATCGGTTGAATCAGAAGGATACGTAGATTTTTTCTGTACCGCAGGGATATAAGCTTGTTGCATCATTGGATAGGTCGGTTTCGTTGTAGCACGACTAATACGAACCGATTTTTCACCTTCAGAGATTTCTAGCTCAAAAATACTAGATTCTTCGATTAATTCAATCAGTTCTTTGATCTTACAAATATCCATGGATGAATTCCATACTTTAATTAATTAGATGTGGATAAGCGTTTGATTGCTGCCTGCAAAGCAAAGTGATATCCATCGGCGCCGAGACCAAATATTACGCCAACCGCAATATCAGATAGGTAAGAATGATGACGAAACGGTTCCCGTGCATGTATATTTGACAAGTGAATCTCAATAAATGGTATTTCTACTGCTAACAAAGCATCACGTAAAGCGATACTAGTATGAGTAAATGCTGCAGGATTAATAATAATAAAATCAATACTTCCTCGAGATTGATGAATACGGTCAATCAGCGCATGTTCTGAATTAGATTGAAAATGGCTAAGTTTTGCTTTAAGACTTCCAGCTAGAATGCTTAGGTCCGCTATAATATTATCAAAAGTGATATAACCATATTTGTCAGGTTCGCGAATACCAAGCAAATTCAAATTTGGACCATTAAGTAATAAAATATGAAACTTATTAACCATTGGCAATGATCTCCCTTTAATTTATATTATCTTTAAGAAATAACTAATAACAAATAATTTGATTTTTTAATTCATATTTTTCTTTTTAATTTGCTAACGAGATTAGATGTTATGACAGTTTTTAGATTTTTATTAGTAAATTGCTAGAAAAATTTGTAAAGATATCTTATAACAACTTGTTATCAAGGGAAAACAAGATAACGCAACTGGCTATTAGAAAAAAAGTAAAAAATTAATCTTTAATATAATTATTACAAAAAATTTTATAAGAAATATCAGAAGTATTAATGTTACAAACGATTTTTTAATTTATACTTTGCCAAAGTACATTTGTATAAATTAGTAATAAAATAATTTATTTTCTATACAGAGAATTAGATAAATCTAGACTATTAATTCACATCTAAACAATATTTAATAGATATAAAAGATTAATAGTTTTTCTAGTATTAAACATTTCTGATTATGTTTACCTAAAACTATAATGAAGAACCTGTACTATAATTCACATGAGCGTAAAAATTATATTTACTCGATAATATTAAATTTCAGATAATAAGTAGATGTTCTCTATATATCAAATAATTAAAAATTTGCTTTTTATCCTTTTATAAGGATATTTCTATAGTGAACGCTACCTTATCATCATTTTATAGTTACAGTATCTTGATATAGACCTAATAATCAAGAATACATAATAGATGATAGTAGATGTATTATTATATCAAACCGTAATACCTTTATATAAAATATTTTATTTTATCATCGATAAAATAATTTTTTCTACAATATTGATTAATATTATTATTTTTAGATAATAATAATGAGAATGTCTATTCTGTACGTTTTATTAACTTCAGTAGCTTATTTAATTAATAAATCAATATATTCAATACGAATCAATAGCAGATTTTTTAACTATAATAGCTATGTTTTATTTCTGGTAAAACTGTTAATTCTATTGGATATCGAATTAAATCATATTAGATTATATTAATAATTCCTAGTTAAGTAGTTAACAGTAGATAGTCTATATAATATATAATAATATTTATTGAATTATTTTTTATAATAACACCTTAACTGCCGCTATTGCCATAGTTACTCAGCTTGATATCTTATTCTAAGAGACTATTTTTTCTAGATAGTAGATTTAGCTATTCAATAGCTATCAATAAGTAAAATTGCTATTGATATAATATATTGATCACTAATTTGTTATTTCCTTGTTTTTCTCTTTTCTCTATGTTAACTATGTTAGTATAGTTTTGCTTATAAAAACAATTATATCACTGATATAATAACCGTTGGTAACGTTAACTTCCCTACCATATATACGGGATTTATCGAAAAATCTGTTATTTATCTACATAAACACGGTTGCTACAACTAAATAAGAACAGAACAATATAATTATAGAATATAAGCTCTAGAAGATAAGAATTACAGGATTAATCACCAGCTAATCTACGATAACTAAATGCCTTAAAATGTGTGAAGAGTAATGTTAAATAATATATCTGTTATAGAAGATTTTTATAGAAATATAGAAATAGTTAGATTGCTTATTTATTATCTAGCTTTTCTCAGTATTGTAAATACTACAAATTATTATGCTCTATACGCTTCTGTCCAAATTAAACTGCATATTATTATTCGTAATAAGAATAAATTAATTCTTACAGTATAGATTTACTTCTGATTATGCAATACCATCATAAAACGATATAGATTGATTCTTATTAGATTAGAATCTGCTATAAGAGAATTTCTAGTAGAATATTTAGGAATTAATGCATCTAAATTGTTTTGTCGGCTAGTTAGATTCACTTGTTTGCTAATAGTTAGCTTAGTGGAATTAACATGATTAATATTAATTGTATCAGTTTGATATTAATTAGTTATTAAATTGTATTTCAATTTAATAAGTGATCTTAACCAGAGCTAAATCAATTAGTTATTAAATTTTTTATAAGTTTTTTTAAAAGTGTCTTGACATGTTTTTAACTGATTTTTGTGATGCGTTACGAGTGGAAAGCCTTTATTAATTTTATTAAATTATATCATTATAAGAGTTAGCTAGGAATATTTTTAAACTAATCACGTCATTTGACGAATGATTAAAATATTTACGAGATAAGTATGAAATACATTATGATATTAACTTTCAATATATTTCAATAATGTCATATGCGTTATATTAAATTTTAGAAAAACTGATAATTTTGCTTTACTATACTAAAATTAATGCAGAGAATTTTTCGAAAAATATACATATGAGCATTAATAAGAATATTTTAATAATATTCGTGTATTTTACTTTTTTTTCGATACTTTTAGTTGGTAAAGTAACCAAGTTTTACTTTTATCTATAGTTTGTAGGATTACACTTCAGTCATGTTCAAAAAATTTCGTGGCATATTTTCTAATGACTTATCTATCGATCTTGGTACCGCTAATACCCTCATTTACGTAAAAGGACAAGGTATTGTTTTAAACGAACCTTCCGTTGTTGCTATTCGTCAAGATCGTGCTGGATCACCGAAAAGCGTTGCGGCTGTTGGTCATGAAGCGAAGCAAATGCTGGGGCGTACGCCTGGTAATATCGCAGCTATTCGACCAATGAAAGATGGTGTTATTGCTGATTTTTTCGTTACCGAAAAAATGTTACAGCACTTTATAAAACAGGTTCATAGCAATAGTCTTATGCGGCCAAGTCCGCGTGTTCTGGTCTGTGTTCCGGTAGGGGCAACTCAAGTAGAGCGCCGTGCGATTCGCGAATCTGCTCAGGGTGCAGGTGCAAGAGAGGTTTTTTTAATCGAAGAGCCCATGGCTGCTGCTATCGGTGCTGGTTTGCCGGTCTCCGAAGCAACAGGTTCAATGGTGGTAGACATCGGTGGAGGTACTACTGAAGTTGCGGTTATTTCACTTAACGGTGTAGTGTATTCTTCTTCTGTTCGTATTGGTGGAGATCGTTTTGATGAATCTATTATCAACTATGTGCGTCGTAATTATGGTTCACTTATCGGTGAAGCAACAGCAGAGCGGATTAAACACAGTATCGGTTCTGCGTATTTAGATGACGAAGTACATGAAATTGAAGTACGCGGACGAAATCTTGCAGAAGGTGTTCCGCGTGGTTTTACTTTACATTCTAATGAGATTCTAGAAGCATTGCAGGAACCATTAACAGGTATCGTGAGCGCTGTAATGGTAGCTCTCGAGCAGTGTCCGCCAGAACTAGCCTCCGATATTTCAGAACGTGGTATGGTTCTTACTGGCGGTGGCGCTTTACTGCTTAATCTCGATCTTCTGTTAATGGAAGAAACAGGTATTCCGGTTATCATAGCAGAAGATCCTCTCACTTGTGTTGCTCGTGGTGGAGGAAAGGCATTAGAAATGATCGATATGTATGGTGGTGATTTTTTAAGCGAAGAATGAGTTATCTCAAAAAAGAGGGACTTACTTGAGTAAATAATATATAATTTATGAAGCCAATTTTTAGTAGAAGTTGTTCTTTTCAATTGCGGTTTTTTCTAATTGCTATAGTAGCTATTGCTACTATTTTTGCTGATAGTAAACTAGAAATATTCGTAAAAATACGTACGTACATGGATATGGCTATCACTCCTATCTACTTCCTTGTAGATGGCCCACGTCAGATTTTTGATAATATATCACAGATTCTAACAACACATATTCAATTAGCATTGGAAAACCGGAAATTACGAAAAGAACTATTTTTAAAAAACAGTGATCAGCTGTTGCTGGATCAATATAAAAAGGAAAACGCCCACCTTCGTGAATTGTTGGGTTCACCTCTTCGCAAAAATGAACATAAAATGATTACTAGAACAATTTCTACTAATACTGATCTTTATAGTGATCATATTATAATCGATAAAGGGTTAAATCATGGTGTTTATGTTGGTCAACCAGTTATTAGTGATAAAGGCGTAGTAGGCCAAGTGACTGCTACTAATAAATTTACCAGTCGCGTTATGCTAATTTGCGGTACTTCACATGCGTTACCGATTCAGGTATTACGTAATAATATTCGTGTGATTATTGCCGGAAATGGTTGTAACAAGGATTTAAAACTTGAACATTTACCAGGCAATACTGATATCCGTGTTGGAGATGTACTGGTAACTTCTGGTTTAGGCGGTCGATTTCCAGAAGGATATCCTGTTGCAGTGGTATCCTCGGTAAAAGTTGATACCAAACGCGCTTATACTATTATTCATGCTCGACCTAGCGCTGGTTTTCAGCATTTAAATTATTTATTATTGTTATGGAATGCTAATATGCGTAGCGAATTACCGCTTCCACCTGATAAAGTTCATAGAGTAGCCAATGAGCGTTTGATAAAAATGATGTCACAGGTATTGTCACCGTCTGATAATATAACTCAACTTCCACTAGATAAAAATATTTCTAAGCCTAAACTAAATAAAATGGCAACTAAAAGCACTGACAGTAATAAAATCGTACTCGGTATGGAAATACACAATAATGAACCGGTATTATCACCATAGTGGCTATATCATTTGGATTTCATTCTTTTTCGCAATTATTATGCAGATTATGCCATGGCCGTCGAATTTATATCTTTTTCGCCCTTCCTTGCTTAATTTGCTACTTATTTATTGGGTGGTAGCATTGCCATATCGAGTTAACCTCGGTACTGGGTTTATACTTGGGCTAATAATGGATCTAGTTATCGGTTCAACGCTAGGAGTACATTCTTTAGGTTTCATTATTCTTACCTATCTAGCAATATTTAAGTTTAATCCATTTCTCAATATGGTTATTTTTCAACAAGTTATTGTTGTAATATCACTATCATTATTAACTCAAGTAGTCGTATTCTTGACTGAATACTTATTAATTAATGCTTCATTCCATCCAGAAATATTTTGGAGAAGTATAGTAGATGGTTTATTATGGCCTTGGTTATTTTCATTGATGTGCAAAATACGATGTCAATTTTATATTCAGTAGTGATAAAAAATCGAAATAGTTGTAATATATCTAGTATTTGCTTCTCTCCAAATATAAAGAATAATTTCCATTTTATAATGGAAGAACAACATAAGTTTATAGAATATATGCTAAACTATATTAAGTAATGGATGTAGTAAAAAATGTATACTAGCGTAGCTTGTGATATCTAAAACTTTATCTAATCTTTATTACCGATACCATAGTTAGTGTTATAACTAGCATTCAAGTAATAGGTGTTATAAAGCTCTTATGAGTTTTGATATGCTTAAAATATTCTAGTGCACCTTTTAGGTCAACAGTGTCAAATAATAACTATAGCAATACTAACTAGCCATAGCAGATGTATTATTGGAAGATCTATAATAGCTAAATCATTACTCAATATTACAACTTCTAAAATTCATATTATCTATATAAATTTAGTATTCTAAAAGAAATTTATATCGAGCGGAATTGTAGTATGGTATCGTTAGTAATATTATAAAAAGCACGTCAATCACATATTTCCTGATATAAAGGTAGACTTTATCGGTGTTAGTTTAGATAAATTTTTTCTAAATACTTATTAATACTTATAAAGACTTCAAGTAATATATCTTATATCAATTCTATGTATTGAAAATAACAAAAGAATCTTCAGATAAAAATATCAATGAACTAACATATTAATTATTATCGTATGGTCTGGTCTTTATGTCAAGTAACGCTTATGCGAATTTTGTACATAGAGTTTAGTACATAAAATGTTGATATAAAAAATAAAATACAATAGATTTTACAATTGTAGTTCAATATTTTGAATTATTTTATTATCTATATCTTAATCAAGATATCAGTAGTGAAGAACTGTCTTAAGGATACTGTTTTATTTAAAAATCAGATCTAAGAAAGGGGGTTATAAAAAAGTCAATAATTAATTTTTTTCTGCAAGCTGTATAAAAATAATCATTAAATAATATATTTTACGGAATTATTCTGTTGTATCACTAGATAAAATTTATATTTATTCAAAACTCATATGTAAATAACTGCTTAAATTTAATGCTGAGTATATTCCTATATATAATTATAAAAATAAAATTTTATATCATTAAATAATTAATTTTTCTATTTTATAGTATATAAAATGAATATAGTTATCGTTTCAGTTTTGAATAAAGTCGAAATCTATATTTTTGTTCCATTAATTAACTTGAGATCAATAAATTAAAAAGCATTATTAATTAGTACATCCTATTAATAGAAATAAGTACAAAAAAGACAGAATTAAAACTAGTATAAATAATTTCTTATAATTGAGATTTTTAGAAAAAGAACACATTAATATATATATGTGAAAATATTAATATTTGTTATTTTTATTAAATGTTATATAGATTATATCTACAAACGATAGATGACATTAAAGTAATGTATTATAAAAATATATATAAGATATATTCACGTTCATCATATATAATTCTGAATTACTTCTTTTTTTACACTTCTATTGTAGCAAATGAACATCAGGAAAGATTAATTTATTTTAGTGATGATAGATACATATTGCATATAATCTAAGATCATTTTTCTCATGCAGATTTATGAATAATAACAGTGATTATATCAGGCTAGATAGTTATCAAACTAATAACAAATAAGTGGATATGAAACAATTACAATGGATATTAATAGTGATTTTTCATTGTCATAATCAATCTGTTTATTTTAATAGCTAATTTTTTTACATTCACTAGTATTATTGATACTGTATTTACGAGTTTTGATATTATCATAGTAACGGATAATAATTAAAACCTATAAAAATTAAATAGTATAAGCAATAGAAATAAATACTACTAGTACTTACAATTAAATAATTTAACTTTAAATTTATTTATCAGTTGTTTAGTATGTTTAGTATTTTTATTGAACCACGTAATAAATAGATACTAAAAATCAATAATTTTTATTTATATTCGTCTATCCTTCCTAGTAATCTAAACTGGAATAAACGTATAACTATTATATTGCGAACAACCGAATAGTTACAATATTAATGGAGATTAATTAATTATTTTATGCCAATTTTATATGCTATGCATATTGTTTATTATCAATAACTAATAAATGAAATTGTATACGATTAGTATCATCGATAATTATTGCATGCTTTGTTATTTTTTATATTAATTAGTATGCAGAATATATAATATTTAATACATAATTATTATGATAAAATTTCTTATAATAAGAAATTAATAGTTATATTATACTATATTAGTTAACCTAAGTATAGGTCATCGATAATTCCGAAATTTTTCAATAACTATTAAAGTAGGTTATCTCTTAGCGCAGTTAGTATATAATATAAATAAATATCAATATTTAAAATATACTATTAAATAGAGTATACAGTTACTAAATTTAAAAAGAGAACGATATTAATTTTTAAAATAATATTCATTATGATGCTATATCAGAATCCTGTTTTATATTTATACTAATATCAATGTTAAAAATTCTGATAAATTATCTCACCTAATATTTTATGTATTACTGCTTATTATATTAAGATATAATACTAGCAATTTATTTAATCATGACTTTTGTATAATATATTTATTGTTTCAAGGATGGAAATTTCTGAATCTAATTACTGGCTTAATAATTTTTTTTAAATTATGGAAATATTATGATGAAGATAGGGATGATTTCGTTTAAGTTTTAAATAAATTGTTTATGATGAATAGCGATGTGTATAAATATCAATAAAGATAATAACTATCAAAAATTTAATATAATGAAATTGATTATGTCTTATGGTATATAAGATCTTTTAATACTAATTAAATATTTATTTTTTTCTAAAAAATTGTATTAATATGAAAAAATTTTAAACACATATCAAATATTTAAAAAATAATTTATAATATTTATTAGTATAGTTTTAAGTCTGATAGATTTATCTTTAAAACTTTTCAAGATATAATAATTTCGCGATTTCTTTGCTTTTAATTTAAAATTCCGACATTAAGTGATATTAGCTTAAACGCTAATTCATTTTTATATCATTTTTCATTTGTACTTAGAGTTACTGAACTAATCATATCTATAGTTAGAAATCAAGCTAATTTAATTAAAAAAGACCATTTTGTTAATATTAATATCAGTGATTTTGATAGAAATATCTTCTATATCTTCTAGCAATTAACTTCTATTTTTCTTACTGAGATGATCAGTATTATAATATGCAGCAGATAGAATAATCTACTGTCCGTTAGAATTAATATTAGTTTAATAGCAGTATTATAGCTATTTTATATAGTACTAGACTAGTATCATTATCATATAACAACAGATATTCATACCCGAGAATGTTACAAGGTAAAAATAAATAATGCCATCTATATCTACTTATAATTATAATATTTATTTATGATAAACAGCAGTATTTTCGCTGAACTATGCTAATTATCGTAGTAATAGTAAATTATTTTTATATTATTTGGAATTGGAGTTTATTAGTATATGTCTACTCTTATGTAAAACATTAGTGAATAATTAACTAAAAATTTATAACTGCTAATAATATCGACAGTATTATCTTTAAAATTATCAATATTCAAGATTAGCTTTGGCTAAAATGATACAAAAGTTGTAGTTTCATTATTTATTATTTATCAAGCAATATTTATTATATTCAAATGATAAAATTTATCGCAAAAATTAATAATAAAAATTATTAATAACTATAAAATGGATAATGGATTTTATACCTGTTTGAGAAGTATTTCTGGCTATCTGAATCATTCCATTAAATAGCCAGATATAGAAGGTATTTATCTGCTTTAAGACAAAGATATTGCTAATAAGATATAATTAAGTAATAGTATTATAAAATATAAGTTTTTAAACTTTCTATGTCAGTAGCAGATAGATATAGCAGAATGTTTAAATTGTGAATGTACAAAGTTGCTAATAATTATTGCTATCTCGCAATATGTAGTAAGCAGATTAGACTTTTGTTTATTGAATTTTAACTAAGTAAAATAAATTGATTAACGAAGGATACTATAAACGTAACTAATATATTATTAATTTTATTAAAAATTAGTTAAATTAATTCTATTCTCTTCATTTAAAGGGTATATTAGTAATTTTATATAGAAATTATAAAATAATCTATCAACAGTGCTAGTCAATCTATAATACCTGAAAATAATAAATGGTAGTGATTAAAATAACATAATCATATTAAACTGTTATATATTCAGTAGAAATTCTATACTAGAATCTATTTCTTAATATGCTAGATGATATTATTTTTTGTTAATTATTATTTCATGCAGTATCTAATAAGATGATAGTTAGTATATTACTAACTAATCGTTTTAAGGCTATTAAAAGAATTCTTAGTAGATCTAGTAGATGTATCTTTTTTAGCAAAACTTAATATCTAAGTTATATATATTTACCTACAAAATATTTGTATACTTGGTTAAACTTGACTCATAGCTAATTTTTATCGCTAGTCTAAAAGACTTTTGTATTTTCATAAAAAATTAGTTATTAAAATAACTATAAACTAATCTTTTTATAAAAATGTTAAAAGTAATCTATGCTGTTTGTCGAGTGAAACAATTCGTCTTCTTTTATACTTAAATAATAAGCAAATCTTTCCATTTAGGTTAAAATAAAATCGTCACATACATTTTTACAAACTTAAGAGTTGATATGTATATCAGCTTAGATCAACGGATAAGCATAGGATTTTTTGTTTTTTATGTCTCATTAAATATGAGTTAAAACTTTAGATATGAGATATTTATATTTAAATTTAAAATTTTGATGACTATCAAAATCTATAGATCCTAGTATGTTTTCAACTTCATATAAATAGTCGTAGCATTTTATTTTAAAAAGCTTATTTTCTATAGACATTTGACTGGTTTAGGTAAACCAGCAATTTTAGTTGCATATTTAGCAGGACCGCCAGGAAATAAACGAAAAAGATAACGACTGTTACCTTTTTTTTCCCCATAAACTTGTGCCATAGCTTTCACCAATAGTCGCATTGATGGTGATGTATTATATCGTAAATAAAATGTGCGTACAAAATAGATTACTTGCCAGTGGGCTTCACTAAGAGTGATACCTTCTTGACGGGCAATTTCTTCTGCTAAGGCTTCTGACCAGTCCTGTGGATAGATCAAATACCCTTGCGTATCTGTATTAATTTCTGTATAATTAAATTTCATAGATTCTCTCCTTATTAATTAGTTTAGTTATCAAATAAAAAAGAGAATAACAAATCTATTGCATAGAAAATATTAGATTTTTCTTTAAAATTCGAAGTAATAAAAAATGCAATTAAGTTAAAAACAATAATCTTATGTTTGTAAGAACAAAAAAACAAAGAAAATAAAGATATATAGCAAAATATTGCAACAATTTTAACTAGTAATCATAAAAGATAATTATTTCTATTTTAAATAGAAATAATATATGCTTGCAAGCAGTAAAACAATCATATTATATCCTAGTATTAGTATATCGATGCTATACGAAGCTGGATACCATTAGCTTACTTAGTAAGTAATCTCAACATATAACCTACAAAAACTGATCAGATTAAAATAATAAATATTAGCTAGATCATTAATAATAAAATGATTAGGAATAAAAATTATGAAAAATTGATTAGTTTAAAATTTAAATGGATTCTGGTAGTTAAAATAAAGTATTCAAAATAGCTTTCAGTGTAAAAATACTAGTATAAGCGATAATAAAAAACAGATACTAATTATATGCTGTAATGTGTACTTGTTCTTATATGAAAATATTTTAATTAAACAATTCATTACTACATTTTCTCATATATAAGCTATAATGATAAACTATAAAAATGATTTATGTAGTATTAAATAATATTCCTATTTCTACTATAAGTGTTCTATATTAACGTACCTATTAGTACCCTTTCTAAAAGAAGCAGTGAAGAAACTAATAACTATTTTAGTTGATTATAAAAAATTTTCTTTACAACCAGATTAAACCTATTCATACTCTAATCTAGGTGTGGAGGAGTGGCCGAGTGGTTGAAGGCACCGGTCTTGAAAACCGGCGACGTGAAAGCGTTCTAGAGTTCGAATCTCTACTCCTCCGTCAATCTTATTTTTGCTTTATTTAATAATAGTTTTACATATTTCAGAATTTATTTAACTTATTTAATTAATAAAGTAATTAAAAAGCATTTAATATTGTCACTGCCATTTTAGTAGTGTAAATTTTTCAGCTTAAGAAAAGTAGGTTACTATAATTGATGATCACCTAGAATCAATCTTTGGGTAAGATTTCATTTATTGGTAGAATAATGTTGCAAAATGAGTATTTCTGTAAATTTCAGTTGTATATCATCGTTAATCTTATTAAGAATAACCATATTATTAATATAATATACCTTTGTTCTTACATAATTCTATCATAGTATAAATGATTAATCTATAATTGATTATGATTATAAGATTGTAAAAGATCACATATTGATACGACTCAATATATTGATATTCTATATAATAATGGCGGAAAATAAAAATTTTGCAATTTTTCAATTTTTATTTATAAAAAGGGAATTATATGATTTAATCATTTCTTAGTTTATTAATATTCGAGAAATTTATATAATTAAATAAGCTAATAAGTATTTAAAATTAAAGTCTGATATTATCTGATATAATCAGAGCAGTCAAATCTAAATAATAGATTTAATAAATAAAAATTATAAAAACTATAAAATATTATTAAACAATAAGTTCCATTTATCAACTAGAAATAGTTTTAAATTTTTCTTTAAAAAAATCTAATTCTATAGTATCATGAAGGATCTAGATTATTTTAGATACGATATATTTTAAAATATCCAAGTGATACTAAGGTAATGCTATATTATAGCAATCGTTTAACTTTAATCATTGAAGCGTGATTACTTTTTTCTTCAACTAATATAAAATGTTTGAAGCTATTCTCGCTAAGAGAATAATGGGCTGCATTGGGTCGTTAGCTCAGCTGGTAGAGCAGTTGACTCTTAATCAATTGGTCGTAGGTTCGAATCCTACACGACCCACTAATACTTTTCAGTAATCTAAATTCTTTTCATCTAGCTTTAAAAGTATCTATATTGTATTGAATTCTATTAATATTAGATTAATAGATAAGAAGTTAAACAGTCACTACTATTAGTAGTAGTGACTACTATAACTATCTTCAATAAATTTTATCTTAATTTCAAGTAAAAATTATTCAAGTTATGAGAGCTGTTAGCTTCATACTAAAATTAAACAGCGTTTAAATTTTTAGTGAGGTAGAATAGTATCAACTGAGCTTTATGTATAAACTTATAGTTAGATTAGATTATGCGTTGTGCTTATAGCATTTTGCTTCTTATATGCATGTGTATGAAAAAGGTGTAACTTATTATTCATATAATAAGGAGTTATACTTTAATCTTAAGCATTTGCTTTCAATTAGATATAATTACTTGAAATGAATTATGCCCGAACTTGGAATTGAACCAAGGACACGGGGATCTTCAGTCCCCTGCTCTACCGACTGAGCTATCCGGGCAGTGAATTGTACTATACCATATATATATTCGTATTTAGAATATACTATACATGACTTTATATTTTCAACTAGTTTATTTTAGAAATATTCGAAAATAATGTTAATTGATAATTTTTTAGTCAGAATTCATATAAATATGTATTTCTATATATTATTAAACTTATGGTAATATAACACTAAAATAGAATTATAACGTAAATTTTATTTTTAGCTAGTAATATAGACAACTTCGTTAACGAAAATGTGAATTAATCGACTATTGTTAATAACATTTGTAAAAAATTACTTTTAAGTAAATAAGCTTAAATTACTAAATTACATATATTTTTGTTAAAGTAATATGAGTAGTAGTAATAAATAATAGCAATAAAATACTATTCAGCCATGATAAATAATCGGAATATCCACTTATAATAGGCAAGATAAAGCGTTTAGGTTGTATATTTTTAATAAATAATTCCAATTCGTCCTATTTTTGTAGGAGCTTCTATACTAGAAATAGAGTATAGCAGAGTACTTTTATTCTGAAAAAACAATACAAAGTATATAAAAATTTTATCAATTAACAATTATCAGATTATCGTATTGATTTAAGCATTATCTGCATTGTGAAAAACCTTCCAGGTTATCCTATATGCTATATATACTGTGGATAGTATAGAAGTATAGATAGATTATCTATTTGAATATTGTTTAATATTCTATGTATACCTTATATACTTATATATAAATACTGATAAGTATTATATTTACTTTGCGTTTTACTTCACGTTACTATTAGAACACATAAAATATATAACAATATATTATTGAGATAGTATTTTATTTTTGTTCTAGTAACGTTAAATTTTATTTAAAAACATTATTTAGATATGTAATAATTAGTAGACTACTACAAATTATAATCATTAAGAATAATCTTTTTAATACATTTTGTTTAAACTGTCTTAAACATTATTATTAATTTATTAATAAAATAAAATATTTGAAAAAAAGATTGATTAATAACTAAATCTGTATTAATAATAAATAATATTTAACTTCAATGAACTAGTTTCTATTTTTAATGTTGATTATGATATATAAAATATAATTACTAATTATTTTAAAGTATACTTAATTTTCATTCTATGATATGGAATACAATTTAGCAAATATTTAAAAAAGATATTAACATTAAAAAGGATATTAGCTAATATTAGATAAATTATTTTTCAATTAATTTATGTTTATGAAGAGAATACTAGCAAATTATTTCAGATTACAGCTTGTTTAAAAGATAAGTGTTTTAATATCTTAAAAACTAAGATATTATCTTAAATAATATGATAAACATAATCTAAAATTAGTAATCAGAAATAATATCAATCAAATTTTTTAATAATATTTATTTAAATTGTTAACATGAAAGATTTTCTTTTACTAATATGTATTATATTTACATTTATAAGATAATATCAAGTCAGGTACTGATAACAATTTTTTAAAATCTGCCTCAAGAGGAAATTCTTCGGTGCGTAGCAAATTTTTTATTTCTTAATTAAATCATAAATACATATAATTCTCTATGCAGAGAACAGAGCATAAATACCAATATCATCATAAAAATCATAAGATTATGATCTTTTGATTAAAAGCAACTGTTTTTAATAAAAATCTAGATATATCTTTATTTTAGATATGATTTTTTTTATTTAAATTATTTTTATTAATGAAATAGATTAATATGTTCTGTCATTTTAATAACATATATGTTGAATATATAGATAATATATTCAACATATATGTTGACAAGTTGATAAATACTATTAGCAATAATAGTATCCTTGTTAGGAAATCATTGATATCAAAATAAAGCAGATTTATATCTAATCTAATTAACAAATACTAGCGATATTCCCGAATAGAAAGAAAAAATAATAAGAACGAGATAATTAAAACTTTTTTATTTCTAAAATAGAGTTGATTATATTATTACATATCATTATATATTATATTATTACATATCATTATATATAATTATATTAAATGCTTCTAGCATAAATCCTATAAAATCCCATAAGATCAGGGATAGAAGCTTCGAATAGTAATATAATTATAACAACTTAAGTAAGAAGCCGTAGCAAGAACAATGAAAAAGCAATACAATATAAATATAATAAGAAATATGTAAATTCGTAAACTAATATATTTTAATATATTCCTTATGGTTAAAATCTGATCGATTAAATAAAAAAAAAAAAAATCCCCTTGAAGCTTTCTTTAATGACCCCATCTTAACCAGTACGAAGCTAGGCGTAACATTATGCTAGGCATTCATTTCAAAAAACTGATACTGACTTTCTCAAGGGGAGCTATCAATGAAAATTCGTCCATTACATGATCGCGTTATCGTCAAACGTAAAGAAGTCGAAGCTAAATCTGCGGGTGGTATTATGTTAACCGGTTCTGCAGCGGGTAAATCCACTCGAGGTGAAGTATTGGCTGTAGGCCATGGCCGTGTTTTAGAAAACGGCGAAGTAAAAGCTCTGGACGTGAAGGTAGGCGACATCGTGATTTTCAATGATGGATATGGCGTGAAGGTTGAAAAAATTGACAACGATGAAGTGTTGATCATGTCTGAAAGTGACATTCTGGCTATCGTTGAGAAGTAACTTACGCGTAATCATCTGAACTGAAAGAATTTAAGGGAAATAGAAATGGCAGCTAAAGACGTAAAATTCGGTAACGACGCTCGCGTAAAAATGCTACGCGGCGTAAATGTTTTAGCCGACGCGGTAAAAGTAACCTTAGGTCCTAAGGGTCGTAATGTGGTTTTGGATAAATCTTTTGGCGCACCAGTCATAACAAAAGACGGCGTTTCAGTTGCGCGTGAAATCGAACTGGAAGATAAGTTTGAGAATATGGGTGCTCAAATGGTTAAAGAAGTCGCATCTAAAGCCAATGATGCTGCAGGAGATGGTACTACGACTGCTACTGTGCTAGCTCAATCTATCGTTAATGAAGGCCTAAAAGCTGTTGCAGCTGGTATGAATCCAATGGATCTGAAGCGTGGAATTGATAAAGCCGTTGTTGCCGCTGTAGAAGAACTGAAAAAACTGTCTGTGCCTTGCTCTGATTCTAAAGCTATCGCTCAGGTAGGTACCATTTCCGCTAATTCTGATGAAACTGTTGGTACCTTGATTGCTGAAGCTATGGCTAAAGTAGGTAAAGAAGGTGTTATTACAGTAGAAGAAGGTTCTGGCTTGCAAGATGAACTAGACGTAGTAGAGGGAATGCAATTTGATCGTGGTTATCTCTCTCCATATTTTGTTAATAAGCCAGAGACTGGCTCTGTTGAACTGGAAAGTCCGTTTATTCTACTTGCTGATAAAAAAATATCTAATATTCGAGAAATGTTACCAGTTTTAGAAGCTGTAGCTAAAGCAAGCAAACCGCTTTTAATTATCGCTGAGGATGTTGAAGGCGAAGTACTGGCGACACTAGTAGTGAATAGCATGCGCGGTATTGTTAAAGTTGCTGCTGTAAAAGCACCTGGATTCGGTGATCGTCGTAAAGCTATGCTGCAGGATATTGCTATTTTAACTGCTGGTACCGTTATCTCTGAAGAGATTGGTCTTGAGTTAGAAAAAACTACATTAGAAGATATGGGTCAAGCCAAACGTATTGTTATCACTAAAGATACTACTACCATCATTGATGGTGTTGGCGATAAAGCATTGATCAATAGTCGAGTTGCTCAGATTAATCAGCAACGAGATGAAGCCACCTCAGATTACGATCGTGAAAAACTGCAAGAACGTGTAGCTAAGTTAGCGGGGGGCGTTGCAGTTATTAAAGTGGGTGCCGCTACTGAAATCGAAATGAAAGAGAAAAAAACACGCCTTGAAGATGCTTTGCATGCGACTCGTGCTGCGGTAGAAGAAGGTGTAGTTGCCGGTGGTGGTGTAGCGATGATTCGTGTAGCTAATAGAATCGCTGGGCTGCGTGGTGATAATGAAGATCAGAATGTTGGTATTAAAGTTGCGCGTCGCGCAATGGAAGCACCACTTCGTCAAATCGTTGCTAATGCTGGCGAAGAACCTTCCGTTATCGCTAATAAGCTGAGATCTTGCGAAGGTGATACAGGTTATAATGCAGTTACTGAAGAGTACGGCAATATGATTGATATGGGTATTCTAGATCCGACGAAAGTAACCCGTTCTGCATTACAGTATGCAGCTTCTATTGCTGGATTAATGATCACCACTGAATGTATGGTGACCGAACTACCAAAAGAAGATAAACCTGATGTTGGTAATGCAGGTGGTGGTATGGGTGGTATGGGTAATATGATGTAATTACCTTAGTAGTTAATAAAACCCCCGTTAATCGGGGGTTTTATTTATTTTATAAAAATTTTTATAAAATAACTATAAATTATTTAGTAATTGTGTAATAAAAAATACAAATTAGTTTTTAAAAATTATATCAGATTAAAAATATACTAAGCGAAATAGCCTGTATTTTTAGAAAATGTATAATCAATTGTTTTAGTGTTGCTTCAACTGTAGATCTATTAACGTTTTACTTTGCTCACCGTTGATTTCTCGAACTAATCGAGGTACTAGATAACCTGAAACTTTTCCTAGTAGTTGCTTTATAATTTCCTTCGCTTTTTTATCTTCAACCATAAAATGTGCTGTTCCTTGAACTTTATCTAACATATGCAAATAATAGGGAAGGATACCAGCTGCAAATAAAGTTTCACTCAATTTCGCTAGTGTATCAGCGTTATCATTAATACCACGAAGTAAGACGCTTTGGTTAAGCAAAGTTAATCGTGCATTACGTAAACGTGTTATACTCTCACATAAAGTAGTATCTATTTCACGTGCATGATTGATATGCATTACTAAGACTATTTTAAGTCGACTGTTAGCTAATCGGTTACATAAATATGTAGTAATACGGGATGGAATCACAACTGGTAATCGACTGTGAATACGCAATATATTTATATGTGGAATCTCTTCTAACAGATTTAAAATTTTGTCTAATTCATGATCTTTAGCCATTAATGGATCACCACCAGAAAGGATAATTTCATTTAATTCAGGGTGATGACGAATGTAATCTACAGCGCGAAGCAAGTTTATTTTATTTCCTTGATTTTTTTGATAAGGAAAATAGCGTCGAAAACAATAGCGACAATTGACTGCACAGCTACTTTTTATCAACATTAATGCGCGGTTTTTATATTTATGCAACAATCCAGGCACTAAATTATTTTGTTCATCTAACGGGTCAGTTTTGTAGCCTGGTATTAGATTAAATTCTTCACGTGCTGTAATCACTTGGCAAAGCAGTGGATCTTCCGGGTCTCCTGGAATCATACGCGATACAAAAGTTCGGGGAACTCGAAAAGGAAATAGGCGTCGCGCTTCTACACTTTCTCGTAATCTAGAATGTCCATCTAGTTTTAAAAACTGAAGAAGTTGCATTGGATCTGTAATTACATTTGCAAGTTGATGCAACCAATCTTCTTTAACTGGTATATTTCGCATTATAATATTCATAGTTTAGCTTAAAAAATAAATTGAGGACTATTATGACATCTTATAATACCAATGAATTTCGTACTGGTCTTAAAATTATATTTGATGGTGAGCCATGTATAATCATTGATAATGAATTTGTAAAACCTGGAAAAGGTCAAGCGTTTAATCGAGTTCGTTTTCGTAAACTATTTTCAGGAAAAATTTTGGAAAAAACTTTTAAATCTAGTGATTCATTAGAAGTTGCTGATGTAATAGATATAAAACTAACTTATCTATACAACGATGGTGAATTTTGGTATTTTATGAATAATGAAAATTTTGAACAGTTAACTGTTGATACTAAAATAATAGGTGAAAATGCTAAATGGCTGGTAGAACAGGCAGAATGTGTTCTGACTTTATGGAATAGTCAACCAATTTTAATTATACCACCTAAATTCGTAGAGCTAAAAATTATAAAAATTGATTCATTTATGAAAAATGACAGTATTAATACTAGTGGAAAACTGGCTATGTTAACTACCGGTGCAATAGTAAAAGTACCAATTTTTTTGCAAGTTGGTGAAGTTATCAAGGTAGATACCCGTTCCGGTGAGTATATTTCTCGTATTAAATAATATTTAAACGAAAGTAAAATATATAATTCTAAAAATAGAGAACGATAAGAAAATTTTTTATGTTCACTATTTTAAACATTAAAAATTATTGATACAGATAATACTATCTATACCTATAAATAGTAACAGTAGTATTTTATCGAAGTCAAATCGGCTAAGTCATCAATAAAAATAAGCAAATATCTCTATTTGAATTTCTTATAAAGAAGTTAATTTAATATTAACAAATATAAATAATTATATATCTGCTAATTATATAATAATTAATAAAAAATTTATTCCGATTAAAAATCGGTAAATTAAATTATAGCATACAAGTATGTGTTACAAAATTATGATACGCAGTCTTATATTAAAGTTATTCATTAAATGAATCGTATAAAAAGATAACGAAATAATTATTGTCAAACATAATACAATATTTATTTTCTAGCTTAGAAAAATAAGCAGACTAAATACCATATTTAAATAAAGGGAAAACTATGAATAATTTAGCAGATTGGAAATCAAACATATCTATTAACAATTTATTAAAACGCGCTGCGATTATAAATCAGATACGTCAGTTTTTTAATGACAGAGGATTGCTTGAGGTAGAAACACCTGCGATGAGTCAAACTACAGTAACAGATATCCATATTGTACCCTTCAAAACATGTTTTATCGGACCAAGAACAGCCTACCATATACCGCTTTACTTAATTACTAGCCCAGAATATCATATGAAACGTCTTTTAGCATCTGGAAGTGGCTCAATTTTTCAACTGTGTCGTAGTTTTCGTAATGAAGAAATCGGTCGATATCATAATCCGGAGTTTACTATACTTGAATGGTATCGAACTAATTACGATATGTTTAACCTGATGAATGAAGTTGATGATTTTTTACAGAAAATCATTAATTGTGACAGTGCAGAAATTCTTTCTTATCAAGAGGTTTTTATTGCTCATATTGGAATTGATCCATTATCAGCTAAAAAAATGCAGTTGTATAACGCAGCAATCAAATTCAATCTTATTGAATCAATTTCGGAAAAAGATGATTGCGATACTCTATTACAATTATTGTTTACGATGGTAGTAGAACCAAATATCGGGCATGATAAACCATCTTTTATTTATCATTTTCCAGCTTCTCAAGCTGCACTAGCTAAAATCAATACTGAAGATCATCGGGTTTCAGATCGTTTTGAAGTGTATTTTAAAGGTATTGAGCTAGCTAATGGTTTTTGTGAATTGACCGACTCGTGTGAGCAACGTCAACGTTTCGAAGAGAATAATTATAAACGGGAAGCGATGAAGTTAGATGTTCAGCCTATTGATGAATATTTTCTGACGGCTTTAGCTAATGGTATGCCGGAATGTTCTGGAGTAGCATTAGGTGTAGATCGTTTGATCATGCTAGCACTTAAAACCGATCGTTTGAGTGATGTTATTGCTTTTCCTGTAGAAAAGGCTTAGCGCAGCTAAGTTAAAAACTATTCTGTATTCTCTAATAAAAAATAATATAAGCAATATAAATAATTATCACTAATATCTTGATAAAAAATAAAAATTAGAAGTATAAATTATAATTGTATTAAATATAAGTTTCATTTTATGAAACATGTAAAAATCATCGATAGCAAATATTGATTAAGCTAAATTAATAAATCTGTATGTTTTTACGTTATTAGTTAGTGAAGATGTAACATAAGCAGCTGTAATTAACTTAAAACATCTATAATTTTTTTAAATTAGCTAATCTAAATATATGGGAAATAGTCTTTTATCAAAAATAATATGCAAAAATATAAAATATAGCATTCACATTATATTTATATTTCCATTACTAATAGTAATCTCTATTAGATCGGATTATCTTTAAAAAATTATACTTCAATATGCCTATGACTAGTAGCTAAATGATACGTAGCATTTAGCTATAATATATTTTTTAATATCAAGGAAGATAATTTTCAATTAACTCTCCATACAGATGGTAGCAAACTATTTATCAATCTTCTTTATTTTCAGTTAATAAAGATATCAATCAGGTCAATTTATTAAGCGACATACATTTTAATAGTATATTATTTTTCTATTATTATTAATTAATAATTATTTTACATAACTTACTCAAGTTAAATAAGTTGTCAACTATATTTATAACATTTTAGAAATATAGTATAAAATAGCTTTTAGTGATTATTTTAAATTAAATAAATACAATTTAATTTCATTTTTTAAAATAAATAGTAGACCTGTTATAATAAACAGAGTGATATAAGTAACATTAAAAAGTATTTTTCAATATTGTTTAATAATTTATATATCTTAGTTACTTTGTAGTAACTACACTAATAGTTCAATAAATCGTTGGCATTATATGTCAACACCTACTCCTATAGTATTGATGATAGTTAAAATCTATTAGATAGTTATTAGTATGTTAGCATATAATAATTAATAATTAAAAATTACTATTACGTATTAATAGTGGCTAAACAAAGTTATTTTTTATCATATACTTACTAAGTCAGCCTAAGTAAGTAGTAAAAATTATTCATATTCTTTAACTTTTCATCTTTTTAATACTTTTTATTTGTTAATAGTATTTAGTTCTATATAAAAATTCTAAACAATCGCTATATAAGTCTTATATTTTCATATCTTATTAATTTATCTCTTTAGGAAAAGAGAATTAGTAATTACCATAAAAAGAAAAATGCAATTAAGTGAAAAGATAAAAAACTTTCTGCTTAACCACATATATAAATTAAATCAGTAACCTGTTATTTTTCATGATGCCACAAGCTAATCGCTGACCAACACGAGTAATGCATTTAGTATATAAATATCTATCTAATAATATCTTTTTTTTAGCAAAAAGATTAATGACAGTAGAACCTAGCTTAAAATACCCCATTTCTTGGCCTTTTAATAATATTAACGCTCCATCTGTGTTTGCTTTAGGATATTGCCAGCGATTTATTACCCCATTTTTTGGAAGAGTAAGAGTTTCCGTCCATACAGTTTCAATACTACTAACAATAGTTGCTCCTACTAATATCTGTACCATTGGACCGAAATCTGTATCAAATAAGCAAATAATTCGCTCGTTTAAAGCAAATAAATTTGGAATGTTTTCTACCATAAACTGATTTACCGAAAAAAGTTTTCCTGGTACGTATAACATTTCGCGTAATATACCGTTGCAGGGCATATGTACGCGATGATAATCCCGCGGAGAAAGATAGATAGTGACGAAAGTACCATCGTAAAACAGGTTAGCCATAGACTTATAGCCAGCTAACAATGCTTCTAAGCTATAATGATGACCTTTCGCCTGAAATACTTGGTTTCCCTTAATTATACCGAACTGAGAAATCATTCCATCTACCGGCAATACAATCACGTTAGGGTCAAAATCAATAGGTCTGGCTTTATTACTCAATAACCTAATAAAAAACGCATTAAAAGTAGGATAAGCAGATATATCCGGTTGTTTTACTTCCTGCATGTTGATTTTATACCAATAAATGAAAAGTTTAATCGCTCCATATGTTAGCCAACCACAGCGACGTTCAGCACTCCAACCAACTAATTTTGTTAACCAGCGCTTAGGTAATAAGTATTGTAAAATAATCTTTATTCTATTTAGCATTCTTTATTTTATCCGGCATAGAGATCTCATCTCTGTTATGTGTTTAGATAAAATCAATTGCATTGTACTAATCGTGATAGTATTATCAAAAAGTTAATTTATTACAACTTATGAAAAATTATTTGCATGATCAATATAGTTAAACAACATAGAAACACAATAGTAATATACTACTAATAATTTCAATTATCAGAAATATTATTAATCATAATTTTTATATATTCGTAGCAAAAATATATTAAGTAAGTTTTTTCTTTGCTTACCTAACTGAGCTAAGATTAATTATAAAAAATTTGCATATCTAATCTATTATTATATAATTTGTCGATATCATTAAATTTATTTAGTATGATAAAAAATAATTATATTATTTTTCATGTTAGCAGATAACAATTAATAAAAATTTTTTAAAGTGGCTTTAACGAAAGAGTTAGATGATAATAATTTAATTTATATTTACAGCGATTAATTTAATACTTTTATGAAAAATCTTGTCGAATCAATATAAAATAACACAAATAAATCGAATTAATAATATTATTGATTTTAGATAATTATTTTTCTAATATGCTAAATTAATTTGTTACTTATAAATAAAAATTTACACGCATAGCAAAAATTACAGCAATAAATATATATCTAATCGTCTAATAAAAACACTATTTTAAACTTTGTTCAAAAATTTTTTATTTTTAATACATAATTCAAAATCTTACTAAAAGAGACGCTAATTTTAACTGAAATTGATACTTATGATCTTTTAATAGTTATTTTTTCTCACTGTAATTTGTTTAAGAGGTAAATTACTTATAATAACGAAATATTATTATATAAAGTATTTTATTATATAAATTAAAAAATTTTCTCTATGAGAGAATTATGTCGATTAATGATAAGAACTTAATTTGGATTGATCTAGAAATGAGTGGTCTTAATCCAAAACGTGATCGTATTATTGAAATAGCAACACTAGTTACTGATACTAACCTGGCTATTTTAGCAGAAGGTCCGGTATTAGCTATCCATCAATCTGATAAACAATTAGCATTAATGGATGAATGGAATATTCGTATTCATACCGCTAGTGGATTGATTAATCGAGTAAGACAAAGTCTTCTTAATGAAGACGCAGCAGCAGTGAAAACCTTAGCCTTTCTTTCCGAATGGGTACCAGCAGGGAAATCGCCAATTTGCGGTAATAGTGTTGGTCAGGATCGGCAGTTCTTATTCCGCTACATGCCAGCTCTTGAAGCATATTTTCACTACCGTTATCTAGATGTTAGTACGCTAAAAGAATTGGCATTTCGATGGAAACCAGAAATTTTATCTAGGCTAAAAAAAAACAACACTCATCAAGCATTGGATGATATTCGAGAATCAGTAGCAGAGTTAGCTTATTATCGTGATCATTTTATCTCTCTGTAATTAATAGAAATAAATTATAAATTTGTTTATTTTTACATCAATCAAAACAGAAAACGTGTTTTCAACACTAAAAGATATTGCAATAATGCATTATTTGCGTATAATCTCTTAAGTTACTTCATAAGTTAAAAGAGCTTGAGCGGGAATAGCTCAGTGGTAGAGCACAACCTTGCCAAGGTTGGGGTCGCGAGTTCGAGCCTCGTTTCCCGCTCCATTTTTCTTTTTGTGTATTAAGTAATTAACTATATTCACATCAAGATTTCTTTTATTATTTTAAATTTTCTCTAATGAAATACAATTTTGTATTATTGTATTTTTCTATACAGATTTTTCTAAAAGATCTTTACTACTACCACAATAGTAATAATATTATCAGCATTATCGAATACTTTAATATACAAAATATATAATTATAATATAATTCTTTTCAGTTAACTTTATAATTGTTTTTATATATATTATAAAAATAAATTAAGAATCAATTTATGATATCTTAATTAATAATTTAAATTATGAAGATTAATTTTGATACATACTTAAATCAATCAAAAAAAACAATTTTTCTAAATATAGAATGTAAATTATACTAGTTTTCATTAATTTTTATTAAATAGTTAAAATTTAATATCATTAGTAAATTTTACTAAAGTAATGATTTAAATACTTATAAAATAATCATTTAAAATTAAAAATTAATCTGATAGTTTTTTTAAAAAAACAGATTGTAATTATTCACATGTTTTAAAATGTAATTTAATTACATTTATAAAATATATTTTATATCTTTCTATTTATTTTTTAAATAAATGAATAATACGACTAATATACTGTAGATTATCAATCTAATATTATAGATCTTACACCAATAAGATTCTCAACACATTTCTATGTTATAGAAATTTTTAATACAAAAATCTATTTTATCATCCAGATAAATTTAAATAATATATAAAAATTCTTTTTGCTTGATTTGTACAGAAATAATTTCAACATAAAAGAGCAAATTTTGTAGTAGAAAAATAAAGTTCTGATAAGTAATATTCGAAGTTATTGAATTAATAAGCTATTAAGTACGAATAATTTTTCTGATAAGAAGATATTTATAGAAATTACAAAATAGATATCCTTTTATCTATGTATCATATCGAATATAATTTACATTGATACTAAATCTTAAAGAAATCGAATTTTTAAAATGATAGAGCAATGTTTTAATAAACTTAATTACTTCTCCTATATTTTAATTATAATTTGAATGATACATTTATTTACATTGGTAAAAATTATTAAAACCAGTATATCGTTTTCAATTTCGATAATTAATGATATTAAAGAAAAAAACTTAGAAAGTATGCTTACTAGAAAATATAGATTTTATCATGAAAAAATAAAACATAGTACAGGAATATAAAACTATTATTGTTCTATGATAATAGTTTTATTAAAATATATTCATGATTATTCTTGAGGTAAGATAATAAATATTATTAATCCTATTAAGTAGGGTAAAATAAAAATATTTATTTCTGAAATATCTTATATATAATAAAACTGATATATAAGATATTTAAACTAATACAGAAATTAATAATATTATTTCTATAATAATAGCTGTTATTATGAATTAACTTAATAATTTTTTAAAATTATTAAGTTAATTTAACAATCTATTTTTTGTTATATTTTAACTGTTATAGATCAAGAAAATATTAACTATTATACTATTCATATTTCCAAAATAAAATTTATAAAAATATTAGCATATAGCATTTTAACATACTGTAATAATAATTAAATTTCTTCTTTTTAATAAAAAAGAAATATAACTTAATGAATATAAGTAAATAATACAAATAAATTTAGTCAATAATTACACTGATATAAAATATCTTAAAAATATATTACGAATAATAAATAAAACTAATTAATAATATTAATTACAATAATATTTAATATTTTATATTACCTTTCAGACTAAATAGAAATAAATAAGATAGCACATAAAGTATAATAGATGATTAATGAAAACTATCTGCTTACTTAGTACTAGTTCAGCATTTTAATACTTTTTAAACAAGATAAATAAAATTACGGTACGGTATTTATACTTATAAAAAGTATTTCAGGTTATATTTAAAATACGATTGTAATCGAAAATACTAACACTAGCATTGAACTTTGTTATACACTATATTTCTAAGTATAAACACATTTTCTATAATTTATCATATAACGTAATACTTATTTTATATAATGAAAAAAATTTAAATAGTTATCTGTAAATATAATGATAGTATCATTATCATCAATTAGAAAATTTTAATTTTATTTAATTTTTGATAGTTCTTATAAAGATTAAATATTTTATATTATAAATGATCTATTCAATAATAGTAACTTTTGATTTAATGAAAGTAATATTAAATATCTAGATAAATATTCTACTTTAAAAGTGAACATAAAAATATAGTTAACTAATTTATTAAATTTTATGATAAAAGATGTCTACCTAGAAACTTCTGATGTTATAATTACTAATTATATTACTTTCTGTTATAATAACTATTTATACATGAAAATCACTTTATATTATCAGATAAGATGTCGATAATTTAGTTATAAATGATAATTAAAGTATATAATACATAAATTAGAAAGCTGGTATGAAAATTATTTTTGATTTTATCGGTTACTAATAGAATTAGTACTAGTATTAGTATTAACAATCATTATATTAATGTTCATTATATATTTTAATTATTAATTAATATTTAAAAAATAAAACTAATCAATACTTGTCTAGATAATTTTGCCAAAATAATTGTAACAAATATAAATAACAGTGGCTAAGAGAAATTAGCATAAGATAAAATAAAAACATAATATCAGTTATGCTAAATATGATCACAAGAAACTATAGATAACCATTGTGCGTTAATTAGGTTTACTAAACCTAGTATGCAATGTTAAGATAATGATTAATAACAAAATTATCATATATTATGATAATGTTAGTTTTATTTATAATAAAATAGCATAATAAATAAGATTATTAGATAGATTAATTTTAAAATCTATAGTTTTCAGAAAAACTGAATAAAACTAAAAATTAAAAATAGATCAAAACTAATCAAGCTCTAATAATAAAACTTTTCAATAGTATTAAAACTTAAAAAATTTTATATTTTGATCTTTATAAAAGATAAAAATTATCTTTATAAGATGCTTTCTTGTTTTTTATTAAAGTAAATCATATTTGTATTATTAGATCGTACTATGCTAGTGTATTTCGTAGAATAATGGAATTATAATATATTAAGAACTTATATGTTAAGTGTTAAATTTAAAATAGCTTACTGTTAATATTAAAATATTATATTATTGTACATAACTCAAAGGTTATAATCTTTACTTTAAATAGAGCACTAATTAAATTATTAGAATAATCATAATATTATTTACACATAAATTTATCAGAAATTTATTGCATCAGCATTCTAGATATTGTTAATTATGCTCATTAAATATTTTAAGTATTACTATTATCATAGTTCATAGCTCAAATACTATTATTAAGGTTACTAGCATCATCCTTTTGCTTTTCTTTTTTCTTTTTCTTATCTTATTATCATTGCTATCATATATTTTTAAGTGAGTACTTCAATTCTGCCAAAGCATGGTTTTATAACTAAAAATGATGAAGTAAAAAAGAATTATTAAAGATAAAACATATCCTTTTTAGATCAGACTACTTCTTTTATTAAAGACCGTAATATACAGTTCTTATCTGTGATTTTCAATATAAAGTGGTGAATAACTCTCATTCAATTTGCAATTTTTAGCATGTTTATTCCATTGTGTTGAAAAAATAATTTTAATTAATCGCTATTTAATTAGCAGGATACAATCCTAAAAAACGTTACAATTAAACATAATGGTCTATATAGAACACATATACTTATATGATACTATGTTGTATTTCGGTAATAAAAATACTGACACATGATTAGTAATTAGATATACACTATTTCGTTGAAAATTATATATATATTCTATTATTACTTATAAAGTTACAGATTAAAATAGATATGGAAAAACGGATAATATCCCTACGAAATGAAATGGAAACTGTTGCACTAGGTACTTCAGTTGCTGCTATCTGCTGGAAACCTTGCTTAATTTATCTTTATGGTGATCTTGGTACTGGTAAAACTACATTCTGTCATGGTTTTTTGCGTGCATTAGGATATACAGGTAACTTGAAAAGTCCAACTTATGCTCTTGTTGAGTCTTATACTTTGCTACATTGGACGGTATATCATTTTGATCTTTATCGCTTAACAGATCCAGAAGAACTTGAGTTTTTAGGAATTCGGGACTATTTTGATAATACTGCTCTATATTTAGTCGAATGGCCACAACGCGGAGAAGGTATTTTTCCAGTAGCAGATATCACCTTGATATTTCAGTATCAAAGCGATGGTCGGCAGGTAACAGCTCAAGCTATGAGTATAAAAGGTAAGAATATATTAGACCTTTTAATACTGTCATAGAGAATATTTTCATGAAGATAAAATATAGGATAATATTAGCGTTAATAGTATTTTTGATGATAAAGCAGACAGTAGCTGCGATTCTAGTTGATAGTAACATTGCGAATAGTGTCAATAAAGCAACAATAAGTATTTGGTTTAAAAAAAAACCGATATACTCTTTTTTCTTGCTACATAAACCCGAGCGAGTGGTTCTGGATATCTACCAGAAAAATTTGACAAAGCGATTACCACTTGAGTTTAGTAAAAAAAATATTATTAAACGTATTCGAACTAGTAAACCAGTCAATAAACAGAGTTCGCGTCTAGTTTTAGAATTAACCTGCAAATCTAATGTAAAAGCTTCGATACGACAGATCAAAAAAAATTATAATATTATTCTGGTAGTAACTAGTCAACAACCAACTGCTAGAGTATCTGTATTAAAAATACAATCTAATAAGTCTTTTTTGAGAATTCAATCGCCGTTAAAATTAGTAAAAAATCCGAATATCAAATCGAAAAAAATAATAAAAAATTTTACCGCAGTGATCAAACCAACGTCAATTTTAACAACAACAGACTATAGTCAATTATTAGTTAATATTAAGCCAATAGTGGTAGCTGTTGATGCTGGCCATGGCGGTCAAGATCCAGGGGCAACAGGTCCTAATGGATTGCATGAGAAGAATGTAACCATTGCTATTGCTCGAAAATTAAAAATATTGCTTGAAGCAGATACTATGTTTAAACCAGTATTAACCCGTAATGATAATTACTTCATTTCATTACTAAACCGCTCTGATGTTGCACGAAAAAATGGTGCTAGTGTTCTAATTTCCATTCATGCCAATGCTGCACTTAATCGTAGTGCTAGAGGGGCATCTGTATGGATACTTTCTAATAAACGAGCTAAAAGTGAAATGGTAAACTGGTTGGAACAGCGTGAAAAAAAACCTAAATCATCGGGTAGTGTAGGCGATTTTCTAGCTAATAAAAAGATCGATCCCTATCTTAGCCAAGTATTGCTAGATCTGCAATTCGGTTACTCACAGCGTGTAGGATATGATATAGCGGTGAAAGTGTTAAGTCAATTACAGAGAGTAAGTGCTCTTCATAAACGCCGTCCGGAATATGCCAGCCTCAGCGTCCTGCGTTTACCAGATATTCCATCACTGCTAGTGGAAATTGGTTTTATAAGTAATATAAAAGAAGAACAATTGCTTAGTAGTAATAAATATCAGAATAAGATTGCCAACGCTATATATATGGGCTTACGTACTTATTTCCTAACAGATCCACTTAAAACAACTAGTCAAAAGCTTAAAAAAAAATCACAGGATGTCAATCCTGTGCTTAATATCAGTACTAATCATACCAAGATAGCAAAATATTCCAATACTAGTATGCTAGTACCCTCTGTTAGTTATCATATTGTTAAAGCTAATGAGACGCTATCCTCCATCTCTCGTCAGTACGATATCAGTATTTCATCGATTCGTACGCTAAACGCGATAAAAAAAAACGGTATTTTAATAGGACAAAAATTATCTCTTCCAGTTAGCAGAAGTCTACAAACTGTATTACCATTAAAAATAATATCGAATAAACCAGTTACGCTGTCTAGTATTCCTTATCAACATAAAATTGTACGTGGCGATACATTGATTGCAATTGCCTTACATTATAGAGTACCCATCATCGAAATTAAACGTATCAATGGTATGACATCTAATAAACTTATATTAGGACAGGTTTTATCTATACCATCCGTTTGATTTTATAGAAATTCAATCATTCTATCGGCATAGATGCGCGCTATAAAAACTCATAACTAGATCTCCGTTAGTAACAGTAATAGAGCTTCTCGACTGAGTAGTAAATTAACTAGAAAAAATAATCTTAATTTTTAGAGATGTATATTGACATTAATATCGAAAGCAATAGTAGTAAGCGAATCTATATCTTTGATAAAAGAAAAGATATAAATAAAATTAATTGACGTTAGTATTGAATGGCTATGCTATCAATAAAACTACACTCGGATTATTTTAATAACTATTATCAGCGTAGATTTTTTATAGTTAGATATTAGCTAGTACTAGTACTATTTCACATTTGAAATTTGCTTCTAATATTATTGCGAAAAGTGAAATATAAAATATACATTAATGGTTTCATTGTAGCAGTTATATTGAAATTTAAATCTATCCTATAAAAACTGTAAATATGCTAAACTGTTTATAACACATTAATCAGAAAAATGTGGTATACAGAAAAAGTCAAATTCGTCTATGTTAACAGATTTATTGCCATATTGTATTAATAAAATTCGACTTAATGCTTATCTTTTAGCATAATAGTAAAGTAATTTACTAGTACCAGTCAGTTGACTAACTTAATCAGAATCTATATAAATTTTACGTATATGCGATCAGGAATACATCGATTAGGCTATAAGTATCTTATGATAGTATAATTATTTAGTTATCTAATTCTATTATTAATAGAATACCCAATACAATACAATTGTATAAATTAATATAGGATAAAAACAAATTAATTAGTAATATTACACGAAATAGCTTATCAGAAATGATTGTTATAATATAACATTTAATTTTTATGCTATTTAATTTGAAACAGTATCATATTATCGTATAACATTTGTACTTACGAATAATTTTATTATCAGGCGGTAATAACTATTACTTAAATAAAATGTAGTACCTGACCTTTTTGTATCAGGAATAATTAAGCATAAAAGAATAACTAAACATTTCGTAAAATTATTGAATATTTAATAAAAATATTTTTTCTGCTTATTGATAAATAAATTTACAATTAGCGCTGTAAAAAGCTTACAGAAAAATATTATTACCTTCGCTTATAAATTTTTATATTGCATACGATTAGCCATCTTTTGTAACTATCTTCACTTATAAAAACATTAAAAAGGAAAGATTAACAATAATAAGAAAGCAATGCACTAGCCTATGATAGTAGTAGATTAAAATAATGCTATCATTTTGCATTAATATTCGACTTTTTATCCTTAAAGATAAAGCAAAAAGATTATCAATTAACGCTAGCTAACCTTTAGGTAAATAAAACTTTCGCTATTTTAATTAAGCGAAATAGTGCTGTTAATCTCACCGAGATTAATGTTAGTGAATACTATTTATTTACTAATATTAATAATAATTTTGCTATGTCTATGTTGAGCAGATTATCATTAAAAATTAATATGTTTAGAAAGTATTGATTTTGCCATTACTTTAATAAAATTATTAGGCAATTTAATATTATTTTCTATCGGTTTTCAAACACTACCTCATCGAATAATAACTAATATCGAGGGAGAGAAATATTGATAGTAGTCACTGTTAATTCCAATTTAGATAATATCGTCTTATTTAAGAGATTTTTAAAGAACAAATTTTTGAGCTTGAATAATATTAACTTCTACTATAAGAAATAAATATTACTATTATAGATGCGTATTTATTATACGATACTGAATGCTATATCTTTACTATTAAGGAAATAAAATTTAAAAAAATTTATTTTCAGATCTCTTTGCTTATGTAGAAAATGAATATCAAAGTGAAATATCGATGATTTATTACAGATTTCTACTTGTTTTTATACAGACTAAAAATAGTAATTAATCTCCTTGAATTATTTCTATGCGATAAAATCTTTTCCTTAGATAGAGATATTTTCTATAGTGGATCAAAGCTCCCATCAAAATGGATTTCTAGTAATATTGAATTTTTAAATCTACTATTAAAATCATAAGCTATGACTGAATCGATATTTACGCATCGGCCACAGGCTATTTTCCTTATGGGACCAACCGCATCTGGAAAAACTACGTTAGCAATAGAATTATGTCAGTATTTACCAGTAGAGATCATAAGCGTTGATTCTGCGTTGATTTATCGTGGTATGGATATTGGAACAGCAAAGCCACGCGCCGATGAGCTAGCTCGAACACCGCATCGCTTGATAGATATCCGCGATCCGGCCGAGGTTTATTCAGCAGCAGATTTCCGATGTGATGCATTTAAAGAAATGGTAGAGATTACTAAGGCTGGTCGTATACCATTGCTAGTTGGCGGAAGCATGCTTTATTTTAAAGTACTGTTAGAAGGATTATCCCCATTACCTACAGCAAATATTAAAGTACGTGAATGTATTGAAAATGAAGCAAAAATAGTTGGATGGCAAGCATTACACCAGCGATTGCAACAGATTGATCCAATTTCGGCAAATCGCATTCATTTTAATGATTTTCAGAGATTGTTGCGAGCACTAGAAGTTTTTTTTATTTCAGGTAAAAGCTTAACGGAATTAACAAAAATATCTGGTGAAACATTAACATATCATGTGCATCAATTTGGTATTGCACCACTTAATCGTTCTTTTTTGCATCAACGCATCGAAAAAAGATTTCATCAAATGTTAGCTGATGGTTTCGAGAAAGAAGTTAATACACTTTTTTCCCGAGGTGATCTTAATAAAGAAATGCCATCTATTCGTTGCGTTGGTTATAGACAAATGTGGTCATATTTATCGAATGAAACCAGTTATGGTGATATGATATTCCATGGAATTTGTGCAACACGTCAGCTTGCTAAACGGCAAATTACCTGGCTGCGTAAGTGGCATAATATTCATTGGTTAAGTAACGATACATTAACTAATGCTATTAAAAAAATATTAAAGGTTATTAGTATTTAGGTTAAATAATTATATAGTAATTAATACTGCTGACACAATTTATAAAAATATTTTATATAGATCTATATGATTCTTGTTATAAACAACAAGCATATAAGGAAAAGATATGGTTAAAGGGCAATCTTTGCAAGATCCATTTTTAAACGCATTACGTCGTGAACATATTCCAGTTTCTATTTATTTAACGAATGGTATTAAACTACAAGGCCAGATTGAATCTTTTGATCAATTTGTAATTTTATTAAAAAACATAGTTAGCCAGATAGTTTATAAACATGCAATTTCTACAATTGTACCGTCATGTCCTATATTGCATTATAATAAAAATACAAAAATTAGTTCTAGTAACTATCAATACGGAAAGACTCCTCTTTCAAAAACATTTCAATCGGAAAGAGAGAAAGATGAGTAAGGTATATCTTTTAATTATTTTTAAGCGCTTAACACGCTGTTTTTACGAAAAACTAATTATATCTACAGTATATTTATATAAAAATTTATGTACTTATTTAATCAGTATGATACCGGTAAGAAAAGCTATGCTGTTTATATTTTCTTTATAAGAAAAAGATATAGAAGGCATAAAAGAATTTATACTCTTAAAATTTTCTATTGAAATGACTGATATTGTAATTATCACTTGTAAATTAAAGGTCATAGCTTCAAAAATAACATATAGACAAAGAAAAAAAACAGAAGAGATCGATAATATGATCAAAAGTAGTATTACATTTATACTACTTTCTACTATGCTTTATTTTCTTATTGAGAATAGTATATTTTTCAACATTTATATTAGTGCTAGATTATCGATTTTTAAAGGATTTTTATTATTAATATTTTCTATTTTGTATATATCTATATGGATAAGATATAGGTAAATATAGTTCAAATATTTTATTTTTTATATTTTATACATGACTGTATATATTTAAAGTAACAAAAATCATTATATTATGTTTTTATGGAACTATATTCATCTTAAAATTGACTATCATCCTACTATTCATATAGATAATTAAGATTGGAATTTATGTAGTTGATTAGTTTTTTAGTGTATTAAAAATATTTAAACTTATCAATATTTACAATAAGGATTGCTTTTCTAGCAAAAATACTGTTTTTATTAGTTATTTATCATAAAATCTAGTTGTGGATCTTAAAAGAAACGTTACTAGTGAATACACTAGTATTGCCTTTATATTGCATGTTATTGACGTTACGGATAAGTTATTTTTAATAAATAATATCGATACAGTTAATAATGTAGTAACCAAAATCGAATTAAATGATACTTTAAACTATTTTTAATAAAAAAATCGATTTTTTTCTTTCTAATTTCATAATACATATTGATTTTTTATATAAACAATAATCCTGATTAAGTGTTCTTCTTTATTAAGAGAACAAAGAGCAAAATTATTCATTACCGACTTAAATCATTATTGATAATAATCATTAATAGATCATATTGTTTGATCAATTCTTGTAAGTAGAGATTAGAGAATATTAATTAAACAAAATGGAGTTAAAACATGGCGTGGAATCAGCCAGATAATAACGGATATGACCGCGATCCGTGGGGGAGAAGTAATAATAGCGATAACTCTAACAAACATAAAAATAAAGGAAAATACAAACAAAGATCGCCTAATCTAGATGATATCTTCCGTAAGATTAACCGAAAACTAAATACTCTTAGTAATAAGAGTAGCAGTACTGGTGAAAGTAAAATAAGCAAACATAACTACTATATTATTTTGGTAGTCTCGATAATCGTTATTATTTGGGCAAGTAGTGGCTTCTATACACTTAAAGAAGCAGAGTGTGGTGTAGTACTACGTTTTGGTAAGTTTGATCACCTAGTTCAGTCAGGACTTAACTGGAAACCAACCTTTATCGATACTGTGATAGCAATTAATGTAAAATCAGTACGAGAACTAATAACTACTGGTATGATATTAACTTCAGATGAAAATATCGTGCATGTAAAAATAAATGTACAATATCGCGTAACTGATCCTAAACGCTACTTATTTAGTGTCGCTAATCCTGATAATAGCCTACGTCAGGTTACTGATAGTGTTTTGCATAGTATTATTGGTCAATATACCATAGATCAAATTTTGACAGAAAACTGTACTTTAATACGCAGCGATACTCAACGTATGTTGAAAAAAACTATTCAGTCTTATAATATGGGTATTACTCTACTAGATATCAATTTTCAGGCTACTTGGCCGCCAGAAGAGCTTCAAGAAGAATTTAATGATGTTACTGCCGCAAAAGAAAATAAACTACAATGTATTCGAAAAGCAGTAGCTTATTCTAATAAACTTCAATCATGTGCAAAAAGACAAGCACAGCGTATCTTAGAAGAAGGACGTTCCTATAAAACCCGTGCGATATTAGAAGCTCAAGCGGAACTTAAATATTTTGCTAAAGTTCTACCGGAATATAAAGCGGCGCCAGAAATTACTCGCGAGCGTCTATGTATCCATGCTATGGAACGCGTGTTAAGTAATACGAAAAAAATTTTGATCGATGATCAAAGAAATAATAATCTAATAGTACTGCCGATTGATCAAAAACTAAAAAATCAGTTAACTAGTAGTATAACCCTTTCTTCAAACAAAAGTGTTCTTAATCTATTTCGGCTGCCTATTGTTAATACAAACGGAACAGCCATAAATCAGCCGCTCGCTAATGCAGAGCGTGACGATATTACATATAAAGAAAGGGAATAATTAATGCGCAAATCTTTATTGTTTATAATGTCTATAGTTATAATAATATTGCTATATGCATCACTGTTTATAGTACAAGAAGGGCAGCGTGGAATTATTTTACGTTTTCGTAAGATCTTGCTAAAAATTGATAATAAGCCATTAATTTATAAACCTGGCCTACATATAAAAATACCATTTATCGAAACGGTTAAAAACATTGATGCACGCATTCAGAATATAGAAAACCATTCCGATCGATTTTCTACCATAGAAAAGAAAGATCTGATCGTCAACTCATATATTAAATGGCGTGTTAATAACTTTGGTCATTACTATTTAGCAACTGGCGGCGATAACATATCACAAGTAGAGATGTTGTTAAAGCGGAAATTTTCTGACTATTTACGTTTAGAGCTTAGTCGGATAGATATGAAGAGGGTTTTAATTGATTCACATAAACGTTTAATTAATAATATTCGAGAAGCACTAAATAATGAAATATCTGGTTATAATGAAGAACCGCATATAATCACAGCTAATAATATTACTTCTTCTGATATTTTACGGACAAAATGTAAAAGTAATGACTCACATTCGTTAGCTAATCCTAATAGCATGGTAGGACTGGGAATCGAAATTATTGACGTTCGTATTAAGCAGATTAACCTTCCAACGGAAGTATCTGATACTATCTATCAGCGTATGCGCGCTGAATGTAAAGAAATTGCTCGTCGCTATCGTTCACAAGGTAAAGAAGAGGCAGAAAAACTGCGTGCCAAAGCTGATTACAAAGTTGCTCGTATATTAGCTAAAGCCAAACATCAAGTATTAATTACCCGTGGTGAAACAGATGCAGAAACTACCAAGCTATACGCTGATGCATGTGTAAAGGACCCGGTCTTCCATATCTTTTATACTTTTATCCGCAGTCTTCGTGCGTATGAAAACAGTTTTAATAGCAATGATGTAATACTTCTCAGCCAGAAAAATAATTTCTTTCGCTTTATGAAATCTCCATAAAAGAACTGTAGTTAGTCGTCGTCTGTGATAAGCTAGTCAAACAGTTTGTTACGTTCTGTTTTTTAATATTTTTAAGGAGCATTAAAAACTCAATGCGCTTACTATTTTATCTTTTATATAAGATAAAGATCCGATTGTTATTTTCTTAAACGATTTTCAATTAGTTTTAGTTCTCGCTAGTTGTATCTTGTAAAAATAAGAAATTATTTAATTTATATGTAAAAACTTTTTTAATATATCTTATAAAATTAAAATATGGATAAGATTATTGTAATAATTGGTGTTTAATTAGTGATAAAGGTAAAAGGAAGATTTTTACCCACCCACTAAACGAATTAAATATGATATTCAATATCAGGGTAACATAATGCTAATTATACTTTATCTATTAGCGGTAAAAATTACTTTTTATTGTATCCTTCCATCAAATATTCTATATTAAATATTATCAATATGATTAATAATATTATTATTTTATTACTATTCACGCTGATAAAAGAGATAAGTGAGCTAGAAATTCTAAAATATTTTATATTTTATATGAAAATATATTGATTTGTTAGATTTTTCGATTGGTTGTTGCTTATCAAATTGCAATAGATATTACGTATGAAAAGATTAGCAATACTTAACTATTATCACTATTGGTTTTAGTATTAATTCGGTCTATAAATATATAGTGTTGTGTCACTGATTATAAATATGTGATCTTTTCAGTAAAATATGTTTATCGATGAGCGTCGGCGCTAGTTTGTTTCCCATGAATGTTTTATGATATAAAGGGAAACTTTCTTCGTACTAATAATAATGAATTTATCTCTACTACTAGCTGTTGCTAACGTATAGATTTATCAGCTACATTACAATTACGTAATTAAAAACTTTTTACCGGTAGTAGAAAAATAGAAAAATATAGAGCCGATCTATGAAATAATACTATACTGGGACAAATTATCTTCAGTTTAAAAGACCTGATAAACTTCTTAAAATAAGAACATTATTGCATCAAATATATTAAAGAAATTACTGAGATTCTAATACATATCGTTTTGAACAGACTTAATTATAGTAAAATAATAGTCATACCTGATCTATTCGATATTTATTAGTTAGTGAATATTCAAATAATATAAAAATAAAAAACTAAGAAAATCTATTTTATATATTAATAGATTATTATACTGTTATTATAAATATGTCTTTATTTCTTACTGATTAATCTTATGACTTGTTTAATTCTCAAATTATCTCATTATTCATATTTATTTTCACAGATATAATAAACTCTGATATTTATTAATAAATTTTTAATGAAAATAGTATTTAAGTTGGTTAATTATATACTGATCAATTTTTAAATAAAATATAAAGTTAATATTTATTATTAATAATTAAAATAAATGTTACTTAAAGCTTTCCATATAGCTTATATATTAACTTGAATTCTAAATAATCGATATTTTTAGACATTAATATAATAGATATGTATTCCGTTAAAAGCACGGAAAATTATTTTATCATTATAGAGGTAGCACGATGCTACAAGATCCATTTTTTAAAAGAGAAAAAGAAAAATATATATTCCCAGTTCCCAGTCGAGAATTTATTCTCGCTCATTTTATCAAGCAAAAAAAACCAGTAAGTCGTGAGAAATTAGCAAAAGAATTAAATATTATAGGTGAATATCAACTAGAAGGTTTTCGTCGTCGCCTATGTGCTATGGAGCGAGACGGACAATTAATTTTTACCAGACACCAGTGCTATACTCTACCAGAGTATTTCAATCTTCTTCGTGGTATTGTTATCGGTCATCGCGACGGTTTTGGTTTTCTTCGCGTAGAAGGAAGCAAAGATGACTATTATTTGTCCATTGAACAGATGAAAATGGTTATTCATGGTGATATAGTGATAGCAAAATCTCAAGGTATTGATAGAAAAGGACGTCGTGAAGCGATTATCATACGAATTATTGTACCGAAAACAAGTCAAATTGTTGGTCGTTTTTTAACCGATTCTAATAATTATTTTGTTGTGCCAGACGATAGCCGTCTTAGTTTTGATATTTTAATTCCATTAAAGGAAACTCAGGATGCTTGTATAGGACACATAGTAGTAGTGGAACTAATAAAACGCCAGACTAGGTATACTAAAGCAATAGGCAAAATTATAGAAGTTATTGGTAATAGTATGAATATTGATATAGCGGTAAATATCGCGCTGAGAACACACGATATTCCCTATATATGGCCAATTGAAGTCAAGAAGCAAATTGCTGATTTTCAAGAATCTGTTCCGGAAGCCGCTAAGCATGGGCGTATAGATTTACGTGAACTACCGCTGGTAACTATTGATGGAGAAGATGCTTTTGATTTTGACGATGCAGTGTATTGCGAGAAAAAATCTAATGGAGGATGGCAATTGTGGGTGGCAATTTCTGATGTGAGTTATTATGTTCGCCCGTATACAGCACTTGATAAAGAAGCTAATCGCCGTGCTACATCGATTTATTTTCCTTTACAGGTAATCCCAATGCTTCCCGAAGTGCTATCAAATGGTCTGTGTTCGCTAAATCCAAAGGTAGATAGATTGTGTATTGTATGCGAGATGACTATTTCTGCTCAAGGATACCTCTCATCTTATAGATTTTATGAAGCAGTGATGAACTCCTATGCACGTCTGACTTATAACAAAGTTTGTCAAATCCTACAGAGACCAAATGAACTGAAAATCCAGTACCCGATGCTCGTAAAACCTATAATACAGCTGAATAAAATGTATCAGGCATTGAAGCAAGCAAGAGTACAACGTGGTGGTATCTTATTTGAAACAGAAGAAGCTAAGTTTATTTTTAATACAGAACACCGTATAGAAAGTATTGAGCCGACAAAACGCAATAATGCTCATAAATTAATCGAAGAGTGTATGATTTTAGCGAATATCGCTGCAGCAAAATTTATTGAAAAATATAAAGAACCAGCGCTTTATCGTGTACATGATAGGCCAAGTAATGACAACATCATATCTTTACGCGCGATACTTGGAAAATTTGGCCTTACTCTTGGCGGCGGTGATAAACCAGAATCAAAAGATTATGCTAATATAATAAATTTAGTTTCAGATCGGATAGATCATGAAATGCTGCAAACTATTCTGTTACGTTCAATGAAGCAAGCTATTTATGATCCGAAAAATCGTGGTCATTTTGGACTTGCCCTTCAATCCTATGCTCATTTTACCTCACCGATTCGCCGTTATTCGGATTTATCACTTCATCGAGCAATTAAATATCTTCTTAACCGAAAAAACGTTAAAACAAACGATTGTTCAACGCCAACCGGTGGTTTTCATGCTAAATCAGAGGAAATATTACAATTAGGCCAGCAATGTTCACTAAGCGAACGTCGAGCCGACGAAGCAATGCGTGACGTATCGGATTGGTTGAAGTGTCATTTTATGAAAGATCGTATTGGTGGAGTATTTTACGGAATTATTACTAGTGTGACTAGTTTTGGTTTTTTTGTACGTCTTTATAAATTTTTTATCGATGGTTTAGTACATATTTCGTCTCTAGAGAATGATTATTATCGTTATGATAACATCGGACAAGTTTTGATAGGTGAATCTGGTAGTAGAATATATCGGCTTGGTGACACTGTGAAGATTCGCGTTGAAGCTGTTCATATGAATGAACGAAAAATTGATTTTTCCTTAATTTTAAAATATCGTAAATCACGAGACATAAGCAAAAAAATACACTCGCAGTATAATACTATACTATTATGATATCACTATAATAGTAAACAGTTTTCTAATTTTGATTTAAAAGTGTATTTAGATCGTTAATATAAAAATAAATCAGCATAATAAGCTCGTCAATAGTAAGGAAAATGCTAATATAGCAATAGAAAAATCGTATTGTAGATATTCTGTATAATTAGTTATAACAATATGATACAAAATATGCCAAGAAGAATTATGTATTTCTATATCTTTTAGATCGAGCTATTAAGGAATAGCTATTAAACAATAAAGAACATAGAGATAAATTTTCATATAGTAAATTTACTACGGCGTTTAGTTATTTATAAAATTAAGTGTTAGCAAGTAATGTTAATAGATATTAATTTAAAACAAGCTAACTTAGTCCATTGACGATAATGTGTGATTATGAGCGAAATTATTTACGGTATTCATGCTGTACAAGCTTTGCTAAAGCATGACCCAAAGCGTTTTTTAGATGTATACCTACTAAAAGGGCGCAATGACCACCGTTTAAGTCCATTAATACAACTCTTAGAGAAAGCAGATATTGTTGTTCACATAGTAAGTCGCCAATGGTTGGATAATAAGGCAGAAGGTGCAGTTCATCAAGGTATTATCGCTCATGTTCAAGTAAGAAAAAAATACCAAGAAAACGAACTTTCAATACTACTAACACAGCAGGCTACACCATTACTGTTAGTACTTGATGGTATCACTGATCCACATAATCTTGGTGCATGTCTGCGTTGTGCTGATGCTGCAGGTGCGCATGCAGTGATTGTGCCTCGCGATCGCTCGGCACCACTTAACGCCATTGCTAAGAAAGTAGCTAGTGGTGCCGCAGAAACTGTACCGCTTATTCGCGTAACTAATCTTTCTCGTAGGTTACTTTTTTTAAAAGAACATAATGTTCGGATAATAGGTACTTCTCATGAAGCGGATCATCATCTTTATCAAAGCAAATTAACTGGATCGTTAGCACTAGTTATGGGTTCAGAAGATAAGGGTATGCGTCGCTTAACACGTAAGTACTGTGATGAGCTGATTAGCATTCCGATGGCTGGTATAGTATCAACACTTAATGTATCAGTTGCTGCTGGAGTATGCTTATTTGAATCTGTTCGACAACGTAGACAGAACTAATCCTGAAACTATCAGCTCATCAACCTATATTAGGAATAGACTGATTATTTTCATTAAAATCTGGTAAAATTACGCTTTATAGTTATTATAATTTAGTTAGAAATAATATTTTTGTATTAATATTTTATTTTTATAGTTTAATTTTTTATCTAATTAAAACTGTTTTTAATATAAATATTTAAACTCATTTTTTCATTTAAAAGCACAACACTATAGTAATAACAAGATATGTAAGAAGCTTAGAATAAGAAGCTATTTATTAAAAAACTTCAGTGTAATAGATTATTGAAATATAGTAATAACCACATCTATAGTAATGTAAATAAAGACTAAATAATACGGTGATAAGATAGAATAATTTATGTGCAATAGTGAATAGGGAATTATATAGTAAGGTGTATTATTGATACCTCGTAGATACCAAATTGGTATATAATACCAATAAGCGCATGATATTTTACTATTATCGATACTATTATTTTATTATAATTATACATATTTAGATATACGTTAAAGTAGGTTTAATTATAAAATATACTGTAAATAATATTACATAGTGCTTATCTTCAAATAATCAAAAAATTTAATTTTTTAAAACATTCCACGAAAAATAATGACCACCATATTGGTGTATATCTACTATCGTTAATTTGAATAAATTGATGGACAGTATGTTAATATCCGTATCCTTTTATAAAGGTATAATCACACTACGTAAATTTGGCTTACTCTGATTAATTGTCATAAATAATCTAGAAATAAGTTTATTAATAAAACTTTATAGTCATACCAGTATTCTACTAGTTATGCTATACGAACTATAGACTATGCAAAGTACTTTTAGTTGTGTTTATCACTATTACCCGCTATGATGTATTCATAGCCTAAATAAATTAAATATTAACTAAATATTATCAACGTTAGTATTTAACGTAAATAACAGGAAAAAACTTATTCTAATTCTTTTGTTAGTCGAAAAAGTATAATCCTGTTTAAATTACATTACTTATTACGTTCCTTGCTTCCGTGGTCACTTATTAATCGCCCTAATCGGAGGCTGAATAATCCGTAAGGAGCAGTTTTATGCATCATTATGAAATTGTTTTTATGATCCATCCTGACCAAAGCGAACAAGTTTCTGGTATGATCGAACGTTATAGCACATTAATTACTAATGCTAAAGGTCAGATTCACCGTTTGGAAGACTGGGGTCGCCGTCAGGTAGCTTATCCAATTAACAAATTACATAAAGCCCATTATGTTCTATTAAATATAGAAGTACCTAAAGAAGTAATTAATGATCTGGAAACTGCTTTCCGCTTTAATGATGCTGTTATCCGAAGTATGATTATGCGCGTTAAGCATGCAGTAACTGAAGCATCTCCAATGATTAAAATAAAAGATGAACACCGTGAAAATCGTGAATATTTTGTCATCGACAATAAGGGAGATTTTAACATTGAGAATTCTGAAGAGTAATTAATAATGACAGCGAATTATCTGATTTTGTCTGGCATCGTATGCAAGACACCCATACGAAAAGTTAGTCCGTCAGGTATTCCACATTGTCAATTTATGCTTGAGCATCGATCTATGCAGCATGAAGCAGGGTTTTTACGCCAAGTATGGTGTCGACTTCCGATAGTAATCAATGGAAAACAAATTATTGAAATTACTCGCAGTATAAAAATCGGTGAACACATTATTGTGCAGGGGTTTATTAATTACCATCAAGGGCGAAATGGCTTTGGTAAAATAGTTCTGCATGTCGAAAAAATTGATTTGTTAAAATCTGGAGACTAACATTATGACACGTTATTTTCGTCGTCGCAAGTTTTGTCGTTTTACTGCAGAAGATGTTGTTGAAATTGACTATAAAGATATCGCTACGCTGAAAAACTATATTACTGAAAGCGGTAAAATTGTCCCGAGTCGTATTACTGGTACTCGCGCCAAATATCAACGTCAGCTTACTCGCGCTATTAAGCGCGCACGTTACCTTTCTCTTCTGCCTTATACTGATCGTCATCAGTAATTTATTGTTATCTATTAAGCATTTAAGAGAATAAGGTAATGCAAATAATTCTACTTGATAAAGTTATTAATCTAGGTAATTTAGGTGAACAAGTTAATGTTAAATCTGGTTACGCTCGTAACTACTTGATTCCAAAAGGAAAAGCCGTAGTAGCTACTAAAAAAAATATAGAACATTTTAAGATATATCGCGCTAAGCTCGAAGCTAAACTAGCGGAAACTCAAGCTGTATCTAAAGCACGTGCTGAGAAAATTAAGAAACTGGGTAGTATCACCATTGTATCTAGAGCAGGCGATGAAGGTAAACTGTTCGGTTCTATTGGTAATCGAGATATCGCCAACGCAATCACTGCTACAGGTATTGCTGTTACTAAAAGCGAAGTTCGTCTGCCTAATGGTGTTTTGCGAACGATCGGTGATCACGAAGTTAACATTCAACTGGATAGTAAAACTTTTGTGAGCTTAAATGTACTCATTTCTCCTAAAGTGTAATTATGAGATCAAGCAATCTTAAAAAGAACTTTATATTTATTATTTTTAAGATAAGGAAAGATTATGCATAAATCTTTGTAAAATGGTGGATATAATACAATATGAAAATATAATTTAATTGAGAAAATGCATAAAAATTCTCATATTAAGAAGTTATATTATTAAGCGAAAATGCAAAAATCTATTTATAGAATATTGTTTTTGACAAAATTTTTCTATTAAAATCCTAACGTATAGATCTGTATATATCAAAAAAAAAATTAACATCAGTGTATATTAATAGATAAGTGTGTTATTTAACTATTTTCGTTTTGTAATACTAAAGTACACATTGCTAACAAATAATAAAAGTATTTTTAGCAACTAGATAAATATCTTGAGTTTTAGTAACTAAGAAAAATTTAACTTTAATAGCAAAAAAGTTAACTATAACATTAAAAATGTTATTAATAGAATTTTGTATGCTAAAATTCAATATTTATTTAATAAAGGCTGGCTTTTAAGCTGTTTAGTAAAAATATTAGTAATAACTATTTCAAAAATTGGATACGTACTACTCATTGCTAAATTTAGCATAATATTGTCGGAAAGATTAGTATTAATTAGTGATCAATAGTATTTTGATATCTTTGTTATGATTGACAGCCATAGAATAGCACTTTTACCAGTACTAATTTGTTAATTTTACTTTTTAAAAGTTTAATTTAATTTAATTGTAAGTAGGTTAATTAAACTGACTAAGTTAAAAAAAGAGAAATGAAAGTTCTATATTTGTTTATAAATGTACAAAGTATCTAGTTATTCACCAATATAACGCAGATTCTAGGTCTAGAAATGCTGTTGGATAAAAACTGCAGCTTTATTTAACGTCAGTTAAAACTTATTTGCTTATATCTACTCCAACATATAGCTTTGTATCTTTAACCTAAAGGGTAGATTAACGAATAACTTAAAGGTATTTCAGAATAAACAATTAGCAATTACTAACACAAAAGATAATGTCCTATTAAAACACTTTTAATATTACAGATAAAAATTTGATTGTAAATAAAAGTTAATTGTTATTTTATAACCTAATTAATCAATATTACCTAAATATTGAAGTTATCCATAATCCAAATAATACTAAAAATGATATTATTTCATAGAATTATGTAATCGAATTAAATGCTCACACAAAGCTAGAAGTTGCTTCTAATCTGGTTAAATTCTAAAAGAAACACTATCTTATTTACTGTATAAATGGGATTTGAATACCTCTTATGTCGTATAAATATAATTCTATTTTTAATAGCATTGTAGATTACAGTAATTAAACTAGTTTTGAATATTAAAGAGCTAATAATGATTTCAAATGAATTTTCAACGAAGATATTCGAATTGATCTTCAGGTAAAATACGGTATAAATATTTTAATACTGTGATGTTAAATCTATATTATCGTACGATGTCTAAATTTTATCTGTAATCTGTTATTTTGAATTTTTTGATTATGAAAAATTATTATTTATGTCAACCTGTAAACGTAAATAGAAAATATCTAATAAATGACAAACACTTATTTACTATGAGATTCTGTTATCAGAACTACGAATTTTAAAATTTTAATCATTACTTAGCGATAGTATTGAGAATAATGCATTCACTATGTATAACATTCAGTGTATACAACGATGAAATCACTCGATTTTTATCAGCGTAATAATTAATTATTTAGCACGAAAAAAGGAGGCAATAATTTCTGATTTAGCTGCTTCTGCATTATCCCATCCGTCTATTTTAACCCATTTCCCATCTTCTAAATCTTTATAATGCTCGAAAAAATGAGTAATTTGTGCACGTAGTAATGGTTGTAGATCCTTGATATCTTTGATATGATCATATTCGTTTGATACTTTATTATGCGGTACCGCTAATAGTTTAGCATCTTCGCCAGATTCATCAATCATTCTTAGCAATCCAATCGGACGGCAACATATTACAGAGCCAGGTTGTAATGGATAAGGTGTTGGCACTAGTACATCTACTGGATCGCCATCTAAGGAAAGCGTACGATTGATATAACCATAATTACAAGGGTAGAACATCGTGGTGGAAATGAAGCGATCAACAAAAAGAGCGCCACTTTCTTTGTCAACTTCATATTTAATAGGATACGAATTAGCTGAAATTTCGATGATTACATAAATACTTTCCGGAAAATCTTTACCTTCTGTTATCTGATTTAGACTCATATTCTTTCCTTAAACTTAAATACTGGTGAAATAATTAGTGTAATTAATTTATTATCACAAAAATATGCACACTAACGTGAAAAAATTACATGGCTAAAATCGCTGTACTAATAGCGATATAGAATATAATAAGGATATATTATAAGATATTCTATGCTGATAAATTATTTTTTGATTTAAATATCATTCGATAATTATATAAAATATTCTATATAATTAATCATTAACGTTATATAAATAAATAAAACAGAACAAATTTATAACGAGTACTGTTAAATTATAAACATATAACCTTTATTGTAGTTTTTCTGTCATATCTAAAAAATAAAAAATTTATTAGAACAATAAAGTATCTAGCGTATCTACTAATGCAACATATTTGTTATTTCTAAGTGCTTTAGTACTACTTTCATTCTTTTATTAAAAATAATTAATTATCTATAAGACTTAAATGTTTAAGTTTTAATCTAAACTAATATTTACTATACAATAGTACTATTTTATTTTATATGACAGTAAATAGTTTAATCAAAAATTTTTATTATGTTCGTTGAAAGTAACGCAGTAAACATTGCTCATAACATATAAAATACTATTACTTTTAAAAAGTATGTTCATTTAAAGTTTTATGATAGATTTATACATCTTTAAAAATAACCAAAAACTACTAATAAAAGTAGTATATCTTTTTCTATAACATATTGATCTATTTTAATTTAGTTTAAATAAAATGCTATTACATCATATAATATAATTTTTATTAATTATCCGAAATACTAAATAGGTAGTGATACGCATCTAAAAATGGAAGAATTATGCGCATTCATATTCTTGGTATCTGCGGTACTTTTATGAGTGGTTTAGCAATTCTATCGCGTTCTTTAGGGGATGAAGTTACCGGTTCAGATTATAATACTTATCCGCCGATGAGCACTCTATTGAAAGAGCAGGGAATTAATTTAATTCAAGGTTACGATCCAGCACAGCTTGATCCAGAACCAGATTTAGTCATTATTGGCAATGCTATGACCCGAGGTAATCCTTGTGTAGAAGCGATACTAGAACGCGGTATCCCTTACATTTCTGGTCCGCAGTGGTTGCATGATTATGTTCTAGAAAAGCGTTGGGTAATAGCAGTCGCCGGCACTCATGGAAAAACAACGACAACTGGTATAGTTACTTGGATTTTAGAAGAATTCGGTTATAAACCTGGTTTTATAATTGGAGGTGTACCTGGTAATTTTACAGTTTCAGCCCGTCTTGGTAATAAACCATTTTTTGTCGTTGAAGCAGATGAATATGATTGTGCTTTTTTTGATAAGAGGTCAAAATTTATTCATTATTGTCCAAGAACTCTCATTTTAAATAATCTAGAATTTGATCATGCTGATATTTTCGATGATCTCAAAGCGATTCAAAAACAATTCCATCATCTAATTCGTATAGTACCGGGAAAAGGAAGAATTATTTTTCCGAATAACGATATCAATCTTAAAAAGACTCTAGAAATGGGTTGCTGGAGCGAAACGGAATGCAGTGCTGAAGGAGGCGTATGGTGGGTAAATAAAATAACATTAGATGCCAGTTGTTTTGAAGTTTTTTTTCACGATGAGCTAATTGGTACAGTTAACTGGAAATTAGTAGGTGAGCATAATATGCATAACGCGCTGATGGCTATAGCTGCAGCTCGCCATATCGGCGTAAATCCGTCGGATGCTTGTTTAGTACTAGATAGATTTATTAATGCTCGTAGGCGCCTTGAATTGAAAGGGACTGTTAATAGTGTAACGATTTATGATGATTTTGCCCATCATCCTACTGCTATCCTGGAGACTCTAGCAGCACTTCGTAGCAAAGTAGGTAACATAGTACGTATTATTGCTGTTCTTGAACTTCGTTCTAATACGATGAAGATGGGCTTATCTAAAAATGAACTAGCGTCATCACTTAGACGAGCAGATGAAGTATTTCTCTATCAATCATACTATAATCAGTCACAGTATATTACCTGGCAAGTACGAGAAGTCGTAGAAGCCTGTATACAGCCAGCACATTGTAGCGCTAATATTGATACGTTAGTAGAAATGATAGTAAACAGTACACAGCCAGGGGATCACATTTTGGTAATGAGCAATGGTGATTTTGATAATATTTGTTCTAAGCTTTTACATCATCTAGAAAAATAGCTTAGTTATGAAGTTTTACAGTAACATTCTAATTTTTATATTAGATTTTTCTATTTAAAAAAAGAAAAATCTTCATTCATAAATAATGAAGAAATAATAAATTCGTGACAAATTAATAATTAATTACTTAGATAGGATAAGCTAAGAGATATAAGAAGATATATAAGCTAAAAGTGGTATTTCATACTATTATAAATCATAATAATATTAAAAGTAAGCATACGTTTAGAGCTATTTCTAGCTATATTTAAGATAAATAGGCAGAAAAATAATAATAATGTTCTTTTGAAAAAGCTTCAGAATATACTTAGTAATAATTTATCGGATAAGATAAGAAATACTTATTTTAAAATTTATCAATTAGAATATCAGTTCTATATGAAAAAAGATTAGAAATCTTGGATAAGATCTATTAACAATTTTTGAAAAAAACACAATTTATTATCCTCCCTTTTATATGTAAATAAGTAACTAATCTACTAAATATTTTGATCATTTTACAAATTATCTAAAAATTAGGTTATAATAATTTCTTTAATACAAAAAGAAAAACATTTATCTAAAAATAGCTATTTAGTACATCTAAGATAAATTAATCTAATTCAGTTAGTTTAAGATAATTTCAATATATTAGTTTAGAGAAATTTCAATATACTCACCTTAATGTTAAGATTAATGAGATTTTTCTTTCATCGAGTACAAAATAGTGCCAACATAATCATTATAGTTTTTTAACATTTCTTCTTGTAAGAAATCGAAACCGGATAAAATAATAAGAAGACTAAAAATATCATTTTCAAATAAATGAATTATCATTAGTAATACTAGTATTATTACTGAATATAATATCAATTATAGCTTTATTACAGCACATGTTAGAGTTATTTATCGTATCATCATAAAACGACATGACTGTATAGATGAATTTAATTAGTGAAATACTGGTAACGTACTGCTTATCTTGATAATATATCATTCTATAATTTTAAGTACTGAGTTATAGGAAGAATATATTTATTATTGTCGCTAATGATATAATCACTTAGATTGTTCTATTATAGAACATTAAAAATTTAGATTTTTAAGAATTGTTGTATTGATCTTAAACCTGTATATAAAAATCAAATAGTAGGCAAAAGCAATATTACTAATTACATTTTAAAATGTAAGAGATAAATAACAATGAAAAACCATAATTTTATCTTAATATGTATATTCTGCATTTATCTTTAGTGAGATTTTTGTATAAAATTCAAGGTTTTTGAATAAAATATAGGATTTATTATTTCATTATAAGTATTTATAGAACGCTTAAGATAATTATAGATTGAGTACATGGAAAGTGGAGTTTATTATGTACGCAGTTTTCCAAAGTGGTGGTAAGCAATACCAAGTAAGCGAAGGACAAATTATTCGCCTTGAAAAGTTAGATACTGCAATAGGTGAAAATATTGAATTTCATCAAATTATGTTGATAATTAATCATAATCAAATTCAGATCGGTTGTCCATTTGTAAATGGTGGTAAGATTATAACAGAAGTCATAGCTCATGGTCGTGACGATAAAGTAATAGTTATTAAATTTCGTCGTCGGAAACATTTCCGTAAACACCAGGGCCACCGTCAATATTTTACTGATGTTAAAATTACCAGTATTAGTGTTTAATAAAAGAGTGAACTTATGGCACATAAAAAAGCTGGTGGCTCTACACGTAACGGTCGAGACTCAAAAAGTAAACGTCTAGGTGTTAAACATTTCGGTGGTGAAATGGTAAATGCTGGTAGTATTATCGTTCGTCAACGTGGAACCTGTTTTCACCCGTTAACTAATGTAGGTTGTGGAAAAGATCATACATTATTCGCTTTGGTGACAGGTAAAATTAAATTTGAAATAAAAGGGCCAAAGAACCGCAAATTTGTTAGTGTTGTTACCAAATAAGTTTTTTGCTTTATTTTTTATAAAATTTCACATTTTAATTAAAAGTTTTATTTATTCATTATCTATTCTTATTATTTATAATTTAGTATATAGCAGTTCAGATAAATATCAAATTGATATTGACGCAGCATTCGCTTTTCTAGACCAGTTATTTTTAGATTAATAGAGGATTATAATACTATTATTAAGCCGTATAAGAAGTGAGTTTTTTGGAGAATTAGTATGACTTTTATTGATGAAGCGACTATTCTAGTAACTGCAGGTGACGGTGGAAATGGTTGTGTCAGTTTTCGTCGGGAGAAATACATTCCAAAAGGTGGACCAGACGGCGGTGATGGCGGTGACGGTGGTGATGTATGGTTATTAGCAGATGAAAACCTTAACACCCTTGTTAATTACCGTTTTAATAAAAATTTTCGTGCTGAACGCGGCCAAAATGGCCGAAGTCAAAATTCGACTGGAAAGCGGGGTAAAGATGTCATCATTAAAGTACCGGTAGGTACTCGTGTATTAGATTCTACCAATAATAAAATTATTGGTGATATGGTTCATCATGCACAGCGCCTAATAGTAGCTAAGGGCGGATTTCATGGATTGGGCAATACACACTTTAAATCATCGATCAATCAAGCTCCACGGAAGAAAACTGATGGTACTAAAGGCGAAGTTCGCGAAATACAACTTCATTTAATGTTATTAGCAGATGTGGGTATGTTTGGACTACCTAATGCTGGTAAATCTACTTTTATCCGAGCAGTATCGGCAGCTAAGCCTAAAGTAGCAGATTATCCATTTACTACACTAGTACCAAGTTTAGGCGTAGTTCATATAAATAATAAAAATAGATTTGTAGTAGCAGATATTCCTGGGTTAATTAAAGGAGCAGCTAATGGGGATGGTTTAGGAATTCGTTTTCTTAAGCATTTAGAGCGCTGTTGGTTATTACTACATCTTATTGATTTGGCTCCTGTAGATAAATCTGATCCATTGGAGAATGCTCGCATCATTATGAGCGAACTAGGATATTACAGTAAAGACTTAGCGGCTAAACCGTGCTGGTTAGTCTTTAATAAATCAGATTTGCTTAACTTTAAAGAAGCAGTTTCGCGTGCAAAATTCATTTCAGAGTCATTAGGTTGGAAAAAGAAATATTTTTTAATTTCTGCTGCTAACCATAATGGTATAAAAGAGTTATGTTGGGATATCATGGCGTTTATTAATGCATATCCTAAAGCAAAGATAACACAAGAAGCAATTCTGAAAAAAAATCGAATTTATATGGAATAACTATCTTAGCTAATTCTAATATGCGAAATCTGAAGATACATTTTAAGATAATTTAGACAGTACCATCTATTAATTAGTATTGAGTAATATTAACTCTATTATTTTTTCATTTTTTCGTAATTAAAGAGCTTTTTATTAAGTGAATGTTTTTTGATATTACTAAATAATGATATGATTTGGTTTTTTCTAAGTACAAGTTGTTGAGATGAAATAATTTTACTTATGGTAGTTATGGATAATTTTATCAGCAAGTAACGTAGTAGTTAGTTTTATTTGTTACTTAACAGTTAAGTGTGTTCTATAATCTTTTTCATTTAAAAATGATAAATATATTATAGAATTTAATGATATCCTCTCCTATTTAGTTAGGTTATTAATAGGTAATAAAACACTACTTAAAGTGCTATTGTTATGTAACTATTTACAAGGTAAAAACGAATCACAGAAAGAATTTCAACTATAGATAGAAATATTTTCTATTTTATAAAAAACTTAATCACTTATATGATAAGTGTCCTACCTAGTTAAAATTTTCATTAAATTTTATTGATAAAACTACGACTAGAAAATCGAATATTTTTCAAATTCGACATAATAGATAATAAAATTATAATGACATATACATAATAGAATGGTTATAGCATTTTAAAATGCTTTAAAGTATATATTTAAAATAGGATTGCACTAGAATTTTCTAAAGGAGTAGGGTTATATAACCAGATGATAATAAATAGTTTAATTCTTAATATTATGTCCAACTCGTAAAATTATTCGTATGTTGTTTTGTAAAGAAAACATGCGAATAATTAGGCTTGGTATACTTCATAAGCATTTAAATATAAATATAGAGTTTCTACCAGATCATTTAGTTAGATTAACCTTTAAAAACTCTTTATGATAGCAAGAATAGTAGTTTCAAATATAATAGTAAAACAACAATTTACTTAAAACAGCAATAATATTGCAATAGCTTGAAATCTATTATATTTATAAATAATACTTTATTTGCTAATTGCAATTAGCAATGGTAATTTACAAGGATAAATTATCTGCTTTTATATAAGTATTAATTAATATTAATTCTATAATAATGCATAAAAACTTATAATTTAAAAAAACAGAAAGCAATACACTTATCATTTTACGATAAAAGTATAGATAAAAATAAACAATGATTTACATTTAACTCTACGGTAAAACATATATCAAAAATATAAAACTAATGTTAGCCTAAAAAATTCTGTAGTTTCTTTTTTTTGTTTTTCGGTTAGTAAATGGCACATGCCAAATGTAAATTACGTCAGTACCTATATAATTCAAGAATATAATTATCTTAGCAGAAAGAGTTTATCTAGAGGTATAATTATGAATTTAATTCCGATGACCCTGCGCGGTGCTGAAAAACTGCAGGAAGAGTTAGAGTATCTTAAAAATATCCGCCGGCCAGAAATTATTCGTTCTCTTACTGAGGCTAGAGAACATGGCGATTTAAAAGAAAATGCTGAATATCATGCTGCCAGAGAACAACAGGGTTTCTGTGAAAGTCGTATTCAGAAAATTGAAGCTAAACTATCTAATGCACAAGTAATTGATGTAACTAAACTACCTCCAAGTAATCGTGTTATTTTTGGCTCGATGGTTAGCATAGAAAACCTAGATAGCAAAGAAAAACAAACATACCGCATCGTTGGTGATGATGAAGCTGATTTTAAGCAAAACTTAATTTCTATTAATTCTCCAATTGCTAGGGGTTTAGTCAGTAAAGAAGAAGGAGATATTGTAGTTATCAAAACTCCAGGTGGAGAGGTTGAATATGAAATTCTTAAGGTTGAATATTTGTAAACTTCCAGACTATGCTATAGTGGATGATCGATTTTTTATTTCATTAATCTATTATTAGCTTTCGAATTTTTTAGAAAACAGAACATTTCTGATAAATAATGTTATCAAATAAATATCATTTTAATTTGCAAATAGTTATTATAGTGCTTAGAAAGCATTATTAGCAATCTAAACCTATTTGTGTATTATTATAAATAAAATAAATAAGCAAAAATCAGAGTTTTTCTAACCTTCTTCTGCGAAGTTTTTTCAACTTAATAAGTTTATATTATTCCAGTACTTATTCAATTTGGTTTAGTGCAATTTCAGTTAATTTATTTTTAATTAGCATAATAATGCGCTTCAGAGAATTTTTGTTTTTTTAATTATATTGGGATTGAAAATAGCATATTTTACCGCCATTTCATGCATATCCCTAATCAGGGTATAGATTTATATACGGTTGGTTAGTTCTTTTTCACTGCTAAATCTTTTTAAGGTAGTTAATAGATAAGATGGTGATCAAAAAACATGCTATAAGTTCTAATCGTTGGCTTCAAAAGCACTTTAGCGATAAATATGTTAAACAAGCGCAAAAAAGAGGATTGCGTTCCCGTGCTTGGTTTAAGCTTGATGAAATACAGAAAATCGACAAGTTATTCTGGCCTGGGATAACTGTAATAGATCTAGGCGCAGCACCAGGAGGTTGGTCTCAATACGTTTCTACGCAAGTGAATGGCAACGGTCGTATTATAGCTTGTGATATCTTGCCAATGAATCCAATAACAGGTGTTGAGTTTTTGCAAGGAGATTTTCGTGAGCCTTTTTTGTTACAGGCTCTGCTTAAATGCCTAGGCAAACATAAGGTACAGGTAGTCTTATCCGATATGGCACCTAACATGAGTGGTACTCCAGCGGTTGATATTCCTAAAGCTATGCATCTTGTTGAGCTAGCATTAGATATGTGCCGGAATGTTCTAGTTTTTGGCGGTAGTTTTCTGGTTAAGGTTTTTCATGGAGAAGGTTTTGATGAATACCTTCGGAAAATTCACTCTCTATTTACGAAAGTAAAAATCCGTAAACCAGATGCTTCCCGGGCACATTCCCGCGAAGTGTACATTGTGGCGATAGGGTACAAATTGTAGTACCCAACGCTAATTGTTAACACAGCTGTAACATGAGGTTAATCCCTTGAGTGATATGGCGAAGAACCTAATTCTTTGGATAGTAATCGCAGTCGTACTGATGTCAGTATTCCAAAGCTTTGGGCCCAGCGCATCGAATAGACATAAGGTGGATTATTCTACCTTTATGTCTGAATTAAATCATAATCAGGTTAGAGAAGTGCGTATTAACGGTCGTGAAATCACTGTCATAAAAAAAGACAGCAACCGCTATACCACTTATATTCCGATTAATGATCCCAAGTTACTCGATATCCTTTTAACTAAAGACATCAAAGTTATTGGCGAACCTCCGGAAGAACCCAGCCTGATAGCATCTATTTTTATCTCTTGGTTTCCAATGTTGTTACTAATTGGAGTTTGGGTTTTCTTTATGCGCCAAATGCATGGTGGTGGTGGAAAAGGTGCTATGTCATTTGGCAAGAGTAAGGCAAGGATGTTAACAGAAGATCAAATTAATACAACATTTGCAGATGTTGCTGGTTGTGATGAAGCTAAGGAAGAAGTTAGCGAGTTAGTTGATTATCTACGAGATCCAAGTCGTTTCCAAAAGTTAGGTGGTAAGATTCCAAAAGGTGTTTTAATGATAGGACCACCCGGAACTGGTAAAACGTTATTAGCTAAAGCTATTGCAGGAGAAGCCAAAGTTCCGTTTTTTACCATTTCCGGTTCAGATTTCGTGGAGATGTTCGTTGGTGTCGGTGCTTCCCGTGTGCGCGATATGTTTGAACAAGCAAAAAAAGTAACATCTTGTATCATTTTTATCGATGAAATTGATGCTGTTGGACGGCAGCGCGGTACAGGTTTTGGTGGAGGTCATGACGAACGCGAACAGACCTTAAATCAGATGCTAGTAGAAATGGATGGTTTTGAAGGTAACGAAGGCGTTATCGTTATTGCAGCAACCAATAGACCTGATGTGCTAGATCCAGCGCTGCTGCGCCCAGGTCGTTTTGATCGTCAAATAGTAGTTGGATTGCCAGATGTACGCGGACGAGAACAGATTCTAAAAGTGCATATGCGTCGTGTGCCACTAACACCAGATATGGATGCATCGATGATTGCGCGTGGTACACCTGGTTTTTCAGGAGCCGATTTAGCAAATTTAGTGAATGAAGCAGCACTCTTTGCTGCCCGTAACAGCAAGTGTGTTGTATCTATGGCAGAATTTGAAAAAGCTAAAGACAAAATTATGATTGGTGCAGAACGTCGTTCGATGGTAATGACAGAAGCGCAAAAAGAATCTACTTCCTATCACGAAGCTGGACATGCAATCATAGGTCGACTAGTACCAGAGCATGATCCAGTACATAAAGTAACGATTATCCCACGTGGCCGTGCCCTTGGAGTAACTTTTTTCCTTCCAGAGGAAGATTCTATTAGTACTAGTCGTCAAAAGCTTGAAAGTCAAATCTCCACTTTGTACGGTGGTCGTCTCGCAGAAGAAATTATTTACGGTCCAGCAAAAGTTTCAACTGGGGCATCTAACGATATTAAAATTGCAACTTCAATCGCTCGCAATATGATAACCCAATGGGGATTTTCTGAAAAGCTCGGTCCTCTTCTATACTCAGAAGAAGAAAGTGAAGTATTTCTCGGTCGTTCAGTAGCTAAAGCAAAGCATATGTCTGATGAAACAGCGCGAATTATTGATCAAGAGGTAAAAGTTCTTATTGAACGTAATTATCTCCGTGCTCGAGCTTTGCTGATTGAAAACATGGATATATTACATGCTATGAAAGATGCATTGATGAAATATGAAACTATTAATGCATTACAAATCGATGATTTAATGGATAGAAAAAAAATTCGTCCTCCTGCGGACTAATATAACTTTATCTTTAATAAAGATGTATATTGCACATATTAAATCCCAATCATATTATTCTAATAATATGATAAATATGATATTATTAGAATAATTTCTATCTCGTTAGTTCAAAAGCTAGCGCAATAATATGTTCAAAATATTAAGTAAGTTATTAATAATATACATAGTATATTAAATTACTGTTATATATAGGAAATTGCTGTTATGAAACTTATTTCGCGAGGACGCATACTCAACTTAACTGTCCCAAACGTTATGGGGATTCTCAACGTAACTCCAGATTCATTCTATGATGGTGGAAAATTCCAGAATCTAAGTAATGCTATTGATCATGTCGCAGCAATGTTAGAAGCAGGTGCAACTATTATTGATATTGGCGGCGAATCTACTCGTCCGGGAGCACAAAGAGTTAGCGATGAAGAAGAAGCAGCTCGGGTGGTACCAGTAGTGGTAGCAGTAGCAGAACGTTTTGATACTTTTATTTCAGTAGATACTTCTAAAGCTTTAGTCATTCGTGAAATAGCAGCGGCTGGAGCGCATTTAATCAATGATATTCGCTCGCTTAGTGAGCCTGGAGCTCTTTCTGCGGCAGCGGGTAGTAAACTACCAGTTTGTTTGATGCACATGCAGGGAAAGCCAAGTACTATGCAGAAAGCACCGTATTACAAAAACGTCCTAATAGATGTAATGACTTTTCTAGAACAACAAATTGCACGATGCGAAGCAGCTGGAATAACTAAAGATAGATTATTATTCGATCCTGGTTTTGGTTTCGGCAAGACCTTATCACATAATTACAAACTCTTAGCACAGTTAGGTAAACTGCATGATCTTGGACTGCCAATGTTAGTAGGAATGTCACGTAAATTAATGATAGGCGAACTGCTGGATCTCCCTTCTGAAAAACGAATTTCAGGTAGCCTCGCTTGCGCGATTATAGCTGCACTTCAAGGAGCACATATTATCCGAGTCCATGATGTTAAAAAAACTTCAGAAGCAATGCGTGTAGTAGAAGCTACCCTTAAAGCAAAAGAAACCTATTTTCAATAAATAGATATTAAGATATCTAGTAATAAACTTTTCATAATATATTTATTTTATATTTTATATTTATTTTCTGCTAGAATACCGATAAAAATTTCTCGTATATTATAGTCTATATAAAATATTTATTATTAAAGATATTCATATTATCTATAGATATTCTGGAAATAACATTGAAAATAGGGTTGGCAATAATTAGGTTTTCTATTTTATTTATTAATCTTTATCTATTTAATCTATACATTTATACTAAGGTTATAAATGTGATCTTTGTCTACTATAATTTGTTTGTAGTAACTGTATTAGTTCTTTTAAGAAAGACATAAAGATCTATCTGATAAAATCAAAAGTATTAAGGTTAACAGTTAGCTGAATTACTTATTTATTTTTAATCATTTACTATATTATAATTTTTATAATAAGATCTTGATCTTACTAACTAATTTAACTTTTAATATATAAACATTGTTGTAGATTATATAAATAGTCTCATCTAACTAAATATAGCATACTATATGGATTTAATACGATAATGATTACAATTAACTATTAACCGGATAATATAAATATTAATTAGAATATTTGTCTTTTCCAATCTTTTCCTATTATAAAGCTGAAAATTAGTATAAGAGAAGTTAGTAATAACGAGATATTATCTGTTTTAATACTTAAAAAAAATTGCTATACAATAAGTTATCTGACAATATAATGAGTAAGTTTATAAGGGAAAATATAAATATTAAAATAGTAATAAAGTTGTTGTGATTATATTTTATGCATTTTATATTATTCACTGCTATATATTGCTATATACAGAAAAATAAAATATAAAGAAAAAGTTAGCACATTAGTATGAAAAATTTAATGGTATGTAATCATAGTTAAACCAAAAGTATTGTATAAATATATAATCTTTATGGTAGAGTATACTTTCTATTGAAGATCCTAGTCAATGTATACTTCATTTTTAATATATGCTTCGTTAATTCACACTATTTATTGTTATCATTAGTAATAAATTTGTTGTTATATCAGATAACGCTGTAAATTAATAATAATTTCTAGGTCGCTAGTGGTTTTATTTTTTTAAAACGATCAGTTAATTATAAATAATTTTTTAAAAAAAATGTAATTTGGTTAATAGTTTTTAACTAATTTCAGCTACAAAAGTAGATTGTATATTATACTATCTATAATATAAACACGCTTTAATTACAACAGAAGACACTAAAAGATCATGTATAAAACTCTATTAATTATGTTCCTATTAGTAGGAATTAGTTTAGTTGCGTTGATTATACTACAACAAAATAAGGGTACTGGCATGGGATCTTTATTTAGCATAAACTCCCCTAGCACTTTTTTCGGTTCAAGTGGTTCTGGTAATTTTATAGTTCGTATGACAGTTGTATTAGCAACACTGTTTTTTGTTTTCAGCTTAATACTTAATAATCTAAGCACTAAACATGTTCAAAAAGATAATCAATGGGATAATCTAAATCAAGTTTATAAGGTAGATGATAAAGAAAAAACTGAAGTTATTGAAAGAATCAGTAATGATATTCCATAATGAATATCACCTATCAGTATAACATTAATAGTATGTAGAAATAAAAATATAAGATTCTATAGAATAAGTGCCGAGGTGGTGGAATCGGTAGACACGCTACCTTGAGGTGGTAGTGCCCAGTTGGGCTTACGGGTTCAAGTCCCGTCCTCGGTATGAATCCAGGAGATAATATATTTTTAGGTTATTAGCATAGTATATGGTAGGTATTTTCAAAAATAAAGATAAAGCAGTATAATCAATTATTTAGCTTATAAAATAAAGGTTATTATTCAAATATTCAAATATAAATTTCGAAAACTATGTTTATTTTAAATCTTATTTCAGATAAATTGTATTTAAGTATAAAATTTACCAATTAAAATATTTAAAAAATAATTCTATTAAAATATTTTTAAATAACTTAAATTTATAAATTTAAGTTATTTAACATTACAGTCTTTCGAATTTTTTTTTATTTTATTATAGTAGTGGGCTAATTAGCCCTTTTTTTATGTCTTGTTGGTGTATATCTTTATCCACGTCAAGATAAAAATAATAAATATAATCTCTATTTTGTATCAATAGGTTGCATTATTGAATGATTATTTAAATCTAATTTACTAGATCAGAAAAATATTAAATATCAAAGACCATATCTTCATAGCTTTTAGTTTTTTATTATTGAGATTAGAGTTTATCTATGAAATATCACTGGTAACTGTAAATAAAAAATAAAGTATCTTTTATAAGATACTAAAAAGTGAACCTGGTATCCATTTTTAACGTTTTACTGAGGCAACTAGCATGAATAAGGAAATTCTGGCTGTTGTTGAAGCAGTGTCTAATGAAAAATCTGTCCCCCGAGAAAAGATTTTTGAGGCGCTAGAAATGGCATTGGCTACAGCAACAAAAAAAAAATATGAACAAGAAATTGAAGTTCGCGTTAATATTAATCGTAAGTCAGGAGACTTCGATACTTTTCGTCGTTGGCTCATTGTAAATGAAGTAACTCAACCTACTCAAGAAATTACAATAGAAGCAGCGAAGTTTGACGATCCTAAAGCGAAACTTGGCTTCTATATCGAAGATAAAATTGAATCTGTAGTATTCGACCGTATTACTACTCAAATTGCTAAACAAGTTATTGTTCAGAAAGTACGTGAAGCTGAGCGAGCAATGATGGTCGATCAGTTTCGTAGTCATGAAGGTGAGATTGTCACTGGAGTAGTAAAAAAAGCAAACCGAGATAGTATTATTCTCGATTTAGGTAGCAATACTGAAGCGATTATTGAGCGTGAAGATATGTTACCAAGAGAAAATTTTCGTCCCGGTGATCGGGTCCGTGGTGTATTGTATTTAATTCGTCCGGAAGCGCGTGGTATACAACTTTTTGTTAGCCGATCACGGCCGGAGATGTTAATCGAATTATTCCGTATTGAAGTACCAGAAATTGGTGAAGAAATTATTGAAATTAAAGCTGCTGCCCGTGATCCAGGCTCACGGGCCAAAATTGCTGTAAAAACAAACGACAAGCGTATAGATCCAGTAGGTGCCTGCGTGGGTATGCGTGGTGCTCGTGTTCAAGCAGTTTCGAGTGAATTAGGTGGTGAACGTATTGATATTGTATTGTGGGATGATAATCCGGCCCAGTTTGTAATCAATGCTATGGCACCTGCTGATGTCGCCTCTATTGTAGCAGACGAGGACAAAAAAACTATGGATATTGCAGTAAAATCGAATAATCTTTCTCAAGCTATTGGTCGATACGGACAAAATGTTCGCTTAGCTTCCCAACTTAGCGGATGGGAATTAAATGTAATGACAGTAGAAGATCTTCAAGAAAAATATCAAGCTGAAGCTCATGTATCGATCGATATATTTATCCGTAATTTGGATATTGATAAAGAGCTTGCAACACTGCTAGTAGAGGAAGGTTTTTCATCTCTTGAAGAGTTAGCTTACGTACCAATAAATGAGCTAATGGAAATTAAGAATCTCAACAAGAAAACAGTAGAAATGTTAAGAGAAAAAGCAAAGAACGCATTAATAGCAATTTCGTTAACAAAAGAAAAAAATTGCAGCGGAATCGCACTAGTTGAAGATCTGATTGATCTTGTTAAACTTGAGAAAGACATAGCGTGTAAATTAGCAGATAAACTAGTGGTGCGTGGTATTTATACGCTTGAAAATCTTGCCGAACAGGGCATCGACGAATTGTCAGATATTGAAGAATTAAGTAGTATAAAGGCTGGCGAACTTATTATGGCTGCACGAAATATTTGTTGGTTTAGTGACAACAAATAATAAACTGTAGCAAGAAAGGAATAGTATGAAAAATGTAACAGTAAAATCGCTTGCTGCTGAAGTACAAACTCCGGTTGATCATTTAGTAAAGCAATTTGCTGATATTGGAATTAATAAAACCGCAGTAGAGTTTGTTACTCAACAGGAAAAAGAAATCTTATTAGCGCATCTAAACCGCGATTGTGGCACAGTACTCAATAAGTTAACTTTTCAGAGAAAAACACATAGCACTTTAAATATTCTCAGCTCTGACGGTAAAAGTAAATCAGTAAAGATCGAAGTACGAAAAAAACGCACATATATAAAACGTGATTTACAGACAGAACAAGAGAAGTCTAAAGAAAAAAAATTAGTTCAGCAAAACTTCCAACAACACAATACCGAAGAAAAATATGTGGTAAAAGAGCAGACAAAACGTAAGATAGTTAAACAGGTAAAATGTATAGAAACAGAAAATGATAAATTTACTAATCAGTACACTAATACCATAAATAAATTATCACAAATAGTCGAAAAGGCTCGTCGTGAAGCAGAATTTGAAGAAATAAGACGAAAAGCAGAAGAAGAGACATGTCGTAAAATTGAAGAAAAGGCTCGCCAGATTGAGGAAGAAGCACGTCGTATAGCCGAAGAATCTAGTAGTAACTGGGATGATGTATCTGAGCTAACCGAAGAAGATGCTATCGATTATCATGTTACTACTTCCCATCATGCCCGAGAGGCTGAGGATGAAAACGATCGTAAAGTAGAAGTTGATCGCCGCAATCGTACTCGTATCGGTAAAGTAATTAAACAGAAAAAAGCTAGCCGTCTGTCTGAATTAAAAGCCGATCGTGAAGAAGCACGTGTTGTTGGTCGTAGCAGCAAAAGCAAACGTAAATCAAGTACACTCACACAAGGATTTAATAAACCTGATCAGGTAGTAAATCGTGATGTTATTGTTGGTGAAACCATCACTGTAGTAGAATTAGCTAACAAGATGGCAGTAAAATGTTCTCAAGTTATTAAAGCTATAATGAAGTTGGGCGCTATAGCGACTATCAATCAGGTTATTGATCAGGAAACCGCTCAATTAGTAGCAGAAGAAATGGGTCATAAAGTAATTCTACGACGTGAAAATGAGTTAGAAGAGTCAGTGATGTCTGATCGCGATACTGGTAGTTATAAAACTGCAGAATCCCGTGCACCAGTGGTTACTATAATGGGTCACGTCGATCATGGCAAAACTTCATTGCTTGATTACATTCGATCAACTAAAGTAGCAGCAGGTGAAGCAGGTGGTATTACACAGCATATCGGCGCTTATCATGTAAAAACTGATAATGGTATGATCACTTTCTTAGATACTCCTGGACATGCGGCCTTTACTGCAATGCGTGCCCGAGGTGCTCAAATAACAGATATTGTAGTACTTGTAGTAGCCGCTGACGATGGTGTTATGCCGCAAACTATCGAAGCTATTCAACATGCTAAAGCGGCTAAAGTACCAATAGTAGTCTCGATTAATAAGATTGATAAACCAGAAGCAGATCCAGATCGAGTTAAACATGAATTAACCCAACATGGCATTATTCCGGAAGAATGGGGTGGTGAAACTCAATTCGTATATGTTTCTAGTAAAACGGGCGAAGGTATCAATGAACTGTTAGATGCTATATTGCTACAAGCAGAAGTGTTGGAATTAAAAGAGATTCGTAACGGTATGGCTAGTGGCGTAGTTATCGAATCCTTTTTAGATAAAACCCGTGGTCCTATTGCTACTGTACTAGTACGCAAAGGTACTTTGAATTGTAGCGATGTTGTATTATGCGGTTTCGAGTACGGACGCGTTCGAGCTATGCGTGACGAGATAGGTTGTGATATCTCCTTTGCTGGTCCATCAATCCCAGTTGAAATCCTTGGTCTATCTGGAGTTCCAGCTACTGGTGATGAAGTAACGGTTGTACGAGACGAAAAGAAAGCGCGTGAAGTAGCGTTGTATCGTCAAGGTAAATTTCGTGAAATTAAACTAGCACGTCAACAAAAATCTAAACTTGAAAATATATTTACAAATATGACTGAAGGAGAAGTGTCCGAACTAAACATTGTACTAAAATCTGATGTACAGGGCTCTAATGAAGCGATCAGCAACGCACTAAAAATATTATCCACTAATGAAGTAAAAGTAAAAATTATCGGTTCCGGTGTAGGTTGCATTACTGAAACCGATGCGACTTTGGCAGCAGCATCTAATGCTATTCTGATAGGTTTTAATGTACGTATTGATACTTCTGCTCGCAAAATTATTGAATCGGAAAATCTAGATCTGCGCTATTACTCGGTTATTTATGATCTAATTAATGAAGTCAAACAGGCAATGAGTGGTATGTTAACTCCGGAATATAAACAAAAAATTATTGGTTTAGCAGAAGTACGAGATGTATTCCGTTTACCGAAATCGAATTCTATTGCAGGTTGTATGGTGATAGAAGGTGTGGTAAAACGCCATAATAAGATCCGTGTCTTACGTAAAAACATAGTGATCCATGAAGGTGAATTAGAATCTCTTCGCCGTTTTAAAGATGATGTCAACGAAGTGAGTAACGGTATGGAATGCGGTATCGGAATTAAGAATTATGATGATGTTTGTTCAGGCGACGTAATCGAAGTATTTGAGATCATCGAGATTCAACGCACTATTACATAATAATACTTTATCAAAATATATATCGAAAAGAAGAAAAAAGTTATTCTTATTTAGAAAATTACTATGACCAAAAAATATAGTCGAATCCAACGTGTCTCTCAGACAATACAAAGAGAAATTGCCATAATTTTGCAGAACGAAATAAAAGATCCCCGTATCGGCATAGTGACAGTATCAGGCATACAAATATCACGTGATTTATCTTATGCGAAAGTATTCGTTACCTTTTTAAATAAAAATAATACTGAGCAGAAAAAAACCAGTATCCAGACATTACAAAATGCTGTAGGTTTTATCCGTAGCCTACTTGGCAAAGCTATACACTTGCGTATTATACCTAAATTAACTTTCGTTTATGATAATTCACTGCTAGAAGGCATACATATATCTAATCTTATTAATCAAGCTATAAAAAAATAATCGTTTATATCTAGTTAAAAGTACTTCAATATATAAGATATATAATGAAATATAGCGAGGATAAAAACTTGATGGGTCGTCAAAATCGCTATGGTCGTAATATTAATGGTATTATCTTGATAGATAAACCGTTCGGTATATCATCAAACGACCTATTACAAAAGATAAAATGGTTATTTCGAGCTAATAAAGCTGGGCACACTGGTGCACTAGATCCCTTAGCAACTGGCGTGCTGCCAATCTGTCTCGGTGAAGCAACAAAATTTTCACAATATTTGCTCGATGCTGACAAACGTTATCGGGTTACTGCTAAACTTGGCGAACGCACTGATACCTCCGATTCTGAAGGACATACGATTAGCATCCGTCCAGTATCGCTGGATAAGATGCGTCTTGAAACAACACTGAACTCTTTTCGAGGTAAAAGTAGTCAAATTCCATCTATGTTTTCTGCTCTAAAACATCAAGGATATCCATTATATAAGTATGCTAGAAAAGGTATTACGATAAAACGTAAGATACGTTCTATCTACGTCTATGATTTACAGTTACACTATTGGGATTTAACGAAGATAGAACTGGAAATTCATTGTTCTAAAGGTACCTATATTCGCACTATTATTGATGATTTAGGTGAACGTCTCGGCTGTGGTGCACATGTAACGGCTCTTAGTAGATTAAGAGTTGCTCACTACTCTACTAAAGATATTATAACACTTAAAACGTTACAGAATATCTCTTCCAACGCGCCTGAAGCTCCAACCACCCTAGCAAAATTAGATTCTTTTTTGTTGCCTATAGATAGTGCAGTAGCAGATATGCCAGTGGTTAATTTACCACTTGATCTCGCTACACGAGTATATATGGGACAAACTGTAACGGTTACAGCACAACCAAAAACTGGTTTAGTACGTTTAACAAAAGGAGATACTAAACAATTTTTTGGTATTGGTAAAATTGTTGTACTAAACCGAATAACACCGTATCGACTAATATCAAAATCACACATTTAATCATATAATAATCTTGCGATCAGCACAATCTAAGAGTACAATAAATCACTAATATGGAATTAGTGAATACACTAAATATTGATATTTGTTTTTTTTCACAATCATTTTGGAGTGTTATGATGTCTCTAAGTGTTTCAGAGAAGATGAAAATTATTTCCGATTTCAGATATAATGATAAAGATAGCGCTTCTGCTGAAGTTCAGGTTGCTCTTTTAACCGCTCAGATTAGTCATTTACAAGGACATTTTGCAGAACATAAAAAAGATCATCATAGCCGACGTGGTCTTTTACGTATGGTTTCACGACGTCGTAAGTTACTTAACTATTTAAAAGGAAAAGATATAGTACGTTATACAAGTCTTATCGAACGATTGTGTTTACGTCATTAAACTTAGCCAGTTTCATAAGAAAAAAGGGGGGTCATATAAGGCCCCTTTCTTCTAAAGAATCTTTATCCCTAGATAAGTTTTATCAATCTTGGTGATTAGCGTTAATTAGATTTTTCGGTTTCTAAAATTTGTATAACTAATAATATATCTATATGAATAAATATATTATTAGTCGAAAAAATTCGATGAAAAAGTTTTTAATCAACAATTTGTGTGGTTTAATTTAAATTATCACACGTTTTTAAAAGGAAATTATTTTGTTAAATCCGATTGTTCGCACGTTTCAATACGGTCAACATACTATTACGTTGGAAACTGGTATGATGGCTCGTCAGGCGACTGCCGCAGTCATGGTAAGCATGGATGATACAGCAGTATTTGTGACTGTTGTATGCGCTAAACAAGAAAAACCCGAACAGAGTTTTTTTCCACTAACAATTAATTATCAAGAACGAACCTATGCTGCTGGTCGTTTCCCTGGTGGTTTTTTTCGCCGTGAAGGTCGAATGAGTGAAAGTGAAACATTGATTTCTCGCTTGATTGATCGTCCTATTCGTCCACTGTTTCCTTTAGGTTTTTTAAATGAAGTTCAGATTGTTGCTACCGTTGTCTCAGTTAATCCACAAATTAGTTCTGATATAGTAGCGATGATTGGCGCTTCCGCTGTACTAAGTCTATCTGGCATTCCGTTTAGTGGTCCTATAGGAGCTGCACGTGTTGGCTATATCAATAATCAATATGTTCTTAATCCAACTCAATCTGAATTGATGACAAGCTGTTTGGATATGGTTGTTTCCGGTACTAAAAACGCTGTATTAATGGTGGAGTCTGAAGCGCGTCTACTAAGCGAAGATCAAATGCTTGGTGCTGTAGTATATGGACACGAACAGCAACAGATCGTAATCGATAATATAAATCAATTAGTAACTGAAGCTGGTAAGCCAAGATGGCAGTGGAAAGCAAAGAATATTAATATTGATTTAAAATCACGTATTTCTGAATTAGCAGAAATACGTCTCGGTAATGCTTATCGCATCACTGAAAAACAAGAACGCTATGCTACGATTGAAGCTATAAAATCTGATATTATTGAAATTTTAACTAGTCATAATAACACAATAGATATAGGTGATATAAAGAATATCCTTAGTACGCTTGAACAAAGTATAGTACGTAATCGTATCTTGTGTGGTGAATTACGCATTGATGGTCGGGAAAAAGATATGATTCGTAGTCTAGATGTTCGTACTGGTGTATTACCACGTACTCATGGATCAGCATTATTTACTCGCGGTGAAACCCAAGCACTAGTTACTGTTACCCTTGGTACCGATCGAGATGCACAAAATATTGATGAATTGACGGGTGAACGAATAGATCGCTTTCTATTTCACTATAATTTTCCTCCGTACTGTGTTGGTGAAACCGGAATAATAGGGTTACCAAAGCGTCGTGAAATTGGTCATGGCTATTTAGCAAAACGCGGTGTTTTAGCAGTAATGCCAAAAACAAGCGAGTTCCCGTATACTGTGCGTATTGTATCAGAAATAACTGAATCGAATGGATCTTCCTCAATGGCTTCCGTATGTGGAGCTTCATTAGCACTAATGGATGCAGGAGTACCCATAAAATCAGCCGTTGCTGGTATCGCTATGGGTCTTATAAAGAAAGGTGACAAATTTATTATATTATCAGATATTTTGAGTGATGAAGATTATCTAGGCGATATGGATTTTAAAGTTGCTGGTAGTCGTGAAGGTATAACTGCATTTCAAATGGATATCAAAATTGAAGGTATTACTTGTGAAATTATACGAGTAGCACTGAATCAGGCAAAAGGTGCACGTATGCATATCTTGGACGTTATGGAACGAGCAATCAGCTTACCTCGTGACGATATTTCTGAATTTGCGCCACGTATCCATACTATTAAAATTAGTCCCGATAAGATTAAGAATATAATTGGTAAAGGTGGTTCAGTTATCCGTGCATTGACGGAAGAAACTGGTACAACAATTGAAATCGAAGATGATGGTATCGTGAAAGTAGCAGCAACTAACAGTAATAAAGCCCGTTATGCTATTCGTCGAATCGAAGAAATTACTGCCGAAATTGAAGTAGGTCGCATTTATAATAGTAAAGTAACTCGTATTGTAGATTTTGGTGCCTTCGTTTCTATTAATGGTGGAAAAGAAGGATTAGTGCATATATCCCAGATTGCTGATAAGCGTATAGAAAAAGTAGCTGATTACCTAGAACTAGGTCAAGAAGTTCTGGTTAAAGTCTTAGAACTAGACCGTCAGGGTCGTATTCGCTTAAGCATTAAAGAAGCTACTATTCTCAAATAGGAGAGTATAATCTGTGAAACGAAACAGTTTTTTAGATTATTACTACCATCTTTAACTATTTTCCTTGATAGAAAGCTATTTGGATTACAATAACACAGTGTATTTATATAAATTAGATAAAAAATATTTCTTTAATATTTTTTCTATGGATAATCTCTAACAAGATATAGGAATAGTGGTTAATATAATTAAGATTATGTTCTTTTTGCTCTTTATCTCTTTATAATCAATATTATAATGAGAGTTATATTTTTAAAAAATATAAACTAGCATTAATAAATTAAATTACTATTAATTAAGAAAATCTTGTTATACAAATACGAATTACTATATGGTGATTTTGGATTAAGAGTGTTTGCGTAAGATAATTTTTATAGTTAATGATATCCGATTGATATACGAAAAATTTTTAATTATCTTGATATATGCTGAATTCAGCTAATAAGCATAATGCTGTTTATAAAATATTTGATTCTATATTAGAACTTATTTTGATGTTTAACTTTGTATATTGAAATTACGATTTTTCCATATATTATTTTAATTAACGTTTAATATTATTTAATTCAGATTACCTTGCTATATTAGTAAGTCAATAAATAACACTTCACTCGCTTGTCATTTAAGTAAAACTAACTTCTATTTAAGTAGGTACTATCTAAATATTAAAAATAAGAATATTACTTTAATTTTATTAAAACTAACAATTGTTAATAAGATGCTTAATTTTGTTAAGCATCATTATATATCATTAAATAATCCTTTTAGTAAAAGGAAAAAAATCTATTACAATAAAAATTAAAAATAGCTAATAAAACTTAATATTTTATTTTTTCATCAATCAAATTTTAGCCAGTTTATATTTTATGAAATAAATAAAAATTTCATAATTAGTTATATAGAGTGGCCACTACAAAGGAATGAGGTACGTGTACATGTCTAAAGTAGAAACCTCTTTTGCCGATCTTGGGCTAAAAGCTCCTATTCTTAATGCATTAACTGACCTAGGTTATAAAAAACCCTCTCCAATCCAATCTGCTTGTATTCCGTATCTTTTGTCTGGCTATGATGTATTAGGGATGGCGCAGACCGGTAGCGGTAAAACCGCGGCTTTTTTTCTGCCGCTGTTACACAATATTAAACCTGAACTAGTTGTACCACAGGTATTAATTTTAGTACCGACCCGAGAATTAGCGATACAAGTAGGTGAAGCCTGTACCGATTTTGCTAAGTATATAAAAGATATTAACATAGTTACTCTTTATGGTGGTCAGCGTTATGATTTACAATTACGTGCGTTGCGTCAGGGACCACAGGTTGTAGTTGGCACACCTGGTCGTCTACTTGATCATTTAAAACGAGGTACGCTTATTTTAGCTAGTTTAAGCGGATTAGTACTAGATGAAGCTGATGAAATGTTGCGAATGGGTTTTATCGAAGATGTCGAAAATATTTTTACTCAGATACCAAAGAAGCATCAAACTGCACTATTTTCTGCCACTATGCCAGAAGTTATTCGCCGTATTACTCGTCGATTTATGAATGAACCAAAGGAAGTATGTATTCATTCCAGTATAAATACTCGTCCCGATATTAGCCAGAGCTACTGGATGGTTAAGGGTATTCATAAAAATGAAGCTTTAATACGTTTTTTAGAATCAGAAGATTTCGATGCTGCCATTATTTTTGTGCGTACTAAAAACATGACTCTGGAAGTAGCTGAAATACTTGAACGTAGCGGTTATAATAGCTCTGCCTTAAACGGTGACATGAACCAAGCTCTTCGTGAGAAAACGTTAGACCGTCTTAGAGATGGTCGTCTTGATGTTCTGATTGCTACCGATGTCGCTGCCCGTGGACTAGATGTTGATCGAATCAGCTTAGTAGTAAACTACGATATTCCAATAGATTCTGAATCCTATATACACCGTATCGGTCGTACCGGTCGTGCTGGCCGCGCTGGCCGCGCATTGTTGTTTGTAGAAAATCGAGAACGCCGTCTTCTGCGTAATATTGAGCGAATAATGAAGCTAACAATTCCGGAAGTTTACCTACCAACGCCTGAAGTTTTGAATACACGTCGTTTAGCTAAATTTGCTGCTAATGTGAAAAATCAGTTAGAAAGCAGCGATCTTGATATGTATCGTGCACTGCTAACTAAATTACAACCAGCAGAAAAGCTTGATATGGAAACATTAGCCGCTGTGCTATTAAAAATAGCTCAGGGTGAACGTCCGTTGATTTTATTTTCTGATCCGGTAATTAAGCATCACACACACCGAAATTTGCATGAACGTAACGAACAGCGAGAAAACGTAGAGCGCTCACTTCGTCGTGGAATTCGCGATGTTAGAAAAATGGATCTCTATCGTATTGAAATAGGCCGTAATGATGGAGTAGAAGTTCGTCATATTGTTGGTGCAATCGCTAATGAAGGAGATATCAGAAGTTGTTATATTGGTAATATAAAATTATTTTCCTCACACTCTACAATAGAATTACAGCAAGGTATATCGAGTAAAGTGTTATCTCATTTCACTCATATACGTATTCTGAACAAGCCTATGAATATACATTTTATCGGTAAAGCACAATTACGGGATAATTCGAATACTAGTCGTAGCAATTACAGCAGTAAACATCGCAGCTTCAATAATCGTCGCGAAGGCGATAATAAACGCCGTTTTAGGCATGAAGTCCAATATTTACAATATCACAATAACACTACTGCTTCAGTAAGCTAAGATTATTTAAACATTAATTATAATGAGATGATATATCATATTATAATAATGAATTTAATCTATTGATCTTCAATAGATTAAATGAGAGTTAAATTTTTAGTAAAAATATTACTACCAATAAATTAATAACAAATAGTTAAATTTTGATTACTAGGCTTTTTGTTTATTTGAAATTGTATATTACTTCTATGATAATTAGAAGATTTTGTATTTTTAATTCATATAATGCAATAAATTTTTGAATAAAACGCATCTATCGTTTAGTTACAAAATTTTAGAAAGATTATATATTAAAATATAATCTTTCTATTTCATTTTTTATTTTTCTTTTGAAATTATCTTTGTAAAACTATTAAATAGATTTTAAATGCTTGTATAAGAACAAATATAATTATACGAAGATAATAAGAGTTAACCTGATTAGTACTGCATTAGAGAGGAATTATTAATTCTATTAATCTTTAAATTAGATTAACAATTAAATGCATATACTTTTATTATTACTCATTATCTAAATAATTCTGAATATATTTTATAGTAGCTTATAATTTTATTAGTATAAATTAAAATAAACATACAATAAAATTTTTAATTAATTCCATCTGATATAAGATAATAGAATTCCATCTTTATATTGGATGAAATCATTAAGATAATGATAAAAATTATAGTTATTTAGATTTAGCAGGAAAATAGTGACAATAATAAAACGCAATTGGCAATTAAAACAACTCGGTATAACACAATGGATACTCCGATATCCATCACTGTTATACAGTGAGGTTGCAATTAAGTTATTAGATCATATTCGCTTATTATTAATATCTGACCAGCTACCGCCAATTGATCATCCTTTAATAATCGATGTAGCACGTAGTATGAGACTAACATCATCACAACTTTATGGAGTAAAGCTTGAACACGTAATACTATTACCAGAGAGTATGCGTTGCCATTGTTGGTGTCTTGGATTGAAAATTAATCGCGATTTTTCAGGTATAGTCTTTCATACTCCGCCGATACTAGCACTTTCAGTAGATGCTAATGCAAAACGTAAGTTATGGCGCCAAATAAGTGATTACGAATACCGTATTAATATTCCTATTAGTTAATATAACTGAAAAATAATATATTTAATAAAATAATTATTTATAGAAGTAACTCATCTGATTTTATTAATTATCTTATATAATCGAATTGAAATAAAGTTAAATTCTGATAATATGTACTATTAGTGCGATAGCTTAATATATTGGCTATAGATTCTCAATCTAAGATAATTTTATTATAAAGCAAATAATCTTAAAAATATCATGATTATAGATTTTTTGCTAGATTTATAACTTCCTAAAAACGGAATATTATTAATGATTCTAAAAACTATATAGAACATAAAATTAGAGAATTTTATTTAGATCTTATATTCTTAATATATATTAATTATTTCTCCTTAAAAATCAACTATAAAACAACTTTTATTTTGGTAATATCGAAATATAATATACTTTTAATTATTTTATACTAAACTAATATCAACATAATGATAATGAAATAAAAGTCTAATTTTTAGACAAACGATTTAAAGTACAGTACTGCATGAAAAACCACACTTATAATTAGAATAAGTGACCTTTTATAAAAAATAGAAAAATAGTTTTGTATTCTTATTATTAATTTAAAAATAATAAATTTATGATGATACACTATTATTAGATATATCAAATATATTAAGACTTTTTGGGATAAAATTATATGTTTTTATACTAATAATATTTCTTTCAGGTTTTAGTTATTTCTTAAACAATATCTATTTTTTAGTAAAATATAAAACTTATCTTTATAAAAATAATCTTTATTGTATAATTTTAGAAAAATAGTTAGATAGCTCTAATGCATAGAAGATAATGTATAAAGGTTTATGATTATGTTTAATAACTATTAAATTGATTATATTTTAATAGTTTTTTAAAAAATTTTAATTTTATGTTAGATCAACATATATTGATATATATCAATAGCAAAGAATTTGAGAAAAATACGCTTACTTTTACTATTGATAAATAGTAAAGTTTATTTTTCATAGTTCTTAATATATTAAGTTTTAAACTAACTTAGTAGGATTATATTATTATTTGTTTTATAAGACACATAAAAAATTAATCTCATATTATGTTATACTACTTTGATAAGTTTCAATTTAGTTAAAACTTATAAATAATCCATTATAGAATTTATAACTAGATTAAAGAAGTAAACATAAATTATCATTATCTATAATTATTTTGTAGAAATTACCTTATTAAAAATATTTCTTCGTAATATCAGAAAATAGAGATACGTTAGTGTTATTATCTTAAATTATTTTCTATATAATGAGAAAGTAGCTTCCTACTAAAACTTTTATAGTTATTAATCCATCTGATTTTTTTCAGCTTATTTATTTTTAAATTATAAATTTTTCTAAAAATTAGCCTGAAACAGAACTAAAAATAACATATTCATATTAAAAATAATTTTTGAATTTTGTATTTTAAATTAGCATTCAAAATTAAAATATATCAAAGTTTAAATACTTTGTTTATTGTGTAAGATTTTTTTAAAAATTTTTATTAATAGCAATTACAATATCAATTATGTTATCACCTAGTTTTTAAGCACTGATTTTTAATCATCCATATGGATGAATTAGTCTCTACTATGGGATATAGTATATATGTTTAGCTTCCTCGATTTATATAAATCATATAATTAATGATTTTTGATATTGAATAATCACCTGTGTTAGATATTTCGGAATAATAAGATAAGATATCCACATGTACGATATCGTTATTAACGTAGCTGAATTAAATCTATATATTTAGATATTATATATAATATAGGATTATAGGCATATATATAGAAATTAATAAAATCTATGGCATCGTATCGGATTTTTTATTACACGCATACAGACAATCTTTGCTATATCCGACTATATTCGTATTGGTATACTCTCAAGAAAAACTAAGCGAAAAATTACTTTAAATAATATGATTAAAGTAGTGCGAGAATTAGTCTCGTTGTATTATTTGCAATAAGGTAGTCGTAGTCCAATTATATGTTAAGTATCTTTTTTTCTTTAAAATGAACTTGTCATTTTACTAGTTAACATAACTATATCTCTGATATAAAGATATTGATGTTAAAAGATTTTCATAAAAATAGCGTTCTATAAAATACTAATAATTCTAATATAATATTATACACTATAAATACCCTTAATTTTAGAGTTTTTTATAGTATAGCAAAAGTATATTATAGGTTTATTATTTTTATCAAAAAACCTAGAGTTATTAATTATTATTTTATAATAAATTTTCTTTTTTCATTTTATCGAAAAAAACTCGATATCGTATTCTTTACAGTAAATTATGTTTCGTAATAAAGTTGATGTCGTTTAATAAAACATTTTTTGAAATTTTATTTATAAGATAAAACAGAAATACTACTAATAAATTTAGTAATATTTAATACTATTAATTATAGATAATTTGTTTACATTACTGATTTTATAAAGAAAAATAACCAAAACTGATAGATAGCAATACATTATTATTATAAAACAAGAGCTGGAATTTATCTAATGTATTATTTATTAATAATGTTTATTTAAGAATATATAAAAGCCAATAATAATATATTTATTGGATTGCTAAATATATTAGCATGTGCTGATTATTATAAATTCTAGATTGATATGAATAGTAAACATCTTTTTATATACATATTATTTTTAACACTAATATTTTCATTTTCATACTATATTTCTATTAATTACTTCTAAATCTCCTTACTTTTATAAGCTTTACATATATTAGTAATATAAATATAAATGTTTTTATTTTTGATTTTATTAATTTATTTAATCATTAAATAATGAACTTATTAGCAGAATAGTAAATATTTATATAAAATATATATATATGATATGCAATTCTAAAAGAATTAAAAAAAGTAAACTGCTTATCAACTATTAAAAATAAAGAAAAAATAAAATTATTAATCAATATTATTAAACGTTAATAGAAATACTACATAATTACAGATATCATCACTGATGATATCACCACATATATTTTTGATTTTAATAAAAAATATCTAAAGTAATACAGGTAAGAAAAAATTATCAGAAACCAAGAAAAATAATATAAGATAAACTGAGTTTAGATTAACATGTTAAATCATGAAAGAATTTTTTTACACCATCGAGAAAATTTTTTAAACGCGGACTATTCTGATTTCCGTTAGGTCCACTAAAACTTTCTTCCAGTTTTCTTAATAGCTGTTTTTGAGATTCGTTGAGTTTTACGGGTGTTTCTACTACCACTCGACAAAGTAAATCTCCTCGCAATCCATTACGTACCGATTTTATTCCTTTACCACGCATTCGGAAAAGTTTACCGGTTTGTGTTTCTGATGGAATTTTTAGCTTCACTAAGCCGTCAAGTGTAGGAACTTCAATCTCACCTCCTAATGTAGCAATAGCAAAGTTTGTAGGTACTTCACAGTACAGATTATTTTCTTTTCGTTCAAAAATAGAATGTTTACGAACTTGAATTTGTACATATAAATCCCCTGCAATGGCTCCATACTTATTTTTTTCTCCTTCGCCAGATAAACGAACACGATCGCCAGTATCCACTCCAGATGGGATTTTTACCGATAGAGTTTTATATTTTTCTAACTGACCATGACCCTGACATTTATTACAAGGATCTTTAATAACTGTGCCTCTTCCCTGACACATAGGACACGTTTGCTGAACTGTAAAGAAGCCTTGACGCATTTGAACTTGACCTTGGCCATGACAAGTTGAGCATGTAATTGCTGACATTCCTGACTTTACACCACTTCCATTACATAAATTACATTTCTCAAGCGTTGGAAGACGAATTTCGCGTGTTACGCCACGAACTGCCTCCTCAAGGGAAAGTTCTATATCATATCGTAAATCTGCACCTCGACTAGTGCGTTGACGCTGGCTTCCACTAAAAATATCGCCAAATACATCACCAAAGATATCACTAAAATCCGTACTACTAGCCCCTCCACTACTGAAACCATTATTACCTACACCGCCCTGTTCAAAGGCAGCATGACCATATTGGTCATAATAAGAGCGTTTTTGTGCATCAGTAAGTACTTCATAAGCTTCTTTAATCTCTTTAAATTTTGCTTCGGCTTTAGTATTTCCTGGATTTCGATCTGGATGGAATTTCATTGCTAAGCGTTTATATGCCTTTTTAATTTCACGCTCTTCCGCATCTCGGGAAACACCTAAAATCTCATAGTAGTCTGATTTCACCATCATTATCTCTTCCTGACCTCAACTTTACACAAGCGTAAAATTTACTTAACACAAGTGTTTTTCCTGCAACAGTAATGGAAAATGACATTTCCATTACTGTGCTGATCAAGGGTAACTATTTTTTATCTTTAACTTCTTCAAATTCAGCATCGACAACATCATCGCTTGCCTTAGCACTTACATCTTCCGTATTGCTTTTACTTGCTGCTTGTGCTTGCTGTTTAGCTGCTTCAAGCAGTTTTTCCGATACCTGAATAAGCGTTTGCATTTTAGCTTCGATATCAGTTTTATCCTCACTTTTCATGGCGGTGTCTAGATCTTTTAGTGCATTTTCAATAGCAATTTTATCATCAGATGATAATTTATCAGTTGTATCTTCTAATTGCTTACGTGTGCTATGAAGCAAATGATCAGCTTGATTACGAACTTGAACTAATTCTTCAAACTTACGGTCAGACTCAATATTTGCCTCTGCTTCTTTTACCATCTTCTGGATTTCCTCTTCATTCAGACCTGACGAAGCTTTGATGGTGATCTTTTGTTCTCGGCCATTTTTTTTATCTTTAGCAGAGACGTGTAGAATACCATCAGCGTCAATATCAAATGTCACTTCAATCTGTGGTATACCACGCATGGCTGGAGATATACCATCTAAATTAAACTGGCCTAAAGACTTATTGTCGATAGAGCGCTTACGTTCTCCCTGGAGAACATGGATAGTTACAGCAGATTGATTATCTTCTGCAGTAGAGAACACTTGACTGTGTTTGGTAGGAATGGTAGTATTTTTTGAAATTAATGGTGTCATCACACCACCCATTGTTTCGATACCTAATGATAAAGGAGTAACATCAAGCAGCAATACATCTTTTACATTTCCAGTTAGTACACCGCCTTGTACTGCAGCACCGATAGCTACTGCTTCATCTGGATTAACATCTTTACGTGGTTCTTTGCTAAAGAAATCGGTGACTTTTTTCTGAACTAATGGCATTCGTGTCTGACCACCAACTAAAATAACATCTTTAATATCAGAAACTGATAAACCTGCATCCTTAAGAGCTACTTTTAGTGGTTCAAGTGTACGATTAACTAAATCCTCTACTAATGATTCTAGTTTCGCTCGAGTCACTTTGAGGTTCATATGCTTAGGACCGGAACCATCGGCTGTAATATACGGTAAGTTGACATCTGTTTGTTGAGCAGAAGATAGTTCAATCTTAGCTTTTTCAGCTGCTTCTTTCAAGCGTTGCATAGCAAGTGGATCATTGCGTAAATCGATACCCTGATCTTTCTTAAATTCGTCTACAAGATAATTAATAAGACGGCTATCAAAATCTTCACCACCTAGATGGGTATCACCATTAGTTGCTAAAACTTCAAAAGTTTTTTCACCCTCAACACTATCAATTTCGATAATTGAAATGTCAAAAGTACCACCACCTAGATCATAAACCGAGATAATCCGATTACCGGTTTCTTTGTCTAAACCATAAGCTAACGCGGCTGCAGTCGGCTCATTGATAATACGCTTAACATCTAAACCAGCGATACGACCAGCGTCCTTAGTTGCTTGCCGTTGTGTATCGTTAAAATAAGCTGGTACTGTAATGACTGCTTCGGTAACTGATTCACCTAGATAATCTTCAGCGGTCTTCTTCATTTTTTTAAGAATTTCAGCGGAAATCTGTGGCGGTGCGATTTTTTGACCTTTGATTTCAAGCCAGGCATCGCCATTATCAGCTGCAATAATTTTATATGGCATAATATTAACATCACGCTGTACTTCTTCATCCTGGTAACGACGGCCAATAAGACGCTTTATGGCGAATAAAGTGTTCTTCGGATTAGTGACGGACTGACGTTTAGCCGGTTGGCCAACCAAAATTTCACCATCCTGTGTATAAGCAATGATGGAAGGAGTTGTACGATCGCCTTCGCTATTCTCAAGTACGCGAGGTTTGCTACCTTCGATAAGTGCAATGCAGGAGTTGGTTGTACCTAAGTCGATACCAATGATTCTTCCCATCTAAACATCCCCATTAAAGTTCAAGTTCGTTGTGGTTGTAAACCTGATATATGGCTGAAAACTAACTTTTAAGCTTTCACTGCCTAACAATTTAATAGGTTTAACAACGTTGTATGCAATAAAGATGGGGTCACGCCATCTTCCATCAAGGGGTAATAGCAAAAAAAACAGCTCTAATACTTTATAACATCGTGTATTTATAATAAAAATAAAAAATTGAAATAGCTAATATATTGAATTAATTTGAATAATTAATTAACTTTAATTTAATTAATAGATAATAAAATTCACTTCTAAAAAAGTTTTAGAAGATAAATTTAATTTGATTAATGTAAAGAAGCAATTATATAGAAATAAATTGGTTAATAATACAAGTGAACGTTAAGACGCAATAATCTTATGCGAGCAGATACCATAGCTACTACGTAGCTATGGTATCTGCTATTTTTATTTAAGAAAAAACAGTACTATTCAAAATAAATACTACTATGTTAAAAATTAGGCGAGTAAGCAATATCGATATTCTTATCTATTTTATGAGAACTTAAACAGCAATTTGCAAGATAGGAATTTTCATACCTAAATTTTTATAAAAATTACCATTTATCGAACTAACAGAATAGCTAAAAATAAAAAATAAATTTAATAAACATTAAGAAAAACAGTCGAATAGACTAGCAAATTTTCTCTGTATGTAAATAGATAAAAAATTAATGTATAAAGCACGAATAACGTTTAACTAAAAACTTAGACAACAAAAATCTCACTATTTATGAATAAAGCAATGATATTTATTCTGAATAGATCAGAAAAATATAAAAACTAGCTGATATTCATAAAATATCTGCCATATTGGTAATAACCTAAAACATTCTGCTAATAAAAGTTAATATTATGTAAAAACCTAATAATTTTTATAGCAAATTCACTTTTGAATTAGGGTTACGAACATAAATATAATAAAAATCAATTATAACCAATAATACTAAAGAAATATAATTTAATAGTAATTATTGCATAGCTTTAATTTGTGCAGTTAAGTTTGATTTATGACGTGCTGCCTTATTTTTATGAATTAACCCTTTATTGACTTGACGATCAATAATTTTTTGCATAGCAATAAACGAATTCCATGCGGCTTTTTTATCACCAATAGAAATAGCAGTGTATACCTTTTTTATAAAAGTACGCACCATAGAGCGACGACTTGCATTATGCTGACGACGCTTCTCAGATTGTACGGCACGTTTTTTAGCTGATTTAATATTAGCCAAGTTCTAACTCCTAGACTTATTTTATAACTTAATTAAAATTAAGGAATTATTCTTGTTAGATTTTCTTATGTCAATAATTTTGTTTGAATAAGCAGCAACGAAATGTACGATTTTTTATTATGACTATGGTGTTATTAATTTTTATCAGTTATCATCGATAAGAATATAGTTTATATAGTTTTTCAAGCGAAAAAGATACAATTTCTATTATATAAATCTTTATACTATTCACTATGATACTAGTGTTACCTATTTCTTTTAAGAACTATAACTAAGAGTTTATATGCTTAATCTAAGCAAAAGCGTAATCTATGAGTTAAAATTTTACGCATATTAAACCTAATATAAAACTTATTCATATCATATATGATTTATGACTACTTTACCATTTATGTATGTTAATCATTTGAAATCTCAACGGATTTTACTGAAATATCAGACTTTTATTTTATGTTTGCAAACAGAAAGTTTCTGCTACAGTTTTCTTATATATAGTAATAATTTTCAAATCTTAGTTATAGGATTGTTTTGCAGGTGATTTTTCGCTATTACAGCTAATTTAAATATAACAAAATAAAATTATTATCTAAACTTAAGCCGGAATTAACTCAAGGATATGAATTACCTTTTTCATTACTAACTTAAAATGTATTTATTAATGAAGTAATCCTTCTATTTATAGAACACTAGTGTAAGATCATCCAACTGAGATAGTAATACTATTAAAGCATCCATGTTGTCTATCCAACTTTGTAGCGAACTGTGATATTTTAGGATTAATTACTGTTTCCCGAATACCAATTTACTACTCAGAGAACTAAAAACATCGATAGCACTATAAATGATATTTATGCGATATAAATCCTACAGCCTTTCTAATCTACTTCTGTCAGTTATCGAAAATTTAGTACTAGTCTTATGGTTAGTAATTTACAACATCGGTTTGAATTATGTCTATATGAATGTAAAAAATCTATACAATTTCTATATTAGAGCAGTAATAAAAAGAAGATGAACAATTAACAATTGTTTTTGGCTTGATGATATTAGATGATAAATTGAAATCATATAATTAATTCTTACATCCATTTTCAGATTACCGAACAAAACAAATAATTCTAAAACTAATAACGGAACTAAGAATTAGATGATTAATTACAAAAATACTCTGAATTTACCGAATACAAGGTTTCCTATGCGCGGTGATTTAACTAAGCGTGAACCTGACATACTGCAACGTTGGTATAAACAAGATTTATACGGAATTATTCGTCAAGCCAAGAAGGACAAAAAAACTTTTATACTACACGATGGTCCACCGTATGCGAATGGCAATATTCATATCGGTCATGCAGTTAATAAAATTCTTAAAGATGTTATTATAAAATCAAAAGGATTAATGGGATATGATTCGCCTTATGTGCCAGGTTGGGATTGTCATGGGTTACCGATTGAATTAAAAGTTGAACAACTCATCGGAAAGCCTGGCGAAAAGGTCAGTGCCGCAGAATTTCGTTCTGTTTGTCGTCGTTTCGCTGCCGAACAGGTAGAGGAACAGAAAAAGGATTTTATTCGTTTAGGGGTGCTAGGCGACTGGAAAAATCCTTATTTGACAATGAACTTTACTACTGAAGCAAATATCATCCGCACACTAGGAAAAATTATCGCTAATGGTTACCTATATAAAGGTACTAAACCAGTGCATTGGTGTATTAATTGTCGCTCTGCACTATCAGAGGCAGAAGTCGAATATTACGATCATACTTCGTTTTCTATCGACGTCATTTTTACAGCAAAGAATACCCGTTCAGTCGCTGCTAAGTTTGGTCTTATAGACTTTGCCGGCAATATCTCTATGGTCATTTGGACCACTACACCTTGGACTCTTCCAGCTAACCGTGCTATCGCTGTTCACCCTGACTTTGATTATCAATTAGTTGAAGTGGAAGGACAAGGTTATATTCTGGTTGCTGATTTAGTGAATAGTGTAATGTCACGTGCTGGCATTATAAACTGGAAAGTACTTAGTAGTACTAAAGGTAGTATGTTAAAACAACTAAAATTCTATCATCCCTTTATGGGTTTTGATGTGCCTATTGTATTTGGACAGGATATCACACTAGATATTGGTACAGGCTCGGTGCATACCGCCCCTGGTCATGGTCCAGATGATTATATTATCGGTCAAAAATACGGCCTAGAAATTGCCAATTCAGTCGGCCCTGATGGTTGTTATTTGCCAGGCACTCTACCTATATTAGATGGAGTACAGGTTTTTAAAGGTAACAAGCTTATTATTAATTTATTACGCGAAACTGGTGCTCTGCTACATGTAGAAAAACTACAACACAGCTATCCGCACTGCTGGCGTCATAAAACACCGATTATTTTTCGTGCTACACCACAGTGGTTTATTAGCATAGATCAGGATGGCCTTCGTAAACAATTACTAGTAAAAATCAAGAACGTACACTGGATCCCAAATTGGGGTCAAGCACATATCGAAAAAATGATTTCTAATCGTCCCGCCTGGTGTATTTCACGTCAACGTACTTGGGGTGTTCCTATAGCACTTTTTGTTCATAATGAAAGTGAATTACTTCATCCGCGTACTATCGAATTAATAGAAAATATAGCAAAACGGGTTGAAAAAAATGGTATTCAAGCATGGTGGGATTTAGATCCAGCTGAAATTCTTGGTGAAGATGCTAATCATTATCACAAAGTACTAGATACGCTTGATGTATGGTTTGACTCTGGATCAACTCATTCCTCTGTAGTAGCAGTACAATCAGAATTTAAAGGATATTCGCCTGACATGTACTTGGAAGGATCTGACCAATATCGCGGATGGTTTATGTCATCTCTAATAATTTCTACTGCTATACATGGAAAAATACCTTATCGTCAAGTACTGAGTCACGGCTTTACTGTAGATAAACAAGGTCGAAAAATGTCAAAGTCTGTAGGAAATGTTATTAGTCAGAAACAAATTATAGAGAAGTTTGGTGCAGATATATTACGCCTCTGGGTAGCTTCTAGCGATTATACTAGCGAGATGGCAGTATCTGATGAGATTCTTAAACGTTCTGTAGACTCTTATCGTCGTATCCGTAATACTGCACGTTTTCTATTAGCCAACCTGAACGATTTTGATCCAGCACGAAACAGCGTTAACCAGGATCAGATGGTTATACTAGATCGTTGGGCAGTTGGCTGTGCAAAGACAGTGCAAAAAGAGATTATCGCTGCTTATAATAGCTATAATTTTCATAATGTTGTTCAACGCATAATGCAGTTCTGTTCTATCGAGATGGGTTCTTTTTATTTAGATATTATTAAGGATAGACAATATACTGCTAAAGCAGATAGTATTGCTCGTCGCAGTTGCCAGACAGCATTGTATCATATTCTCGAAGCTCTAGTACGTTGGATGGCGCCTATTATGTCGTTTAGCGCTGATGAAATCTGGGGTTTTATACCAGGAAAACGAGCGCAGTATATCTTTACTGAAGAGTGGTATAATTCTCTATTTGGGCTAGATATCACTCATCCACTGAATAATTCTTATTGGAAAACTTTCTTCCAAATACGCAATGAGATAAATAAAATTATCGAGCAAGCACGGACGGATAAGTTTATTGGTAGCTCACTAGAAGCCAGTGTTACGCTATATGCGCAACCTTATTTTGCAACTTTACTGCGTGAGTTAAGAGATGAGCTTTATTTTGCATTACTTACTTCCAATGCAGTAGTAGCGGATTATACTGATGCCAGCGATGATGCAGTGCAATGTGAAGGACTGAAAGGACTTAAAATTACTTTAAAGAGAGCTGATGGAGAAAAATGTCCGCGCTGCTGGCATTATAAAATGGATATCGGCCAACATTTCGCTTATCCAGAAATTTGTGGTCGTTGTGTTATAAACATAGCTGGTTCAGGTGAAGAGCGTAAGTTTATTTAATGAATAAAATAATAAAATCTACCGGACTATACTGGTTTTGGGTATCTCTACTAGTTCTAGTACTAGATCTCGGTAGTAAAGAGTGGATTATGACATATTTCTGTCTCGGTGAATCAGTATCGGTGGTTCAATTTATTAATTTTACCTATACTCATAATCCTGGAGCTGCTTTTAGTTTTCTAGCGAACAGAGAAGGATGGCAACGCTGGGTGCTTTCAGTAATCTCAATTGTAATAATATTGATTTTGCTAGTTATAATGTATTATTCAGATAAACAAGTTAGGCTGTTTAATATTGCTTGCGCAATTATTATTGGCGGTGCATTAGGAAATCTTTTCAATCGGATAATATATAGTGTTGTGATCGATTTTATTGATTTTCATGTTGGCAACTGGTGTTGGCCGACATTCAACATTGCTGATGCAGGTATTTGTGTTGGTTCTATATTGATTATATTGGAATACTTTTACTGTTCTCATGTTAAAATTATCAAAACAGAAAGAACAAAGTGACTATAGCTTACATTGTATAGTTAAACAACGTGATATTGTCATATTTAATTTTTCAACTTTCCTATCTAATAAATCGTTAACTAATTCTCTATTTATAATAATAAATTAAAGTTTTTCTAAATTAGAACAATAACTTTTTTATTAAATTGGAATATATTATGTTATTTAGTTTATATTATAAAAATAAGCAAATCTTTTTATTGATTTAAAGTAATACTTAGTCGTTTGTTCTTAATTTAATTTAATTTTATGAGAGCTAAAAATTTATTGGAATTAAATTAACTTATCTAAATTAGTTACTAATATATTTTTATCAGTATAAAAGATAATAAAATAGCAATGTTATCAACAATATAAAACGATAGAATAAAAGATTCTATATGGTAATAAAATAATTTTATTATCAGTATATATATTAGTAATATTAATCGAGAATATTTATTAGCTTAAAATTTAATAAAAATAATCATTTTTATTTATAATGAAAACTATATTTTGACAGATTATTCCTCATACCTTAGCAAGGTATTATTTGCATTATTTCTTGTCGTTATCAACTTATGAAAAAAGAACATTTTGCTTTACAAAAAACTATTATAGAATCTTAATAATAATACAAATATAGCGCTGATTATCAGATTAAAGGCTCTGTTAATGCTAATAAATTAACTAGGTTATAGTCTATCGTGCTAATCAGTTGGTTTATTTTATTAATAATATTTTTGATTTTCAGAAAATTTAATTCTAAGATAAAAATAATCTCTATTACCACTAACTTGTTTAATATTTGATTTACTAATATAATAGATTATTGAATACTTTTTATTAAATATTAAATATTTTTAAGGAGTTTATTTTTATAAATAAAATATTTACGTTTCAGATAAAAAAATAAAGATTTATATCTAAAATATAAATATGGATAATATTGCTATTATTTTTCTTTTTTAGAGTATAGGTATAATAGTAAATTCGTTTGCTTAAATATTATTTTCGTAAAGATAATAAGAGAGCAACGTTACTGATTTCAACTGATAATTATTATATTATTAATATATTAGATATCTTTATTATTTATCAGAAAATACTGCTTATAATATTTAATTAAAAGTTAGATAATTAACAGAGTTACTAGTGAAGATTATAGTAAAAGTTATTAAAAATTTTTCTATTTTAACTTCTTAATTTTCTTTCCAATATGCCTAATATATATTTTATTAAAATTAAAAAAGTATAAAATTATAAAATTAAGGAGGATAAATCGTATTAATTTATTTAATATTAATAATTATTAAAAATATACAGTACTATGTAAAAATCTATTTTTCACCATTATTTCGCTTATTAATTGTGCATTCTATTACTAATTTATTGATCAAAACCATTTTTTGCTAGCGGTAAAATACAAGCTTTGCTAGAATAAATAAGATAAATAGATCATAAATGAGGGAATTCATGAACAATATACCAATCCGCATCGCGGTTGCCGGCGCGGATGGCCGGATGGGGCGCCAACTTATTCAAGCAGTGGTACAATCAAAATATACAACTCTTAGTGCTGCATTAACTCGTACCGGTTCGGCATTATGTGGTGTTGACTCTGGTGAACTAGCCGGTATCGGTACTGTAGGTATAGCGATAAGCGATGATTTAGCAGCAGTAAAGGACAATTTTGACATTCTTATTGATTTCACTACTCCCGATTCTAGTATGATGCACCTAATGCTTTGTCGCCAATATTTCAAAGGTATTGTGATTGGTACTACCGGTTTTAGCAATTCTCAGAAAGAATCTATCAGTAATATAGCACAAGAAATGCGTGTCGTTTTCGCTGCAAATTTTAGCGTTGGCGTCAACGTAATGCTTAAGCTACTTGAAAAGGCAGCGAAAGTAATAGGAGAAGAATCTGATATTGAAATCATTGAAGCTCATCATCGACACAAAGTAGATGCTCCTTCAGGTACTGCGTTGGCCATAGGTGAAACAATAGCTAATACACTTAGGCGGGATATGGCTCATTGTGCTGTGTATAGTCGTGAAGGTTATACCGGAGAACGCAAGGAAAAAAGTATCGGTTTCGCTACGGTGCGAGCTGGTGATATTGTAGGTGAGCATACCATAATGTTTGCCGGGATTGGTGAACGTTTAGAAATAACACATAAGGCGTCTAGCAGAATAACATTTGCTAATGGAGCAGTTCGTGCTGCTATTTGGTTATCTAATCAAAAAAATGGTCTTTTTGATATGGTCAACGTACTTAATCTTGATAAGCTTTAAGTAAGTTTAATAAAATATTTATAATTAGGTTAAGTCAGAAGAAATAAAAGTACTACATTATTTTACATGAAATAATGTTTTCTATATTCAGTGTTTATCTTTCTCTAATTTGTTAATATCAAATATATGCTATAAGCATAGCTATAGTGTAGCATTTGATACTTCTTAAAAATCGATTATGCTACTATAGTTATAAAAAGCTAATAATAGTGTTATTAGTTAGTTTTATTTTTTATTTTAACCTGTTTATATCCAATTTTTATAAAAATGAAAAATAAATATTTTCTTTCTATTTAAATAATAGAAAAGGATCTTTTGTAAATATATTTAGATGTGCTACAATCCTGCTGTACAGGTATTTATATTGATTTATTTCTTTTAAATTAATTAATATAGAGCACATCAATTTAATACTTTTGGAGAGTGTTTTGACAAAAAAAGCGCTATTAGTTCTGGAAAGCGGAGCCCAATTCCATGGTTTAGCTATTGGAGTAGAGGAAGGTATCGCAGTTGGAGAAGTAGTTTTTAATACGTCAATCACCGGTTATCAAGAAATTCTCACTGATCCTTCCTATTTTCGCCAAATCGTCACTCTTACTTATCCTCATATCGGTAATACTGGTACTAATGAAATAGATAATGAATCACCTCAAGTTCAAGCACAAGCGCTAATAATTCGCAATATTTCGCCTACTGCAAGTAATTTTCGTAATACCTTGTCGTTATCAGACTATCTAAAGAAGCAGAACATTATCGGTATTACTGATATTGATACCCGTAAATTAACATGTTTGCTTCGGAATGAGGGATCACAAAAAGGTTGTATTGTTATTAACGATAATCCAAACGTGCAATTAGCACTGCGTAAAGCTCGTGAATTTCCCGGTTTAACCGGTATAGATTTAGTAAAAGAAGTAAGCACAAAAAAGCAATATAACTGGAGCCAGGGTACATGGATTCCAGAAGGTAATGATAAGAAGTTATCCATATCAACAATAAAATCACTCTATCATGTAGTAGTCTATGACTACGGTGTCAAGCATAACATTATGCGCATGCTAGTAGATCGCTACTGCCGATTGACAGTAGTACCAGCTCAGACTCCAGCTAAAACCGTATTGGCGATGAAGCCAGATGGTATTTTTTTATCTAATGGTCCTGGTGACCCTGCACCCTGTGATTATGCGATCTCTACAATTCAGATATTCCTTACTATAGGAATCCCTCTGTTTGGTATCTGTCTTGGTCACCAGCTATTAGCATTAGCTAGTGGTGCTAAGACTGTAAAGATGAAGTTCGGTCACCATGGTAGCAACCATCCAGTCAAAGATTTAGTAGCCGATCGAGTGATAATTACAACTCAAAATCATAATTTTACAGTAGATAAAAAAACATTACCGGATACACTTAAGATAACCCATCTTTCATTATTTGATGGAACGCTTCAGGGTATACACCATATTGATAAACCAGCTTTTAGTTTTCAGGGACATCCCGAAGCAAGCCCTGGTCCTCATGATGCCGCACAGCTCTTCGACCATTTTATTAAACTCATTCATGCTTATCGAGTAAAGCACAATATATCAGGAATTTAATATGCCGAAACGTACCGATATAAAAAGTATCCTAATTCTCGGAGCTGGGCCAATAGTTATTGGCCAAGCTTGTGAATTTGACTACTCCGGCGCACAAGCGTGTAAAACTCTTCGTGAAGAAGGCTATCGTATAGTATTAGTAAATTCTAATCCAGCTACTATTATGACAGATCCTGACATGGCTCATTCTACTTATATTGAGCCACTCCATTCGGAAGTAGTACGAAAAATAATTGAAAAGGAGCGACCAGATGCATTACTTCCAACTATGGGTGGACAAACAGCACTGAATTGTACACTAGAACTAGAGCGTAAAGAGGTATTAAAAGAATTTAATGTCGAAATAATTGGTGCTACAGCTAACGCAATTGATAAAGCGGAAGATCGCCGACGTTTCGATAAGGCAATGAAAAAAATTGGTTTAGAAACTGCTCGTTCCGGAATTGCTCATACTATGAGTGAAGCACTGGCAGTATCGGCTGATATTGGTTTTCCCTGTATTATCCGTCCATCTTTTACCATGGGTGGTGCTGGTGGTGGTATTGCTTATAATCGCGAAGAATTTGAAGAGATTTGCAATCGTGGTCTAGATCTATCGCCTACTACTGAATTACTGATTGATGAATCTCTGATCGGCTGGAAAGAGTATGAAATGGAAGTTGTACGAGATAAAAAAGACAATTGTATTATTATTTGTTCCATTGAAAATATTGATCCGATGGGAATCCATACTGGAGATTCAATAACCGTTGTACCAGCTCAAACTCTAACTGATAAAGAATACCAAATCATGCGTAACGCCTCGATAGCAGTACTGCGTGAAATTGGCGTAGAAACTGGTGGTTCTAATGTTCAATTCTCAATTAATCCAAAAACTGGTCGGCTTGTTGTTATTGAAATGAACCCACGCGTTTCACGTTCATCTGCTCTGGCCTCTAAAGCTACTGGTTTTCCTATTGCTAAAGTTGCTGCTAAGTTAGCTGTAGGTTATACTCTTGATGAACTGATGAACGACATGACTGGAGGTCATACGCCGGCTTCGTTTGAACCATCTATCGATTATGTAGTCACTAAAATTCCGCGTTTTAACTTTGAGAAATTCTCAGGTATTAATGATCGACTGACAACACAAATGAAATCAATCGGTGAAGTAATGGCTATCGGTCGCTCTTATCAAGAGTCCTTACAAAAGGCACTGCGTGGACTAGAAGTGGGTGTTAGTGGCTTCGATCCTAAAATTAACCTTGATGATCCAGAAGGATTGACTACTTTAAAACGAGAGCTAAAGGATGCTGGTAGTGAACGTATCTGGTATGTAGCTGATGCGTTTCGTGCTGGCTTATCAGTGGATAGTGTATTCAATCTAACTAATATCGATCGTTGGTTCTTAGTGCAAATTGAGGAACTAGTCAAGATAGAAAACGATGTAGCGGAACGGGGCATTACTGCACTTAGTGTCAATTATTTACGTCAACTAAAACGCAAAGGTTTTTCTGATATGCGTCTTGCTACATTGGTAGGCGTAACAGAAGAAGAAATTCGAAAGTTACGTGAGAAATACAATTTACATCCAGTTTATAAGCGGATTGATACCTGTTCTGCCGAATTTTCTACCAATACTGCCTATATGTACTCAACCTATGATGAAGAGTGTGAATCAAAACCAAGTCAAAATCGTGAAAAAATTATAGTATTAGGCGGCGGTCCAAATCGAATAGGTCAAGGAATTGAGTTTGACTATTGTTGTGTACATGCCTCACTAGCATTACGGGAAGATGGTTATGAAACTATTATGATTAACTGTAATCCCGAAACAGTATCAACTGATTATGATATATCAGATCGTCTCTATTTTGAGCAGCTAACGCTGGAAGATGTGTTAGAAATTATACGTATCGAAAAACCAAAGGGTATCATTGTTCAGTATGGTGGGCAAACTTCGTTGAAGTTAGCTAGTGAACTAGAAGCGGCCGGTGTATCAGTGATAGGTACTAGTCCAGATTCTATCGATCGTGCAGAAGACCGAGAACGTTTTCAAAAGACAGTTAAACATTTAGGGCTGAAACAACCAGCTAATGCAACTGTTACTACCATTGATTTAGCTTTAGAAAAAGCTATGACTATCGGTTATCCCTTAGTAGTTCGTCCTTCTTATGTTCTTGGAGGTCGAGCAATGGAGATTGTTTATAATGACTTGGATCTGTTACGCTACTTCCATAACGCGGTTAGTGTATCTAATAGTGCACCAGTATTGCTTGATCGGTTTTTAGATGATGCAGTTGAGGTAGATGTAGATGCAGTTTGTGATGGTAAAAATGTATTAATTGGCGGTATTATGGAACATATCGAGCAAGCTGGAGTACACTCTGGTGACTCGGCCTGTTCACTTCCAGCTTATACTCTGAGTACTAAGATTCAGGATCTTATACGTTATCAGGTAGAGAAGCTAGCATTTGAACTGCAAGTCAGAGGTATAATGAATGTTCAGTTTGCCGTGAAAGATAATGAAGTATATCTGATTGAAGTTAATCCACGTGCATCGCGTACAGTACCATTTATATCCAAAGCTACTGGTGTGGCGTTAGCTAAAGTAGCTGCTAGAGTAATGATTGGAAAATCCTTATTACAGCAAAATATGATTCATGAAGTAATTCCACCTTACTATTCAGTTAAGGAAGTAGTACTACCGTTTAACAAATTTCCTGGCGTAGATCCAATTCTTGGTCCCGAGATGCGTTCTACTGGTGAGGTTATGGGAATAGCTAAAACATTTTCTGCAGCATTTGCTAAAGCAATGCTTGGTAGTCAATCACACATGAAGAAAAGTGGTCGTGCACTACTATCTGTACGTAAAGCAGATAAAGATCGAATAGTCGAATTAGCAATTAAGTTACTAAAACACGGTTTTCAATTAGATGCAACTCATGGTACGGCAGTAATTTTAGGTGAGGCTGGAATTAATCCACGTTTAGTGAATAAAGTTCACGAGGGGCGACCACATATTCAGGATCGAATTAAAAATGGCGAGTATAACTATATTGTTAACACAACTTCCGATCGTCAAGCTATTGAAGATTCTAAACTCATTCGGCGCAGTGCGTTACAATATAAAGTACATTATGATACTACCCTAAACGGTGCCTTTGCAACTGTAATGTCACTTGACGCTGATGCTACTGCACATATAATTTCATTACAGGAAATGCACAAAAAATTATTATAGAAAAAATTAACTTATGAAAACTATTCATACATAAATCTCATGTACTGTTAATATTATATTGAATAATTATTTCAAAATTAATAATGTTTTAATTTTAGTAAAAACATTATTATAAGTTTCAGTAATTAAATAGAATATGTTTTACTGAAAACTAATTAGGTTTATTTGTATTATATTAACAATAATACTTAATTTTTAAGCATAAAATAAGATAAAAGAGCATTATACTTTCAAGTTATTTTGTAATTATTATGCTTGATATCAATATTTTAAAGCGTAATTCATCTCTAATGATTAATAATTTTTAGGTGTATTCTTAGCTTAAAGAAAAGAATTATTTTAATATTAATAAAAAATAGAATGTTCCAGATTAATCTGATTTTGAGAATTTGATGGTACTTGGATAAACTCTTTGTCTTCCCAGTGTAAAAGAGTTAATTTACCACCCCAACAACAACCAGTATCGAGACCGTAGATATTTGCTGGCGTTCCTTTGCCCATCAATGAAGCCCAATGACCAAATATAATATTATAATTTTTAGATACTAATCTTGGTAATGCGAACCAAGGTTGAAGCGGTTTTGGCGCTTTTTCAGGTGTATCCTTACAGTTCATTTCCAATTCACCGTTTGGAAAACAGTAACGCATACGGGTAAAGACATTAGTACTGAAACGTAGACGTGCTATACCACTTAGATCAGAATTCCAATTATTTGGCATATTACCATACATAGCATCAAGGAAGAGTGGATAGCTATCACTCTTTAGCACTGTTTCTATCTCATAAGCACACTGACGTGCTGTAGCGAGATCCCATTGTGGTGTAATACCAGCATGAGTCATAACTATTTTTTTCTCTTCATCTATCTGCAGTAATGGTTGATGTCGAAGCCAGTTGATTAATTCATTAGCATCCGGAGCTTCTAACAGTGGTATAATACAATCTTTCGGTGTATTTTTCCTAATACAGGTATATACTGCTAAGAGATCAAGATCATGATTACCTAATACCAGCCGTACGCTCTCACTCATAGTTCGTAAAAGACGTAGAACTTCTAGTGAACCAGGTCCACGCGAAACTAAATCTCCGGTTAACCATAGTGTATCTATTGTTGGATCAAATTGGATTTGCATCAACATAATTTTTAATTCATTAAAACAACCGTGAATATCACCAATTAAGTAAGTCGACATAGTTAGTTTAAAAGAATTTCCAGTTAGAAAACGGAAGGACTTTAAATTAAAAATTAATTTTTTATTATCTAGTATATTAAAATTTATTATTAGAGTAAGGTTTACATTATGAAATTTTTATCTCTTACTATTAGTATTACTAGTTAATTAGATGTAGATGTTCATAACTTAAATACAGAAAGAAACAAGTTAATTATCAACAGTATTCTTATCAATTTTTAGAATATGGACGTTCTGCTAGAATATTAGCTAAACGGCAGTAATGTTCAATACTTAAGTTTTCTGCGCGCAACATTGCATCTATACCCTGTTCTGCTAACTGTTTTGTACTAAAAAGATCACATAGGCTATTACGCAGTGTTTTACGACGCTGATTAAAAGCTATTTTAGTTAATGTAATTAATTTGCTTAAATTTTTTACAGAGAACAGTGGTTTGGTATAAGGTACTAGTCTTACCATTACTGAATTAACTTTCGGAGCCGGTCTAAAAGAAACAGGTGGAACTTCTAATACTGGAGTAATATGACAGTAATACTGTGCTATTATACTTAACCGGCCGTAGGCTTTATTATTCGGATATGCTACAAGCCGATTGGCTAGCTCTTTTTGCAACATAAAATGCATATCGTTAATAACATGAATATAATTAAAAAGATAAAATATAAGCGGTGTTGAAATATTATACGGCAGATTACCAAAAATTCGCAGCGGTTTATTCATGTTAGTAGACAACGCGGAAAAATTAACCGTCATCACATCTTGCTGTATAATATTAAGCTTAGAATTTAAAAAAGGATGAACAGCTAGATGATTAACAAGATTACGGTCAATCTCAATAACAGTCATTTTGTCAATACACTCTGCTACTGGTTTAGTTAAAGCACCAAAACCTGGCCCTATTTCTACTATTGCTTGATCAGGTTTTGGATGAATAGCAGAAACAATAGCACTAATAACTGAGTTATCGTGTAGAAAATTTTGACCGAAACGCTTTCTCGCTAGATATTTCTGATATATTCGATTATTCATTATGGTATTTTATTATATTTATGGCAAGATTAAGTGCTGTTTTAATACTATCACTTTTCGCTTTACCAGATCCAGCTAGTTCTAGTGCAGTTCCATGATCGACAGAGGTACGAATAAAGGGGAGTCCTAGTGTGATATTGACAGCTCGGCCAAATCCATGATATTTTAACACTGGTAAACCCTGATCATGATACATTGCCAATACTGCATCTGCTTTTTGTAAATATTTTTGCTGAAATAAAGTATCGGCTGGAAGTGGTCCGATAAGATTGTAACCTTTATTACGTAAGATATCTAAGGTTGGTGTTATTATCTCGATTTCTTCTCTACCTATATGACCGCTTTCTCCAGCGTGCGGATTAAGTCCGCAAACGTAGATACATGGTTGTACAATTTGAAATTTTTTCTGAAGGTTGTAAACCAAAATTGTTATAATTTTATTGAGAGAGTAGCAGGTAATAGCTTTTGGAACTGACAATAGTGGCAAATGAGTAGTCGCTAATGCAACACGCAACGATTCGGTAACTAGCATCATAACGACATTTTCACAACCGCTACGTTTAGCAAAATATTCTGTTTGACCACTGAAAAGAAAACCACTATCGTTAATAATACCTTTATGTACTGGACCTGTAAGCAGTGCTGAAAACTCGCCGTTAAGACAACCATCGCAGGCTCGAGCTAACGTTTTTACTACGTAATCACTGTTAATAACGTTAAGTTCACCAGGAACGACTGGTGCCGATGTCTTGATACTTATCACTGTTAACTCACCGGCCATTCGAAGAGTAGCTGGTTTTTCAGGACGGTAGAGATGTAATTTCAGTGGTAACCCAAGCTGATTCGCTCGCGTCATAAGCAATGTAGGATCAGCACAAACAACTAGTTCAACTGGCCATTCCTGCTGAGCTAGTAAGGTTATAAGATCTGGGCCGATTCCAGCAGGTTCACCGGGAGTAATAATAATACGTTGATTATTTCTCATTGTTATTAAGGATTTTTATGTAAGCAGAGGCACGTTGCTCCTGTATCCAGGCTTTTGCCTCTTCAGAAAATTTATAATTAAATAACAGTCGGTAAGCATGATCTTTTTTAATAGTTTCGATACGGTCAACTTTACGAGTGTCGATAATCTGAATTAAATGCCAACCAAAGGAAGAATGTATTGGTATACTAACTTCTCCTTTTTTTAAGCTTATTAAAATATCGTAAAATTCTGGATCAAAGAAATCGATAGAGATCCATCCTAGATCACCACCTTGATTTGCTGAACTTGGATCTTCTGACAGCTTTTTAGCAGCAGTAAAAAAATTGATATGTCCATTCCTGATTTGTGATGCAATATCTTCAAGCTTAGCATGGGCCTGCTGATCATTTAGTATTGATGAAGTACGTAACAAGATATGACGTACATATACTTCAGTCATCACCATTTTTTTATTGTTATTGCGAATATCATTAACTTTTAAAACATAGAAACCAACATTAGAACGAATCGGACCGATAATGCTATTTTTATGAGCACCTTTTAGATACACTGCAAACAGTGGCGATAGTTCTTCTAATTTCCACCAACCCATGTGGTTACTTTTTATTACCTGGTCATCAGTAGAGTAAGTAATAGCTAATTGATTTAAGTCAGCAACTTTTCTACCTTTTTTAATTAAAGATATAGCTAATGCTTTTGCTTTGTCAAGTTGATTCTGCGTCTGTTTTTTATTCGGTAACGGGATAAGGATATAGCTGAGATTATATTCAGTATTACTATTAGTTTTAGTAGAAATTTTTTGCATTAACAATTCAATTTCCTGCGGAAATATGGTAATACGACGGCGAACTTCACTATTATGTATCTTAGTAATTAGTATCTCTTTGCGAATTTTTTCGCGATAAATATCATAATCTATACCATCATAGGAAAAAAAATAACACATCTGATCAAGCGACATATGATTCTGGTTGGCGATATAGCTTATTGACCGATCTAGTTCTTTTTCGTTGATATGAACATCAATGCGATGAGCAAACTGTAAAATGATATTATCAATAATTATTTGATTAATGGTATGATTACGTAGTATCTTATCACTCAATAGCTGTTGGTTTGCTTTTTTGAGGCTGTGTTTTAATACGGATATCATAGTATTTACTTCCGTTTCTAAGATAATACTGTTGTCTACTATAACAACAACTTTATCTATAATCTGCGGTAAAGCTAGTACGCCCTTTGCATATAGGAAAAGACTGAAAAAAAAAATCTGTAATTTTTCATAAATTTTATATATAAAGATTAAGTTAAGTATTTCATAAAAACTACAGTTTTAAAACGCTCTTTGATAAGGTATAATGCTAGAGGTTAGTATCTTTTTTATATCTAGATTAGAATCGCCATTTAAGCCACGAAGTTCAATATTAAATGATACTTTATTATCATATTGTTTATAGTTATTAGCTTTATTAAAGCCAGTAATTTTTCTCTCATAACCTACATTGATAGCCCAGCAACAAGTGCTATATTGTAGGCCAAGTACTTGATTTGCTGATTGATTGGATTTAGTATCATAATAATATGCTCCGACTAGTGAACAATAATCGATCAGTGGCCAACTGTAGGTTACTCCTATTTGGGAAATACCTTTTTGATAGAAAGAATGGTTAATATTAGTTAGCATTTTCTCAAGATATTTTGGACTAATATAACGATAATTTAGTTGAATGATATGCTTCTTATCACCTAGATATTCTAGTACTGCATTTCCTAGAGTCACGTTATTTAATCTTGAATCATACCGCAATCCACTTCGAACTCCCCACTGATTACTAATATACCAGTAATTATCATATGTCCATACTAAGCTACCCGTATTATCATACTTATTATAATTACTAATAGTATCACTAATACGAGGTTGAAAGAAGTAATAGATTTGACCTAAAGAGGCATTAAACCGTTCTACTCGATTATCGTCATAAATTCGAGTTGTAATATAGCCAGATAGTTGATTAGCTGATGGAATACGGTCTAATCCGCTGTAAGTCCGATCGCGAAACAGAGTTAAATAATCTTCTTGCAAAAGGATTGCATCATAAATACCGATATTGTTCTGGTTTCGATAAGGAACATATAGATATTGTAAGCTCGGTTCAAGTGTTTGCTTGTAATTCTGGATGAAATCCATATTGCGTTCGAATATCATTCGACCATTAGTTTTAAGCTGAGGTAATATGCGGATTACAGAGCTTTTTAGTTGATGGTCTATATTGATGTTTTTTTTATATTCGTCAATATTTTTCTGCCGATAGTATGTAGCCATTAGTTTAGCCTCAGTATTTAAACTACCCCAATTATTAGATAGAAGTAGATTAAGTTTAGGCTCAATATGAAACCGGGTTCCTTCGGGATAACTATTATTGACATTAGTAAATTTAGTCGCTTGACTAAATATTTCAAAATTAAATGGAGCAATATCATTTTTATAATAAGTTATATCGAACTGAGGAATAGCGCGGTAAGAATTGTTTTTATTTGTATTAAAAACCTGAAATTTTTTATATGATAGAGCAGTATCACAGTTTTCATCAGCATAACCGAAGCTAAATTTTTGTGTGTTGTAATTATCTGTAGTGCTACCGTATTTAGAGTCTAAATTATTAAAATAAGTGGAGTTGTTGACTTTAGTATAATCGACATTAAAACGCCATACTTTATCTATAATTTCATTATCATGCCAATAAAACAACCAGCGATCATTATTATTATCATTACTACTGATATGTTCATTTCTATAAATCCGTTTTTTTGGAAGCCAGTCAAGCTCTATTAATCTTTTTCCAGATTTCGTCTGGTAACGAAATTCTGTCTGAATTTGGGTACCGCGTTTGCTTATATACTTCGGTGTGATTGTGACATCATAATTTTGTATTATATTTAAGCAAAAAGGTAAGCTGAGTTCGAAACCGTTATTACTACCATATTTAGTATATGGGATTAAAAATCTGGAACGACGATTATTTCCAAATGGAATCTTTAAATATGGGCTATATAATACTGGCAATTTACCAATTTTAAAAAATGCGTTCCAAATTTCAGTAATCTGCTCTTCGCGATCATGGATGACTTCTTCACCTACAATACTCCAGCTATTATCTTCTAATAAACATGAAGTAAAACTACCGTTTTCTAATACCGTGTAGCGTTTATTATTTCGCTGCTTTATAGCATCTGCGTCTCCTCGGCCTTGTCTATTTGCTATTTGGTATTTTCCTTGATAAATATCGGTATCTTTAGTATTAAGATTGGACCAAGCTTTTTCTCCTTTTAGTTTAATTTCGTTATTAGAATAATTAACATTACCTGTAGCAGTAATAGTACAAAATGATTTTTTGTTCTGTGTTTTGTGTTGTATAAGCTGAATTTCATCAGCAGTTATAATGCTATTATCTTGATAAATATTCACATTGCCACTAAAAAGAACATGTTCGGGATAATTCGCTGTAGCCTTTTTAGACTGAATATGAACCGATGCTAATTCGCTGTCAGTTTTAACCAGTGATTTAGTATAGACTGGCACATTCAACAGGTACTGATCTACTAAATCAGAAAGTGCTTGATGACTATAAAAAGCTAGCCAAATAATAAGGTTGACAAATAGTATAGATAAACGTTTTTTCATAAGTATTTTCAGATATTCCATTATCTAGAGATCATTGAGATATACAATTAAAGATTGTATTACTTATTAATATTTTACTAATATTCAATATTATCTTTTTCCTAACACTATTAGTTTTAATATTAAATGATAGGTATGATAAAGCAATTTATATTAACAACATGATGAATTGAGGAGTATATGCGTTATTGGGGTAATTTGCTTGGTATTATTTTGCCTATTTTAGCAGGTGGTAGTTTTTGGGCTTTAATACTAGGATTATTAATAGGTTATATAGTAGATAGAGTAAAAGACATTAGCATAGTAACAAATTCTAATTACTTTTCCGATCAACAAATATGTCAAGAAACCAAAAAAAAAATTTTTTTATGTACTACATTTCAAGTAATGGGCTATTTAACCAAATCTAAAGGTAGAGTTACCAAAGTAGACATTATTAATGCCAATAATGTTATGGTACGGATGAATCTTAATGATTCGCTAAAAAAAATTGCTCAAGAAGCATTTCGAGAAGGAAAAAATAGTAATTTTTCGCTACGCCATCAACTTCATGAGTTTCGACAAATTTGCTTAGGTTCTTTTGATTTTAAACGTATGTTTTTAGAAATTCAAATCCAAGCAGCTTTCGCTGATGGTTCGCTCCATCCAAATGAACGACAGATTTTGTATCTTATTGCTGAAGAATTAAGCATTAACCGTAGCCAATTTTATGAATTTATCAGTATGATAGAAGGGAGTACACAGTTTAGCGAACAACAAGAATCTTATCAAAGTGAGTACTGCAAAACAGAGCAGTCACATCAATCTATGCTAGAAGATGCTTGTAAAACACTTGGTGTTATCCCTCAGGATGATACTCAGAAAATTAAACGTGCATATCGTAAGTTAATGAGTGAAAATCATCCTGATAAGCTAATAGCAAAAGGTCTTTCTCCACAGAGAATAGAAATGGCTAAAAAGAAAACTCAAACCATTCAGAAAGCTTATAATTTTCTGAAACGAGAGAAAAGATTTCGCTGAATCATTTTAGTTCTTTAAATTATGCGTTATTATAATTAGTTTTAAAAAATTTTTAGCAAAAAGTAATAAATAATCTTTGTTAGATTTATATATGAATGCTGTAGCTTAATAATAATATTAAAATTTATCAATGATAAGTACTGCACACGTAGTTTAATTATACAATGATTAATGATTAATTGTATTGAAATACTACTTTTATGATCATAAGATATAATCTTATATTTTGTTATCTCTGTTTTATTTATTTAAAAGATATTTTCTGCATCTAGTTCAACTAATTGCTTGCTACTAGAAAATCAAGATTTTTTTTTCATATTATAAATAGATTTTTCCGATTAGAACTTGAAAAAAGTTAACATTATATTTTAATAATTATAATTAATTTAAAAAAAAAGATGATTAATGAAATTATAAATAATCAACTTGCATCTAATATTACAATAATAGATTTTCATAACAAAGATCTATTAAAATTCCAAATCAATCTGTAATATGTTAGTTTATTTTAAATCTAGATAAACTTTAGCTTAATTTTTATATTTAGATATTCTATATTTAAACGTTTTATAGGTGAATTAATATATTTTAGTTATTATGATCTTTTAATAAACATGAATAAAACAATACTATTTATAATACGTATAACCTATATGTCTGAATTCCTATTTTTAAAAAACTTATTAAATTATGTTCTATTATTTTTTGATAAAAATAGATTTATTACTTATAATAAGGTATTATTTTGTTAGTTATGTTAACTATATAAATTAAGTTTATCTTACAGTTAAAGATAATCAAATCTTAATTAGAGTAAACTATTAATAATAATTCTAAATGGATTAAATCCAGTGAAAATAACATAAAATAAAAACTAATCATATACGTAACTATTTATATTTTATTTATATTTTATTTAAAATAATAATGCTACTAACCGTAATATTATTATTTTTTAATCCGACAGATATTAAAACATATAATACTTGAAAATCGGTAAAACATTAAGTAAATTATGCATGATAATATCAAAACTAGTATAAATATGAATATAACAGAAAATAACTAATAGCACTTATTTGTGCTTACATTCCTAGTTACTGATCTGTTTTTACACTATATTTTTTAAAAAAACTATATCTCTTATAAAGATAAGAGATATAGTTTTAACCTTATTTTATAGGTTCTATCTAATTTATAGATAGGCCATAACTATTTAATCTGATGGGATTCTTAAATAATAGCCTTTTGATAGCAGGTATCACATTTAAACTCGATTTTTCATTTGATTTTGATATTAATTATTTGTTATAATATACCTGTATATTCTCTTACATTCTATTTTTAATAGTATGTCTATGCAACAATTTCAAACGATGTTTTCAATTTATATAAGCTATTTCAGTGAAATATTGTTATGCTGAGTTACTATTTAACTATAGCATTTTAGATATTTTATGGAAACAACATAATTAGAAATTTAACATAATACGAATTTTCTTTCACTATCGAAGATAGTACGCTAGTTCTAGCTGACTAGAACTATTTTATTTAAGCATAAGATGAAATGGATTCAAAAAAACGTGAAAAATATAAAAAGACACTGGCTCCTCTGACTGGACTCGAACCAGTGACATACGGATTAACAGTCCGCCGTTCTACCAACTGAACTACAGAGGATTTATAAAATAGATGAGATAATATCAGATGTTAGGAAGGTTGTCAAAAGGAGAAATAACATAAATCGATTGATCGTCTAAAAATTAGACATTTTATCTTAAATTAATCTATAAGCTTTTACTCTCTCTAGAGTATTTAATATGTAAAATATTATAATAATAGTAATATAAATATATAATATTATAACTATAATAGTACTGAATTTGTTAATAAATATCGGATTTTTATATATTAATTAGATAATTACTTAAAAGCAGAATATTATTCGAATATATTAATTCGGATATATTAATAATATTAATAAATATATCTAAATAGATAGAAAGACTTCAATTAATAACAGTAATCCATAATTTGTATATATTTAGTTATTTAACAAATAGCAAATATTATTTTTTAGTGAATAATTTTATTTCTAATACTTATTAATAACTCCTTTTTTTAATCGATATTAAAAGGTATCAATAAAGCTAATTAATGAAACAAATATATTTTATAGATTAAATTGATTCATGTTTATCTGCCTCTTAATTTATTCTATAATATGTAGAAAAATTCATCTGCATTAACATAATTAATAATTCTAATCTTAGATTAAGATTAGAATCAGCGTAGAATCTATAATAGTATGGTACTTAATATTAAAAATTTCCTATTACTAACCTTAGTGCTAACTGTTTTATTATCTATAATATCAGATAAAGATTATTAAAGAACAAAAAAATTTAAGGATTAAGTTTCTATTTAATTAGGATACTATTTATAATATCTATATTTTAATGAACAAATTTCTTCTCTAAGAATTAGAGGTAATGAATCCGTTATTAAATTTTAAGGTATTAGTTAATTTCAGCTTTACATATATTCATATCATAATTTTTTATCAATATTGTACATTTGCTATTTTAACTTATATTAGAAGATTTTGTTATTTATATATTAATCGATGTCAAACTTGTTAAAATAACCTAAACAGCATAAAAAATCGACAATAATACAAAATATAAATAGCATAGCACCATTCATACTTATAGTTTTATTAAGATAGACCTTTATTAGTACACACTTTAAAGTTAGTAAGTAGTTTTTATTCATTATTCAGTATAGCAAAAAATTTTCTGCTGATCTCTTTCAATAAAAATTCACAGATGATAATATCATCCAGATATCAATCATAGATATAATATAGAGTTATATTTACAAAAGTGTTACTGCAGTTTATAACGTTTCCTATTAAGGAAAAACTAGCTGAAATATTTTGATTTACATATATCTTATAGTAATCATTTAAGATCAAAAAAATATTAAGTAATCTCAATATATTGAGAAATAATTTTATATTTTTCCATGCTATGTGATCCTATTTCGATATAAAAATGTGATTTAGAAAGATCAATATAAATTTTCTTTAAAAGCGAACAAATTTTAGCAGTATTTTACTTCATGTAGTACAATTATACAGCATAGCTACGTGGAATATTTTTATTACTACTGAAAATACATCAAACTGAACATCAGTTGAAATTAAGAGCAAGTTTTATCTGTTTTAGTTCCTAAAGTATATTTTTTAACAGGTTATAAATCCTTCTTGCATATTCTTATGAATACTAGAACCAGCCTGGACCGATAGCACTTTACTCAAAGTATTATTATGAAAATACAAAAAGAAAAATATTAACTATCAGCAAATATCAATAGATTTGTTTTTAAATTAGGAATTGCTAAATTTTTTGTAAACTTAGCTAAGTTAAGTAATAGTAATAGAAACAAAATATATTGATAACCTTTTATTTTTTTTGAACTATCATATAGATAGTTTTTCATTAGAAATTGTGATATATCTTGAGTAAGTAATTGAGATACGATCATTTATGAAATAATATTTAATATTTATATTTATCAAAAATGAGCACTATTTGTTATATTTGCATTTAATATTTAATTAATATAATTACATTTAACATATTTTCTTGCTGTTTTTAATAAATTATAAGTATATATAATATTACTAGCGATCATATTAATCCAATTTAATATTAATTAGTCGCTAATAGAATAAAACATAGTTTTAAATTCCTATCTTGACTTAGTGGCGTATGATATTTGCACCAAGTAGTTACTCTATTGATAACTTTATTAAGAAAATTTTTATCAGGATTTTTTCTCTACTGAAAAGTAGAGCTGTTTATGAAACATTTAAATGTTTATTGTATTATATTCTAAATTTATTTTTTGAAATCACTATTGTTAGTATGTCAGGATGTTTAAATTTAAAAAATAAAATCTAGCGATGGTTATTTTTATCGTTAATGCACCTCACTAACCTACAGTAATTTGGTTAATGAGGTGCATTCATAATATTTATGAGTAATAAATTGGTAGCTTGTAGAGTTAATTTCCGTTAGCAAAGTTATATTTTTCCAATTAGATCTATCGAAGGGGAAATTGTTTTATCACCTTCCTGCCATTTAGCAGGACAAACCTCACCAGGATGGTTAGCAACATATTGCATAGCTTTTACTTTACGTAAAAGATCTCTTGCATCGCGACCAATACCTTCTGTTACTACTTCAATAGCCTGGATAATGCCTTTCGGATCGATAACAAAAGTACCACGGTCGGCTAAACCATCGTTTTCACGTAGATTATTAAAATTTCGTGTCAACGTTCCGGTAGGATCGCTAATCATTGCATATTTAATCTTAGCGATAGTTTTAGAGCTGCTATGCCAAGCTTTATGAGTAAAGTGAGTATCTATGGATACTGAATAAACATCAACACCTAATTTTTGGAATTCATCATAACAATCAGCCATATCACCTAATTCAGTTGGACAAACAAAAGTAAAATCAGCCGGATAGAAGAAAAAGATACTCCACTTTCCTTCTATATCTCTGTTAGTAATCTGTACGAATTTACCGTTTTTGAATGCTTGGTTACTAAAAGGCTTAATTTTGGTATTAATTAAAGACATTTCTTTCTCCTAATTTATTAATCAAAGACCAATAAATTATTTTCTAATAACTTATGATGTAATGTTATTGATTCGATTAATGATGTTTTAGTGCTATAACAAAGTTATATTGTATGGATACAGGTATTTAGATTATAAACTTAGAATTCAATTATTTTAAATAATCAACTGTGTTAATTTACTCCTGTAATAAAGAAAATCAATGTCAGAGATAGTATTAGCACTAATAAAATTAGCTCTATTACTAGAATCGCATCGATAAGTTAAATATATATTAATAAATAAATAGAAATAAAAGACAGTGAACGGTATTAAAGTTAGATACTACTCCATTAGTATTAGCTCTAGAAACTGAAAAAATCAGATTTACTAACTAATAGAAAAACTGTTATGAAGTACAGTCCGACTATGATAGATCAATTCAAAATAAAATTATAAGCATAGATAAAAATTGCGAATAGATTGATCTATTGTTAATAGGATAGTAGAATATAAAAGCCAATAGAATTGACTTTTATGTATCTATTTAAATCATTCTCCTTATCTAAGCTGATATAGCGATTATCAATTTTTAATGTTATAAACTCAATCTATTCTACTTAAACTAAGTATTCATATCAAGATCTTTTTATTATAAATAATTGATTGTAAAAAATTTTATAAGTTCTAACATATATATTTATACTATGATAAAGAGTTATTTCATATTATTAACGATCAAGAAAACTGTACTTTTACTAATTTTTAGTTAAGATTTTATATAATTGTCTTATTTTAAATACCAATTCATATATAGCATTAAATTTTTAGTGCTTGAAAAGTCATTTAAACAATGATATTTGCACACTATACAATATTCTAGATTTATATCAACATATTTTTATTGATACCTATAACCAATTTGTGGATATTAATATTAGCTTAAAAAGTGATTACATAATTTATGTAATATCACCATCAGAACATTACATAGAGTTATATTAGTATAATTAAATGGATATTTAATTATCTCTTTTGATAAAGAGACAATTAGAATCCAAATTGATTTAAGGCTTAATATAGTTGATATATTTTAGATTGCTAACTATATTTCTACAAATCAAATAAAATTTTACTATATCATAGTATATGCTTGATGTTTTTCTATTTATAAAAATTTATGAATTAATTAATAAACATTAAATGTTTATACTATAAATAAAAATATAGCATATGATATAATCAGATATCGTATTATTAAATAATCAACAGTATTACATTATTTTTCAAATTAAAGTTGCTAGTCGATTTAAAGTAAATATTAAGTTTCCTATAAGCATAGGAAATATCGCAGCAACGCTGCTAGCAGCTACTGATGTAAATGAATCTTAAAGATAATCTAAATTAGAAATTGTTTTATCAATATTATTAAATTGATAGGTTATAACTTGATAAAGTTATTATTACATGCTTATTTCAGTTTGATTTGACTTAACTATTTTACTAAACGAAATATAATTATCGACTGAATTGCTATTTATTTATTTTGGTACAATACTAGTAATGTCATTCTTGTAGAAATAATTTGCTTTTCATATAAATAGCACTTTGAAACTCCCAATATACAATAGCTATTGTATATTCTGGTAATCAATTCTTTTCTTTATAATAGTTACTATTAACTAGTTTACGTTAAAATTTGAGATTATCGATAATTGTTAATTTATTTCGCTGATTGTTATCATTGAGGTAAAAAATATAAAAAATCGGATAAATATTAAAACAAATTCGTTTTTTATAATTCGTAATGATTGAATATAAATAATGTTTAACCAAAAATACTAGCTCTAGCTAGTAAACACATTAGATGCTTTAGGACTAATAACAGTTATGGAGTAACATCATGAGTGTAATGAAAATTTTTCCATTACAGTTTACAGATGCAGCAGCAAACAGGGTTAAAAATCTTATTGCAGACAAGAGAAATCTAGATCTGAGATTGCGAATTTATATTACTGGTGGGGGCTGCAGTGGCTTTCAGTATAATTTTATCCTTGATGATAAAGTTAATATGGAAGATTTCTCTATTGAGAAACAAGGCGTTGCGCTCATTGTAGATCCAATAAGTTTACAATATTTAATTGGTGGATCTATTGACTATAGTGAAAACCTAAAAGGTTCGCGTTTTATTGTCATAAATCCTAATGCTAAGACTATTTGTAGCTGCGGATCATCGTTTAATATCTAATGCAACATATACCAGATTAGCATAATATTAAAATCGTAATGTTGCACATATCAGTTTTATTTTTCTGTCAGGATTTTATATTAAACTGCTAGCAGAGAAAACAGTATTAATCATGACTATGAAATTAAATACTGGTAATTTTATTTTCAAGAAAATGACTATACTTCGTATTAAAAGTTTTAAATTTTTTCATTTTTGATTATGTCGTGTATAATATTCCTAGCGATATAGATAGAGCTAGGAATATTATTAAGAAAGATAAGTAAATCATTTATGTCGTTATGTATCATAATATTTCCGTTATTAATATTTTTAATAATCTCTCATACTTATTATTATAAGTATCACTTGCAAAGTGCTTTATTGATAGTACCATTGATAGATACATTAATTGCGGACTATATTAAAATTTTTTAATGCAATGGGATTATCTAATTCTAGAATACTAGTTTTTAGCTCATTACATTACTAGATCTAAAATAAAACATTAATTGAAGTAATCTGATTAATAAAGTAACTTGACATGAAGAAAGTAACCCTAATTAAAAACAAACTAAATTTCATATTATAGATTTTATCTATATTTTAATATTATTAAACGTATATAGAAATTTAATATATAAATAAGCGTATATTGTTTATTATATATGCTTATTTATATATTATAGGGTTTAATGTGTACTTTTTTCGTCTTAGTTATCGTATCTTTATACCTAATTTCTCAGGTTTAGCATGATAAAAAAGTATATTTTTATAACCGGCGGGGTTGTTTCTTCTTTAGGTAAAGGCATTACTGCAGCCGCTCTAGCGGCTATCCTGGAAGCTAGAGAGCTTAATGTTACTATTATAAAATTAGATCCCTATATTAATATAGATCCAGGTACAATAAGTCCTGTACAACACGGTGAGGTTTTTGTAACCGAAGATGGCGCTGAAACAGATCTAGACTTAGGGCATTATGAACGCTTCATTCGTACTAAAATGTCACGCCGCAATAACTTCACTACAGGTCAAATTTATTCCGATGTATTACGCAAAGAGCGTTGTGGCGATTATTTAGGAGCTACGGTTCAAGTGATTCCTCATATTACTAATACCATCAAGGATTATATCGTTGAAGGCGGTCATGGTCATGATATAGTCCTTGTAGAAATTGGTGGTACGGTTGGAGATATTGAATCGCTGCCGTTTTTGGAAAGCATCCGACAGATGGCAGTAGAAGTTGGGCGAGAGCATACTCTCTATATACATTTAACCTTATTACCTTATATAGCAACGTCTGGAGAAGTAAAAACTAAACCAACCCAACACTCAGTAAAAGAGTTGCTTTCTATTGGTATTCAGCCTGACGTGCTAATTTGCCGCTCCAATCATTCTATCTCTAATAATGAACGTGCAAAAATTTCTTTGTTCTGCAATGTGCTTGAAAAGGCGGTAATTTCGCTTAAAGATGTTGATTCAATTTATAAAATTCCGGTATTATTAAAAGCACAAGGGGTAGATGATTACATTTGTAAAAAATTAGGTTTAAAGTGTCCTGAAGCAAATCTATGTGAATGGGAGAGAGTAATTTACCAGCAAGCGAATCCGGTTGGTGAAGTAACTATAGGTATGGTCGGAAAATATATCGCCCTACCAGATGCTTATAGGTCGGTAATAGAAGCTCTGAAACATGCTGGCTTAAAAAATCGCTTAACAGTAAATATTCGTTTGATTGATTCTGAAGACATTGAAATCCGCGGTGTTAAAATATTGAAAGATTTAGAAGCTATTTTAATTCCCGGTGGTTTCGGTTATAGAGGTGTAGAAGGTAAAATCATGAGTGCAAAGTACGCACGTGAACAGAAAATCCCCTATTTAGGTATTTGTTTAGGGATGCAGGTCGCTTTAATCGAATTTGCTCGACATGTAGCAGGAATGCAAGATGCTAACTCTACTGAGTTTGTATCAAATTGTAAATATCCAGTAGTAGCACTTATTAAAGAATGGCAAGATGAAGCTGGTAATATAACAAAAATGCGTAGCAAGAAAAGTGATTTAGGTGGTACTATGCGCTTAGGTAGTCATCTATGTCATTTAGTGCGTGATAGTATAGCACAGTTACTTTATGGTAAAATTACTATTTTAGAACGTCATCGTCACCGATATGAAGTTAATAATATGTTCTTAAAAGAACTTGAATCTGCCGGATTACGCGTTGCTGGTTTTTCTCAAGATACTAATCTAGTAGAAATTATTGAATATCCAGATCATCCATGGTTTATTGCTAGCCAATTTCATCCAGAATTCAATTCAACACCGCGCGATAGTCATCCGTTATTTTCTGGCTTTATTAAAAGCGCGAATAACTATCAAAAAAGTAGAAATAAAAAACAAAAAAATAGAGCATAAATAATCTCAGTGAGTGTTCTATTAGAAGTTATTCTCTAATTTATATTAAGGAAATACAAGTGTCTAAGATTGTAAAAGTCATTGGTCGTGAAATCATCGATTCCCGTGGAAATCCAACCGTAGAAGCAGAAATATATTTGGAAGGTGGTTTCCTAGGTCTAGCTTCTGCGCCATCAGGTGCTTCCATTGGATCACGCGAAGCGCTAGAACTACGAGATGGTGATGAATCCCGTTTCTTAGGTAAAGGTGTTACTAAAGCGGTTGACGCTATAAATGGTCCTATTGCTCAGATTATAACTAATAAAGATGCTAAAGATCAGGCTACATTAGATAAAAGAATCATTGATCTAGATGGAACTGAAAATAAATCTAAATTTGGTGCTAATGCTATTTTAGCCGTATCTTTAGCTATCTCTAAAGCAGCTGCTGCTTCTAAAGGAATACCACTTTATGAATATATTGCGGAACTTAATGGTACAACAGGTAAATTTTCTATGCCTTTACCGATGATAAATATCATCAATGGTGGTGAGCATGCCGACAACAATATTGATATTCAGGAATTTATGATCCAACCAGTCGGTGCAAAAAATTTCAAAGAAGCAGTTCGTGTAGGCTCTGAAGTATTTCATAATTTAGCAAAAATATTGAAAAGAGAAGGTATAAGTACTACTGTTGGTGATGAAGGTGGATATGCCCCAAACCTAAAATCAAATTCTGCGGCACTAATTCTTATTAAAGAAGCAATCGAAAAAGCTGGTTATTTACTAGGGAAAGACATCACACTAGCTATGGACTGCGCAGCTTCTACATTATTTGAGGAAAGTACCGGAAATTACAATCTAAAAAGCGAAGGTAAGAGTTTTACTTCTCAAGAATTCACCCATTATCTAGAAAATCTGACAAAACAGTATCCGATCGTCTCCATCGAAGATGGTCAAAATGAATTTGACTATGATGGTTTTATTTATCAAACTAAAATATTAGGCAACAAAATTCAGTTAGTAGGAGATGATCTATTTGTTACTAATACCAATATTTTAAGGAAAGGTATCGAGAAAAATATTGCTAACTCAATTCTCATTAAATTTAATCAGATCGGGTCACTGACTGAAACCTTAGAAGCTATTAAAATAGCTAAAGATGCAGGTTACACTACTATTATTTCTCATCGCTCCGGAGAAACTGAAGACACTACTATTGCTGACCTAGCAGTAGGAACTGCAGCTGGACAGATAAAGACCGGATCTATGAGCCGTTCCGATCGCGTAGCAAAATATAACCAATTGATTCGTATTGAAGAGACACTTGGCGAACGAGCACCGTTCAGAGGTTTATTTGAAGTAAAAAACCAAATATAGTACTAGAATTTAGTTCTATTTTCTTATGTATGTTGAAATTAGATAAGAATTTTAATAGATAGATAAAACTCAACCTTATTTTTAACTGTAATTATGATATAGCTATGCAGTATCCACTGAATGAAATTTTTCAAACACTCCAGGGTGAGGGATATTTTACTGGCGTGCCAGCGATCTTTATACGTTTACAAGGTTGCCCTGTGGGGTGTAGTTGGTGCGATACTAAATATACTTGGAAACGAAATGAAAATAATCAAGTAACGTTGAAGGAAATTCTGTCAAAAACAGATAGCAGTAATTGCTGGGCTAGTTTAACGGTAGAAGAAATTATTATGTTAATAGCAAAAAAGAACTGGACTGCGCGTCATATAGTAATAACCGGCGGTGAGCCTTGCCTATATAATCTTATACCATTAACCTGTTCTCTTGAAAATCAAGGGTTTAGCTGCCAGATTGAAACCAGCGGAACTAAAGAAATATACTGCACACAAAAAACTTGGGTAACAGTATCGCCAAAAATAAATATGTGTAAAAAACTATCGATATCAAACCAAGCATTAAATCGAAGTGATGAAATTAAGCATCCAGTAGCAAGAAAATGTGATATTGAAAAACTTGATATATTATTGTCAACTCTTAAGAATGATATTAAAAAACGGATAATTTCGCTTCAGCCAATAAGTCAAAAAAAGAGAGCTACTTGTTTATGTATTGAAACTTGTATTGCTCGAAATTGGCGCTTTTCGATGCAAACTCATAAATATCTCAACATCGCTTAAGAATTACTACTACATTATCTATATAGTCAGATGCTTAGAATACAGCAGTTTTTCACATTGCTTTAAAAACTTTTGCTTCATATTATCTTATCCTCTCTACTTATTATTTTAAAATGGAACAAACATAAAATTACTTAGTGTAATAAGTAATTTAGTATAGAATTTACTACTGTCCGCGGTAAATACAACCTGCGGTACAAGTTTCCCTTAAAGTAATAGCACTTAGAACAGGTAAACTCGGTTTAAGCTGCTGCCAAATCCATTTTGCTAACACTTCACTGGTTGGGTTTTTTAAGCCAGGAATTTCATTAAGATAGTAATGATCTAATCGATCTAAAATCGGCTGAAAGGCAATTTTTAATTCAGCTAAATCTATAATCCAACCGGTATGGGATTGCACTTCACCAGTTACTTCAAGTCGCACTAAGAAAGAGTGTCCATGCAGTCGACCACATTTATGCCCAATAGGTACATATGGTAAGCAGTGGGCGGATTCAAAGGTAAAATCTTTATATAACGTGGTAATCATTATCATTTTTCTTTAGTTACATTAACTGTATAATCAAAGCTAACACGCTATGATACTATATTTATAGTCGTTGAATACTTTTCGATGATTGCAAACTCATTTCTAATTATTACCAGCTCTACTAAGGATAGTTCATTGTAATTTATTAACATAACGGTACTGTTAAGTACAGTAAATTTTTCCCTATTCTTACTATAAGATATCATTACTGTGCTTTTATCGATAAGTTTTAATATTAAAATCGTCAGGCATACAAAGATACTGTTTATTTATAAAAAGAAAAAATCAATCTAATAAATTCTTTAAAGACAAAATCTATAATATAACTTTTAGATTGATCTATAATATCTTTCATTTTTATAAAAATGAAATAGAGTTTACTAGCAATAGATAATTATATTTTTAAGGTATTAGCAAAGATTACTTATGTTATTAGTATTTAAATTCTATAATAGAATAGAATTGGATATACTATAAATCTAAAATTATTAAATTCTAATAAGAAAAAATCAGAATAATTTTGCTTTATTTTATAATATAATATACCAATCGTCTAAGTTTTAATATTCTCGGTTATTTTAATACTGAAAGAACTAATGTAATATATATTTTCTGATAAAAAGATTAATTTTGATATTATATTGACTACTAGTCTCATTAAAAGATAAAACTTTGATTAAAAGGAAATTTTATCTATTAAGGTAGTAATCCTTATAAAATAAGATTACTAATATAAATGTTAATTACAGTGATTTTAGTTTATAACAAAAATAATCGATAATGATGGAACATCTCTGCTAATATAATAAAAGTAAACTATTAATTATTAGTAATAAGCTAGAGCTTAATGTAAAGATTACTAGTTAAAATTCGCATTAAAAAGAATTTAGTATTATATTAACATCAACATATTCAGTTTAATATATGAGCATTAGTTTTTTATTTAATACTATTAATATAGTAGATTCAATATGCTAATAATTCTAGATTAGAATTACGATAGTTAGATCATTAACTAACAGTATTAGTTATTTAAAGATCAAGTGATACTATTTATTTATCAATATATATTATAATCTACTATGAAATAATTATTATGAATTAAAACGCCTATACTATTGCATAATTGCATTTTCATTCAATATGCTTAGTAAGCTACTATTATTTATTATGTTTGAATGACCACGTAAGATAAAACAATCTATTTAAAAGAAAAATAATTATTGGGATTTGGCATCTTGTCAACGACAATATAGCTTGTTATTTTGATCTGTTTTCCTATTAGGATCGAATATAAAATTAAATAGGCAATAAAGGTATTATTTAGTTTATGAGATTATATCTTAATATTGATGCTATCGGCAGTCATCAATCTCTCTTTAACATGATGAGAAGTAGCTAATACAGTATATATTATCCTGCAATCACTTTATAAAAGTATTTATCGATACGTGAATAACTATCTAACAGATGCACTATCCTAAATAGTTCTATAAAACCCTATTAAAATTAGTATCTTTAAATTTATAATTTATATGTATTAATGTACTTTGAAAAGTACTTAAGTAGTTATATCTAGATCTAAATAACGAACAACTGGTAACAAATTTTATTGATTATTTATGAAATATTTCTAAAAAATATATGTTTATTAATTTATAAATTACCAATAAATAACTAAATTTACTAGAAATTTTACAAAAAAAGAGGTTTATTCTAACCGTTATCAAGATAAACGTGCTATCCTGCTTAAATTTAGCTTTATCCCTTAGCATATCCTAACCAGGATGAGTTATTTTATAACCATATATGGAAATATAGCTTTATTTATCTTTTGTTAGCTAATTTTACCTTCTATATTTTAGTATTTAAGTTCGATATCCCTTTTCCTATTCTACACTGATCTTTTTTATTGTTTTTTTGTAATATGTATACTAATTAAGCATTTTCTAAAAAACTTCTTTTGCTTTTAAAAGAGTTTATTTGTTATTTCTATCAACCTATCTAACCTCAATCTTTTATTCTGTATTTATTTTTTATTCTGGTAATAACATTACTATTCTCTGTATTTAAGAAAATATTATGATATTTAATCTTATTTAGAGTCTAGCTGCAATTATATAATAATTATTATTTTAATAAGGGATAGTATGCAAAAATTGACACTGTTTTTATTATTATTACTTGGCTGGTTTCAATATTCATTATGGTTTGGTAAAAACGGTGTATACGATTTAGTTCAAATCAAGAGAAATATTACAGAACAAAAAAACAGTAATGCTCAGCTCAAAATTCGAAACAATCAACTTTTTTTAAAAATTGATGATTTTAAAAATAACCAGGAAGCCATTGAGGAACATTCACGTAATGTACTTGGCATGATAAAACCAGGAGAGAAATTATATCGTCTGTTATCAAAGCAGAATAAATTAAAATCAATAATGTTTATATAAATAATATAATCAGTAATAATTACATTAATAGCTCAGATCTATGATATTATCAGCCGGTATTAGTAGTTTTATAAAATATCTTTAAAAAATAACATTTCATTTCATTAAAAGATTTTTAAAAGATATCATTGATATAATGATATGTTATTATTTTTGTGATACTATTTAATGTAATAATTTTAAGTTAACAAAGTAATAATCTGATAGTATTCATTGTATTAATGATAAGAGAAAAGATCAATTTTTTGCTTTCTTTTCTCTATAGTAAATTATTCAATACCATTTAGATAGCAATTAAAATAATTTAGCATAATATATACTATGCATACTAAACAATGGTAATTTTAATTCAATTGACTAAGACAACTAGTATTTTATCATAATAATAAATCTATGAATCTAATTTAATTGGATAGTAACTGAAAAATTTTCACTGATTATTTTTCTTCTAAACAGCTAATATTAATTTCCTTTCTGTTGTGCTGTTATTATTTAATAAATACATATTGATATAGATATATCAGTATTAATACTGATAGTACGTGAATTTTATTCTAGTGCTATTTGACCGGTATTATATAACAATAAGTTTGCTTCGTTCGCTATATTTCTATTTTCACTATGAAGATAGTAGATGTTATTATTTATTATCGCTATTATCTTATAATTATATTTGTGACTGACAGTGGTAAATTTGGATTTTACTCTATTATAAAAAGCAGCATAGTAAAATTTATAATCTAAAATTTTTATAAAATGTGATCATTACTAATGTTAAATAGTTCTAATAAACTGATCTATGAGAAAAATATTTTAGATGAAATCATTAGCATGATATGAGAGCATATCATGCTAATCTCGTTAAAGATAAATTATCACTTTAATTTTCAATTTGTTCGTTTTTATAATTAATTCAGTAATATAAAGAAAGATTCGTTTCATGATAGATATATAAAATGTTCTTAAACACTTGTACCAACAAAGTATCTATGATGCATATCTGCTTCACACTATGTGGTAGTGTTATATAAATATTTTATCGATGAAATTTTCTAAAATATTTTTTGTGATAGTTCTGTATTTGCTAATTTAGTTAAGGAAAACTATTTCAAAATTCTATATTACGAAAATAATAATTAAACTATTGATATAATAGTTAGAATTGCTAGTATTAAAAATTAGAACTTATTCTATTTATCAGGCTTTTATCTAACAAATCCAGTGAAATATTTTTAATAAAATATATTAAAATAATGGTCATATTGGCTAATCTAGAGCTGCCATAGATATTTATACTTCAGTTGGATGAAAGAAGTTTGGTGGTATTACCTATCGAATATGAATAATAGTGTTTAATCATAGATATTTTATAAATAGGGTAAATTAATTATTAACGTTGTTTAATTTTTTCAGATCTACTTTATTCATAATAAATAAAGTAGTCTAAATTTTTTAGTGCTTATATTTTATATAAATATTGAATAGTATGGGTTAAATATTGTTTTTACTACTAACAATAGTATATTTATTGACTTTTAATCAGCTAAAAATTCTCCTGTTAGTGAGATGATAATCTGAAAAGATGTATAACATATAATATTATTTCATTTTAAATAATTATTAGTATCGCTACTGTAGAAAGGATTGAGAATGGAAAACCCTAAGAGCGCATGGCGTTGCATTACGGTTTGTACCATAGTCGTCATTTGTCTAGCGGGATGTACAAAAAATGAATTTAACGCACCGATAAAAAGTATCAGAAGAAATAATAATAGTTTTAGTCAAAATAGTAATGATAGTAAAATTACTAATTATGTATCTCAACTCGGTCAGACATATGTTGTAATGAATAATAGCAAACAGAGTCAAGTTAATATCTCTCTAAAAGAGAATATCATTTATAATAGAAATTATAAAAATATTCATAAAGGTTCCTATTTAAGAGGAAAATATAAGGTAAAACAAGGTGATACTCTTTTTTATATTGCTTGGATTACGGGAAAAGATTACCTAGATTTAGCACAAAAAAATAATATTCAAAAACCTTATCGTTTGAAAGTAGGTCAGATTTTACAGATAAAAAACAGAACCACAGATGGAATTATTTCAGTATTTAACACTGATCAGATAAATACCGGTGTCTTAATTACTCATATTCCTACATCAAATTCATATTTAATAAAATCAAACACTGATTCTAATAAAAAAAATATAGAAAGTTCATATAAATCGAATGATAAAATATCGTTTACTAGTAATTCTCTTATTAATATAAGAGAATCTATCAAAAAACAAAGCATAGTATCATCTGAGATTTCATCTAGTAGTATTGGCATAACTGGTTGGAGTTGGCCGACACATGGGAAAGTTATTAATAATTTTTCAGTTATAAAAGGTGGTAACAAAGGAGTAGATATTTCTGGTTCTCGAGGACAACCAATTTTAGCAACTGCCAGCGGTAGAGTAGTTTATGGTGGTAATGCTTTGCAGGGTTATGGTAATCTTATTATTATAAAACATAATGATGATTATTTAAGCGCCTATGCTCATAATGATACGATGCTGGTTCAAGAACAACAAGAAGTCAGTACGGGGCAAAAAATCGCTACTATGGGTAGTAGCGGAACTAATACAACTAAATTACACTTTGAAATTCGTTACAAAGGAAAATCCGTAAACCCACTTTATTATCTTCCGCAGTTATAAACTGTTATTAACATCCCAAAATTATATTGTAAATTACAAGTAAAAATCACTATAAATTAAAATACTTTAAAAGTTAATAAATTAACTGAAATAGCTGAATTTGATGAAATATGATTTAAGTATTTGACAGAAAGCTATTAATTAACAATTTTAGTATAAAATTCAAGAAAATAAAAATTATTTCTTAATTCTTTATTAAAAGAATAATTAGCATATTACAATATGCTCTGTATTGAATAATTTTTCTAATTTTTTTAATTTTATAGTATCTTTCTAATTATAAAAAATTTTTTGCTATAAAAAGCAACTTTAATTGATATTACTAAGTTAAATCTAGAATAGCTATGTCTAATTAATACCAACTACTCATCACTTTAGTTAAAATAACCTTTTTAAGCAGTAAAATTTATACTAAAAAGATTTTTTATTTTTATATATTTATTTTCTAATAAATATATAAATAATTAAATGTATTATCATGAAAAAACTTATATTATTTGTCTACTAACATTGTAAAAGATCAATGATGCATATGTTATTTCATAAGCTGAGACTATAAAATATGTAAGATATTTTCGGATAGTTGATAGTCCTATAGAAAATTTAAGTTTTATACTATATTAAAGTAGTTTTTATATTCTATATATATAATCAATATAGATATCTTTCCGATGAAAATAGTAATTAGGAAGAGATTACTATGAAAAATAATGATATAAAGAACATCGCTTTACGACTAATTAATCTAAAATTTTATAAAAATACTTTTAATTTCTAAATTATAAAACAAAAATTATTAAGAAATATTAATCATGAAATCGATTTTATCTAAAAATATTTAAGTTAAATTTGAGTGTTAGAAAATCTTTTATGGTTCAATTATAAGGATCAGGATGATATATTGAGAATACATTTAATATTAATAAGCTTTAATAAGAGACTATGTCAGTCTTTTAGATATTACTTATAAAAGTATTATTACTAAATAACAAGTTTGTTACTGCTGTTTCTAATTTTTTTTTACTTTTCTGTATTTTATAGTATTTTTAAGACGGTAAAGCCACTCTAATGCTTGGCGTGGCGATAGATTGTCAGGATTTAATCTTTCTAACATAAGTAACACAGACTTCTCTTCTGATTTCAGAAACGAAAGTTGAAACCGATTTAAGCTATTTACCGTTTCGTCAATAGATGTCTTTTCTAACTCCCTGAGTTTCTGACGTGCGCGTTTAATAACTTCATGTGGCACTCCTGCTAATGCTGCTACTGATAAACCGTAACTCTTATTAGTAGCGCCATCCTGTAAATTGTACATAAAAGCGATAGTATTACCGCGTTTCACTGCATCTAAGTGGACATTAACTACACCTTCTATTTTTTCTGGTAAAGCGCTTAGTTCAAAGTAATGAGTAGAAAATAGAGTCATGGCTTTCATACGAGTTGCTAGATCCTCTGCACAAGCCCAAGCTAGTGATAAACCATCGCAGGTTGATGTACCTCGTCCGATTTCATCTATTAAAACAAGACTGTTTTGTGTAGCATTATGTAAAATATTAGCAGTTTCGATCATTTCTACCATAAAAGTAGAACGATCGGAAGTCAGATTATCAGCAGTTCCGATTCGAGTAAAAATATGGTCTATCGGACCGATAGCAGCTTCATCAGCTGGTACAAAACTACCGATATACGCTAGTATTACAATCAAAGCAGTTTGACGCATATAGGTACTTTTACCGCCCATATTTGGGCCTGTAATAATTAACATGTGTTGCGTCTTAGACAGTTTTAGTGGATTAGAAATAAAAGGTTTACTTGAAATGCGCTCTACGACAGGATGTCGACCACCAATAATGTGAATTCCTGAATGTGTGTTGATTGTTGGACATACATATCGCATTGTTTCTGCACGTTCAGCTAAATTACTTAGTACATCTAACTCTGCCAATGCAGCAGAACTATCTTGTAGCGCTGCTAAATATGGTAATATCAAATCAAAAAGTTCGTTATAAAGTATTTTTTCCAACGTAAGAGCTTTGTTTTTTGAGATCATTATTTTTTCTTCATGTTCTTTTAATTCGGTAATAATATAGCGTTCAGAATTTTTTAATGTTTGACATCGTATATAGTAACTTGGAGCCAAGTGGCTTTGGCTTCGGCGTAGCTGAATAAAATAACCATTTATGGCATTAAAACTGATTTTTAATGTCTCTAATCCTGTTTTCTTTCGCTCACGAAGTTCCAATCGATTAATATAATCGGTTTCCATTTTTACTAGATCGTGATATTTATCCAATTCAGAATTGTAGCCTGGAGCAATTACACCGCCTTCGCGTATCAGTATCGGAGGAACTTCGATGATAGCTCGTACTAACAAATCGCATAGTATCTCAAATTTACCAATCTTATTTAATAACTTAGTTAAATACCGATTCGATTGGCTGGAAAGAAGAATATGAATAGCAGGTAACTGTGTCAATGCATCACGTATTCGAGCTAGATCTCGAGGGCGAGCCGAACGCATTGCTATGCGTGCTAGTAAACGCTCTAGATCACCTACTTGACGCAATAATACTTGCAATTTCATTACTTGATTTTGTAATGAATAAATACTCTGCTGACGGTAGATAAGAATATTAATATCCCGGATAGGCATATGTAACCAACGTTTTAGCATACGACTTCCCATAGGTGTGACTGTGCGGTCTAAAACATCCGATAGCGTATTTTCACTACCCCCACTAAGATTTTGTGTTAATTCTAGACTTCGTCTCGTCGCAGAATTCATTAAAATGCTATCTTGTTGGCGTTCCATAGTAATAGCACGAATATGTGGCAATGATATGCGCTGAGTATCTTTAACATATTGTAGTAAACAGCCAGCAGCGCGTAGGGCAAAATGTGCCTCTTCAATACCAAAACCACTTAAATTATGAGTACCGAATTGTAAGGTGAGCTGTTGACGGGCTGTATTGAGTTCGAACTCCCACAAAGGTCTTCGGCGAAGTCCGCGACGATTCTCGATAAGAGTCATATCCTGAAATGTTTCAGGGTAAAGAAGTTCAACCGGATTAGTACGTTGTAATTCTGCGTCTATAGCTTCACGATCTATAGATTCGGAAATTATAAAACGACCTGATGTAATATCTAGCGTAGCGTAACCAAAACCTTTTGGTTCTTGCCAAATAGAAGCTAATAGATTATCCTGAAATTCATTAAGTAATCCTTCATCACTTAGAGTGCCTGGAGTAACAATACGAACTATACGACGTTCTATAGGACCGTTAACCTTAGTAGAATCGCCAGTTTGCTCACAGATAGCGACTGATTCTCCTAGAGCCATTAATTTAGCTAGATAATTTTCTACTACGTGATAGGGTATTCCGGCCATAGGAATCGGCTCGCCAGAGAAGATTCCCCGTTTAGTGAGAGAAATACCTATCAACTGAGATGCACGTTTAGCATCATCATAGAAAAGCTCATAAAAGTCTCCCATCCGATAAAAAAGTAACATATCTGGATGCTTTGCTTTTAATTTTAGATATTGTTGCATCATAGGAGTATGTAATTCTATATTTTTATTATCAATCATAAATATTTAAAAATAACCCGTTTAATTTTTTAAGTTTATTATTATATTTATAAATATCACAGTTTCTAATAAAGAAGCTATGTACTATTCCACTTAATACATTCATATAAATAAAAGAAAAATTATCTTTGTATGCAACTATACTAGCTTAGTAAAAATAAATGTATATTAAAAAATAAAATCTATATATTTAAACAAGTTATTTTCTTAGTTTTGATAGATAAGGATAGAAATAATAATAACTAATAGTATAATTAGAAAAGTTAAATATATTAGAGAAGATAAGAAAAAATAAAACTTCTCTGTAGAATAGAGATAATAATTTATCTAAATTAGTGATCATATTTAGATTAACGCGATTAGAATCACGATAAAAATAAATAATATTAGATTAATGATATAAACTATATCCAATTAGCAAAGTAACTGATAATACCACATCTTCAATATTAAGCACGTCTAAGTTTTATATTTTAAATAAAAAATATTTTCCTATGAAATAGTCAAGATTAAAATATAAATAATTTAAACATTTTATTATGTTTATTAATGATTAAATTATATAATAATATAACTAAGTATTTATCTTTTTTATAATTTCTAGACATAATATTTATTATGATGAATTTACACATATTCTTCTTTATTTACAAAAATTATATTTTTGATTTCTAATCGATAAGATTTGTCAACGATTTATTAATTAGCATTTTTACTAGTACGTTAGCTATTTATCGAAATAAATTCTAATATAAATTGACAGAAAAAATTAAGCATACAATGATCAATTTAATGATTTTCAATAGAAATATCTACTGCTTATTTAAGTAGTCTCTATAAGATATTAGTACTATTAAGACAAAAAATTTTATAATATATTAATTTTAAGTTTTAGATATAATCTTATTTAAGATACTGAAGATATTAGTGTAGTTAACTTTATAGGAATGGTATTAAATTTTTGATAAATCATATGAAGTTATAGTGAATAGTAGAATTAGTAATCCGTATTTTAGCTATTGACTTAATTAAATTGACATACAAAAATTTCATAGAAATATTTTTCTACGATTAATGAATTAAACAAAATCAATAGTTTATGAATATTACGCATATTGTTTATTTATTTAATTATTCTATTTTGCATTCTCTCTTTTTCATAATTAATAAAATTAATGCAAGGACTATAGTAGTATAAACAGTTTTATTTAAAATAAAAAGATATTATGAATTTTTCGATAAAATAAATAATAATTATATTGGAATTAAAATTATCGATAATAATAATTTTTCTATAATTTTTTAAAATTTTAAAAGTTTGTTTTTTAGAAAAAATAAAAAATAATAATTATTAAATTATCATTAATATAATAATATCTCTTTATAAGACCTATTTTTAAGTGGTAGAGTATATTACTCTAAAACGATTTCATTACTAATTCAAAAAAATGAGTTATAAATCGCTAAATGTTTAGAAAATATATCTTCGATTACTAATAACTTTGTAATTTACTAAAAAACGTGATATTTTATGGTTTTTTACTTAATAGATAGAAATAGATATCCGTTAAAGTAACTTAACGTAGTTACTAATATTTTTTATCTGTACTATGTTAGATATCATATAAATGATATATCATTTAAAATTAATATAGAAATTATTGTTGCTAAATAGTTTGATAAGGAGCAACTATCTAATTTATTAGAATTTACTTTATTTTAAGATAAGATATAGAGATAATTTATTTAAATTAGTATTTATTTTTATCTATTTTAGCGACGAGAGGTTTTTAGATAATTTTTAAGTCATTACAAGAATGAATACTTAAAGAAAATTTAATAAGAACTTCTAAAAAACCTCAATAAACAATAAAAAGAATTAATACTCAATGTACTATAGAAAATAAAAAACTCTGCTAGAGAAGATTATTTATAGATAATCAAGATATAAAATTGGTAATGTTTTTCATAAATTATAAGTCATAAAAATAGAATAATTAGTGACAAACTCTAAAGTTAGAGATTACTAATAAATGATAGGAACGCTAGCAGTAATAGAAAGTTTTACTAGGCTAAAATATGAGTTTTTATTAAATTCATTTTATCTATAGTAACACTACTATAACTTCCTTAAAAAAATCAAGAAATAACATTTTTTATTGAAATAGTACTAAGAAATAGTTTATATATACTGTTAGTTCTAATTTTATTCATAGTTTTTTTAAAATCGCTTTTCAGGAGAAATTTTTTAAACAATAGAATACTTTAAAGCTCATTAAAGTGTTTAAAAAAATTTAACTTTATCATTTTTTTTTAAAAATATAAGATATAGTTAATTATAATTAAATTAACTGATTTTTAACAAAATATTAGTTAATATTTTGTTATTACGCTTGATGTCAACCTGTAAAGAATTTTTAGCTTTTTATTCTCATATCGAAAATTTTTAATTATAATTATTAGATATTAAACATTATTCTAAAATTAATCTAATTTTAGATAGATTATATTTTATATATTACTTCAATGTAATGTTACTATAATTAATTATTATATTATAATACTCATTGTCTTTTTTTTAATAAAAACATCTAAAAATTTTTATTACATTCAGATTAATTATAGATAAATCCTAAAATTGCTATTAATTTTATTTGTGTTTTAATTAAAATGAGAGCATTAAATAGCAATGATAAAATTATTTATATATTTATATTACTATTCCTAATAGATATATAAAATAGAACGTCATTTTTAGTGTTTAAAATATAAAATTTTTTATTTTTATGGATATAAATTTTATATAATTCATTAATTTAATATTTTTAAATAAAAAGTAATAATCCTTATAATAAGATTATTATATCTCCTTTAGTAATATCTATTTTTAATAATATCTATTGCATCTATTGAAATAGCATTATTTCCTTATATATTATCATATAAATTAATTTAAAATTAAAATATCAATAACTGATGAAACACATTATATATACCTATCGCGAAATTAAACGTACTTTTTAATAAAGCATAATATATTTATTACCTTTAATGAGTTATGCACTATTAGTTAGTTTTATAAGATTACTAGCGTTTTTATCAATAGTTAGCTGCTTCTATACAGTTTAATTACATACAGAAATTAGGCAAAAATAAATTTGCTTAGCATACTAAACTTTAAAATACTAAGGAGAGGGAGATATAGCACAGTGAAAGAAATTAAGTTTTACTGAAGATTATCTCTAGTATATGCTATATCTAAAAACTATAAGGTGATAATAAGTATTATCGCCGCTCACAGTAATAGCATAATAAAAACTTATTGGTATATTCTAGTTAGATTTCTCTATTGTAGGTAAAGAAGAATCTTTTCAACTTATGTATTCGATAATAATAAGAAGGTAGAACATCGTTAGATTTTACATTTTCTCTAACATACTGCTTATTATATTGCTCAAAAAATTTACTTGATACTGTATAACCATACACTATACTTAATACTAAGTATTGCTAGTATACATAGTTGATGTAGAAAGTTAATAGTGTCGCTCCTTGGTTAATAAGAATTGAAATGACTATTGATGAGAATAAACAAAAAGCGTTAGCAGTAGCACTAGATCAGATTGAAAAACAATTTGGTAGAGGCTCAATAATGCGTCTTGGTCAAGATCGATCTATGGATATTGAAACAATCTCTACAGGTTCTTTGACTCTAGATATCGCGTTAGGCACAGGTGGGTTACCTATGGGTCGTATCGTTGAAATATATGGCCCAGAATCATCTGGCAAAACAACCTTAACTCTTCAAGTTATCGCTGCAGCTCAGCGAGAAGGTAAGATCTGCGCCTTTATAGATGCAGAACACGCCTTGGATCCTCTTTATGCAAAAAAGCTTGGTGTAGATATTGATAATCTACTATGTTCTCAACCAGATACTGGTGAGCAGGCATTAGAAATCTGTGATGTTCTAACCCGCTCTGGCGCAGTAGATGTCATAATTGTCGATTCTGTAGCGGCACTAACACCTAAAGCAGAAATCGAGGGTGAAATTGGTGATTCCCATATGGGGTTAACTGCTCGTATGATGAGTCAAGCGATGCGAAAATTAGCGGGTAATTTAAAAAATGCCAATACACTTTTGATCTTTATTAATCAGATTCGTATGAAGATTGGTATTATATTCGGTAACCCAGAAACTACTACTGGTGGTAATGCCCTTAAATTTTACGCATCAGTTCGTCTAGATATTCGTCGTATTGGTTCAATAAAAGCAGGGGATGTAGTGGTAGGTAGCGAAACCCGAGTTAAAGTTGTGAAGAACAAAGTTGCCGTACCCTTTAAACAAGCTGAATTTCAGATTATGTATGGTGAAGGTATTAATATTTTCGGTGAATTAGTTGATTTAGGTGTTAAACATAAAATAATTGAAAAAGCTGGTACCTGGTACAGCTATAATAGCGAGAAAATCGGTCAGGGAAAAGCTAACGTTTGTAATTTCATAAAATCTCGTCCCAATCTAGCAGATGAGATAAATAAAAAACTACGTAATATGTTATTACATGATAATAGTAATAGTGGAGATAATAGCTATTTAATCAACGACGTAGAAAGTGAAAATGAAGATTATAATAAAGAGTAGTAATAAAAGTTTTTGATTAACTAACGGTGAATAAAACATACATAACTGCAATTTGAGGTTTCTGAGATGGTAGTTTCTCTTTTTGTTTTAACTTTACAGTTTCTATTTCGCCGAAATTATACTGAAGCTGAGTTGCGACGTAAGCTAATAGTATCACTGATTAGATACTATCGTTTTCGAAAATGGCCTAATATACAACCCGTTCAATTTCTATATCAACAGGCAAAGATTAATCAAGTAATCGATTATTGTTGCAAACATCACTGGCTTGATAATAGTTGTTTTGCTAAACACTATGCAAACTGGCGTAGTGAAAAAGGTTATAGCGAACAGCGCATCCGTATAGAACTTTTTCGAAAAGGCATTAGTAGGGATAATATTGATGCAGCCTTTGCTAAATTAGCTGTCGATCGTACAGCTGCTGTAGCTAAAAGAAGTTTGGTCAACCCTTGTCGAATTTACCGCAGATTAAAAACAAATTACAACGTTATCTTCTCTATCGCGGTTTTCCTTCGATGAAATTAATTCTATTTTTAGAATTTGTAATGGATAGTATAAATAAACTTGTTTTATTCTTATTTTATAATCCTAAATATTACTAGATCTGTTTTGTAACTTTATTGTTCTATTTTTGTATTTGATATTTGATATTTTTATGATTTATGGATAACTATGAGCAAGAGTACCACTGAAATCCGTCAGGCGTTTTTAGATTTTTTTTATAGTAAAGGACATCAGATAATATCGAGCAGTTCGCTAGTACCCGAAAATGATCCAACATTACTTTTTACCAATGCTGGTATGAACCAGTTTAAGGATGTATTCTTAGGTCTAGATAATCGTTCTTATCGACGCGCTACAACGTCACAGCGCTGTGTGCGTGTTGGCGGCAAGCATAATGATTTAGAAAATGTTGGTTATACGACGCGTCATCATACTTTTTTTGAAATGCTAGGAAATTTTAGCTTCGGAGATTATTTTAAACATGAGGCTATTTTATTCGCATGGGAACTCTTAACTGAAAAAAAGTGGTTTAATTTGCCTAAAGATAAACTTTGGGTCACAGTATATGCCACCGATGATGAAACCTATGATATCTGGGCTAAAGAAGTGGGACTTCCCATCAAGCAAATTATCCGTATTGGTGATAATAAAGGTAGTACTTATGCCTCCGATAATTTCTGGCAAATGGGTAATACTGGTCCCTGTGGCCCTTGTTCAGAAATTTTCTATGATCATGGTGAACATATTTGGGGTGGTCCGCCAGGAAGTTTAGAAGAAAATGGTGATCGCTATACTGAGATCTGGAACTTGGTTTTTATACAGTTTAATCGCCAAGCCGACGGTAATTTGCTGGTATTACCGAAACCATCAGTAGATACTGGTATGGGTCTGGAACGTATTGCGGCAATATTACAACATGTTCATTCAAACTATGATATCGACCTGTTTAAAACACTTATCTCCGCTGTAGAAGAAGTCACGGGCAGTAAGTATCCTAACAGTAAATCGCTTAGGGTTATTGCTGATCATATACGTTCATGTGCCTTTTTAATCAGCGATGGTGTCATTCCATCTAAAGAGGGTAGGGGATATATTTTACGACGTATTATTCGTCGAGCAATTCGTCATGGTAACATGTTAGGTGCTAGCGACACCTTTTTCTATAAACTTGTCTCACCACTTATAATAAACATGACAGGCAGTAACGAAAACCATATAAAATCGCAACAAACGATGATAGAACAAGTACTACGTAATGAAGAAGAGCAGTTTGCACGTACTTTGAAACGTGGTTTGATGTTACTAGATAATGAACTAGCTAAACTGACTAACGATACACTCGATGGTGAAATTGCCTTCCGTCTTTACGATACTTACGGTTTTCCACTAGATTTAACTGCTGATATCTGTCGCGAACGTAATCTACATGTTGATAAATCTGGTTTTAATCTCGAAATGGAAGCACAACGAAAACGAGCCCGTACATCAAGCGGTTTTAGCATTAACTATAATAATTTGTTGTCTGTAAATAAAACTACTCGTTTTTTTGGTTATGAATATCTTGAACATCAGGGATGTATAACTGCATTATTTCGCGATGGACAGCCGGTAGATACTATCTTTCAAGGAGAAGAAGCTGTAGTTGTACTCGATGAAACACCGTTTTATGGTGAATCGGGTGGTCAAGTAGGTGATAAAGGTATATTAAAAGCGGCTTCTATGATATTTAAGGTAGCAGACACACAGAAATACGGTAAAATTTTTTTTCATCATGGAAAGCTCAGTTACGGTGTACTACAGTTGGGTATGAAGGTTATTGCACAGGTAGATAGTGTACGCCGTAAACGGATTTGTCTAAATCATTCTGCTATCCATTTATTACATGCAGCGTTACTTCAGATTCTTAGCAAGCATATAGAACAAAAAGGATCGCTAGTTAATGATCACCATCTGCGTTTTGATTTCTCCTATAATAAAGATATAAAACTAGAACAAATTCATTGGATAGAAAAACTTGTTAATGAGCAAATCCGGCGAAATTTGCCTATTAAAACCGATATTCTAAAACTAGAAGATGCTCGTAAAAAAGGTGTTGTAAAGTTATTTAACGAGAAATATGATTCGCATGTTAGGATATTAAGCATAGGAGATTTTTCTACTGAATTATGCGGAGGAACTCACACTAGCCGTACTGGTGATATCGGTCTTTTTCATATTATTTCTGAATTCAGCACTGCCGCTGGTATTCGCCGTATTGAAGCACTAACCGCTGAAGAAGCATTAGAATCACTACACCAGAAAAACGATATAGTAAAGTATATAGCTAAGTTAGTAAAAGGAGATAGTCAAACGCTAATAGATAAAATACGAGTTATGCAAGAACGTTATCAACAGCTAAAAAAGGATCTTAAACAGTTAAAAAATCAACAAGCAATACAAAAAAGTACTTTTCTTAGCAGTAAAGTACGTGATATTAACGGTGTTCAAGTTCTAGTTAGCCAACTTAATAGCTCTGAACCAGAAATACTACGTACCATAGTAGATAATTTAAAAAATCAGTTGGAATCTGCAGTTATTATTCTTGCTTCAGTATTAAATGGAAAAATTAATTTGATAGCTGGCGTAACTAAAGATTTAATAAATCTAGTCAAAGCAAATGATATTATTGCTTATCTTGTAAAACAAGTAAACGGAAAAGGTGGTGGACATCCCGAAATGGCGCAAGCTAATGGCAAAAATATTTCTGCTTTACCAGCTGCGTTGTCAAGTATAGATGCGATATTAGTTGAAAAATTCAAATAGAGTCATTTATAATATAAATGACTCTATAATTTCTATTAAATTAAAGTATTTAGAATATTTTAATGTGAATCCTTTCGTTAAAAAGTTATTATTACTATTTTAAATATACAAAGCAATTAAGTTTATATCAGTAAAATATATTAAAGCTGAGAAGTTATAATAGATTTCTTATCAATCTTTTTACTTTTTATCACTTTATTCCATGTAAGGTATATTCCGTTTGTAAATTTCGTTATTATTACCTTTTTATTAGTACCTTCATGGTTTTGTTTTTATTTTTTAAAGTTTGAAGAGATTAATGATCTATTGCTATTTAGTTACTTTTCTATAATAAGTCGCATAGGAATTAAGTAATTAATTCTTGAGAAAAATAGTTTGACTTATCAAGTCAATAGCATAATATATATGCTGTTTAAAATTTTTATAAGTTTTTCAAAAAATGGCGGATAGGTGAGGTGGCCGAGAGGCTGAAGGCGCTCCCCTGCTAAGGGAGTATATAGCCAAAAGCTGTATCGAGGGTTCGAATCCCTCTCTCACCGCCATTTGCATTGCATCCGTAGCTCAGCTGGATAGAGTACTCGGCTACGAACCGAGCGGTCGGAGGTTCGAATCCTCTCGGATGCGTCATTTTCGCTGCATTGTTTCTTTTGTTTTTTATTGTTTTATTTTTTATATTGAAGACTAATTTTACTGTGAAGTAATCAAAAGAAAATAATTTCTGAAAAAATAAGCATTCTCTTTAGTTAGATAAAGACTTCTTTGCTATATTATCTTAAAAATAAACATTTAATTTATTATTTAAATAAATAATTATAAACAATTAGTGATAAGAGTTAATCTGTAAAATAAATAGCATATTGCTAATATATTATGGAATAATTATTTTTGTTTTTGAATAAATTTATATATAATAATATTAACATATGTTTATTTTAGCTAATGACTACTATAAAAATTCTGTATATTGAATTATCATAGATATTATAACTAAATATAATTAGTTATAATATCTATGATCCTAGTCATAATTACATAAAATATTAAACAATAAACTGTTTGAGTTTTAAATAATTTTAGCAGATTAAGTAATCAATGAAAAAATCGTATCAACTATAATTAATTTAACATTTTTATTAATAGGCATATTAATAAAATGAGTGTTTATTATTTTTATAAACGATAGGATGATGTTTTACATCCAAAAACAATAATTTTTAAAAATAAGACAGAACTATTCTATTTTTCCATTTATCATGGTATATATTTTTATGAATATAGCTTTATCGATTTAACCTTAAAAATTAAAGATTTTAAAAATAGATATCATATCTTTGGATATTTATTTTCTTGTTTTATGTATAAGGGTTTGAATACAAAAGATAGTTAAGATAATAGATACTTCCTAAGTAGGATATCTAACTAGTTTATATATTAGCCTTATTATATACTAGATTAAAGAGAACACAGTTGATACTGTAAAATCAGTGATACAGATATATTAAAAGTGAAATTTTAAACAGATCTTAAAGTTAAATCAGTACTAGTGTAGCACAAATGAAAAATTAAATGCATTTCATATAGTTATTATAAATAATAATACTAGAGAATTATTTTTAATAAAAAACTTAGTAATTTCTATGCATTAAAGTAACGTTTCAATTAAAAGAACAAATAATATGTTCATTAAATTTATATTAAAATTAGTATTCCCTATCGGTATTATTTTATTTAAGCTGTTATAGATTATTAAATCCAGATAGAAATAACTTGGTATTATTAATAATAATTCTAAACACGCTTAAATACCTATCTAATAGATAGATTAATCTAATCCTGTAATAAACTTAGTGCTAATTCACCTGATATAAAACATTTTCATTAATATTATATTAATCATATTAATAACCTAAAATAGGAAATCAGTGACAATAATCAGTAATAATTATTCACTATTGCCATTTTGGCTTTATCTAGATAGTAAAGATAATTTAAGATCTTACGTTAAATAAGTTTAATTTTTTATCTTAAAACTAAAAATAGAAGTCTAAGAGATAATAATATTATTAAGTATTAAGAGATGAGTAATATTAGTATTCTTAATGATATACTACTATTAGTAATATCGTTCAAACTATATAAACTCTATGTTAAATAAAAACTATGTTTGAAAATTTATCTAATCGATTATCGCATGTATTACGCAATATTAACGGCAGAGGTAGACTTTCTGAAGACAATATTAAAGATACCCTTCGTGAAATTCGTATGACGCTATTAGAAGCAGATGTAGCGCTACCTGTGGTGCGAGATTTTATTAATCGGGTTAAAGAAAGTGCTATAGGGAAAAAAGTCAATAAAAACTTAACACCAGGACAGCAATTCATCAAGATCTTGCGCACCGAACTAGTAAATGCTATGGGTAACGAAAACAATACCTTAAATCTATCAACACAACCACCTGCAGTCGTAATGATGGTTGGTTTGCCAGGTGTTGGTAAAACTACTAGCATTAGTAAACTCGGAAGATATTTGCAAGAGAAACAGAAAAAAAAAGTACTAGTAGTATCTACCGATATCTATCGTTTAGCGGCGATTAAACAATTAGAAACATTAGCTAAAACTATCAGTATTGATTTCTTTCCATCTAATGTTAATCAAAAGCCTCTTGATATCGTTAATCAGGCCTTAAATCAAGCAAAACGAAAGTTTTACGATGTACTTCTAGTAGATACCGCTGGTTTTTTTCACTTAGATAAAAGAATGATGTCTGAAATTATTGCTATCTACGGTATTATTACACCAGTAGAGACTTTATTTGTCATTGACGCGATGACTGGACAAGATGCTGCTAATATTGCTAAAGTATTTAATCAGGCGCTTCCGTTAACAGGGATTATCCTAACTAAAGTAGATAGTGATACACGTGGTGGTGCAGCGTTTTCTATTAGATATTTAACTGGTAAACCGATTAAATTTATTGGTATTGGTGAAAAAACAGATGCACTGGAACCATTTTATCCCGATCGCATAGCCGGACATATACTTGGTATGGGTGATATTTTATCGCTTATCGAAGATATTGAAAGCAAAATTGATCGCAATAAAGCAGAAAAACTAGCTATCAAATTAAAAAAAGGTGATAACTTTGAACTCACCGATTTCCTCGATCAACTTAAGCAAATTCGTAGTATCGGCGGTATGGTTAGTATGATAAGTAAGTTGCCAAAAATTAATCAATTATCAGATAATTTCAAATTACAGATGGATAATAAAGTGCTAATACGCATGGAAGCAATTATCAATTCTATGACTCTTAAAGAACGTATTAGACCAGAGATTATTAAAGGTTCACACAAGCGTCGAATTGCTGCTGGTTCGGGCGTAAAGGTTCAGGATGTTAACCAATTACTAAAACAATTCAACGATATGCGGCAAACAATGAAAAAGATAAAGAAAATTAAAAATAGCGACATAACAAAAATAATACAGAAAAAGAACAGGATATCATCTACCTTTTCCAATCGTTAATTATTGATTGCTTTTTATTTTAAAAAAAGTAGAATACGAAATCTTTTATAAGATAAGCCTGCTTATTTTATAAATATAGCTGGTTTTTAACTAAAGAGGACATTATGGTAATAATTCGTTTGACACGAGGTGGCGCTAAAAAACGTCCATTTTATCAAATTGTCGTAAGCGATAGCCACAATCCACGAGATGGTCGCTTTGTTGAACGAATTGGTTTTTTTAATCCAATTTCACGTAGTAAAACTAAAGATCTATATTTAGATTTAGATCGTGTTAAATATTGGGTTAATCAGGGTGCAAAAGTTTCAAAACGAGTTTTAATGCTAATTAAAGACGCAAAAAAAGAAACCTAATACCTTGCTGTTTCTTAAATGAGTAAAAAATTCCGTATTACAACACCTTTTGATCCAGTTGTTTTAGGAAAGCTAGGCTCAACATATGGTATTCACGGTTGGCTTAGAGTGTTTTCCTATACTGAAGAAGCCGAGAGTATTTTTCATTATCAACCTTGGTTCATTAAAAGGGTAAATGAATGGCAAATGATTAGCCTAGAAAGTTGGAAACGCCATAATCGAAATTTAATTATAAAAATTATGGATATCGAAGATCGAGAATTAGCTATGTTTCTGACTAATAACGAGATTTTTATTGATTCTTCGCAATTATTGAATCTTGAAAATGGTGAATATTATTGGAAAGATCTTATTGGATGTCGAGTTTTTACTACTCTTGGATACCATCTTGGCACAGTCATTAACTTGATAGAAACTGGTTCAAACGATGTTTTAGTTGTAAAAGCTAATTTAAAAGATGCTTTTGGTATTAAAGAACGATTAGTTCCATTCCTCAATGGACAGGTAATTAAGAATGTTGATCTCGCGACTCGCATCATTAAAGTTGAATGGAATCCGCGTTTTTAATTTTTAATACTTAAGATAATATAGTATAAGTAACAGTATGATGTGGATTGGTGTTATTAGTCTTTTTCCTAAAATGTTCTGTGCTATTACAGACTATGGGGTCACTGGTCGGGCAATAAAAAATGGTTTACTAAATGTGCAATGCTGGAGTCCACGTGACTTTGCCTGCGATAGGTATCGCACTGTTGATGATCGTCCTTATGGCGGTGGACCGGGTATGCTGATGATGGTGAAGCCTTTACGGGATGCGATTTATAAAGCAAAAAATCAGGCAGGTGAAGGAGCAAAGGTAATTTATCTTTCTCCTCAGGGTCGAAAGCTAAATACAAAAGGTGTAAGCGAGCTGGCCACTAATCGAAAGATGATTCTGGTATGCGGTCGTTATGAAGGTATTGATGAGCGCTTGATCACTACTGAGATTGATGAAGAATGGTCAATTGGTGATTACGTACTCAGTGGTGGTGAATTAGCAGCGATGACGCTGATTGATTCGGTATCTAGGTTTATTCCTGGTGTATTAGGACATGAAGCTTCAGCAGTACAGGATTCATTCGCTAAAGGGCTATTAGATTACCCTCATTATACTCGTCCTAAAGTGTTTTCCGGTATAGAAGTACCACCAGTTTTATTATCTGGAAATCACACTAAGATTCATCGATGGCGTTTAAAAGAATCTTTGGGCCGTACTTGGCTTAGAAGGCCTGCACTTCTAAAAACTCTAGTTCTTACTAAAGAACAAATAATGTTACTAACTGAGTTTCAGTTAGAATATCGAATAAAGCAATACGATGATTAAATGGATCAGTTTAATTATTTTTAAATCTAAACTATGAGTTTATCTATTGTAAATAGACTAAATTATGAACAATATTATCAAGCAAATTGAACAAAAACAAATAAAGCAAAATATACCTTCTTTCCGTCCAGGCGATTCACTAGAAATTAAAATATGGGTTATTGAAGGTAGTAAAAAACGTCTTCAAAGTTTTGAAGGTGTAGTTATTGCTATTCGTAACCGTGGTTTACATTCTACCTTTACTGTACGGAAGATCTCAAATGGCGAAGGTGTTGAACGTGTATTCCAGATACATTCACCGGTTATTGATAGCATTATCGTGAAACGCCATGGATTTGTACGTCAAGCTAAACTATATTATCTACGTAAACGCACAGGTAAATCAGCGCGTATCAAAGAACGTCTTTTAAAGGTAAAGTAATACTTTTATCTAAAAAGCAATAATCTAAAGTAGATTCCAATATGAAATAGAAAATTTTTGTTTTAATTTCTTTTTCTCTATCGACTATGACTATAGTTTTAATAGTTATATAAAAAATAAAGTCTTATATTAGCAAAAATACTAATTCACTATGTTACTATAGTGCAATATTAACTCCTATAATACAGGTAGGAAATAGGTTATATTTTATTTATTGGTTATTATATTAATTTTAATACTCTGATAATGGTTTAGATTTAAAGTAGTACCCTAGATTTAGTTATGAATAAAATCTACCTTTAAGTAAGTTAATTTAGTCACTATAGACTATCTACATAGTAACCTTACTTGCAAATCTCATTTGTAATAGCCTCCTTAATTTAAGGCTATTTAGCTTTTATTTTTTCAAGTATTATATTAAATTTATCCATTTCTTTTAAATTACTAAAAATTTTATAGAACGATGAAGATTATTTGTAGTTCTAATACACTTAAGCTAACACTATATAGTTAGCTTTTAGCGTTTAAAGGATACTAAAATAGTAGTATTATTTCAGAGAAAATATCAAGGAATATATCAAAAATACATTATTATTTGTGATATATATCGATTTTGAAAGAACATATCAGACAACTAAATTTAAAAAAATAATCTATACTATTAGATATAGTTAAAATATCATAAAGTTGATATATAAGGAATATTATTATTCTAATAATTAGAATATTATCATCTCTAGTGATATGCTATGCCTATAGATAGGGTATATTTAAATAATATCTATTTCTTTTTTATAAATATTTATTATAATACAGTTATTTATTAACTTACTTTAAATACAGCTAAATTTGATATTGTTGTATAACATAAATTATTGAAAAGTTCTTACAAGAAGTAATTTTTATAAGTAAAAAATAATACTTACATATATATAAAAGATAAAAAATTGATACTCATAATATATTTAACGAAATATTAGCTTAGATTTATTTTTTATTTTTTCTGTTTTATCTATTTGGTTGTTTAACTGTAATTCTCGATAAGCTTTTTCCATATAGGGAAGTGCTTGTTGTGTTGCTTTTATATCTGGAAAGTCACGCAGCATTTTCTCTACACGATTAACTATTGCTACATAAGCATCGAGTTTATTATAGTACTTCACGATGCATAAATTGTGCTTGGCTAATCGTTCTTTAAGATAAACTAAATATTTGGTAACATCGATGTTATACTTGCTATCTGGATAGTCTCGAATTAACTGCGAAAAATCATTAAATGCTTCTCTGGAATACTCTAAGCTACGATCAGAACGGTCTATTCCAAAAAATTCCTGTAATTTATTTTCATCTAGCATCATATTAGTTAAACCTCGAACATAAAGAACATAATCGATGTTCTGATGAATCGGATTTAGACGAAGAAAACGATCAATAGAAACTTTTGCCATCGACAGATTAGCAGATTTATAATAAGCATAAATTAAGTCAAGCTGAACTTGTTGCATATAGAAACCAGATAAATAAAGATTTTCCAATTCTTCTAGATCTTTAATTGCGCTCGTATAATTACCATTCTGCAATTTTTTCTGAGCAGAAGCGTAGATTTCAGAAGGAAAATAATTATCAGGAATAATACTTTTTTTATTAGTACAACCTGCTATAACTAAAAATAAACAAAGTATAACATATTCTAGATATCTCATATGCATTATAAAGTTATGCTTGTTATTGGAATATTCTTATCATTTTAAATAATATTTACGTAAAAACAAAACATTTAAAATATGTTAATATGACACAATATAAATACTTAATAGGAAGGATAAAAAAATCACAGCTCGGGCAGCGTTTAGATCAAGCTTTAGTAGAATTGTTTCCTGATTATTCACGATCTCGGATAAAAGTCTGGATTCTTAATGGCCTAGTAAGAATAAATAAACAGGTCAGAGTAGTTCCAAAAGGAAAAATATTTGGTGGTGAATCTGTTCAAATCAAAGTATTTATAGAAAAAACACCGTACTGGAAACCACAAGCTATATCACTGAATATCGTTTATGAAGATGAGTATATCCTCGTCATTAATAAGCCATGTAATATAGTAGTGCATCCTGGTGCTGGTAATTTCGATGGTACTATTTTGAATGCGCTTCTGCATTATTTTTCGCCTATTGCAAATGTTCCTCGTGCAGGAATAGTGCATCGTCTTGACAAAAACACGACTGGTCTGATGGTAGTAGCTAAAACTCTATCAGCGCAAACTTGTCTAGTGAAGTCGCTTCAAGCACGAGAAATTACTCGTGAATATGAAGCGATCGCTATTGGTAGCATAACTGCTTGTGGTACTATACAACAGGCAATCGCACGTCATGCCATTAAACGGACACATATGGCAGTATGCTCGATGGGTAAGCCAGCGGTAACCCATTATCGTGTAATAGAGAATTTTCGTAACCATACTCGTCTACGATTGCGTCTAGAAACTGGGCGAACACATCAGATCCGTGTACATATGGCACATATTAATCATCCACTGGTAGGTGATCCACTCTACGGCGGTTTTTCTAGATTACAAAATAAGACTTCTAATACCCTTAACAAAGTGTTATGTAATTTTAATCGCCAAGCGTTGCATGCCACCTTTCTACGTTTGCATCATCCAATTACTTTCATTGAAATGGAATGGAACGCACCACTACCGAAAGATATCATAGAGCTAATATCAGCATTAAAGGAAGATAAAAATTTATTTGGAGATACTAAGATTAGTATGTAAATCGACTAACTATAATAATTTTTTAAGTTATAAACTAAAAAATAATTTATTATTGCTTACTTTAATATTTGCTTAATACAGGCCTTTAGTAAATATTTCGATCTCGTAGCGAGAAATCGTTGTTAATTATCATTATTAATTTATCTAAAGTTAAAAACATTTTTTCTTTATACAGGCCTTTAGTAAATATTTCGATCTCGTAGCGAGAAATCGTTGTTAATTATCATTATTAATTTATCTAAAGTTAAAAACATTTTTTCTTTATACAGGCCTTTAGTAAATATTTCGATCTCGTAGCGAGAAATCGTTGTTAATTATCATTATTAATTTATCTAAAGTTAAAAACATTTTTTCTTTGCCTGATCGTAGTATAATTGAAGCCTTATCCTTAGAAGGATAAGGCGATATCTTACCAAGCTTTAAATGAACTACAGTGTTTATAACTTTAAATAGTTAGTTTACCCTATGTTATAGCAGGAATGATAGGGTGAAGAAAAAGACTCTATGTTTTTTCTTTTATTAAAAAATAATTATCACTTAGTATATAAAACTTATATTTTATAACATTATCGCTTTTCAAGCCTATCTAAGATGTATGGAAGAGTGATTACTTTTTAAGTTATTAACAATAATGTTCTTGAATTTTAAATAAACGACCTTATTTCTACTTTTAATAGTAATTTTATTAAAATTGGAGAAGTTATGCATCTGGATCGTTTTACTAATAAATTCCAGCTTGCCCTTGTTGATGCTCAGTCTTTAGCTCTTAGGCGAGATAATCAATTTATCGAACCATTACATGTGATGCTCGTCCTGTTAAAACAGGAAAGTAGTACCGTTCGTTCTCTGCTGCAATCTGTAGGGGTTAACATTATTTCATTTGTCAGTTCGATAGAACAAGCCTGTGAAAATTTGCCACAGGTAGAAGGTATTAGGGAAAATGAAGTACAGCCTTCTCAAAATTTAATACGAGTACTAAATTTATGTGACAAGTTAGCGAAAAAACGCGACGATAACTTTATTTCTTCTGAGCTCTTTGTTATTGCATCGCTTGAGTCGCGAGACACTTTATCAGACTTACTGAAGTCAGCAGGTGTTACAATAATATCTGTTACTCAGGCTATTGAACAAATTCGCGGAGGTAAGCAGATTAATGATCAAGGCGCAGAAGATCAGAGGTTAACATTAAAAAGATTTACTATTGATCTAACTGAGCGTGCTGAACAGGGTAAACTTGATCCAGTCATTGGGCGTGATGAAGAGATTCGTCGTACTATTCAGGTACTTCAGAGGCGCACTAAAAATAATCCTGTTCTCATTGGTGAACCAGGAGTTGGTAAGACTGCTATTGTTGAAGGATTAGCACAGCGTATTGTCAATTGTGAAGTACCAGAAGGTCTTAAGAATAATCGGGTATTATCGCTTGATATGGGTTCACTTGTAGCAGGTGCGAAGTACCGTGGTGAATTTGAAGAACGACTAAAAGGTGTTTTAAGCGATCTTTCTAAGCAAGAAGGTAATATTATCTTATTTATCGATGAACTACATATCATGGTAGGAGCTGGAAAGGTTGATGGTGCAATGGATGCTAGTAATATGCTAAAGCCTGCATTAGCCCGTGGTGAGCTACATTGTGTTGGCGCAACAACACTTGATGAATATTGCAAATTTATTGAAAAAGATGCTGCGCTAGAACGGCGATTCCAAAAAGTATTTATTACTGAGCCAAATGTAGAGGATACTATTGCTATTCTGCGTGGTTTGAAAGAACGTTATGAACTTCATCACCATGTACAAATTACTGATCCAGCCATTGTTTCTGCTGCAACATTATCACATCGGTATATTACTGATAGACAATTACCTGATAAAGCTATTGATCTTATTGATGAAGCTGCATCTAGTATTCGTATTCAGATGGATTCAAAACCAGAAGAGCTTGATCGGTTAGATCGCCGTATTATCCAATTAAAATTGGAACAACAAGCTCTAAAAAAAGAATCGGATGATGCTAGTATTAAACGATTAGCAGTCCTTAATGATGAACTTTCAAAAAAAGAACGCGATTACTTTGAACTTGAAGAAGAATGGAAAGCAGAAAAAGTCTCTTTGTTAGATACCCAACGCTTAAAGACAGAATTAGAACAAGCGAAGATTTCGATCGAAAAGGCAAGACGTGTCGGAGATCTTGCACGGATGTCAGAATTGCAATATGGGAAAATTCCTGAACTAGAAAAACAGCTAGCAGCGATCTCGCATACTGAAGGAAAAATTATGCGATTACTGCGTAATCGTGTAACCGATATTGAGATTGCTGAAATATTAGCTCGCTGGACAGGAATTCCTGTTTCTCGAATGCTAGAAAGTGAACGGGTAAAATTACTACGCATGGAGCAGGATTTACATCAGCGAATCATTGGACAAAATGAAGCAGTGGAAGCAGTTTCTAATGCTATCCGTCGAAGTCGTGCTGGCTTTTCAGATCCAAACAAACCTATTGGCTCTTTCATATTTCTTGGACCAACTGGGGTAGGTAAAACAGAGCTGTGTAAAGCACTAGCTGAATTCTTGTTCGATAGTCAACAAGCTATGGTGCGTATCGATATGTCTGAATTTATGGAAAAACATTCAGTATCTCGCTTAGTTGGTGCTCCTCCTGGATATGTTGGTTATGAAGCAGGAGGATATCTGACCGAAGCGGTGCGCCGCCGTCCTTATTCAGTTATCCTTCTAGATGAAATCGAAAAAGCACATTCCGATATTTTTAATATTCTATTACAATTACTAGATGATGGACGTTTAACTGATGGTCAGGGACGTACAGTAGATTTTTGTAATACCGTTGTTATCATGACATCGAATCTAGGATCGGATATTATTCAAGATCGTTTTACTCAGATTAAGTATCAGGAAATGAAAGATACTATATTTGATGTATTAAGAAATCGTTTCCGGCCTGAATTTATAAACCGTATAGATGAGATTGTTGTTTTCCATCCTTTAAAACTGGAACATATTACTAAGATTGCCAAAATTCAACTACAGCATCTATATCAGCGGTTAGAAGAGCGTGGTTATATTATGACTATAAGCGAAGAAGCTTTAGCACTATTAGGAAAATCTGGCTTTGATCCAATCTATGGTGCACGTCCTCTGAAACGTACTATTCAACAAGAAATCGAAAATCCATTATCACAAAAAATTTTATCTGGTCAATTTTTACCTGGTAAACCAATCAGATTGGATATACAAGGAAATCATATTATTGCTGTCCAGTAACCAATTTTATTGGTTAAAAAACTATCCCAGTTTGCGTACTATATTTACAGTATAGCCTTATGATAATATAAAACGAAAAGAGTAGTTATTATTTAATTTCATTTATAACTAGGATAACATTAAAAAATTTAAAAAGCTTTTATCCAATCTTCCATAGATTCTCTAACTTTAGAGAATCCGGCTAATTAAAAGATCAATACGGATCCGACGTAATCGACGGATAAGCTTACGAACTTTAAATGGATAATCGACAATATTCTCCAGTTCAGTAAAATGCCGAAGTATCTGAGTATGAGTTCGGATCCGGTTAAGCTCTTTTTCATGTTGTAAATTTAATGCCAGTGTGGGATCGTGTATAAGAAGCGCATTTTCTAAATCAAGTCGCCATGCACGTGGATTAAGATTATTACCGGTTAGTAATTGCCACTCTTTATCTACCCATACTCCTTTTAAGTGGTAACTATTGCCGTTATCTTTCCATAAACGTAGTACTAATTGACCATTATCCACATATTGTTGTAATCGGCAAAAAAAACGTCGTAAATTAATTTCATACAAATACGGTAGAAGGCCAATAATCTTAAATGGCTGATCTTCAGGAATATAAAAATCGTTAGCAATCTTATTACCAACGATGATTTCCACTTGTCTACCTAAACGTAATATGTTAATTAAATCTCGTACTAAAAGCGCTGGTAAATTGAAATAGGGTGTACAAAGCGTTAAAGTATCACGGGTAGAACAAAACAAATGATGAATTGTTTTATTCAGTAAACTTTGTTTACCTAAACCTACTAACGGTGTAATAGCTAATTCATTTGGACCTGCTTCACCTTGATAGAAATAATCAGCTTCACGTAAAGTTTGACGAAATAAACGAGTATCATTTTTTATTTTAAGGCTTTTTGGTCTAGCGATATTATCCAATCGATTTACTGCTGGCGCTGTAAGTATATGTTGTTTGATATAGGTAAGTAATGTATCGGCAAGAAGACGATTATGAATAATCCGATAACGATCATAGCGATATTTATCCTGTTGATGTAAATAAACATTATTTAAATTAGCACCGCTGTAAATCACTTTAGTATCGATAATAAAACCCTTTAAATGTAAAACACCAAGAATTTCTCGAGTATTAACTGGTACGCCGTAGACAGGTACTTCTACACCAGGATTCGCTTGAGCCATATGGCAATACCAGTCAGCATTCGTATAAGAAAAAGCAGCACCGATACGATTACGTTGTGCTCGGTGCCAATCAACTAGAATCGCTATATCTAACGATGAATCGTTACGTTTTGCATTATAAACAGCTTCAAGAATGCGTTGACCACCTTGATCCTGTTCTAGATACAGTGCAACTAGATAGATTCGCTGTTTGGCAACAGCGATAGCTTGTATGAGTGCGTAATAGAAATCTTCAGGACTATAAAGTATTTTAATATCTGTAACTGTTTGAGGAATTTTTGGTAATTGTGCAAGGTGTCGTTGATGTTTACTGTGTTTAAAAGTTAATAGCACCACAGTGTTTTCTCTTATTATCAAAGATGAAATGATCTTATACAAATAGGAATATTGTAATATAATTTATCAAATTACAATAACATTTTAGATTATCTATCTAACCCTTATTTATTATTAGAATTTACATTCTATTTTATTCCAGTAGTATTGACATCGCATTAATATTGTTCTAAAATTGAACATTTATTATAACTCTTATTTAAAATAAGAGTTATAATATGATGATATTATTTATATCATACAGTTGATAGGGAACTTAAGTTCAAGCGATACAATCGTATTATAAAGTCAGAGTTAATTCAGAAAAATTCTCAATAAACATATGGTATTTTCAATATTATTAAATATTCAGTTTCTAATAAAATATTTATTTTCTTACTCTAGTTTATTATAAATAGATTTTTTATCTATTAGTTTTTTTATTAAAAGCTAATAGATACATCTAAATTAACATAAATACTACAATAAATTTAAATTGTTTTTTCATCGGAAAAAACATTATTATTAATGAGTTTTTTATGAACTCTCAGTGGATGATTTAATCTCAATTCTATAATTCTAATAGAAATATAAGGTTAATGATCCTAATAAATTTTTTATACAGTCGATAAAAAGAAAAAATAAAATGGGTCGTACAGGACTCGAACCTGCGACCAATTGATTAAAAGTCAACTGCTCTACCAACTGAGCTAACGACCCACCTCAAAGATTATAAAATTATGGGTGATGACGGGATCGAACCGCCGACCCCCTCCTTGTAAGGGAGGTGCTCTCCCAGCTGAGCTAATCACCCACTCTATATAACTTTATATTTTAGAAAGCTATCAAAATAAGTCAACTATTTTTCCAGTAAATTTTATATTTATATTTAATATAATCATTAAAGGCAGTTTTTCTTAGACTCAATAAAAATCTTCCAGATTATAAAAAGCATTTATAATTTAAGCTTAATTGATAGATTGTTTTCAATTTTTACTGTAGATAGAAGCTATATTCTAGTTTTTGCTCCATAATTATCAAGGCAACATAATTTATGAAAATTAAAACCCGTTTTTCACCTAGTCCAACTGGATATTTACATATCGGTGGTATTCGTACTGCGCTATATTCGTGGTTATTAGCTCGTAATCTAGGAGGAAAATTTATATTGCGTATAGAAGATACAGATTTTAAACGATCAACACAGTCTGCGATTGATATTATTATAGATTCTATGAATTGGCTTAATCTAGATTGGGATGAAGAAACTTATTTTCAGACGAAACGTTTCAAACGCTATAATGCGATTATTAATGATATGTTATCCAAAAGTATTGCCTATTACTGTTATTGTTCTAAAGAACGATTAGACACTTTACGTAAAGCACAAATAGCTCGAGGTGAAAAACCACACTATGATGGCCGTTGTTACGAAAGCCATGTATATCATAAAAAAAATAAACCTTGTGTAGTGCGTTTTCGTAATCCAAAAAATGGCTTCGTAGTGTTTAATGACCTCATTCGTGGTCCTATTAAATTTAATAATCAAGAATTAGATGATCTTATAATTCGTCGCACCGATGGTTCACCCACTTATAATTTCTGCGTTGTAGTTGATGATTATGATATGGCGATAACTCATGTTATCCGCGGGGAAGAACATATTAACAATACACCACGCCAAATTAATATCCTAAAATCATTAGGCGCACCTATACCGAAATATGCTCATGTCTCAATGATTCTTGGCAAGGATGGCAAAAAGCTTTCTAAGCGTCATGGTGCAGTAGGGATTATGCAATACCGTGATGATGGCTTCTTACCAGAAGCGTTGTTAAATTATTTAGTACGTTTAGGATGGTCCTATGGTAATCAAGAGATTTTTAGTCTCAATGAGATGAAAAAGTTCTTTAGTCTTAAATCGATTAGTAAGTCTGCTAGCACTTTCAATACTGAAAAACTACTTTGGCTTAATCATTATTATATTAATCATCTACCGGCTGAGTACGTTGCTACGCATCTTGTTTGGCATATTAATCAGCAGAGAATTGATACTAGTACTGGTCCGAAGTTGACAACGATAGTAAAGCTGCTAAGCGATCGTTGCAAAACATTAAAAGAAATGGCAGCTAGCTGCCGTTATTTCTATGAAGATTTTAGCGAATTTGATACTAATGCAGCTAAAAATCATTTACACTCATTAACAGCTCCAGCATTGAAAATTATGGGTATTAAATTGTCAGCGCTTAGTGATTGGACACCAGCCATAGTGCACGAAAGTATTAAAAAAACAGCTGAAGAGTTACAAGTTAGTATAAGTAAGGTTTGTATGCCATTACGAGTTGCAGTTACTGGTACTATCAAGTCTCCTGCTATTGGTATTACTATGCATGCTATAGGTCAATCTCGTTGTTTAACACGTATTGCTAAAGCATTAGATTTTATTACTTATAGAACACAGAAAAGTAATGATCAACAGTAATTTACTAATTTTTAATATTATAATTATTTAGTAAATTTAGCTATTGACAGAGTTTTTTACAATTTATACCATATTTCTTATATCTGGAAAGACTGTATAAATACTATGGGGCTATAGCTCAACTGGGAGAGCACTTGCATGGCATGTAAGAGGTTAGCGGTTCGATCCCGCTTAGCTCCAAATCACTATTACCAATAAATTAAATTAATTCCTAGTGAGTCGATTAATTTTTTATTAGTAGGTTAGATTTAATCTATTAAATTATAATACTTAAGAAGTAATTTATCAATTATTAGTCCACTAATAGCAATGGGCAATTTTATATAATACTCTCAGGTTTTATTAGTAAAATATTACCAAGTGCTGGTTTAAGTCTTTAATAGAACTATAAAGTAGTGTTTACAAAATTGAAATTAACAAGTATGATTAAATATCAACAAAACCTTTATAAGCTTGATTTAGCTTATTAGTAACTTTATAAAAATAATACTCGATAGTACTGAAATTATTCTATGATTTTCTAGTACTGAAGTAGATGCTACTCAAAAGGAAGATTATTAGTTCTCGGGTAAAATTTTGCTAATTCAACTAATAAAATTGATAAAAAATCGCATATCTTTATTCGTTAGTATAGCCTTTGGTAAGGAATTTTAATTTTTTCTAATAAAAATTGAAAATTATTATCATAATAATAATTTTTTAAAAAAATTAATTTCTTAATGTAATATTAAGCTACTAAGTATATTAGCTCTAATCTCTTCTTGATTTTTATCATATTTTATAAAAATATGATAAAATATGTTTAATTGGCTTAGCAGTTTTAAGGTAAAAAATAGATAATTATACTACGAAGTTTGTTCTATTACTAACTAAAAGCTAATAAAATACTTAAATTAAAATAGACAAAAATACCGTATTATTATCTTTGCTAACTTCTATTAAAAAATAGAAAGATTAATAAGAAAAGTAGTATCCCCGACAGGAATTGAACCTGTAACTAGCCCTTAGGAGGGGCTTATTATATCCATTTAACTACGGAGACGTATCACATACTAATTGTTGTATATTATATAAACTTAAAATTAAGTCCCTATAAACGTTTTGCTTAATTCTTAATCAAGTAGAACTCTTCTCTCTTATAAGAGAGAACTAAGATTACATACAAGAACAGTTCTTATATGTAATTAAATAAAAAGGCTGTTAATAGCGTAAAATTAGGCTATTAACTGAAATCATATTATAAAATAATAAAATAGTTATCAAGACTTCTCTCAAATAGAGATGTTTATTATGTTAACTATAATTAATAATTTTTGTATAAAGTTATTTAATTAAATAAGGTTAATTAGAATACATCACTAAATGTGAATTAATGTATTGCTTATTTTTTATATCAATTAAAATCCAATTTTATTGGCTGATAATAACTGATTTAGAAGCAGCGATGACACTAGTATTAGCTATTTTTACTATTATGTATCGATAACTAGATTTATACTATATAACTATATTAGTGATATAATAACATGAGGTAAGCAGCTTTAATCTAAGCTAAAACTGTCTCATCTTAGTCTTATAGAATTATATTATTATACATAATAAGATCGAAAATCGTCAATACTAATTATCTTATTTTATTTACTAAAAATTTAATCTAAAACTCAATCAAGATAAGGTAAAAAATTAATTTTAATTACACGTATTTACTGAGAATTAACCAGATGTATCACGTGTAATAAGATAAATTTTACCATAAAATTTGCTTATAGAGAAAAATATTTTGCTAACGGCAGATCATACTAATATTAGTATTCAGTATATACTACTAGTGCATAAATAACAGAAATATCTTTAATCAATTTATTATTTATATTTTCTTTCTGCTAAGAATTAATCTTACTTTACTTGTAGTACAGTAAGATAAGATATAAAAATTAATTAACCACTTATTTCTATCAGGAATAGGTGGTTAATTAATTTTCTCTATTTTCTTAGGCGCTGGCTAAGAAGAATTTGAATATCATTATGAGTAATTATTTCACAGTGATCTAGCTAATCTAATATACAATTCGTCGATTGTAAAAAATATTATAGCAAAATCTAGCTATTTATTTCTTTTTATAAATAAATAAAACTCGTTTATTAAAATAAAATAATAATAATCATTTATGTAGTTTTCAACTAGAACTATAGCTTGGAGTATATGTGCATATAGAACCTATAACAACGTAACTCTTTGTAATTAATAATTATGCTAATTCTGAGAGTAAATACAAATCATTTTTTCTAAAAAGTGTTATAATTTTACTCTAGGTGCTAGATTTTATAACTATCAATAAAAATTAGAAAAATAATATCTAGACTTGCTTTTTTAACGTTAAGCTCTAATATTTATTTTTATTAGATACCTTTGCATTAACTACCAATCAATATGTTAACTAGAAAAACAGTAAGTTATTATCCTATTTTATTTGTCGTAAACAAATTAATAATATCCATAAATATTTGATTACTAAATGGAGTTAGATAAAAATTAAAATATAAATATCTCACGATTACACTGTAAAATCTAATCATAATTACTACTTTATAAAAGTATGGCGAGTTATTACTAATAATGACAGAGTTTTAGTTAAGATTAATCAATAACCTATTTAACGACAATAACAAGAACATATAACGAGGTTTTATAATAAGTTTTCTTCTATCAGATTTAACGTTTGTTAATATCTTCCTTTTAGGATATACTGTTTATAAAAAAAGATAGATAGATGTCTTTTAATCCTATAGAAAGTTTAAAACATAGCATATTTAACTTTAACTAAAAAACATTAGATCTTTATCTAATTCATCCGGTAGAAATAAACTAACAAGATGATATTTTGAAATTAGCATAAATAGCTTAATAATTTTTTAAAAATGTAGAAGGCCCCACTACTATGATCAATTATTTTTTGAGAATGTAAATCTTACAAAGCTATGGTTCATTTTAACTATATTTTCCTAAAGACTTTACCAGGATGAGAAAGTTTATTAATATAGCATCGATGATAAATCCAAAATTAGCCAAAGAAAAATCGAGAGGTTTCGGCAGTACTCTTAGTAAATTATAATATCATTTATAATCCTTATCTATAGATCCTTAACTATGGTAATTTTACTTACTCCTAAGCTATCTTTTTAGAATATGTTCGTAGGTCAATTACTACTGAAAAGCGCATAAACTTGTGTGCAACTGCTAAATTCAGATATTTTGTTAAAAAATCTTAAAATCATCATACTATAGTATATGCCGTTTATTTTAATAGTGTGATTTTCTAGCTAGTGTCAGCATGTTAACTCTATATGAAAATCCAAATTCTAAATTAATTTGAAGCAATTTTAATTTGATGAATGCGAAATAAATCAAGGCTATATTTTCCATATCAAACCTATAATTTGTACTGTTAAACTTATATAATTTATAAAAATTTGTAATAGGAACTGATACTTGTATAGCTTGGTGTTAAATATATCGTTTAATCATGTTTTAGGTCATCCATATATTATAATAAAGATATTATTTTCTTGCATAATAATAATTTAACGATTTTAGTATTATTAAGAAAATACATTACTATAACTCGATAGTTATCGTATTCATAGTATACTTTATAATTGGATATCATTTATGCGAATATTTCCATATATATTACACATAATATTATCTCTTTAGTTAGCATATGAAAAAAAGATGTTATTTTGATTATAAGAGTAGTGTTTCGTCAGATGAAATGATTCTTCTATCATGATCTTAATTTAGTTATCATAAATAGAATATATTAGTTTTTACATTTCAAATTTGAAAAATTTGCTATAATAAACTTTACATAGTTCTATATAAAAATAATGGTACATTATGCAAGTGTTAATTATGCGGCATGGAAATGCTTTTTCTAAAGCTAAAAGTGATTCAGAAAGAAGTCTAACCGATCGTGGTCGTAATGAATCTAGCATAATTGCGCGTTGGCTTAGCTATAAGGTTAAAGAAATCAATTTTGTATTAGTCAGTCCTTATCTGCGTGCTCGTCAGACGTTTAATATCTTACAGGAGTATCTAGTATTGCCAGAGAGTTATAAAGTTCTTCCGGAATTAATACCGAGTGGAGATTCCAGTATAGTAAATTGCTACTTAAAGTCATTGTCTAAAGAGGGATTAAAGCAAATACTGCTTATCTCCCATCTGCCATTGATATGTTCTCTATTAGTAGATTTATGTCAAGTAGAACAGCCTCTAATTTTTTCTACTTCTTCTGTAGCTAATATTGATATAGATACTGTTAGTGGTAATAATAAGCTACTCTGGCAGATCGAACCAATCCAATTACTGTCATAGAAAATCTAAGTGATTGATACAGTTTATCCTGATATAGGAAAATATTCCTGTGTTTATTTTATTATAAAAGTCACTATTATAATTTTGCTTATTATAACGTTTATTATTGCTCATAGTGAAATATTATATCGTGAACTTTTAGGTAAAAATTTACTGTTTCTTTCATTGCTTTATGGAATACTAGTACATATTTATAAAATAGAAAGCAGCAGGAAGATAGTTTGAGTTTGGATAGAATTTTTACAGATGAAGCAATAGTAGAAATGCATACTATTCAGGATATGGTGCGTTGGACTATCAGTTGTTTCAATGCCTCACAGATCTATTACGGACACGGTACTAATAATCCTTGGGACGAAGCGTTAAAGCTAGTATTACCAAGCTTATTTCTACCACTGGATTTACCACCAGAAATGTATAGCGCTTGCCTCACATCTACTGAGCGTGCACGTATTTTTGAGCGCGTTATTCTTCGGGTCAATAAACGTATCCCTGTATCTTATTTGACCAATAAGGCTTGGTTTTGCGGTCTTGAATTTTATGTCGATGAACGAGTGTTAATTCCACGTTCCCCAATTGGTGAACTAATTGGGGAACGTTTTCGAGATTTTCTACCGCATTCACCGAAACATATGCTTGATATGTGTACTGGTAGTGGCTGTATTGCTGTAGCCTGTATTTATGCTTATCCGGAAGTTAAAATAGATGCGGTAGATATTTCTTCTAGTGTCTTAGAAGTAGCAGAGTGTAATATACAAGCGCATGATGTTGAGAAGTCGGTAACTCTAATTTGCTCAGATTTATTTCATAACTTACCGATGCTAGCCTATGACGTAATTATTGCTAATCCGCCATATGTTAGCGAAGAAGATATGAAAGATTTGCCAGATGAATTTTACGCTGAGCCATTACTCGGTCTAGTCGCCGGTATTGATGGTCTTAAATTAATACGACGTATTCTTGCCTGCGCACCTCACTATCTTAGTGAAGATGGTGTACTAATTTGCGAAGTAGGTAATAATATGATGAATTTAGCAGCACAATATCCGATGGTACCATTCCATTGGATTGAATTTTCTCAAGGCGGTGATGGTGTTTTCATGCTAACATATTTACAATTGATTGCCTGCAGTGATTATTTTAAGTTGTATCGTAATTAAAACATTAGATTAAGTTCATTGAGACATAAGTTTATATCTTCTATTAAATTTTATTAAGAAATACTGGCATTTTGAAATAGTATTAAATAATTTTCCATACGATGACCTTACTTAAATTTAATTATTAAATTTAAGTAAGATAAAATCTATTTTTAATTTTATATCAACTACTTATAGGTAAATAGATGCTCTAATTCTCAAACTAGAAAATCTTTAGACTTAATTGATATTAATTTTTTATTATGTCAAAAATCTATAGTGAAATTATCTTAAAGGATTTCTAAAACAATTATGTTAGTAGTAATTTTTTTTTAGATTAGTAGTTAAAAGATCAACTGCGTATCTTTTCCTTAAAAACCCACCTTATCTTAATATCTATACTATTCGCTGTTGTTGAAAGCAGGTATTTATTAGATGTTCAGCTAGATTAAAAATATTACGTTAACAATTTAGTTATACTAACTGTTATTTATTTGATGTTTAACCAACCAGATAAAAATATAATTTTTTCACATTTATCATTAACTGCTACTACTAGTAGCAGCGCTTATTTAAAGCATGTGATATTGAAAGAATTAACAATCTAATGTGCATACTCTAAAATATTAGAAAATAGAACAATTATAACTATACAGGTTTTCTAATGAAAATTTTGCTAAAATTTTATAATCAGACTTGTTTATCTTATGTTTTTAAACTGAAATACATAACTAAAATGTAAATATTATTACAAGAGGTATTAAATGAAACGTGCTGTGATTACTGGCCTAGGGATTGTATCAAGTATCGGTAACAACCAAAAAGAAGTTCTAGCCTCGTTGCAAGAAGGTCGCTCTGGAATTACTTTTTCTAAAGAATTAAAAAATTCTGGTATGCGAAGCCATATCTGGGGTAATATAAAACTCGATACTACTGGACTAATTGATCGCAAAATAGCGCGCTTTATGAGTGATGCTTCTATCTACGCTTTTTTATCTATGGAACAAGCAATTGCAGACTCTAGATTAACGCCAAATATGATTTCTAATGATCGCACTGGACTTATCGTCGGATCTGGCGGTGGCTCGCCTCGTAATCAAGTTGCTGGATCAGACGGTATGCGCGCTCGTGGCCTAAGAGGCGTGGGACCCTATATGGTTACAAAAGCGATGGCCTCTGGCGTATCAGCATGTCTAGCTACTCCTTTTAAAATCCGCGGGGTCAACTACTCTATCAGTTCTGCCTGTTCAACTTCTGCACATTGTATCGGTAATGTAGTGGAAATGATTCAGCTCGGTAAACAAGATATAGTATTCGCTGGTGGCGGCGAAGAGCTATGTTGGGAAATGGCCTGTGAATTCGATGCAATGGGTGCACTCTCTACTCATTATAATGAAACACCGACAAAAGCTTCACGCACTTATGATATTAACCGTGATGGATTTGTTATCGCTGGCGGTGGTGGTATTATAGTAGTAGAAGAACTGGAACATGCCCTAGCCCGAGATGCTCATATTTATGCAGAAATTATTGGTTATGGCGCGACTTCTGATGGTGCAGAAATGGTAGTTCCTTCTGGTGAAGGTGCTATCCGTTGCATGAAGATGGCATTAAAAGATGTAGATACCCCAGTAGACTACTTGAATGTCCATGGAACTTCTACACCGGTTGGTGATGTCAAAGAATTATGGGCTATCCGCGAAACCTTCGGAAATCAACATCCAGCGTTTTCTTCTACTAAGGCAATGACAGGTCATTCACTAGGTGCTGCCGGAGTACATGAAACTATCTTTACATTATTAATGTTAGAACATGGATTTATTGCTCCAAGCATCAATATCGAACAACTTGATCCACAAGCGGAAGGTATGAACGTTATTGTTAAACCAACTCAGCGTGCATTAACAACTGTAATGAGTAATAGCTTTGGTTTTGGCGGTACAAATGCAACGCTTGTAATGCGTAAATATGTCTAAATCATCTTAAATTTGGTTATTTTTATTTTTCCTAGTCGGATATAGCGCCGGAACTTTCTATTATATCTAGTATTAGAATAAATATTTATTATAATTAATAGTAGTGTTCTTTTTACCGTTATAAAGAGCTAAAAAATAACTGAAGAGAGCAAAAAAGAATAGTACTAGTTTTTTCTCTATCTTTAATGTTAATTTATAGAAGCGCGTTCATATCTTTATATCTATTACAAGTTAGGACTTATTAAATTAAATAATGCTATGTTTGATAACAAATTTAATTTGCTTACTAAGTATAGTACTGAAATAGTGCGTTTTGCTATTACTGGATATGCAGAATAATCATAGTTAACTATTCATAAATATTTCCCTATTAATAGAAGTGAAAAACTGTGAAATAGACATCAGTACAGATATGTTATACTATTACTACTTTAGAAATTAGATAAAAAATCAAATTTTTTAGGATGAATTCTACGTTAGAATTAAATTATTCATGTAGTCAATATAAGCAATAACTAATCGGAGTTATAATTGTTAAATTTTAATTCTATTTATGTAAAAAATGATTCTTTTCTAAGCACTATAATTTAAGTAGTTAATTTCTTTTCATATTAACAGGTACTGTCTTTTTTTAAAGTTTTCGGTGACATTTATGAAGATAATGAAAATTTTTACTAATTTTTATAGCTTAGAAAATAACATAACTAGTTAGTTGTTCAAATTTTGTTTATTTAGCGAAAATTATAGATTAATTTGATTTAGATACTCGTAATATCCAATTTTTGTATCAGTACATCTAGATACATAACTAATTTTATAGTACGATAATTTATGTTATAATAAGCAAATAGCAAAAATAATTATTTTACTAAGATGTACTACACTACCATGAGATAGCAATATCATAATCCATGTTAATATCAGTAGCATTAAGCTTAAAGATAATGTTTTAAACATACAAGGTAGGCAAATCCTACAGTTATAATATCATCTAACTTTGTTGAAGATAAAATAAAATAAAGTATAATATAATTAAAATTATTACGCATAAAGCGGAAGGATATTCCTTTAATGTCTTTATAGCACTACACTATCAGTGTGTAATATGAAAATTTTGGTAGATGAAAACATGCCTTATGCTGAAATATTATTTAAGCGTTTAGGTAATGTGCAGACTTTAGTGGGTAGAGAAATTTCTGTATCAGCACTATTGAAAGCTGATGCTCTGATGGTACGATCGATAACTCGTATTGACGGTGCTTTGCTCAATAGAAGTCGAGTAAAATTTGTTGGTACCGCTACCTCTGGTACTGATCATGTCGATATAGATTGGCTGTCACAAGCAGGAATTTCTTTCTCTTCAGCTCCCGGTTGCAATGCAATTGCTGTAGTGGAGTATGTTTTTTCTGCATTATTATGGTTAGCACAACGAGATGGTTTTGCATTACGCGATAAGACTCTCGGTATTATTGGTGTAGGGAATATTGGTAGTCGTCTTCAACGCCGGCTCAATGCCTTTGGTGTTTCTACTTTATTATGTGATCCACCATTGGCAGAAGCTGGTGTTCCAGGTGATTGGCAGTCTTTAGAAACACTTGTGGCTAAAGCAGATATACTAACATTCCATACACCTCTTACTTTTATTGGTCGACATGCTACCTGGCATCAGGTAGACGAAACATTATTATCAGCGTTACCTGCTGGTCGTATTATCATCAATACTTGCCGTGGAGCGGTAGTGGATAACGCAGCTCTACTACGAGTGCTAGAGGGTGGTAAATCACTAAGTGTTGTTCTAGACGTTTGGGAGACGGAGCCAAAAATATTATTACCACTCTTAGATCATATCGATATTGGTACTGCTCATATTGCTGGTTATACTCTGGAAGGAAAAGCGCGTGGTACAACACAAATTTTTGATGCTTACAGTGCTTATATTGGTAGTAATGAACGCGCAAATCTGATAGAATTGTTACCGTTACCAACGGTGAGGTGTATCCGTCTAAATGGCAATATTGATGAAGAGATGTTGCGTCTATTAATACATCTAGTCTATGATGTTCGTAGAGATGATGCACGATTGCGTCACACTACCGGACTACCAACTGAATTTGATCTCTTACGAAAAAATTATTATCATCGCAGAGAGTGGTCTTCTCTATGCGTAGAAACCGATGATGATATTAGTTTAGCTTTATTGCAGAAACTTGGATTTAAAGCTAGATTATTCTCAGAATAATACTCAATAACGTTAATACTAGTTATTTTGATATTCATTCTTGTCTTTGCTATAGGGTATAGAGCTAGTAGGATAGGAAGATAATATTTATGGTATTGGATCGATTAATGCTGTAAGTATAATACAGCATTTCAAAAAAAATAGAAGATAAATAACATCTGATGTTGTAATATTATTATCTTTAATAAAGATAAGCACAACTATACATGGTGTTATCTTAAAGTATAAAATATTAATTTCTGTTTATTGAGATTTTTATCTCACAATAATTTTGATCTATAACAATTTTAGTGTTCTATCTAATAGAAACATGAAACTAGTGCTCGGTATTGAATATGATGGTAGTTCTTATTACGGCTGGCAACGTCAACAGAAAGTAATAAGTATACAAGCATGTCTTGAGCTTGCACTTTCAATAGTCGCTGATGAAACTATTACAGTTTATTGCGCTGGTCGTACCGACGCTGGTGTACATGCTACAGGACAGGTTATTCATTTTAATACTCGATCGAGAAGACCGCATACAGCCTGGACACTTGGTGTTAATACTAACTTACCAGATGATATTAGCGTACGCTGGGTAGCAACATTAAGTGATAATTTTCATGCACGTTTTAGTGCAACTGCTAGGCGATATCGTTATATTATTTATAATCATCACCTACGTCCAGCAGTATTAAGACGAGGATTAACACAATATTATTATCCGCTAGATGTAGCTTCAATGGCACGTGCTAGTAAATGTTTATTAGGTGAAAATGATTTCACATCTTTTCGGGCTGTACAATGCCAATCGCATAGTTCTTGGCGAAATGTACACCATCTTCAGATTACGCGTCAAGGACACTATGTTATAATTGATATTAAAGCTAATGCTTTTGTTCATCATATGGTTCGTAATATTGTAGGTAGTCTGCTAGAAGTTGGATGTGGAAATAAACCGGAAAACTGGATAGCTGATCTATTAACGTGCCGTGATCGAAAACAGGCCGGTAGTACTGCCCGTGCAGGAGGATTATATTTAGTAGGAGTAGATTACCCGCCTTGTTTTCATCTGCCTGTGTTATCTCCGGGACCATTATTTCTTTCGGATTAATTATTAATCTTTTTTTTGATTTGTTTTTGAGTGACTTAATGTTTTTATGTATTAATAATGTTGTAAGACAATGCATAATACGCATGATGTACATATTATAGTGCTAATTGTAATAGCTAGGCAATTAAGTCAATTATGTGATTGATTACGTCTTTATTTTAAAAATCTATTTAGTAATCTAAATTTAAAATTTCTTCTCTTTTGCTATTTTATAGTACTATAAGTTTCTCTCTTATCCGTCACAGTAATAAAATTATCATGCTGATATATTTAGCGCTAATTATTCAAATCTTAGTTTTTTCTGTTTAGAATAAACATGCGTATTATTACTATTTTATTCTAAAATATAGCAGATTTGACTATTTTAGTATTATTATCAACTACACTAATTATTTTTAATACTAAAATAGTGCATCAAAATATAAATAATTTATAATTGAGATTATGTTTCTGTTATAATTAATCAATTTCTATTGAAATATAAAAATCATTTCTTGAATAATTTACAATGTTAAAATAAGCTACGATTAGCTAGAAAATGTAAAAACATAGAATTTTTTCTGCTAAGCTACTTGTTACTATGATATTAATAAATAATATTTATTATGTTTTCCTTTTAAGAAATTCTGAAATCAGGCGGCTTTGGTCGTGGTCAAAAATTAAGTAAAGATAGCGAACTGGTAAATACTAGGTTTATACAGAAAGGTTATTGATGAGCTGGATTGAACGAATTCTTAATAAACGGACTATTACCCCATCACACAGAGCAAACATTCCTAAAGGTCTATGGACTAAGTGTGATAGTTGTAATCAAGTGCTCTATCGTGCAGAACTAGAACGTAATTTAGAAGTATGCCCGAAATGCGATCACCATATGCGTATGACTGCTCGTACGCGTCTACTTACTTTCTTAGATAAAGGAAGCGAATTTGAGCTTGGTAATGATTTAGAACCAAAAGATATCCTAAAATTTAAAGACTCAAAAAATTATAAGGATCGCTTAACAGAAGCACAAAAAGCAACCAACGAAAAAGATGCATTGGTAGTGATGAAAGGAAAATTATATAGCATGCCAATCGTAGTAGCATCATTCGAATTCGCCTTTATTGGGGGATCAATGTCCTCAGTAGTCGGTGCACGTTTTGTTCGTGCAGTTGAGCAAGCGCTAGCAGATAATTGTCCTCTAGTATGTTTTTCTGCCAGTGGTGGTGCCCGAATGCAAGAAGCATTAATGTCGTTAATGCAAATGGCTAAAACCAGCGCTGCGCTAGCACGGCTTAGAGAAAAGCGATTTCCCTATATTTCTGTTTTGACCAATCCTACCATGGGTGGAGTTTCAGCTAGTTTAGCAATGTTAGGTGATTTAAATATTGCTGAACCAAAATCACTGATTGGTTTTGCTGGTCCACGAGTAATAGAACAAACGGTACGTGAAAAACTACCGATTGGTTTTCAACGCAGTGAATTTCTACTAGAGAAAGGTGCTATCGATCTCATTGTGCGCCGTCCAGAAATGCGTCTTCGTCTAGCCAGATTATTAGCAAAGCTCAGCAATCAACCGCAACCAAAAGATCCATAACTGTATAAATAATGAAGATCAAAAGGATCATTACAATAAAGCATAGAAACATAGCATTGCACTATAAATTCGTATAAAAATCTTTCCATAAATTGAAGTAATTAAAAATAGATTAGTAATAACTAATTACAAATTAATGAATGGATATATAAAAATATGTTTATTCCAAAAACTAGATCATCACTAGTTGAGTGGCTTTATTATCTTGAGCATATGCATGAAAAAACCATCGATTTAGGCCTAGAACGGATACGTTACGTAGCGACTAATTTGAACTTACTTCGTCCAACTAATTGGATTATTACTGTTGGTGGTACCAATGGAAAAGGTACTACCTGTCGACTAATAGAGACTATTTTACTAGCAAGTGGTATGCGTGTTGGTGTCTATAACTCCCCACATTTATTGAACTATACTGAACGTGTACGAATTCAGGGTTGTGAATTATTAGAGTCTGCTCATAGTGAAGCAATGGCAAGTATCGAGGCTGGCCGTGGTGATATATCGTTAAGCTATTTTGAATTCGGTACGCTGGCAGCATTGCTGCTTTTCCGGCAAGCACTACTAGATGTAGTAATCCTTGAGGTCGGACTTGGTGGACGGTTAGATGCAACTAATATCGTAGATTCTGACGTTGCTGTAATAACTTCTATTGGTCTTGATCATACTAATTATTTAGGATCAGATTGTATCAATATTTTACTAGAAAAAGCTGGTATTTTCCGTCACGGCAAACCAGCTGTTGTCGGTGAATGTGATCAACAGGTTAGTCTTAATACTGCTGCTGCCGACTATGGCGCAAAATTATATGCTCTAAATCAAAATTGGTGGTGGCGATGTGATGGGAAGCATTGGTGTTGGTGGAATAATTTATTTGAGTTTACTGCATTACCAATTCCGGCTATTCCATTAGAAAATGCGGCTACAGCACTAGCTTCTATTACATGTCTTCCATTCTCAATAACAAAAACAGCAATACATCAAGGACTACGTAAAGCTTCACTTATTGGACGTTTTCAATGTATTAGCTTATCACCATTAATAGTTTTAGATGTAGCACATAATCCGCATGCTGCTAGTTATTTAGCTCGGACCTTACCATCATTACCATATACTGGTAAGATCCGAGCAGTAGTCGGAATACTAGCGGATAAAGATATTCCTGGTATACTTAATTGCCTGAAAGAAAAAGTAGATATTTGGTATTGCGCATCACTCAACGGACCACGTGCCACTAATGCTAAACAATTAGCAGCATACCTCGATGGTAATGTAAAACAGTTTATAGATGTCTCAAGTGCTTGGTATCAGGCAATAGCAGACGCCGAATCTGAGGATTGTATTTTAGTATTTGGCTCTTTCAATATTGTAGCAACAGTTATGTTATTAGCTGAAAAGAAGAAAATATTATAAAAATAAATTGTAAAATTATTTATCCGTTGAAACCACGTTTAACTATTATTATTTTACTTCTATCATGTTTAATATGATTTCTAACATAGCAAAATAACCACTGGGATAAATTTCTTTGTTATATCTCCTTTATCGAATTTTAGCGCAATAATAAACTTAATTCCACTTTATTAGAAATAAAAAAATCACCTATAATACTTAAATATTTTATATCGAGATGATAAAATTACTAAATAGGCGTTGATAGTAAAATATAAATATTAGTTGTCTAATTATTAGATTTATGCTATTTTCGATACTACTAATAGTAGTAGTGTAAGAACAGGTTAACTTTATTTTTTATTTATTCAAATAAATCTAGAAATAAACTACAAAATGCGATTGATAAATTTAAATAACTAAGTAATTTTAACGTAAAATTCTATCTTGAGATAGACATGTTAAACTTTTTCTTAAATTAGATTACACTATTTTAATTTAATTACTCTTTTCTTAGACGCATATTAAAACTAAAATACATCTCCTTAATACCATAAGAATCTTAGTATATTGGAATACACTATCTTATCATAGATAGTACAATTCTTAATTTTCTATTGTTTATTAAATTTAGTAATATATCTCTCATGTAAATATGTTTTTAGAATAAATGTAAAATTATCAAGATAACTTATTAAATAAATGATTAATGGATGTGTCCATAATTTAGATGAATTATGTTATTATTGACATTATTTTTATATTTTTAGTAATTACACTTCATAAGTTTGTTATATGATCTTTTTATCTTTAATAATCTAGATCTAGAGATATTTTGTCACCAATCATGATTTTAATAATCTCATTGCATGCTTTTTTCTTTTTCGAATAGCAGATATTCTGTAACAGAATTATTATTGATATACTGTTAATGTCAATGACAGTTATTGTACTTATCATTAATAATATTGATAATAATTTATTAGCAGATTTACTATAACAGTATTAGTTAAATATAAAGGAATTATATTTAATAAATATAATTTTATACTTTTCATATTCAGTGTTTTTAAAAATTTTCTATCTAATAATAACCTATTAATTTTTAATCTCTTAAATAAGAACCTATTATAAATCACTCCTTTCGATATTAATTTATCTAAAGATGATAATCTGATTAATATTCAATATTTTTAAAAAATTTTTTAAAGAATAGTATTCTCCTAATGCTACCTAAAATTAATAAATTTTTAACAAATATTTTTATATTAATCTAGATTATTTTTCAAATTTTCTACTGAAAATAGGTATTATTTTATTAAAAATATGATAACTTATTTAATAAATTTATAGTGTCTATCTTATAGATTAATGTGATTATCAATTATAATTTTTTGATTTTTTAAATAAATAAGACTCCTCTTATTAAGAGGATATCTATTATCAATGCTTATATTTTAATATTTCTTTGATGACTAAATTATGTTTTTAATCAAATAATTAATTAGATACCATATCAATTTAACTTAACACTTCAACAAGGATTTTCTCTATTAATTTGTAGTAATTAAGTTAAAGATATATTAATTAATATGTACAAAAAAAATTTATTTATATAAACATATTAACATATATATTATATTATAATATATATTATATAAATAATAGTATATTACTAATAATTAAAAATTATGAATTAAATTATATTAACTTAATCGCCAGTTCTCGCTAGAGATATAAGAATTTATAATATTCTAAATAATAATCATAGATATAACATTATCTTACAATTTCTCATAGTGAAAAGTAAGCACGATCTACTAGATGTTAAATATTTTATTTCTGAATATATTTTATGTTTTTACGTTATTTAGACTTACTGTGTCGTTATGCTAACTTATTTTCTTTGTGAAGAATAAGAAGAATAACTAGCATATTCAAAAATAAATATGCGCATATTATAAATTAAATTTCATGTCCAAGATTTGTATAAAATTCTACAGTAGCCAATAAATATTAATACGTATTGTTTAATACGCATAAAATTTATATCGAAAATATAATAAGTATTATCAAATGATGAAAATATTTATATAGTTTAAAACTATGATAGCTAACTATAATTGTTTATTAAAATAGTTGTAGTTTATATATAATCAACTAATAATAAATATTATAATATTTTAATTTATAAAGTTATATAACTGTAATATAAAATATAATATAAACTTTAGTATAATTATTTAACTTTAATAAATAACTTTAAAAAAATAAATATTAAATGGAAGATATTGCACTACTGTATTAACAGACTGAAATAGTTTTCATATGAAGAAGATAATAGAGAATATCCTTGTATAAGAAAGATATTTTTTCATATAAGAAAATATAATACGTTTATGTAAAAAATATCTCGTTAGCAATCAAAAAATCTCGATCTTAATCTAACTAATAAAAGTTAAGAATAATATTATAAAGAACACAATAAGCTTTTTATGATAGAGTTAAGCAAAGATACTATTCAATAGATGCTAATCTACTTATTTTGATGCTAATAATTTAAAAACTAGCTTTTTGTTCGTTTTGACTGAATAGCAGTTACAGCGACGGTATAAACTATATCATCAACTAATGAGCCACGTGAAAGGTCATTAACTGGTTTTCGTATTCCTTGCAATATTGGGCCAATTGAAATTAAATTTGCTGAACGCTGTACTGCTTTATAAGTTGTGTTACCAGTGTTCAGATCTGGAAAAATAAATACTGTCGCTTGACCAGCTACTAGCGAGTTAGGTGCTTTTGATAATGCAACGTCAGCAATAATAGCAGCATCATACTGTAATGGACCATCAATTAGAAGATCTGGACGTTTTTTTTGTGCTAAACGAGTAGCTTCACGAACTTTTTCGACATCTCTACCAGCACCAGAGTTACCTGTTGAGTACGAAATCATTGCTACGCGCGGTTCAATACCGAAGGTAGCAGCAGAATCAGCTGATTGGATAGCAATTTCTGCTAGTTGCTCTGAACTCGGATCTGGATTAATAGCGCAATCGCCGTATACTAACACTTGTTCAGGCAATAGCATAAAGAATACTGAGGATACCAAAGAATTACCTGGCTTAGTTTTAATAATTTGTAGTGGCGTACGAATAGTATTGGCAGTGGTATGTACTGCACCTGATACTAGCCCATCTACTTCGTCCTTCTCTAACATCAACGTACCAAGAACTACATTATCTTTTAGTTGTTCGCGGGCTACCACTTCAGTCATACCTTTGCTCTTTCGAAGTTCAATTAGACGAGCGACATACCTCTCCCGAACCACTTTCGGATCTATAACTTCGATACCATCTCTAAGTATGACACCCTGTACCATAGCGACACGTCGAATTTCATCAGGATTACCAAGCAAAATACAATGAGCAATACTCCTATCAGCGCAGATAGACGCTGCTTTTATAGTACGTGGTTCATCACCCTCTGGCAAAACAATACGTTTATTAGCTCGACGTGCCAGTTCAGTTAGCTGATAACGGAACTCTGGTGGTGATAGGCGATAAAAACGTTCTTGGCTAACTAGTAGTGATTCAAGCCAGGTATGATTAATATGACTTGCAATATGATCTTTCAATTTTTCTATCCGGTTATGATCATCAGCCGGTATTTTCAAATTAAAATTTTGTAGGTTAATTAAAGTTTTCTGAGTATTGAATTTTACAGTAAATATCGGCAAGCCAGTTTGGAAAATGCGTTTGCATAATTTTTTAGTACGTGGATCGATTTCATAATTATTAGTTAGTAATATTGCACTGATTTTTATATTGTTTATTGCTGCAAGGTAAGCAGAAAAAAGTACATCTAAGCGATTAGCAGAGATGACTAATAATGATCCAGGACGAAAATAATCCAAAATATTCGGCAGATTTTTTGAACAAAATATAATAGACGTTATACGACGAGTTTTAATTTCTCCTTCATTGATAATTTTTGCGCTAAGATGGCGTGCTATATCGATAGCGCGCGTAGCAATAAGATCGCTATTCCAGGGAATGCAACCTAGAACTGGTAATGGGCTTTTTTCAAATAAAAGATTTGTATCGATATTAGCAAAACTACTCTTATTGTTATCATCAAAAATCTTTAATAAACTGTGGTAAGTAAAACCTTTTTCATCCACTGGTTCGTTTAATTTATTAATAATGACACCGGTAATATTTTTATTTTTTTTGCTACCAAAGCTAAAGCACATTAAGTTAATACGTTTTATCAACTGCTCATATGAATCGCTACCTAGCGATAATACAAAAATAATCTCTGCATTGAGCATTTGGGCTATTTCATAATTTAATGCAGTAGCGAATTGATGTTTATAAGTAAAAAATAGGCCTTCTACTAGAACTACTTCTACCTTTTTAGTATTAGTATAATATCGAGAGATAATTTCTTCCATCAACACGTTTTTCTGATTAGAGGTAAGTAATGATTCAACATAGTTTATAGATAGCGGTTCAACAAAAGGAGTAATAAAACTACTAAGAGTATTTTTATTATATTGAGATTGAGTAATAGGTTTAAACACACTAAAGCTTATACCTTTTTTCTTAAAGGCATGGATAATACCAAGGCTGACGCTAGTCAAACCAATATTAGTACCGGAAGGGATTAACATGATTGTACGGGACAAGGTTAAACCTCTTTCAATATTTTCTTGTTAGTCAAAAAACCCAATCGGAAAAAGCTATCGAGTAGGGAAAGCATTACGCTGTAAGACGTGCAGTATCCTGAGCGATGACCAACTCCTCATTGGTTGAAATTACAATAGCTGGGCGGCTAGCATTAGTGGTTATCACTCCACCACAGCCAAAACGAGCAGCTAAATTACGTTCATGATCTACCTCAAAACCTAGCAAAGTTAATTTTTTTAATGAAAGTTCGCGTACCATAGCAGCATTTTCTCCGATACCACCAGTAAAAATCACCGCGTCCAGACGACCTTCCATTAATGCGCTATAAGAACCAATATATTTAGCTAGGCGATGGCAATATACATTCATAGCACGTCGAGCATCGGATTTTTCATGATAATGATCTTCGATATAGCGACAATCGCTAGTTACACCACTTAGGCCTAAAAGACCAGATTCTTTTGTCAACAATATATTAATTTGGGAGACAAACATACCTAAAACATCATGCAAATAAAAAATAACAGCTGGATCAATATCACCACTGCGAGTACCCATAACAAGACCTTCCAACGGTGTCATTCCCATAGAGGTATCTACACATTGACCATTTCGTATAGCGGCAACAGAACTACCATTACCTAAATGGCAAGTAATGACATTAAGCTGATTAAGCGGTTTATCAAGAATTTTTGCCGCTTCACGGCTAACATAATAATGACTGGTACCGTGTGCGCCGTAACGGCGAATAGCATGGTCTTTATATAAAGAATAAGGAAGAGCATAAAGATATGATTCTTCTGGCATTGTTTGATGAAAAGCGGTATCAAAAACTGCTACATTTTTTTTCGCTAGCTGCGGGAATTCTTTCAATGCTTCACGAATACCGATAAGATGAGCGGGATTATGCAGCGGTGCAAATGGGATAGAATCCTGAATACCTTTAATTACATGATCATCAATAATAGTAGACTGTGTAAAGCGCTCACCGCCATGTACGATGCGGTGTCCTATAGCAGTTAATTGTGTTAATAGTTCCGGTCTTTGTGCAAAAACTGTATTAACAATGAAGTGCAGTGCTTCACAGTGTGAACTACCACTACTTAACATTGCTTCTTGCTTTTTACCTTCTATTTTCCATTTGATACGTGTTTCTGGTAAATAAAAGCATTCAGCAAGACCAGAGATATACTCTTTACCTTTAACGCCATCTATAATGGCGAATTTTAAAGATGAACTACCACAATTAAGAACAAGTATTAACTTATTCGACATGTAAGTACCTACTTATTATACATAGTTAATAATTTGTCAAAAAGAATACATAATAGCACATTACGTCAATAACATATTATTACTGTAATGAATACAGAAATTGAATAATTATGATATTAGTAATACACTTATGTAACTATAACTATTAATTTTAGGTGATTTATGCTCTTTAGTTATTATAGTAAAATAGAATATAGGTGACAGTACATAAGCAACCCCATAGTGTTATAATATATATAATCAAGACAATGAAAAGTGCGTTAAAGACAAAATATATTTAATGATTATAAAATATATAGTAGATTTATACGAAATTTTTAATTGCTCTTTTATGCAGTTTTATTAATTACGCAAACGTTATATTTCTATTCAGAAGGTTAATACAAAATATTCTTACTCGGATAAGATTATAAAAGTTTGTTATAGATTTTATCTAATATTAATTGCGTTATCCTATTTCTTTATCTGCTTTGTACTATTGATATTAATTTTTTAATCCTGAAAACTTATCTTATATAACAGCTTACTTTGATGGTAAGTAAATGATATATTTTACTAAAACTTATTAATTCATATATTGAAATATTTTAATTAAGACTTAAACAAATCATTACTCTTCTTTGCTAACCCAGTTTTATAATGTGTAATAAAAGTGTAGAAAAAGATTAATTAAGTAATTATATTTTATTATCGCTTAAATGAATATTATATATCAGATATTCGCTAACCTTATTAAAGGTGCTTTCAAACTGTTTGATAAATTAATTCTAGTTATGAATTACCCTAAATTATATATCTTGTCATAATCTGCTAGAAGTAAAAATATTAAATTTTTAATATGCAAAATAAACTATTACTTTTCTTACTGTTTTATATTTTATAAAATAAACAGATCATTAAACATGAATATGTGTTAAAGTATTCTAAAGTTAGAAAATTTAAATTAACTGTGTTGTTTGAAGTACTAACGGGCTATTGAGTGAGCTCAATTATCTATCATATCTAAAACTACCTTAGTACTTTGAGTGATTATTATCGCTAATTTTCTTTCAATTGCTTATGCTTTTATGTATTTAGATAAATTTATAGAGTTAACACTACTAATTATTTAAAAACAAGTTTTTCTGTAAACTGTAGTTAAGATAGAAATTATGCTATTTCAAGTTGTTGTTTAGCTAATACGTATCTGTGTTACGTTTTTGGTAATGACTACCTAGCATAGAAATATAATAATATTGAGCTGCATATATTATTTTTTAAATCATTTGTGTACTTAGAGCAAAATTTTAACAAAAAAGATTAATTTTTTGATGCTATTGTTAATAGCAATACCGATATTGTTATTGAATTATGAATTCGATTATTTGAATATAATGTTAGTTTTGTAATACTTTAATGGCATTTATCTTAATTCAGGATAATGTGGTTATTTTCAATATGGCTATTTCGGTCTTGATTGCATTTATTGTGTTAGATAACACTTATACGTTAAGCGATATAGCGATATAGCGATATATTGTTATATCTATTACAGTATGATTATGAATATCGCATTAATCATTTTTAGAAAACTTTTAATAATCTAGGCCGATAGTTTTCTGATTAGATTTATTTACTACAAATTCAACAATTTTTATATATCATCATGTTATTTATTGATGTTGAAGATTTTTTAGTATTCTAAATTGTAGCGAGATACTATTTATTTCTAATCTAGAAGTGACTAGTAGCATAAATAAAGCAGAGATATATTTCAGGTCAGTGAAATTGTATTGCTTAATCTTAATTAATTTTTAGAGATAGCTTAAAGCTTAAAATAAATTAATGCCTGATAGAGATAATACAGTACTGTTTTTTAGGTATTTTGTTATTCATTAATTATTTAACTATAAGCAATATAAATAGGATAAATTCAGCACTGCTAATAGAAATTTACTCCAATATTTAAGTGAATATAATAATGCTATTATATCTGATGATATTTTCTCTATTTAAAAGGGAATAATATCATTCATAGATAAACATAAAGAAATATTTATATAATATTTCCAGTACTATACTAATTAATTTTGCTGTAAAATTATCTTAATATCTTTTAGTTAAATATAGACTTTATATATAGTAATTCTTAATAGAAAAATGTTTTACTAGTTAGTAAATCTCTATTTTTAGTAGTATATCGCTGAAAGTTTAATACCTTTTAGCATAAAGGTAGACACCGAAAGGTGATTATTAGTGAATACATAGAATATAAATTCTAAATATGCGAAAATAAAAGTTTTATTTTCGAACTTAGTAGAGATTATATTTGTATAAGTCTATTTTTCTATTTTTAAATTTATCATATAGTAATATGCTTATTCCGATGGTAATTATGAAGATAATTTTATAATAGATATTGTCTAGCTAATTTTTTCTTTTTAATAAATTTCAAAATAAAGCAGATGTCATGATGCTACCATGCTTAATATTTTTAGAATGATAGTTAGCATATTTTGCTATATGATATTTCTGTATTCTACTAGCAAGCAGACTTTTAACTATTTATATCTAGCTAATTTGAGAGTGTGTTTTATACTACAGTGAATATGATACTTTTATTTCCTACTGAGTTAGTATAAATAATAGTTATTATAATTACCTTTGATTATGTTAGAATCACTATATATGTTAGTGCAGTTAGTGCAATTTAACTGTTTCTGGAGTTAACAAAATAGTTTATAGAAAGTTTTTATGAAACTTCATTTCTAGATTAATTAGTACTAGAAGTTACTAATATCTTTTTCCATTAAAGATAACCACTGTTATAGCTACTATAATATCACCATTTACCTATGGGACCTAACAGTTTTTATTAATAGCAGCTAATTTCGCTATTATCAGCTTTTTAATAAAAATTAGTTAGTAGTGATACGTGCTGTATCATTCATTAGCTAGTTAATAATAAATATTATCTTCTAAATACTTTAGAAACTTAATAAAACTTTAAAAAATGAATATTTTAATTTTTTGGTATACGTAGTAATACTATTCTAGATTAATTTAATTTAACGAATTCATTAAATTAAAATGTGCTTCATTCTCTTTAATCAATTAGAAACTAAATAAAAATATAAATAGCTACTATATTGAATACTTATATCAAAACTTTAGTATGCTTCATTAATTAGGGGTTATATGACGATATTTCGATGAAACTAATATTACTAATAACTGATACTAATAAGTATTTTTAGTTATTCTCTATTTTAAATTTTTTATAAATAGTATGTATGTTTATCATAGTACTTATATGAGAATATCAAATATTTTATCTGTTATGTTCTATTATAAAACTAATAATATTATTGTTTGTTTTATTGGCAATAATTATACTAAAAATGACTATACAGGATAGTTAATTTTTTCACTTATCGCTGGTAATACTATCAAAATATTCTATATATCTTTATTTGCCTTATAATTACCTTAAAATAATTACCAGTAGTCAGTAAAAAGACAATGATGTATTTAGATGTATATGTATAGCTGATTTTTTTAAATTTTTATTTATCTTTACATTATCTTACTTTATATGCTACTGTTTTACTTTGCTTTATCTATTTAATTAGAATTTTATTTATTCATTTTATTTTTTTAAAATCTAAATATCTTGTTATTTTTTACACTTTGTTTAATCTAATTTCTATTGCAAATAAAGATAATATATTTATTTTTTGATAGTTCTATTTTATTTCTACTTTTAATATAAATAGTTAGTTTTAAAAAATCTTATTATATTAAGCTTTTTAAGCTAGCAGTTTATATTATAAATTTTTTAATAAATAGTTTTTAATTTTATTAATTTATTTTTAATTAATTTAATATTATAAAATATAAATAAGATCAAGTAATATTATTTAAGTAATATAAATAGTTTTATTTGTAATAAATAAATTTTCATATTTTTTAAAATAAAATAAATCAATTAATAATAGTCAAATTTATTATTTAAAATAGATGTTCTAATTTTACTAGAAATCATTATATTTTACAATTAGTATTAATTATATTCTATCGTATGATTTTTCTATGTACTCTTTTTAAGAGTACTTTAAAAAATTTAATAAAATTTTTATTGAATAATTTAAAGTGTGCAATAAATAAAAATTATTAACTTACTACTATATTAGAGTGATATATACTATGTTTTGTTAAATAATACACAAAAATTAATTATACTAATACCAAATATATAACAGTTAATATCACTGAATTTAGCATTTAAAATCAAATAATCTTAATAACCTATATAAGACATTAAGCATAAATACTGCAAGTATTGTTATTTGTTTATATTATCTAAGTTATAAACTTTCGAAGTTAAAAAACTGATAAGATATATAAGATAATCTTACTATTGTCATCATTTATATCGACTAATTTTTAGTAAGTGGAATAATTTCTTGACACAAGTTGGATTGATAAATCAGCATTATTGTTAGATCAAATGGATTATAGATATTAAATAATTAATATTTAAACATAAATAAAACTAATTAAAACATGCTTCTACATTATCAATAAGAATAGCTTCACTAACTTAATACATCGTTGATAAATATTACTATCCTACTTATATAGGATATAAAATTTTTCGAATTTATTCTAATTATATATAAAATATCACAAATCCTAGGCATATCATGGGTAAGATTAAACAGAATTATGCTCTTTCATTAACAAAGTTTTAATACATTACCTAATTAAGACGTATACATGTAATCATGTTTCTTACTCGATTGATTTTATTCTACAATTTTTAGCAGAAAAATATTTTTCTACTACTGTGTACTGACTGCATAAGATAGAATAATATTTTACGCCGCTATATACCTAGGCTATGGATCATAGATTTAATTATGGTTTAGAGATGTTTATAGAACAAATATATTTAATATGAAAATCTTCACTATCGAAAATTGAACTCTAGATCTCGTGAATTCAAGTAGTATTGATTCCTATCATAGGATATTGAAAATATATATTTTGTAATAGTGTTAAATGTAAAATTAATTAGAATTATGACTATCATCATATTACTATTTACTATAGATAGTAATAATAGATAGTAATATCTTAAATGTCGAGATAGTAATATAAACCTCTTAATTATAATCTATATGCATTTTCATGAAAAATCAAAAAACATACAAACTAAAACTAGCATATAAAATTTAGTACTCTCGTAAATTTTCCAGTAATTCGGTTTCATGTCGGATTCTTACCTTGTAATTAGCTGACGACAGCGTAATAAAAAATTTATATCATCTTAATAATCGATCAATCATTATCTTTTAAAATTCTTTATTAATATAATCGGTAAGCACGTGTTTGTTATATTTCTTATACTAAATAATTGAAATATATAATTACAAAGTTTTAGCGACTAAACTAACCATACGATTTTTATAAATAGAATATAATAATAAAACTTGCATAATGCAAATGAGTAACTTGTTTACTTTTTAGTTATTTATTTATAAAAATAAAAATTAAATGAGTAATACGTTATTGTGTTTATGCTTTTTTTGTTAATTGAAGAAGAACAAAATTTTTAAAGCAATATGCTCATTACTTACTGAAAAATTAAATGTATTAATAATTAGGATGTGAATAAAATGGCATAAATGTAGAGTAAAAAATAGAATATTAGTTTTTAATAAAAGATTATAGCTGTTGTAATAACAGGTATAAAATAGCAAAATTAAGTGCTAATAACAGTAATCGTTACTAGCGTGATCATATCAGTGATCAATATTACGCGTGACTCTAAATTTGCAATATAATTAACACTAATATTAATGTTAGAATAAAAATAATTTATCAACAAATTGTAATCTAGTTCGATAGTATATTACTAGCACAGTAAAGTATAACTAATTATCTTATTAATTTAGGTAATTAGCAAATTTCGTAATATTATACATCTTTATGATACTATATTTAGCATAAATCCATAACTAATAATAATTAACAGCTAGGTTATTGAGTTACAATTTGATATTGATAAAAATATTTCTTCGTTAAATTTTGCCTAATGAGTATAAACTAGAAAAATTAACTCTTAATCTAATATAAGTTCTAGTATTTTATATAAATTATGACATCTCAAGTACTGAGATACATATTAGATTTTTTTTCTTTAATAATCTGTTACTACTACCCTAGTAGTATGCTACTTTTGAATGTGTTAAAATGAGAGATAAGACATAGTTTTCACTTACACCTTTTCTGGTAAAAATTATTTCTTTTTTGTACTATTTTCTGATAAAGAGCTACTTTATCAACCCGCATTTATTATGTATTTACCAAAAATCCGTTATAATGTATTACGAATACAATTCAAGCAAAATGAGTTGAACTTTTATTTAAGATCATACTAACAGATGAAATAGTATTAAATTAATGATTTCGTGATAATTAATTCTTTTCTAGCAAATTAAAATCAGTTTCTCTATTTATTTTTTTCACTTTAATAGTTACTGAAGAGTTTTATTAATTAAAAGCTAAATATATGTATAACTATGCTTTTATAAAAGCTACTTTTCTCAAAAAAAGTAAAAATTTATAGTATCGTTAACATTCAAGACATTTTTGCAAACAAAGCATAATTCATTTCACTTTTAAAAAGTTGAAGTACATTTATCATTAATAAAATATGATATAATTAAAAAAGGTTTTTTAAATCTCTGTAAAGCTTTATTTAGTAGAGGATAGTAGCTCCATGAGTAGTCTTGCCAGAGAAATTACAGTAGTTAATATCGAAGAAGAACTAAAACGTTCTTATCTAGATTACGCCATGTCTGTCATTGTTGGACGTGCATTACCAGATGTACGTGATGGGCTTAAGCCTGTTCATCGTCGTGTACTATTCGCAATGAGTGTACTTGGTAATGACTGGAATAAGCCTTATAAAAAATCAGCACGCATTGTTGGTGATGTTATCGGTAAATATCACCCCCATGGGGATACTGCAGTATACGATACTATCGTACGCATGGCACAACCGTTTTCGTTACGTTATATGCTAGTAGATGGTCAAGGTAACTTTGGTTCTGTTGATGGCGATTCTGCTGCAGCAATGCGTTACACCGAAGTACGTATGGTTAAAATTGCCCACGAATTACTAGCAGATCTAGAAAAAGAAACTGTCGATTATGTACCTAATTATGATGGTACTGAGCGAATTCCTGATGTCTTACCGACTAGAATTCCAAACCTATTAATCAATGGTTCTTCCGGTATCGCAGTTGGAATGGCTACTAATATACCTCCTCATAATCTTTCAGAAGTTATTGATGGCTGCTTAGCTTATATTGATAACAAGAACATCAGCGTTGAAGGTTTAATGGAATATATTCCAGGGCCTGATTTTCCAACTGCTGCTATTATTATTAATAGTCAACAAGGTATAAAAGAAGCCTATCGCACTGGACGTGGCAAAATCTATCTTCGTGCACGAGCTGAGATAGAAACTAATAGCAAGTCTAATCGAGAAAGTATCATTGTGTATGAAATTCCATACCAGGTAAATAAAGCACGTCTGATTGAGAAAATTGCCGAACTAGTAAAAGAAAAACGTATTGAAGGTATTAGTGGTCTACGTGATGAATCCGATAAAGACGGTATGCGTATTGTTATTGAGATAAAAAGTGATGCTGTAGGGGGAGTAGTACTCAATAACCTCTATTCCTTAACTCAACTTCAAGTATCGTTTTGTATTAATATGGTAGCACTGCATCAGGGACAGCCGAAAGTCCTTTCACTTAAGGATATTTTATCTGCTTTTATTTGTCATCGCCGTGAAGTAGTGACCCGTCGTACAATTTTTGAATTATGCAAAGCTCGTGAGCGCGCGCACATTCTAGAAGCGCTTTCAGTAGCTTTAGTGAATATCAAGCCAATTATTGAACTAATTCAACAGTCGTCAACGCCAGTAAAAGCAAAGGCTAATCTTATTGCATCTTCATGGACGATAGATACAATCTCAGATATACTGAAAAAAGCCAGTGATAATACAGCACAGCCGGCATGGTTAGAATTAAAATACGGCATTCATAATGGTAGATATTATATGACTGAACAACAAGCTCAGGCGATTTTAGATTTGCGCCTTCAAAAATTGACTAGTCTGGAGCATGAAAAACTAATAGATGAATATAAAGAACTTCTTATAAAAATAGCAGAGCTTACTCATATTCTAAAGAAACCAAACCACTTGATGAGGGTAATTCATAAAGAACTAGTAACAATAAAGGAGCAATACAATGATCTACGTCGAACCGAGATTACTGCTAATATCTCAGATATTAATATTGAAGATATGATTAATCAAGAAGATATTGTTGTGACTTTATCTCATCAAGGATATGTAAAATATCAGCCATTAACTGATTATGAAGCTCAGCGTCGCGGAGGTAAAGGAAAGTCAGCAGCTAGTATTAAAGAAGAAGATTTTATAGAAAGATTACTAGTAGCAAATACTCATGATACTATCTTACTATTTTCTAATCGAGGAAGAATGTATTGGATGAAGGTCTATCATTTGCCAGAAGCTAGTCGAGTTTCTCGTGGACGACCAATAGTCAACTTATTACCACTTGAATCAAATGAACGCATTACTGCAATTTTACCAGTACATAAGTATGAAGAAAGAAGCTACGTCTTTATGGCAACTGCTAGTGGTACTGTGAAAAAAACGTCTCTTATTGAGTTTAACCGTCCACGTAGTACTGGTATCATTGTCGTTAATCTTAATGATGGTGACGAACTGATTGGTGTAGATTTGACCGATGGCAGTAATGAGATTATGTTGTTTTCTGCTTATGGTAAAGTTGTACGTTTTTCAGAAAAACAGGTTCGCAGAATGGGACGAACCGCAACAGGTGTGCGCGGTATCAATCTAATCGAAGGCGATCGAGTAGTATCTCTTATTGTTCCACGTGGAGAAAAACCGATACTAACAGTGACACAACATGGTTATGGAAAACGTACTGCGCAAGTAGAATATCCAACAAAGTCTCGTGCTACCCATGGGGTTATTTCTATTAAAATAAACGAACGTAATGGTAAAGTTATCGGAGCTGTACAGGTAGGTGATTACGATCAAATTATGATGATAACAGATGCCGGTACGCTAGTTCGCACACGAGTCTCTGAAGTAAGTATTGTTGGCCGTAACACACAGGGTGTTACACTGATCCGAACTGCACATAATGAGAATGTAGTAGGGTTGCAACGTCTCGTTGAACCGATAAATAACGATAATTTAGATTTAGTAGTAAACAACGCTGATAAGATAGACGAAAATTCTTGATAATAAAGATAAAAATATCGATGATAGAAATAAATAGGAATGATACTCAAAATTCAAACAGAGCATAAGTTTTTTGATTTCAGCGTGTTGTTATCTTTTTTATTTTTTCACTTCTTAAATTAGAGAGATAAGAGATTTTTACAGCACTAGCAATACTAGTAGTTTTATAAAAAATTGTTAATTTTAGTACTGCTATTAAATGTTTTATATAAATTTTAATTTTCTTAAAAAGAACTACTGTATGATTTGAAATTATTTATATTACTATACCTTGATAGCACTATTTAATACGGTATTTTAGTAAAAGATATAGATTTTAACAAATACTTGGCTTCAATAGTAATAACTTATTAGATAAATTTTCCCTCTAATAATCAGTCTGACTTTCGATAAAGTAGCAATGTATACCATAGCTACTATCTTTTGTATAAATTATAATAGATAATTATGTTTTTAAGATATACAAAGTGCTATTGATTTGTTTAGAATTTAAAATTCAAACTATCATTTATATATAACAACGTATTAGATACCTAAAATGTAATTACCTTTTAGATTTTGAAACAAAAACTTAATAGAGATCTATAAAGAGATTATAATACAATAGTTAGTATAACAGAGACTACAAAATATTAATATAATCAACAGTCTATTTTATATGTTTACTTTTATTGGTATATTAGGGAAAAAATGATATGAAGAAATAGAAAAATAAGATAAGAAAAAGATTGAATCTTATACTAAATATTAAAAATAAGATGATCTTTAAAAAATAAAAAAAGAAATCGTTTATAATATTTATTATGTTGTGCACTCTTATTTTAAATAAGATTTTATTTTTTAGTTTTTATTTAATTAGTATTTTTTTGTTATTTTATTGTTTAATATCTTTTATATTTTTCCTAAAAAAATAGTGATGCATGGTATATATAGATAGGAAACCTTCATATCATAAACAAATTTTATTGGGATTTTTATAGAAGATTTCTAAAAAATTATTTTACTATTTTTTAATAGTTTTTATTTATCATTGATACTATCAATTAGTCTTTTAATAAAATTATTATTATATAATTATTTAAATAATTATGATGCATGCCTTTCTTGCATTATTACCACGCAATAGCTTGAAAGGTAAAAATATATTAAGTATGATTCTGATATTAACTCAATATCTGATTTATTAGTGATATTAAGATCTGTTGAATGCTTATTTTTATTTTAGCCTTTCCGGATATCAAATCATTATTGAAAATAATATAATAAATATAGAGGGTTTCAAAATGAAACTAAAGTATCTTTCTATACTTGTTTCGGTTATGGTGATGGTTAGCAGTGCTGGAGCAGTTGAAGTTTATAATAAAAATGGAAATAAACTAGATCTGTTTGGTAGACTTAACGGTATGCGTTATATCTCTAGAGATAATGTAAAAAATGGTGATCGTTCTTTTATTCATTATGGTTTCAATGGAGAAGCTCAGCTTAATGAAAAAATTACCGGTTTTGCTACCTTTGAGCAAGAAGTTGGATTGAGCCAAGCTGAAAGCGAATACTCAAAAAGTAACTTTACTCGCCTTGGTTTCGCTGGTATTAAATTTGCTGATACTGGTAGTATTGATTATGGCCGTAATTATGGAGTGCTATATGATATTGGTGCTTGGACTAATATAATGTCAGGATTCGGCGGTGATACTAGTATCACCGATAACTTTATGACAGGACGCGCTAATAGTGTTTTTACTTATCGTAATACCAATTTCTTTGGCAATATCGATGGTCTGAACTTTGCTTTACAATATCAAGGTAAAAATGATAACAAAGAGAAAAAAATTAGCCGCGGATTAAATGAAGCAAACGGTGATGGCTATGGTCTATCAGTAACTTATAAATTAGGTAACGGTGTTTCTACCGGTGTTGCTTATACTAACAGTAAGCGAACTTTGGCTCAGCGTATCTCAAATCACAGTACGTACAATAAGAACAAAATAGCTGAAGCTTATTCTTTAGGTTTAAAATATGACGCAAACAACCTTTATTTAGCAGCACTATACAGTGAAACTCGCAATATGACACCCTATGGTCATTCCTCACCAAAAACAAAACAGAATTTTTCTGACAAAACTAAAAATATTGAATTAGTCGCACAATATTCCCTTGATTTTAGCATGCTACGTCCTTCTATCGGCTATCTACAATCGCGTATTGATAGCGATTGTCAAGGACAACGTCAAACTATCAAGAAATACCTTGATTTAGGCGCTAGTTATACATTTAAAAAGAACAAGAACATGATGACATTTGTTGATTATCGAATTAATCTTCTTCCTAAGAATAATTTCACTCGTGATATACATATTTCTACAGAAAATATTTTAGCGATGGGTATGACTTACATGTTCTAATATATCTATTTAAATAGAATATCATTATTTTCAATAATTATTAGAGATTTAAATTAATAGTTGAAGTATAATATACTACTTCGCTTAGCGTAAGAAAAGAACAGCTAATCGTTATGGAAGATTAATTTTTTATTTGCTCTATCTTCCCTTTAAAAGAGAAGATATCTTATTAATATAAAATAATTAATGAAAATATCATTTTTCTGAATTTTTCCTTGAAAGATACTTCACTTGAATTAGTTTGCAATTATTTTATTGGATTAAATCCTGATTAACTTTTTATATTTCCTGTTCTGTTTCCTAGTAAAAATAATAATTTTACTTTAGACTTTATTATAAGATAGTAATCTTATAATAATTTATGATACTTTAATATCTATTTGCTATATTAAATTATTTTTAAATAGCAAATCATATACTAAGTTAAATAAAGTATGAATTCAATCGGCATGAGAGGATTCGAACCTCCGACCCCCGACACCCCGTGACGGTGCGCTACCAAACTGCGCTACATGCCGAAATTTATAGATATTTATGTTACCTATTCTTCCTATGAATGCAATAGTTAATTCGAATAATTACTTTGATTTTAGTTTTTTAGTTCTTTAATATTAAAGTAATAGTAATTGCTATTATTACATAATAGTTTATATATTTATTTTTTAATAGACTTTAATAACCTAAAAATCAACTACTATCACCTAGTATATCTAAAACTATCAAAAGAAAACAAACCTAATGTAATCCCTCTATTTATTCAGAGTTTATAACAGCATTAAATATTTTTGCATAACCAAGATCCTCTTAATATAGAAATGTAAACGCTATAGAAATTATTAGCACTGTAATATTAAAAATATGTGTTATATTTTTAATAAGTACTTAAAATATGAGATACGCTAGTCAATTTTATTATTATATAGTATAATTTAAGTTTAAATCGTTGCTTAATTTAAGTGAATATTCTAATACTTTTCTTTTAATTTTATTACTGAGCTAATTAAGGATTAAAAAATTAAGCATTAGCAGACCATAGTTTGCTAAAAACAGTGTATGTTTGCTAATATTACAGTGATTAAAATTGCACAATTTCTGTAATTTCAAGTAAGAAGTATTACTAAAATAGTAGTATACTGAAGTATATAATTTAGTGATTCTTTATATTAAAAATTGAGCATAATGAGCAAATACTATAGAGTTGGTAGTATAAGTGTTTTACTTTTTTTCTTATTTAGTGCCGAAAAGCGATATTAATACTATACTGATTTTACATATCAAAAATATAAGAACTACTAAAATAATTAAATATGCACAGATAATTTATAAAATATAATTACATTAATAAAATTTGCCTATTAAATGGATGATAGATTTAAGATTCGTATAATAAAATTATAAGGTACACTATTCTGTTCTATATTACATTATTAGACTCGAAAAAAATCGATATGGATCAGTTTTGGCTTGAAAGGATGACGTTGTATTGCTTTTACCTTTACTTTTCTTTCTTTGCCATTAATTACCAGAGCTAAAATATCAGTGTAAAAACCCTTTTTTTCTTGGGTATTCAAAATGATATCCTGATCCAACTCAATAGAAATTGGAATTTCTTCGGTGCCACCATATACGATAGCCGGAAATTTATTTGCAAGACGCAGTCGGCGATTTGCGCTTTTTCCCTGATCTTTACGGATTTTCGCATTGATAGTTAACATAATTTCTATTAAAAATCCAAAAAATTAAAGTTTAATCTAGCAGAAGGCTAGATATCATGCTTAAGATAAAAATAAATAAATAAAACTTTATAAAAATTAATCAAGTAGAATAAATAAGATCCAGTTACTTAGTACTTTATAAGTATACTCAAATTTTTCGTTAAAACTAATAAAAGTAAGATACATTGTTGAAATTTATATCCGATGTATATAAACAATTATATTTACTGAAATCGACTCTGATTATTATGCTAATCAATGTAAAATAATATATTAATATATAATCAGTAACATCAAACACTATGACAATGAAGAATTTATATTTTAATTAATTTTCTATTACAAGTTAAAAAATAAACTGTACTACTTTCATAAAGTAATGAGCAATATTATTGTGATTTGTTTAGTAATAACTGTAAGCAAATATTTTCGTTATAATTTACTGTTTTATAGTAGCTGCCTAACAGGTTTATAAAAGGTGATCAAAATAATAATAATACTTTAAAATATACTCGATTGGTAAGTATAATCTGACATAAATCAGTTTTTCCAGAATAAAAATTTTAGGATTATATTAATAACACTTTATACTTAGAAAGTCTAGTATAATATCTACTTTCATAACAATAAATAACTAATTATAATCTCTGCGTTCTGAATCTTTTTACAGATACAACAATCGGTTAATGATAATAAAATTAATTAGCACTATGCTTTTATATCAAATTAGGTTGATCTCAGCAGCTAATAATAACTAATTTATGTTTTTAGACTATTGTGTTAAAAGTTTTTAACATCATATAGTAAGTACTTTCGAAGTAGAGCGATCTTATAGACCATCACTGATGTATAATATCATGATGAATGTTTTGTTATAGATAAAAAGAACAAGATGTTGAAATATGGTTGTTGTTGATTATAATACCATAGATATCAATGATGATCTTTTTTAAAAGATCTGATATTAAGTTTATAAATTACGCATTATCATATAAAGCGTATTGTAGTATTAGTAATGTATTCATAACTTCAAAATTAAATTAGAACAAATTAAGTTATAATAATATAACGAAAGCGTTACTGATATTATAAATCATGTGCAGAATGTGATTATTTTATTTCTATTACCGTATTAGGATTAGCACCTAGTTAGTCATAGTGATGCTATATTAGTTTTATTAACGATATTTACAGTGTAAAATTAAACTCGATATTAACATGGTAAGTAAAAATAATAATGTTATAAATTAACTTATCGAGGCAATGTCATATCTACTATTTTTTAACTTTTTTCCATTGGTTTAAGTCTATAAGAACATTATTCATTCTATAGTTAAAAAAATCAAATTGCTTTTTCTTCTGGAAAATAATCAACATGGTGAGCTGACAAAAAAGTATTAAAAGTATGTAATACTTTACTAATCCGTAAATATAAAAACACTGTTTACTAAACAAAGTATTGGCTAATAAAAAGCAAAAATATCATATTGTTAAGCAATATAATAAAATTATGAGATTGCTTATTTTTGATTTGATAGATGACGGTCTTTTTACAAAGATAACACTGTATCATTTAGATGTATTTAAAAATTAATTTTTTCTAGCCTATATTAGGCTAATTTCCCATAATTAATATTATTAGAAATAATATTAAGGTAATCGACAGCAATGTATCTATATCTTAGATATTTAAATATTACGTCATCATATTATTGAAAACCAATCATATTGTTCAGTTTTTTTTTGCTCAGTGATTGCAAATACAAGAGCGATTGATGAAATAATTTTTACTAATTTGTATCAAAATAAGTATTATTTGCGATACTAGTAGTATTACATCATCTTCTACCTCGTTTAGAAGACTATTTAAATCTAATAAAATTCTCGCTAGAATTTTTCATATTACTATACATCATAACAGTCAGTTTCTGATTAACTTTTAATTATAACATAACTAATGTTATTTAAAAGATCATAGAATACTCATAAGATATCGTATTGAGATTTTTAAATTGTATAAGTAAGATAAACATCTTAGATATTCTTTTTACAAATATTATTGCATTTTCGATTATCAAAAGAACAAACATAGAGCACTATTTTACTGAAATTTTTATTAAAGAAATAATCTCGAATCTTAGTTATGTTGAAATTTAAATGTAGTTTATGTAAGTAATTAGGATAGAAAAATTCTATTCAATCAAAGATTTATAGTCTTATATATACCTAAAGTTGCTTTATCAAGCGATAAAAATAAGATCTTTATAAATAAAGATATAAAAATTATATAAGATTTATTCCTGTATATTTAACACTCCTATAATAAGATTTTTAAATGATTTTTTCTAGTTTATGCTATTAGCTACATAAATCTATTGTTTATCTTTTAATTACTGCTTTCTTATTATCTCTTTAAAATCATCTTAACTTATTCTATATTAAAATGGTCTTTTTAACGATCTATAAAATGAAGTTTTAATTTAGTTGTAAGATAGATAAAAACAGTACTGTTATTAACTATTTATTGTTAAAAATCAAGTAAATGTTATATGAATGTTTTATTTCGTTAGTATCACTACTTTGTGATTAATAAAAGGATATGATAATTGATCAAAATATTATTGAGTTATAGTCAATTAACTTCTAGTATTATATTATAATATATCGATTTTTGTTTTTTATTATCGTAGTAATAATTTGCTTAAAAAATAAAATCAATAAGATATATTAATAATATCTATTAAAAATAATAATTTATATTTCATTTTTTTTCTTTATTTTAAATCTAATCTAAATATATAAGTGTTATATATAATATTTTTTATTATTTAATATATTAATATTAACCATTAAATTTCCTATAGATTAATTACTATTTTTAATAATTTATTTCTTAGTTAGTATAAATCTGAATATCAGTAATATGATACTTTGATAATAAACATTATATTAACTTAGTGATTTTTATATTAAATAATGAGCCTAAATGAATAATTTTTAAAAGTTTTTTAACTGCATTGAGTTTAAGTAATATTTATTCGAAAAATTTATTTAATTTTTTATTATCACTAAGTTATTGAAAAATTCGCTATTGACATAGCAGAAATATATCTTTTAATTATATTAAAATTACAGAATAAAATGAAATATATTCTATCATTAATCATAATAACGCTAGTCTCATAAAAGAGTTTTTGTAACTTATAATAGTTTTTCTAGTTATTTTAAGAATATTATTCTATAATTAATATTATAGCATTTAGTAGATAAACTTGATTATTCTATGTTTTTATAACAATATCTAAATGATTTTTATTTTAACGTTATTTACTAGCATACTACACTAGTAAACAGAGTATCTTCTTGTATTAGAGATTAGTTTTAAAATTAAAATTTGATGTATTTATTTTATTAAATCTTGCCTGAATACTAACAGTAGATTACTTAAAGTATAACTTAATAAGTATATCTTTTATACTGATTCAGTTTAGATAGAATATCCATCTTTATTTTCTAATAAATGACTAAATTATAATAATGCCTGTTCTTTTCTTTCTATTACTATTGTTTATGTAGATTAAAAGGTACTAAACAAAATATACAGGATAGTGTCTAGCATCATGGTTTTTTATAACTAAATTTACATCTGTGCTAATCTAGATTACTCTTATCTTTGATAAGATATAAAAATAAGAGATAAGGAAAAATTATTTTGAATTAATATCAAAATTATTCTAACTATCTTATAAGTAACAGCTTTCTGAATTATTATTCATTACTAGTTAATAGATAATAATTCTGTAGATTTGCTTTTTTGTAGATTTGTATTCAGAATTGTCTTAGTAGACTAACTGCAGTCTAGATATTATATCAATTGATACAAAAAGAAAATTATCTCATTAGAATATACTGGTACTGATTTATAATCTTTTTCGGCTGATCCTGTTGAAAGGTTATTTAAAATAGTTTTAATAAATAAAATGTGCGTTGCTTGCATTTTATAATACACTAAGTTTCGATTTTTGATCTGAAAAAAGATCATAATAATATGTTTTATCCATTAGAGTGAATTTCTCGTAAAGTCGTAATTATTAATAGATATGTTAACAGTACATTCTGTATTAGAATACAGAATGTACTAATGTTTATAACTATATGTAATGCCAGATAATATAGTTAAGATTATAGTGCATTTATAATAAATTTAAATACAGCTTTAATTAATGTAGAACTAAACCACAATGTTACTTTTAATTACCATGTATCGGATAATTTGTCTTTGAATAAAGCTTCACTATGTATTATTTTCAATAGTATCTAATTATATTTAACATAATTTTTAAAATATATAGTATAGGGTTTACTTTATGATAAATTAATTTAATTGTATTTTTAGTATAGAGCATAAAAATATACATAATTATATACATGAAGCATCGATATAAGTTATTATTATTTATAATAACACTTAATAAAAGTTTTACCTTACTATGATTCAAATCAAGAAAAAAATGTTAGTAACTTGTGCATTACCTTATGCTAACGGTTCTATTCATCTTGGTCATATGCTCGAACATATTCAGGCAGATATCTGGGTTCGTTATCAACGAATGCGCGGCCATAAGGTTTACTTTATCTGTGCTGATGATTCTCACGGTACACCAATTATGCTTAAAGCGCAGCGATTAGGTGTTAATCCAGAAGAAATGATCTCTAAAATTAATTTAGAACATCAAACTGATTTTTATAACTTTAATATAAGCTATGATAATTATTACTTAACCCACAGTGAGGAAAGTCGTCAACTTTTAAACTTAGTTTATCAGCGTTTAAAAGAAAATGGATTCATAAAATCTCGAATTATTTCTCAGCTATTTGATTCTGAAAAAGGCATGTTTTTACCTGATCGTTTTTTAAAAGGTAACTGTCCGAAATGTTACTCACCTGATCAATATGGTGATAACTGCGAAGTTTGTAGTGCTACCTACAGCTCAATGGAGCTTATCAATCCGAAATCTGTACTTTCAGGTACTACACCTATTATGCAAGAATCAGAACACTTTTTTTTTGATTTACCCGCATTTAGTAAAATGTTATGTTCCTGGACACGTTCCGGCGCTCTACAAGAAGAAGTAGTAAATAAGATTCAGGAATGGTTTAAGTCTGGATTACAAGAGTGGGATATTTCTCGCGATTCACCTTATTTCGGTTTTGAAGTGCCAGATGCACCAGGTAAATACTTCTATGTTTGGTTAGATGCCCCAATCGGTTATATGGGGACTTTTAAAAATCTATGTCAAAAACGTAGCGACCTCCACTTTGAAGAATTTTGGAATATGGATTCCAAAACAGATCTTTATCATTTTATCGGTAAAGATATCATTTATTTTCATAGCTTATTTTGGCCAGCTATACTTGAAGGTAGTTATTTCCGTAAACCAACAAATCTGTTTGTACATGGATACGTAACCCTCAATGGTACTAAAATGTCCAAATCTAGAGGCACTTTTATTAAGGCTAGTACTTATCTAAAATACCTAGATTCAGACTGTCTACGTTATTACTATGCCACTAAACTATCATCGAATATTAATGATATTGATCTTAATCTAGAAGATTTTATTCAGCGTTTCAATACTGACATTGTTAATAAAATTGTGAATCTAGCTTCACGAAACGCCGGATTTATTAATAAATACTTCGATGGTCAATTAGCAGCAACGGTAGCTGATCCAGCGTTATATAACCATTTTATCAATGCCGCAATGTCAATAAGCGAAGCATTTAATAATCGTGAAACTAGCCACGCAATCCGCAAAATTATAGCTTTAGCAGATTTAGCTAATCGTTATATTGATCAACAAGCACCATGGATTGTAGCGAAAAAAGAAGGCTATAAAACAAATTTACAGACCATTTGTTCAATGGGTATCCAACTGTTCCGAGTCTTGATGACTTACTTGAAACCCATTCTACCGTCACTAACAAAACGGACTGAAGTTTTTCTCGCTACCTCACTTAACTGGGATGATCTATTATTTCCATTACTATCGCATCGTATTCGTCCTTTTGAGACACTTTTTAATCGTATTAATGTAAAACAAATAGAATCTATGATTAAAGAATCTCAATTGAGAGTTGAGGGTAAACAAAACTTCAATTAAAGCAATCAAAGATATACATACTCAGTATAAGGATAAATTTATAGTATTAATCCGATTTTTATTCTTATATATGCTGTTTCAGAAAAAAATAAAGTAACCTTAGTTAATAGTATTTAAAGTTAACTGAAAATCACAGTATAGCAAATTTCTATTTTCTATTTTAATTATTACAGGCATTTTATTATTCTGAATTTTTATTTTAATTGTTATTATAAATTGATATAACCTATTATAATTATTTTATAATCCTATTGCATCGTTAAATAATTGTAGTATACATGATAAATATCATATTTTCTCAATATTATATTTATACATGATACTAAGGTTATTGTTGATATCAATGATATATTAAATTTATATTATATCTAAAATTATAAATACACTAGAAAAGATATAAATTATAATCAGATTTTTAAAATATAATTAAATTAGAATTTTAGATATATTTAATTTGTATTTAGTAAAAAATATGTTTTTTAAAAAATTTATTTTTATATAAAACTCATATAAAAGAAAATCAATCAACATAATAAAAGTGATATGCAAAAATTTAAAATTATCAAAATAAATAAATTTATAAATAACTAAAAGTTAGATTTAAAATAGATAAGATCAAAGGTATAGATTGTTAGATTTTTTGATTTTGAAACTAAAATTCAGTGATAAAATTATCATAGTTTTATAAAAATTATTTATTAAAATCTACAGATAATTAATCTATCGGTTAAGATATAAAAATTTCTATAGATAGATAACTTCAAATAATTTATTCTAAAGTTTAGCAAATTTGCTATTGATGTTCAATTTTTATTAAATCCTTATTAGTATACGTTAAATTACTAATATAGTTTAGATTAGCTTCTGTGAAAATTTATAAAAATATTAAGTTAAGAAATAATTTAATTAAACATGTACAGATTTAAAAATAAAAAATATTTAATTTTTCCCAATTAAATATTTTTAATATTAACTTTTAATTTGATTAAAAATAGTAAATTAATAACATAAAAATTATTTTTATAAAAATAAAAATTGTAGTATTAATACAATTTTTAAAAAATGATGAAATCTTTATAATTAAGATGTTCATTATAATATTATAGTATCACTGGATATAATTTCTATTATTAGAATGGATAACATTCGCTAGTTAATATTTTTCTTTTAATATTAACTTAAAAGTATTACTCTATAATAAATAGAGAGAAAAAATTAATAAATAAAATAGATTCTAATCAAAATTTATAATTTTTATTATAAAATTGTGTACAACTTTATAATAAAGAAAAATAACACAATAATGCTTATTAAATTAAAATTATTATTTTGCTAGATCTAATTATAAACAAACTAACATAATAACTATTATAATAAATATAAAATGAAGAAATAAAATTTATGCAAATATTTAGTTATTTATTTATGAAAATATAATAATTTTAAGTTATATAATTATGTTATTATTTTTTTGAAATAACTTTATTATTAGATAATATTTTATAATTATAAAATAATTAAAACTATACTATAGCAAATTTATTTTTATAAATTTTGCAAAAATTTATGTGATTTACTATTTATAATAAAAATTATAAATTTATAAAAATAAAACAGCTCCTATTATAAGTACTTTAAGTTTTTATCTTATATTATTAAACAATTATAAAAATTACTACAGTAGTAGTACATATTAGAATTTTAAATACGGAATTTTTATTTTTCTATAAAAGTTCAATTTTATAATATTTAAAGTTATAACATAAAAATATATTAATGATGTTTATCATGTAGTCTTAGTACTCTATATAAAAATAGGATTTTTAGTTATTATTTGAAAAACCTTTAAATAAAAACTTTAAGATTTTAAATTACATAATAAATAAAAAGTAAATTATATCATATATATTTAACGCTGAATACAAGATATAATTTATTATGAATGTATTATCATAATATATTTATAGTTTATTTATCGATACTTTCTATCGTATTATTATCTTTAATCAATTATATGCCAATAAATAGGATATTAATTTAAATATATCAATAATTTTATTTTAAAAGTGCATTTATCATCTTTATAGAAAAGCATGTAAATAATTCTAGCAATTCATAATAGATTTGAAGAACATCTAATTAATACTTTTGTTAAAGATGATGATGTTAAGTTAAAAACATAGTGTTAAGTTAAAATGTGATAAGATATATTTTATCGGATTTTTATAAATTAAAGATAGAGTTTCTATTGTATCAATTACTACTAATAAAATACTTATTTAGATTAATATCTAATATATATCTGTATTAGATAAGTGATAGTATAGTATTCATCTATATTATAGGATTATAGGAATTACTTAATGTCTATACAACAAATAGGTGTTATTGGTATGGCGATAATGGGTCGAAATTTAGCGCTTAATATTGAAAGTCGTAATTATAGCGTATCTATCCTTAATCGGTCGAGAAAAAAGACCGATGAAGTGATTGCGGAAAATCCAGGAAAAAAATTAGTACCTTATTATAATATGAAAGAGTTTATCAACTCGCTGGAAAAACCAAGATTCATTCTATTAATGCTCAAAGCAGGTGAAGGTACAGATAAAACCATTGATTCGTTAAAACCTTTTTTAGAAAAAGGTGATATTCTTATTGATGGCGGCAATAGCTTTTATAAAGATACTATCCGCCGAAACCACGAACTATCAAAAGAAGGATTAAACTTTATTGGTACTGGCATATCTGGTGGCGAAGAAGGAGCATTGAAAGGACCTTCAATTATGCCTGGTGGACAGAAAAATGCCTATGAGCTAGTAGAGCCTATTCTAAAAAAAATCGCTGCGAGTATCGAAGGTGAAGCTTGTGTAACCTACATTGGTCCGGATGGAGCTGGTCATTATGTTAAGATGGTGCATAATGGTATCGAATACGGTGATATGCAATTAATTTCAGAAGCTTATGCACTTTTAAAAAGTGTTCTATGTCTAAATAATGAGCAATTAGCTAATACCTTTAATGAATGGAATAAAGGAGAAATAAAGAGTTATTTAATTGAAATTACAAAATACATCTTTACTAAAAAAGATGAGCAAGGTAACTATATTATCGATGTTATTTTAGATGAGGCAACTAACAAAGGTACTGGTAAGTGGACCTCTCAAAGCTCTTTAGATTTAGGTGAGCCACTAAATTTAATTACTGAATCGGTATTTGCTCGCTATCTATCGTCACTTAAACAACAGCGCGTAGCAGCTTCAAAAGTACTTACTGGCCCGCAATACGAACCATTTAACGGTAATAAAGAAATTTTCATTGAAAAAGTGCGTCGTGCGCTTTATTTAGGAAAAATTATTTCCTATGCTCAGGGCTTTTCTCAACTAACAGCCGCTTCCAAAGAAAATCAGTGGAATTTAAATTACAGTAAGATAGCAAAACTCTTTCGTGCTGGTTGTATTATTCGCGCTCAGTTTATTCAGAAAATTATTGATGCTTATATTGAGAATGTAGTAATCGATAACCTACTATTAATACCGTACTTCAAAAAAATCGCTGATAACTATCAGCAGGCATTACGTGATATAGTGACATATGCCGTTCAGCATGGTATTCCGACACCGACTTTCTCTGCAGCTATTGCTTACTATGATAGTTATCGTTCTGCTGTTTTACCAGCTAATCTAATTCAAGCTCAACGCGACTTTTTTGGTGCCCATACTTATAAGCGTATTGATAAAGAAGGAGTTTTCCATACGAAGTGGTTAGAGTAATAACTCTATGTTATATAAGTAAAAATAAGAATTAAAAGAAATTTAAAAAAATTATTTTATATTACATACAAGCAAATAAGGTGAATGGCTAAATTTTGTTATCTTACTGGTGATAACAAAATTAAAAAAAAAGACTTTATTTACATTTTTTTAGCTATACCTATATGTTCTAGGTTTTTTAAAAAATAATTAAACTAAAAGAAATTATATAAATTTCTTATTTACTATGTAATAGATATATATGTGTATATTACGTCCTATTTCTTGTAGGGAGATAAACGAAGATAAAGATTTTAATTTGCCTATCAAAATAAAAATAAAACTCTGTATTATACAGATTAATTTAGTTTGATTAGATTAATTTAAAAAAATGAAATTCTAACTATTATATAAATATCAAAAATTAAGATTATTATTAATAAATCGATATAATGTAAAATTATTAAGCAAAAAGTTAATGATAGATCTTTACTTAGCTATGTCTCATCAATATAATTAATATTTTATAGCAAATATGTTTTTAAAAGTATTAGATCTGTTACAAAAATATACAAATATCTATTTCAGAATACTAAATATTACTGTAATATAATAAAAATAATATTCAGTTAGGTATTATAAAGAAAATAATAATACTTTATTTTATTCAAAACAAAAACATCAATACAGTATTTCTAGTCTTAATATTTATTAATAGTAATATATATAGTAATTAAGTTCTAAGATAAAATCATAAAATAAATGCCTAATGATAATTAAATTTAGTTTTATTTAATAAAATAATTGTAGTTCTAGTGATTATTTTATTAAATATTAAATTATCGGAACAAAGCTCTGATAGATAGATATTATTAGTTATTAAATCGTTATCTATCTATTTTATAGATTTGATATTCCTAGCTTAGAATAAGAACTTATACCAATCATATCTTAATTATTAAAAAATTAGTAATATTTTTATTAGATAATCCATATTACATATTTTGATCATTAAATTTTAAGTATCGTAGTAATCAGTGATAGTAACTTATTCAGAGAAATAAAAAGAAATAATTAAGCTGCTATTAACTAACACTTATATTTAATTTTAAAATTATTTATTATATTTTAATTTTTATTAAAGTTAAATAGAATTGCTATTAATCTAGAGTTATGTTAAGTTTTTGATAGATAGCAAAAATTAATAAATATTAGATTAGTTTAGATATCGATAATAACAAAGGTTTATATATTTAATAAAGTATTAATAATAGTAGTCTTATCAAAATACTAATTGAATTAGTATTGTATTTTTTAATAAACTGCAAACTAGGTTAAAAACCTTGTTAACTATAGTAATATAAAAAGTATTAGACACTATCAGATCAATAATTTTATATTATTGATCTGATAATATTTCTTATCCAATATCATTTATATTTATTTACTTATTATAGAAATAATATCGATATACTAGTTTAAAACTATAACAATAATAGTATTTAGTCTGTTTATTTTTTAATTCACAATATTGAAACAATTTTATATTAATAAATATTTGTAAATTTTATATTAATTTTATAATAAAATTATCAATAATAAACATATTTACTAAAAATATGTTTAAACACTTTGATAGCGTACGAAATAACCACATTTATATTTGTTTTTATATATTAGAAATAGCCTCTCTAATTTCTGTAAATAAATATCTAGTCGCAACCTAATGAAACAAATTTTACAATGTTCAAGTTAGTATAATTATTCATTGTAGTTAAGTTTATGTCAGAAATTACATATGCGATAAAGAATAACAATGTCTTTAAGTTCGGATCAATAAATATCGATATTTAAGTCTAGCAGATTTTCTAGTACGGTAGCTAGAATAATTTCTATTACGGCGTGATTTTTATTGAAAAAAAGATATAATTTTATTATTCAACAAATAATATTGCCGTTTTCTCATGTAGTTCCGATCGTGTACGTAGATAAAAATATATTATTCAGACAATACTAATGCTGAATTCCAATTCATTTAGCATCTATTTGTTTTATCATATTAGCAAGTACTAATATAAAAGGATATTTTAAGTGAACTAATTTTTCAGGAAGTACATTATACCCCCTGATTATTGCGCCGATACAGACATGCTACGTAGAATATTGCTATCTAAATCCGTTATAACCTTTATATTTCTACTAAGCTCACACATAATGAGCATATTTAGAATTATCGGATGTAGGTAAGCCGTGTAATCCAGATAATATTACTCTAGACAGAAATAAGCATAACTAAAATATACACTAGTAATTTCATTTTAGCAGTGTCAATAAGAAATTTTTTCATTTGTTGTTTACCACAGTAACGATATAAATAACTTAATAACTTCAACTGTATTTGACGTATTAATTTAGCTATTGTCAGAATAGCATAAACATCAGACATAATATTATGCATATTGGTATATTAAATCCTATTAACCTTAACGAAATGTTTAAATCGAAAACTAAAAATTCTATTATTATTCATAAACCATATAACACTATATTTTAAAACGACAAAAAATTTTAGGTTTGCTTAAGATATTAAATATAACTATCAGTATATGTTCTTGTGAACTTCGCTATTATGTTTTATTTCTAATAGAATTCTAGAAATTTTAGTTGGTCATTTTTGTAATATCTATTATATAAATAATTTGATATATATCTTCGCATTGAGTTAGTTATATAAATTTGTTTCTTGCTTAAATCGATATATCATATTGTCTTATAATCAAGAATTTTAAAATAAAATTGATATTTTAGCTTTTAGTATTTTTTTATAAAACTTATTGTTAATATTATAAATATATATACTGAAATTATGATTGATATTTATAATATCATAAATATATAAATTTATAACGAAATTATCTATTAATACTTCAATCTGTATTAAGCTAATAGTGGTTTATATTATATTAATAAGTATTAATTAATAATTATTAATTAAAAAAATTTAATTATCTATTTAACGTTATTTAAATTTTTATCTCAATTAATATTGAAGTAATTTAATTTGCTCTTTAATATGAAGTATTATACTATTAAGTAGTATATCATTATGATATAATTAAATGGTAAGATAATTTATAAGAGATTTAACTAATAACCTAATAATATTAGCATTATGATAATGATCGATAATAAGTTTACTATACTGCAGTAGTAAGTATCGACTTTAATATTTTACCTCTAAACATATATAAAAATCTTGATAAGGAAAAAGAAAATTAATTTAATCTTTTAATTATATTTATTTTACTAAACCAGATTGCTAACGGATTTTTAAGATATGTAATATTTAAATTAGACATTATCATAATTTTAACTGATTTGGATATATTGTATTAGTTACTAACTATAATTTTATATTTTATTTTTAGGTAATTTAATTATGTTAGCATTTTAAAGTCGAAATGAAATGCGTAATAAGTTAATTTAAAAACAGGCATATTAAACAACCTTATCATTAGCAATCAAATTAAAAATCATATTAAGTATTTTTAATATCATTTCTGCTATTATCTATTTAAAATTTTCATAGAATTACTCTATTTAAAGTAATAGTATGTTTATACTATTAGATTTTAAAAATTTTGACATAAGATATTAATGTTTTTACATTTCATATGGTTTACATTTTGAAATAAGATAGCAAAATTTCTATTAAGACTCTCTATAGAGAGTCTTAATAGAAATATTAATGTCAATGTAATGGATTATAAAAATGAGTAATAAAGATGAATAATGAAGAGTTACTATCCTTTGCACGTGAAACATTAGATATTGAAATTAGTGAAGCGCATCGGATGCGAGATCGTCTAGATGGCAGTATTGCTACTGCATGTTATTTAATATTAGCTTGCAAAGGGAAAGTGATTGTCGCCGGTATTGGAAAATCAGGTCATATCGGTAAAAAAATTGCTGCATCGCTAGCTAGTACTGGTACACCAGCGTTTTTTGTTCATCCGACAGAAGCGTTGCATGGGGATTTAGGTATGATTGATACTCATGATGTGGTAGTATTTATCTCCTATTCTGGTCATGCACGTGAACTAGATATACTTTTACCATTACTTGGAGAGAGTCAAATCCCAGTAATTGCACTAACTGGTAATTTGTCTTCACCGCTAGCTAAAGCTGCCTCTTGTGTTCTTAATATTTGTGTTGAACGTGAAGCCTGCCCAATGGGGTTAGTACCAACATCTAGTGCAGTGAATACACTGATGATGGGCGATGCGTTGACGATGACATTAATGCGACAGCGTGGCTTTGGACCCGAGCAATTCGCTCGTTCTCATCCTGCCGGTAATCTTGGTATTAAATTACTTAATCGTGTATATCATGTGATGCGCCGTGGTAATCAGATTCCTCGTATTACAATTAATGGGACAGTAATGGATGCAATGTTCGAGCTTAGCCGAACTGGACTTGGGCTTACAGCAGTTTGTAGTCCTACAGACTGCGTAATTGGTGTATTTACCGATGGTGATCTCCGCCGATGGTTGGTAAAAGGACTAGAATTAACTGCACCAATTATTGAAGCGATGACTATTCCTGGCTATCGTTTTCTGCCAGATTGGCGCGCTAGCGCTGCGCTAGAAGCAATGCATCAGCAGAAAATTACCTCTGCACCGGTAATTAATCTTAAAGGTAATTTGATTGGAGCTATTAATATGCATGATTTGCATCAAGCAGGTCTTGAATGAATATTTACGAAAACCATATAGAATGATACTTCGACATTAATCTGAATAAGTTAAATAATAGTTTAGTCCATGCATATTAACCTTATTCTCTATACTAATAATGAAATATTAGTAGTCTGCTTTTGAATGTTATTTTTTTAAATTAAATATTTATTACTGTTCTAGTCTGAAATATACAGACTAGATCTCAATTTTTCTTATACTAGTAATAAATAATTATAATATAATAATATATAATACATCTGTGATGTTCTACTATCTTTCTAGTATTTCTACTAGAAAGATATTAAAGACTCTAGTTGGAATCGATAACAAATTTTATATTAGTATATAAACTAGTAATCAGAATTGCATCCCATTATAAATAACTAGAGTTTTGAGTACTATAATATAATTTATAGCGTGCAGCACGCTATTTTAGAATAATCTTCTACATTGTTTATATTAGTTATTAGTTTAAAAAATATTTCTATAAAAATCTGATAACTAAGCAAAATTATCGGATTTTTATAGAAATATTTTTTCAGTAATAGTCTGCATCGTTCAAGCAACTGTATAATAAAATAAATAAGCAGAAAAGATAATGGAATAAATTCAATATAGCATTAATTATATAATTATTTCTTTTATTTATAAATAAACTAATGTTAATAGTTGATATAAACATAATAATAAGATTATAGATAATAAAGATTATTAAAGATCTTAATAAAATATAAAGAAATTTGTTTTCTTATTGAGTTTTTAATTTACTATAAATTAAGTATAATTTAAATTATAAAGATCTGTTATTAACTAATTTCAATTTATTAATATTTAATGAGAAATATTATATAATTTACCTAAGAAAATAAAATATATTATTTCTAATAGATTATATTTTTGTTCTTTTATTTATACAAATACCGAAATACTAATAGTATTTCGGTATAAAATAAAAACAAACAAATATTATATACTATTTTATTTTTATTCAAGTTTCTCTTTTCAATAAAGAGCAAACTGTTTAGCATGAATGATAATTAAAATTTTGACTTATTATAAGATATCATTTAATATAATTTTAAATTAAAACTGAAAGATTTTACATTTAGTTGAATTTATGATCTTATTATTTATATTTATAAGGTAAATATAATAGAGATATTACTAATCATTTATATAATATATGAATGCTGTTTTTATTAATTACTGATTAAATTTTTTTATCTCATTACTAATACAACTATATCAATTAAAAGAACTAAAATCAATAGCAGTCGAAATATTTATCTTTGATTTTGAAAATTATTTAATATTATAGATTTTAATGATATATAATTATAAAAAAACTAGCAAAGTTTCTATAAAGATTCTACTCGATTCTTAAAATATACATACTATTGTTTATTAGATTATTTTATATTAAATATAAATTTTATTCCTATTTTTCTTATGCTATGATTTAATTTGATTTAATTCCTAGAACAAAAGATATATACCATAAAATGGTTGCATTGATACTAATGGTTTTATGATATAAAAGCTATAGAATTTATTAAGTTCTATTAACAATAATTATTACTATAATAGTAGTACTTCGTTTCTATTAGATTAATAGCATTGATGAATAAATTGTCGTTTTGATTTTATAATCTGAGTTTATTACAATTAGATAAAAATTTATTTCAAATCTATTTCTTTATTTTTTTCTAATATCTTTTATCTCTTACTTTATTATGATCTATAGTAATTTCAGCTTACGAAGGCTATATCTATAATTTATAAGAATCCCTATAATAGCATAGGTTAAAGAGATATTATTTTTTAAAAAATTATAATAAATATTATAATTAAAATAATTATCAATTTATCCTAAATAGTATTTATTAGTTATTGATTAAATCTTAATTTATAAATTATACGTAGCTAATCTAATATGTAGATTATATCTTATTAAGATTTAAATATTTTTAAGCTAAAATTTATTCTATTCCATTTTATTTTGATCTATTATATATTATCAATATAATAACTAATATAGTTTTAAATATTAAACAGCAATACTTAAACATTCCCTTTATTTTCTTATTTAAATGCATTAAAAAATTGTTATATAGACTTTATAAGGTAGCTTAAGAAAGCTTTTATGACTAAATAATTTTTCATTTTTATGCAATTTAATAATTAATAAATATCTATCATAAATTGTGAATATATTATATAGATAGTTTTATTTCTTATTTTTCTAATTAATAATCAAGCTATTTACAATATTATTTTTTATTAATACTTATATTATTATCAGCTAATATTCAGTGTAAGAATTAATATTTATTATTAGTTAATATGTGGAAATTATATTCCGCGCTATTTTTACAAAACAGCGATCTATTATACTTCTATTTTAGAATTTTATTTATCATGAAAATGATAATTAGGATATTGTTGATATCTATTCATAATAGAAAAACTATTAATTTTAGTTTAGTTGAGTTAATTTTCTTAAATATTTTTCGTAAAAATTTATCTTTATTATGAGTATTAAAAATAATTTAAAGTGATGTTATATTGAATTTTTCAATTATTTTTTAATGAATTAATAAACATCAGATTAAAAAAATAAATGATATGTAAATTATCTAATTTTTACTAATTTTTATTTTTGTTCATTAATAAAATAATATTTTATATTAAAATTTACTGATAAGATATTAGAGAAATATTGTATATAGTGTTAGTAAAACTTATTATTTATCATAAATTGTTTAATTTTATTGTAATAATAAATAGTTCTTATTTATTCATAAATAATAAAGAATTTAATTATTTTTAAATATAATATAAATGAAACATATTAAAAAGTTAGCTTAATTGGTATTAAATATTGGTATTAAATAAAGGAAACTTAAACATCTATTCGCTTTATTATAAAATAACACTAGTAAATATTTTATACTTAAAGATATTATTGGTATTTTAAATACCATAAATTTGCATAGATTTTGTTCAATCTTACAATTAATTATTGTAGTATTTCTAATATGTAAACATTATATGAATAAGTTATCTTTATGTCTATAAAATATAATTTTTTAGTATTAACTAATATTTATCAAATTTATATCTTTTAAGCCTAAAAGTAGATTAGATTCTATCTGCACATTGCAGAACAAATAAAAATACATCAACTTAATTATCTACAGCACGAGATAGTTACAATTAAATAGTAAATTTATACTATTATATAGTACTTTAATGTAATACAATTACATAAAGAATTGGGTTCTAATTGTCAAAATTGTTTAATTTATCTAAATTATTATTTGTAATTTAAATATAATTTAATTATGTTCTTTATTACATATATAAATTAAAAAATATACTATATAACTATAGAAGTATAAAAAACAAATAACAAAAATATATTATATAAATATACATAAATATTTTATATTTAATAATTATTAAAGCTTAAAATTACTTATGTTTTCCTATATATAAGTAATATAATTTCAAATATAGTTGTTATTATTTACCAATATTGAGAAAAAATACAAAAATTAATGATTAATAAAAAACAAATATTTTCTAATTATAGTTTATAAAAGATTTCAAGTTTATTAGTAGTAATACATAGAAATATGATTTACCACGTAGCAAAATATCAATACTTTTTTAAAAAGGATTCAATGGAACACTAACTAATAGTGCGACTATGATATGAAAAACCCTAGATATTAATAAAATTTTTATTAAATTATAACGGTGAGGAAGGGATTCGAACCCTCGATATGCTTTCGCATATACACACTTTCCAAGCGTGCTCCTTCAGCCACTCGGACACCTCACCAGTTTCATTACTCTCATTAATTTTAAATGAGCAGATATTTATTATCTTAATTTTCTCTTTTTCAGTCAAGAATAATTTGATATAAAAATCAGTACATAAAGATAAAAAATGATTTTTAAAAATCATATAGTTGAAATTAAATTAAACTCATCAAGATATTTTATATTTGATGTTATCGTTATAAACTAGAATTAAATTAATTTTATTTAAAAATTAGCAAAGATAGAATTAGGAATAAAAATTAATTAAAGCAATAGAGATTTATACTAATAAATAGCATATTTTAACTTGATTATCAATAAATTATTTAGTTATTAAACCTATATAAAATATAATAGAACATTATATTAATAAATAATATATATACCATATAATGGTTCATGCAATTTATTAAAAATTTTATAAAAGTATTATTATATTTTAATAAATTAAATTAAATTTAATCATTATTTTAATAAATAATATAGATAATTAAAATTTAAAAATATTAAAAAAACAAACACTAATTATAACAAGATAAAAATCTAGTTTATTGTAATAATTATACACTATTAGATAGAATCAGATAATAAATTATCTTTCCCTATATAAACTATAGGTATATTTTATGATATTTTTAATACATTACAATCGATGATTAGATAAATAATAATTAATATATATAAAGAGATAATAAACAGTTAAAAACCATAGATTACTAGTTACTATACAGTAAATAAAACAATAGTTCTATTTATAATAGAAACAAATTTAATTAAGAGTAATAAAAGTAGTACATAGTAATTAATAATCAAATTTGTTCTTTAGTATAGCGTGATATTAAAAATAATAAAAATAAGTATATAGATATCACTAATACTATTGGTATGTTTGTGCTAAAAAGCAATTGATAGAACAAAATACTATGATCTTCATATATAGATATTAGGATCTATATATTATAATAAACAATAAAAATTTTTGGTAAGGTAGATTAAGGACTCTTACAAAGGGTTATTATTTACGGATTGCTTACTATTTATACATAGATGGTAAGCTTTAAAATGGAACAGAAAAAATTAATATAATGAATTTATTGAAATCACTAGTAACTGTTAGCTTAATGACATTTTTTTCTCGTATTTTTGGATTTGCTCGCGATATCATCGTCGCGCTGGTATTTGGTACCGGTATGACAAGCGATGCTTTTTTCATTGCTTTTAAAATTCCTAATTTATTGCGACGTATCTTTGCTGAAGGGGCTTTTTCACAAGCATTTGTTCCTATTCTTGCAGAATATAAGAGTCAGAAAGGATATTTAGAAACACGTTTATTTATTGCTTATATTGAAGGTTTGCTTACATTGGTATTAATATTAGTTACTGTAATCGGTACAGTATCTGCATCCTGGATTGTTATGATAATAGCACCAGGATTTACTAATACACCGGAGAGATTTTTACTGAGCACATCACTATTACGCATCACATTTTCTTACATTTTGTTTATTTCTCTTACTTCGTTACTAGGTGCAATCCTTAATACATGGAACCGATTCTCGGTAACAGCATTTTCACCAACTTTGCTCAATATTAGTATGATAGGTTTTACGCTAATAGCTACACCATTGTTTCATCCACCTATTATGGCATTAGCTTGGGGTGTAGTAGTCGGTGGTATTCTGCAACTTAGTTATCAGCTACCACATTTAAAAAAAATCGGTATGTTAATATTACCAAAAATACAGCTTCACGATACAGGTATTTCGCGTGTATTACGACAAATAGGAACGGCTATTATTGGCGTTTCTGTTACTCAAATTTCTATTATCATGAATACTATTTTTGCCTCTTTTCTTATCTCTGGCTCAGTTTCATGGATGTATTATGCCGACCGATTAATGGAATTTCCTTCTGGAGTACTTGGTGTAGCAATAGGGACTATTTTGTTACCTTCTTTATCAAATAGCTTTACCAGTAGTAATTACGATGAATATTCCCGTTTATTGGATTGGGGATTGCGCCTATCGCTTATTCTAGCACTTCCTAGCTCTGTAGCACTAGGAATTTTAGCGCATCCATTAACTGTAGCACTATTTCAATACGGTAAGTTTTCAGCTTTTGACGCTTTAATGACACAACAGGCACTAATAGCTTATTCAGTTGGTCTTGTTGGTTTAATTTTAGTAAAAGTACTTGCTCCTGGATTTTATGCTCGTCAGGATATCAAAACACCTGTATATATAGCGATAATTACACTTCTTATAACACAATTAATGAACTTGATATTTATTAGTTCACTAAAACATGTAGGTTTATCTCTGTCTATCGGACTAGGTGCTTGTCTCAACGCTTCGCTTTTATATTGGCAATTACGTCGAAAAAAACTATTTGTACCACAACCCGGATGGTTTTATTTTTTCTTTCGGTTATTGTTAGCAGTTATTATTATGGGAGTAACACTTATCGGATTTCTGCTAATAATGCCTGATTGGTCGAAGGGTAGTATGCCATGGCGGCTTCTGAGGCTTATGACTGTAGTTACAGTAGGTGGAATAGTTTATTTTTCTACGCTTTGGTTGATAGGATTCAGATTACATCACTTCTCACGTTCCGTGTAGACATATTACTCCTAATATATCTAAGATAATTCACCTTGGAATATATTAGTATTTAGGTATGCTAAAAAACTGTAATATATTTAAATCATATAAACATTATAAAATCTTTAAGATTCTGATAATAGATGAACGTTTTTATACTAAATATTAGTAGCTACATCTTTTCCACAGTTTCAATACCAAGCAGATCTAAACCGAATTTTAGAGTACGTCCTGTAAGTAGTGTCAATTTCAGACGGCTTTGACGCAATATTACATTCTCAGCATTAAGAATAGAACAATGTTCATAAAAAGTAGAAAACAAAACAGCTAAATCATATAGATAAGCACAGAGTACATGCGGTGTGCCGTCTCGTGCTACAATCGTAATGATTTCTTCCAACTGTAACAAGCGAACTGCTAGTCGAATTTCTTGTTCTTTTTCCAGGAAAATATCATTGGTAAACTGGTATCTATTTTGGTTACTGCGCTTCAGTATTGAAGAGATGCGAGTATAGGCATATTGCATATAGGGTGCAGTGTTTCCTTCAAAACTCAACATATTATCCCAATCAAAAATGTAATCCGTAATACGGTTTTTTGACAAAACAGCATATTTTATCGCTCCGATACTTATTACCTGTGATAATCTTTCCAGTGTTTTAGTATCCATTTTAGGATTTTTATTGGAAACAAGGCGACGTGCACGTTCTAAAGCTTCATTAAGAAGTTCATTGAGTTTTATTGTGTTGCCGGAACGTGTTTTAAATGGTTTACCATCTTTACCTAATATCATACCAAACATGTGATGTTCGAGTGAAACTGATACAGGAACATAAGCAGCCTTTCGCACGATAGCCCATGCTTGCATCAAATGCTGATGTTGACGTGAATCGATATAGTAAATAATTCGATCAGCTTTCAATGTTTCATAACGATATTTAGCACAGGCGATATCAGTTGTAGTATATAGAAAAGCACCATCTTTTTTCTGGATGATTACACCTATAGGTTTACCTTCTTTTTTTTTAAATTCATCAAGAAACACTACAATTGCACCTTCACTCTCTACCGCTAGCCCCTTTGCTTTTAAATCTGACACAATTCCTGGTAGCATCTCATTATACAAGCTTTCTCCCATTACGTCCGCACTTGTTAATGTCACATTAAGTCGGTCGTAAATTTTTTGATTCTGTGTCATAGTTATATCTACCAGTTTTTTCCACATATACCGACAATATTCGTCTCCATTCTGTAATTTCACTACGTAATCACGAGCACGCTCTGAAAACTCTGGATCTTCATCATAATATTTTTTAGCATCGCGATAGAAATTTTCTAAATTTGATAACTCTATTTTTATTTCATTGTTATCCTGTATTTTTTCTAAAAAAGCAATCAACATACCAAATTGTGTTCCCCAATCACCAACATGATTAGCTCGAATAACATTATGACCAAAAAATAAAAGAGTACGTACCGAAGCATCGCCGATGATAGTTGAACGTACATGACCTACATGCATTTCTTTGGCTATATTTGGTGCAGAGTAATCTACTACAATGGTTTGTGGCGTAACACTTTCAATACCTAATCGCGGAGAAGAAAGGGCTAAAACAAGTTGGTTTGCCAACCAACTTGGCTTAAGAAAAATATTGATAAAACCGGGATCTACAATTTCGATTTTATGAGCGATATCATCTAACTTTAATAAACTAACGACAATTTCAGCCAACTTACGGGGCGGTAGATTGAGCTGTTTAGAAATCGCCATAATAGCATTAACTTGATAATCGCCAAACTGAGGTTTCGATGACTGGCGTACCTGCGCTTCGCAATCTAAAGATGCACCTGAAGCTATTAGTGCTTTATGGATTCTTTCTGAAATAAGCTTATGAATATTCACTAGAAAGCCTTAATACACTGATAGATTTAATATACGTAAAAAGATACAAATTCCTATTTAAGCACAGGAAGGAGAAAAGGCTATTTAATGATAGCAGCCCTCTTTATTTTACTTAGTTATTGTTCTAGTCAAGTGACTAGAATAGTAATTTATATGAAAAACTGATCTCATTAATATTATAAATGATGAGAACAAAAAGAGAATTAAAGATAAATAAATCGATTAATAATGTAAACCCGATTGCTTTATTTCATAAAGCAAAAAAATCAATAAATATTAAATTAAATTATACTAATTATTAATAAAACCAAAAATAATTATATCTATCTTAGATTTAACTAATAGTATTTTTAAAGATTTTAATACTATTTATAACTAAATCAGTACTAATGATATAAAAATAATAATAAAATGTCAAGGTTTTTCTGCTAAAAAAACCGATCGTAACGGTGCTGGATAATTCTCTACAGTTAAATTCGGATCTTCTGGATTAAGGAAATCTGATAAAGATTTGCTAGTCATCCATGTAGTACGTCGTTGCTCATCAATGCTAGTTGTTGATATATCTACTTGGCGTATATTAATAAAACCAGACTTTTTTAACCAATCTATTAATACAGTAGCAGAAGGAATATAATAGACATTTTTCATCTGAGCATACCGTTTAAAGGGTACTAAGAGTTTTAGATTATCGTCTTTGATAAGTAACGTTTCTAGCACTAGTTCACCACCGCTGATCAATTGATTTTTAAGTTGTAGTAAATGGTTAAGCGGAAAACGACAGTGGTAAAGTACTCCCATGGAAAAAACAGTGTCAAAAGCATTCAATGCTGGTAGTTGTTCAATATTTAATGGAAGAAAATACACTCGTTGATTATTTCCCAATAACTTATATATCGATTCAAATTGGCAATAAAATAATTTCATTGGATCAATACCGATTACTAAGCTGGCATGAGCGCCAATCATACGCCAGAGGTAATAACCACTTCCGCAACCAACATCCAAAATAAGTCGACCAATGAGTGGTTTAATATGCGGTGTTACGCGCTTCCATTTCCAATCAGATTGCCATTCAGTATCAATATTAATACCATATAGAGAAAATGGACCTTTCCGCCAGGGCATAAGCTTGCGTAGTAGAGATTCGATCCATATCTTTTGATTAGTAGAAAGTGGCGGATTACAGTCTGCTTTAACACCGTGAAGCAAATCTAAACGTGTTGGAGTGAGAATTGGTATTTTTTCTATTGTATTAAACCATTGATTTAATTTATTTTTATTAAAGTTTTTTTCCCATTTATTAAGCTGTTCTGGTAAAGTCTTAAGCCAATGATTAAGAGGAGTATTAGAAATAAGCTGATAAAAATTATTAAATTGACTCATTATTAGCTCTTTGATTTAATGGCAATTAATGAACCAAAATTGAAATACTGAAAAAAAAGTTCAATATGGTTAAAACCCGCCTCAGTTAAGCGTTGCTTATGCACTTCTATTGTATCAGTTAGCATTACATTCTTCAGCATACTATGTTTTTGGTTGATTTCTAATTTACTATATCCATTGGCGAGTTTGAAGTCATGATGCATATTGAATAATAACTCGTTAATACAATGATCATCAAAACTGAATTTTTCAGATAATATTAATGCACCTCCCAGATTTAGTCCAGCATAAATACGATTAAGTAAAGTTTGTCGATGTACCAGCTTTATAAATTGCATAGTAAAATTCAGTACTACTAGAGAGGCATTTTCGATTGATATCGTACAAATATCGCTTTCAACAATTTCCGTAGGAATCATAGTTTGAATCGAACTGATGTGACGTCGACAACGTTCGATCATCGACGGTGAATTATCTACTGCAATAATACGACAATCATTATGATGGATTGTGTGACACATTACTTGTGTCGCAGCTCCTAAGGCACAACCAAGATCATATATTTGCGTTCCAGGACGAGCAAAGCGATTAGACATCATTCCAATTATCGAAATGATATTTGAATATCCTGGTATGGAACGTTGAGTCATATTAGGAAAAACTTCAGCAACGCAATCGTTAAACGTCCAATCTCCTAAATTATCTATAGGTTTTGAAAAAAGATTATCATAATTGGTCATAGTTAAAAATAATCATCTTTATGAGAAATTTGTTCTCTTATAAAAATATCGATAAAGTAATATAAAATATCGATAAAGTAATATATTTAAAGTAGAATAGTTTAAGTTTTTTCTAAAAAAAAGGAAAATATCAGATATTGCAATCAATATTTTATGCATATAAAATACAATAATGTTTATATGGTACTTATTCTTAATAAGTCAATAACAACACCTCAACTACTGTAGGTAATAGTATAGTAGTTATTCAGTAAATTATATTAGCTAAAAATTTAAATAGTCTAGTTGAAAAACTTCTATTTTTAGAAATAGTGATAAAGTCAGACTAATTTAAATATATTCTACTTTATTTCTCTATATTTTGTATTTTTACCTTTTAATTAGTAAAGGTGCTAGTTAATATTTTTTAGTGTTTTATATTAAAAACTACAAGTTTATTTTATTATAAATATCTAAAAATAATTTAATGTACGTATTTGTTATTATTTAATATCTTATAATTTTGTTAAAAACAATAATTAAAAAGAGCTTTTCCACTAAAATATTTATTACTTACAGTTAACTCGAACATCTAGTTTTAATAAAAATCAGATTCCTTATCCTAAATTTAATCATAGTTATTATACATAAATAATAGTACTTAGGCTAATATTGGTATATCAATAAATAAAAATTACTTTATTATATAATCGTAATAATTAGAAAACGTACTATAAACCATTTTTCGAGTATATAATACATGTAAAAATATGAATTTTTATTTCATATAGTTAAAATATTTATAAGATTAATAGGATTAAAATACTTAAAGATAACTGAAAGAAAGATTAAGAGATTCTTTAGATCTAATTATTAAATTCTGATAGAAACTATTAACTAACGTATCTTAATAGCAATGATTGAAAATACCTTAAATAATATTATTATACTTGATTAATTTAAAGAAATTTAAAAAAATGGAAAATTTATAATGTCGAAAATATATGATATAAGTTATTATTATATTTAATTTTATCATATTTACTTCAAATATCTTTAAGCAGCACCAAAAGCAGTAATAAAATTCAAGCTTAGTACTTTATCACTGTATCAGTGTATACGATGGGTTGGATTTCTGTTAGTAATTGCTTAGCATTTTATATTAATACAGTTGTTTTAATCTTTAGTTAGCTAACCATATTACATATTAATATACAACTTGATATCAGCTAAAGTGTGTTCTGTTAATTTGTTTACAAAATATCTAATTAGTACGCTGGAGTAACAGGAAAACTGTATAAATTCGTACATGTATTAAGAATTATTACATTAATATTTTATCCGGTTAAATCTAACATAAACTTAGATGATATTATTCTACATTTGAAACATCTAAGTAACAGTGTCAATATGAAATTTATCATGCTGATAAAAAGAAACGTTAATTTCACTAGCTTAGATATCTAATAATATAAACATGTAATATTTTTAAATTTATTTACAATAAAAATGAAAACATCAAAATATCGATTAACACAATAAACATTTATACCAGTTAATAATAAAATACTATTCATGAATTCAATAACTGTGCGATTAGTTAACACTAGTGGATCTATTTCAACTTATAGATAGATTTAATTTTTAAGGACATCCTAAATGCGTACTGCATATTGCGGACAGCTAAACTTATCATACCTCTCTCAAGAGGTAACATTGTGTGGTTGGGTTAATCACCGTCGTGATTTAGGTGGCTTGATTTTTATTGAAATGCGTGACCAAGAAGGTCTAGTTCAAGTATTTTTTAATCCTAATCGCCAAGAGATTTTTGCTCGTGCTTCTGAGTTGCGAAATGAATTTTGTTTGAAGGTGACTGGTATTGTATGTGCCCGTCCAGAAAACCAGGTTAATAATAATATGGTGACCGGTGCTGTTGAAGTATTAGCTATCGAGCTCTCCATTATTAATCGATCTGATCCTCCACCTCTCGATAGCAATCAAAATAATTCTGAAGAAAAACGGCTTAAATTCCGCTATCTCGATTTACGTCGACCAGTTATGGTGCATCGCTTAAAAACACGCGCACGCATCTCTAGCTTTATCCGCCATTTCATGGAGACAGAAGGTTTTATTAACATAGAAACACCGATGCTAACTAAAGCGACACCAGAAGGTGCACGTGATTATCTTGTTCCAAGCCGGATACATAAAGGTAAATTCTATGCTTTGCCACAGTCACCACAATTATTTAAGCAATTATTGATGATATCAGGATTTGATCGCTATTACCAGATTACTAAATGTTTCCGCGATGAAGATCTTCGTGCTGACCGTCAACCAGAGTTCACCCAAATAGACATTGAGACTGCTTTTATGACCGCCGCTCAACTTAGGGAGATAATGGAACGACTTATTCGTGATTTGTATCGTGAGATTATTGGCATTGATTTAGGTATTTTCCCTCAAATAACATATGCTGATGCTATATGTCGTTTCGGTTCTGATAAGCCAGATTTACGAAATCCAATGGAAATAGTAGATGTAGCCGATTTGGTAAAAAAGGTAGATTTCGCGATGCTCTCAATTCCTGCTAATGACAGTCATAGTCGTGTTTCAGCATTACGCGTTCCTGGTGGTTCTAAATTAAGCCGAAAACAAATTGATGAATATAATAAATATATTACAATATACGGTGCTAAAGGATTAATGTACATGAAAGTATACCAGCACAATTCTGGTATAAAACGAGTAAAAAGTCCAGTAGAAAAATTTATGGAACCTAAGCTGATTGAACAGATCTTGATACGCACTTGCGCTGTAGATGGCGATATCATTTTCTTTATTGGAGATCATAAAAATATTGTTACTAATGCACTTGGAGCACTACGTCTAAAATTAGGATTAGATTTGCATCTTACATTAATAGATCGCTGGGCGCCATTATGGGTTGTTGACTTTCCCATGTTCGAGGAAAATAGAGAAGGTAATTTAGTAGCTATGCATCATCCGTTTACTGCACCAAAAGATATAGATACTAAAACACTTGTCGCATCACCAAGATCGGCAATAGCTGATGCTTATGATATGGTAATTAATGGTTATGAAATTGGTGGAGGTTCGGTACGTATTCACTGTAGTAATATGCAGAAAAAAGTATTTGATATTTTAGGTATCAATGAACAGGAACAGCAGGAGAAATTTAGTTTTTTCCTTAATGCGTTAAAATATGGTACACCGCCGCATGCAGGTCTAGCTTTTGGTCTTGACCGGCTAGTGATGTTATTGGTTGGTACTAATAATATCCGTGATGTTATCGCGTTTCCAAAAACTACTGCAGCAACAGATATAATGGCCGAAACACCAAGCATCATTAATGATTTTATGCTTGCTGATTTATCGATTTCAACACTTAACAAGAGACGTGAAATTATAGAAAATAATTGATCATAACACTATGTGAATGTCTAATTTCAGTTCTTTAGTGATTTCTGTATACCGAAAGTAGATAAGCGATAGCCCCTTATTCAAAAGCTAAGAATAACTAGAAATCTTATTAATCAATTATTAATATTGTTCATACTAGTAAGCTTATACTAACATAAACTTAATAACAAATCTAAAAAATCGGTTTAAATGTAAAGGTAATTAACTTTTATAGATTATCTATATTTTATTTAATGTAAAATTTATATAATTTTTACTAAAATATTTCTTAAAGAAATATATAAAAATATATTTTACGTTACTTTATTAACAGGCATTAGCATTAAATTAATGCTTTATTTAATGTTTTATAGTTGTTTAAAAACATCATGTTGATCAAATTCTGTAGTAAACATAAGTAACAAGCAATTAAAGAGCTTGTATTCATCCAGCCAGGAGAGGTTTTTTCGGAGAAAATATGTCAGGTCATAGTAAGTGGGCTAATACAAAACATCGCAAAGCTGAACAGGATGCAAAGCGTGGAAAGATTTTTACTAAAATTATCCGAGAACTTGTTACTGCTGCTCGTCTTTGTGGAGGTGATATTACTTCAAATCCCCGTTTGCGAGCAGCGGTAGATAAAGCATTAGCTAACAATATGACGCGCGATACTTTAAACCGCGCTATTTCTCGTGGTGTTGGCAGTGATGATGAAACAAACATGGAAACTATCATTTATGAGGGCTATGGACCAGGTGGTACCGCGGTCATGGTAGAATGCTTAAGCGATAATCGAAATCGTACCGCATCAGAAGTACGCCGCGCTTTTACTAAAACTGGTGGAAATTTAGGTACGGATGGCTCCGTATCATATCTGTTCACTAAACGAGGATTCATTTCTTTTTCGCCTGGTTTAAATGAAGATACTATCATGAATGTAGCACTTGAAGCCGGTGCTGATGATATTATCACTCATAATGATGGAACAATTGATGTATATACTATACCTGAAGTTTTCAGTAAAGTAAGAGATACACTGAAATCTGCTGGATTAATACCAGAAAAATCAAAAATATCACTAATACCATTAACCTGGATCGATTTAGATATTGAAACTATGCCAAAATTGCTACGCCTTATTGACATGCTAGAAGATTCTGATGACGTACAGGAAGTCTACCATAATGGAAAAATTTTCGATGAGGTGAAAAAAACTTATGATTAACCATTTTCCTCCCATATTTTATGGAGAGGTGCTAACAGCATGGCTGTAATTCTTGGTATAGATCCCGGTTCACGTATTACTGGATACGGTATTATACAACAGGAAGGACATAAACTAACCTATCTTGGGAGTGGCTGTATCCAAACAAAAGTAGAAGATTTTCCTACGCGTCTGAAGCTAATTTATGCTGGGGTTAGCGAAATTATTACTCAATTTCAACCTGATTGCCTAGCGATAGAACAAATTTTTATGGCTAAGAATGCAGATTCGGCATTAAAGTTAGGTCAAGTTCGTGGTGTCGCTATTGTAGTAGCAGTAAATCTGAATCTACCAATTTTTGAATATGCGGCACGGCAAGTAAAAAAAACAGTTGTAGGTAGTGGTGCAGCAGAAAAATATCAAGTGCAGCATATGGTGCGTAATCTTTTGACATTGCCAATTAACTTACAAGCAGATGCTGCTGATGCGTTAGGTATTGCTATTACTCATTGTCACGTTAGCCAGAGTATTTTTCGAATCAGTGGTTGCAAATTACAACTGGCGAAAGGCAGGCTACGCTAGCTATAAGTGATAGTATTTTGATCTTCAGGCTAGATATTTATCTAGCCTTTATTACATTAAATATAAAATACTGAAAGTAGTATGTATGTATTAATAAGGAATATCAAGATGATCGGACGTCTTAGAGGTATCATTATAGAAAAACAGCCGCCTCAAATATTATTGGAAACCCATGGGGTTGGATATGAGGTCTTTATGCCAATGACCTGTTTCTATTCTTTACCTAAAAATGGACAAGAAGCGATCATTTTTACTCATTTTATCGTACGTGAAGATATCCAGCTTCTGTTTGGTTTTATTAATAAGCAAGAGCGGGTACTATTTCGCGAGCTTATTAAAATAAATGGAGTTGGACCAAAGATAGCACTAGCGATTTTATCTGGAATGTCGGCGCAACAGTTTATTCACGCTGTAGAACTCCAGGAAATTAATACTATAGTAAAATTACCTGGTGTTGGTAAAAAAACAGCAGAACGGTTAGTACTTGAAATGAAAGATAAGTTTAAAAATTTAGCAAGCGATTTATTTGCTTTACCGGTAACAAACAATATCCATACAGATGTTAATATACAAGCTATGCATACTAATCCGAAAAATGAAGCAGTAGCTGCCCTAGTAGTATTGGGTTATAAACCACAGGAAGCAAATCGGATGATTAGTAAAGTAGAAAACGCTGATTCTGATTGTGAGATGTTAATCCGTGATGCGCTACGCGCTGCTCTTTAATATAAAATATGACAGAAAATAATCGATTAATAAATGCTACTTCGTTGACTGGAGAAGGAGTTCTTGATCGGGCTATCCGACCAAAAAAACTAGAGGACTATATCGGTCAACCACAAGTGAGCGAACAAATGGAGATATTTATCCAGGCAGCGAAAATGCGCGGTGATGCACTCGATCATATATTAATTTCAGGACCACCTGGATTGGGTAAAACAACGTTAGCAAACATTATCGCTAATGAAATGAACGTCCATTTATGTGCTACTTCGGGTCCAGTATTGGAAAAAGCCGGTGATCTAGCTTCTATACTAACTAATCTTAAACCCAATGATATTTTATTTATTGATGAAATTCACCGATTATCACCGGTAGTAGAAGAAGTTCTGTATCCCGCTATGGAGGAGTATCATTTAGATATTATGATAGGTGAGGGACCAGCTGCTCGCTCAATTAAAATTGAGCTTCCACCATTTACATTAGTGGGGGCTACAACTCGTTCTGGCTTATTGACACCACCATTGCGCGATCGATTTGGTATTGTACAGCGATTAGATTTTTATAAAACAACTGATTTGCAACACATCGTTAGCAGAAGCGGATCTTGTTTATCAATAAATATTACTGATAGAGGTGCTAAAGAGATAGCCCGTCGATCACGTGGTACACCACGTATTGCTAATCGTCTGCTTCGTCGAGTTCGTGACTTTGCTGAAGTAAGAGCTAAAGGCTATATTACTAATGATATAGCAACAAATGCATTGAACATGCTAAATATTGATACTGAAGGATTCGATTTTATGGATCGTAAGCTACTTTTAGCTATTATACATAAATTTTTTGGTGGACCTGTTGGACTAGATAATCTGTCAGCAGCGATCGGTGAAGAACGAGAAACAATAGAAGACGTACTTGAACCATTTTTGATTCAGCAAGGATTTATTCAACGCACTCCACGTGGAAGAATTACTACTGTTCATGCTTATCGACATTTTGGATTAGAGAAACATAATAACGATCTTCAATAACGATGAAAGGCAATCTAATAATTTATAATTTATTGCTTATTGATTAGCGCAATAGCAAATCACTTATACTGCATAAGATATAATTATAATCGGTTTTTTTTTATTAAACTGAATAAAAAGAATACTGAAGCGCATAGTACTACAGACGGGCTAGCAGGCGTATCGTAGATTGCGGAAAAAGCCAAGCCGCCAGTAACTGCTAGCGCTCCAATCAATGTAGCCAAAACTGCCATTTGCTCTGTACTACACGAATAACGTCGAGCAGTAGCAGCAGGGATAATAAGTAGTGATGTAATTATCAATGCACCAATAAATTTCATCGACAACCCGATAGTCAGTGCCATAATCAATATTAATAACAGTTTTATTTTAGACAGATTGATCCCATCAACCTGAGCTAATTCAGGATTGATAATTACAGATAATAATGTTCGCCATTGCCAAAGAACAAGTGTTAATACAACCATTACTAAGACAGCTAGCAGCAAAATATCTTGCGGCGTAACAGCAAGTAAATCACCAAACATATATGCCATAAGATCTATTCGTACTTTTTTCATCAAACTAATTATTACTAAACTAAGAGAAATAGAAACATGTGCTAAAATACTTAGCAGAGTATCAATAGCTAATTGTGGAAAGTGTTCTAGCCAAACAAGTCCAAGGGCTAGTGCTACAGTGATCGTAATCACCATATAAAATGGATTAATATTAAGCAATAAACTAAAAGCGATACCAAGAAGAGACGCGTGTGCTAAAGTATCGCCAAGATACGACATTTTTCGCCAAACCATAAACACACCAAGCGGACCAGTCACTAATGAAAGTATTAAGCCAGCAACCCAACTAGGAAGTAATAATTCAAACATAACAGTATTTTTTATATTTTTTCATAGCTAGTATAATCTCGCTTTGTATATCATGATTATGATAATGGTAGTAAAGAGCAAATCGTGATAATTCAGAATAGCCAAACATATCAATAAAATCTGGATGAGTTAAAACTGCTTCTGGTGTATCGGAAAAGAAAATATGATGATTAAGACATAATATTTCATCAGTTTTTGCAATCAATAAATGCAAATCATGTGATACTATTAATACTCCACAACCTAGCGTATGACGAAGATTATCAATTGTATTATACAATGCTACTTTACCATTAAAATCTACACCTTGAGTAGGCTCATCCAATATTAGTAGTTGTGGTGAATTAAGTAAAGCACGTGCTAGTAATACTCGTTGCATTTCACCACCGGATAATTTTTGCATCGGTGCCTTATATAAGTGCTGAATCTGCAATTGTTTTAACGCGGGTTTAATATCGCTTTTTTTTGCCTTCGGATGTAAACACATGAAACGTTCAACTGTTAATGGTAACGTAGGATCAAAATAAATTTTTTGCGGTACATAACCCAAACGCAATTTTTCTTTTCGTTTTATTGTACCAGCGTTAGGCGTAATAAGACCTAATACTACCCGTACTAAAGTTGATTTACCAGCACCGTTCGGGCCTAGCAAAGTAAGAATATGTCCGTGTCGTATGGTAAAAGAGATATCGTTTAATATCTCTTTTTTTTCAAAAGCGACGAAAATATTTTTAAGGGCTATTAAAATGGTCATGATAATTACGGTTGTTAAATTGCAAGATTATTATAACATAACAATCCAATTTATTACCGATGAGAATACTATATGTTAGAATTCTTTTCTTTCAATGTTGCATTTCGTTCTATCTATCGTATCTGTCTTTTTATTTTATTGTATTCCGTATTATGGATGGTAATGACAATTTCGCATACTCAGGCTACAATTGTTACATCTATTCGTCCATTGGGATTTATCGCTGCTGCTATTTCCGATGGCGTGATGCCAGTTGAAGTAATTTTACCAGATGGCTCGTCACCTCATGATTATTCACTTCGGCCAATAGATGTACTTCGCCTAAAAAAAGCAGATATTTTTATTTGGGTAGGTCCAGAGTTAGAATCGTTTTTATCTAGACTTGTTTTATCAATGCCTGCTAATCGTCGTATTACCCTTTCTAGTCTACCAGTTGTCATTCCATTACTGCAAAAAGGCAGCAAAGAACTAAATAAAAATCATGAACATGATATTACTGATAATAGATTTAACCGTCATTATCACGGTGAATATAATATGCATCTTTGGCTTTCACCGAACATTGCTGAATACGCGGCCGAAGCGATATATAACCATCTTTTGGAATTTACTCCAGAAAAAAAACAACTTTTAGATGAAAATCTTCGAATTTTTAAATATTTTTTGACAAAAAATAATAAAAATATCACTAAAATGTTGACATCTGTCCGCGCTAAAGGGTATTACGTATTTCATGATGCATATGGATATTTTGAAGCATACTATGGACTAACACCGTTAGGATATTTTACTGTTAATCCAACAATACAACCTGGTGCACAAGCTTTACATAAAATTAGAACACAGTTGATTAAGAAAAAAGCAACATGTATTTTTGCTGAAGAACAATTCAGGCCAGCTCTTATCAGAGCTATTACCCGCGGAACGAACGTGCATATAGGTACTTTAGACCCATTAGGAGTAGGTATTGCTTTAGATAAAGAAAGTTACGTCCGCTTCCTTTTACAACTATCAAATCAGTATATAAGCTGCCTGAAAAAGAACATATAAGGATAGTCATTAGTGCAGCAGATAGTCCGCTCTTTCTCTATGGCGTTTAATCATCTGCCGAAATACTACCGTTTCATTGTGTGGTTGTTAACTATTATTATATTTATCTTCTTAGTTTGGAGACCTTGTATTTATTCTCTAATTTTAGAATCGTTCATCGGTAATATTATTACAATAGAAGACTACCAATTATGCAAAATAAAATCTGAAGTCAGTAAACCGGTAGATCAAAGTAATCTAAAAAATAAAGAAAATTTTCCTAAAGTTCCTAAAGATAAACTTGACAAACATGTAGAGAGAGAGGTAGGTATACATAAATACATTATCTCTACCGGAGATACTATAAGTAGTATCTTTACCCAATATAGCATCGATATTGCCGACATTGCTATCCTAATCCGGAAAAATCCTACTCTGCGTCATTTGAAGATAGGTCAATCTCTTTCCTGGATATTAACTTCGGATGGTAATTTAAAACGCTTAATTTGGAATGTTTCTAGATATGAAACACGCACCTTTGATCGTATCAAAGGTGGTTTTAAGGAAAGTATCAATAATATAACAGGAAAATGGCAAAATATGATTATAACTGGTCAGCTTAACGGCAGTTTTATTATAAGTGCCAGTGCTGCTGGTCTGACTGGTAGCGATATTAATGCGGTCATTGAAGCCCTGCAATGGCAATTAGATTTTCGTAAACTTCATAAAGGCGATAGGTTTTCAGTTTTAATTTCAAGAAAAATTTTTAATGGTAAGAGCACTAAAAGTCAACTGCTTGGTGTTCGTTTACATAGTAGTGGTAAAGATTATTATGCTTTTCGTGCGGATGATGGAAAATTCTATAATCGCGATGCTGCTGGACTAGTTAGAGGTTTTATGCGTTTTCCTACTGTAAAACAATTTCGCGTATCCTCTAACTTTAATCTAAAGCGGCTTAATCCAGTTACTGGAGTTATTTCACCCCACCGCGGAGTTGATTTTGCTGTTCCTATCGGTACGCCACTATTAGCAGTAGGTGACGGTGAAGTAATAGTTAGCAAACGTGATAATACTGCAGGTAATTATGTAACTATTCGTCACGGTCGTCAATATATAACCCGCTATATGCACCTAAAAAAATTATTTGTTAAACCTGGACAAAAAGTGAAACGTGGCGATCGTATCGCTCTATCTGGAAATACTGGTCGATCTACTGGTCCTCATCTGCATTATGAGTTATGGATCAATCATAAAGCAGTTAATCCTTTAACCGCTAAACTACCAGATATTGAAAGTCTTACTGGTCGAGATCGTACTGAATACCTTGCTCATGTTAAACAAATTCTGCCTCAACTGCAATTAAATTGATATGATGTTAATAGTAATTGATCTCGTAATTGTAGTGCTGATGCCTTTAATAGCAGCGAGAAAGGTATGAAAAAAACAAAAAACAAGCAAAATGAGTTTATTCCAACCTTTAAAATAGCATTTTATGGACCACGTTACTGGTTATTGTGGTTGGGAATTGCAATTATTGCTGCATTAACTTTGATTCCGCCACGGCTACGCGATCCTATTTTTGGCGCGCTAGGTCGAATAGTTGGTCGTATTGCACATAAAGCGCGTTTTCGCGCTCAAGTAAATTTAGCTTATTGCTTGCCGGAAATAGGTATACTGCAAAGGGAAAATATTATTGATAATATGTTTTCCTGTATTATACAGGCTACTATTCTGATAGCTGAAATGGCTTTTCGTAATCCAAAACGAATCCTATCACGAGTACGCTGGCATGATGATAAATTAATACAACGCCTTCAGAAAGAAGGAAAAAATGTTATTTTTTTAGTTCCTCACGGTTGGGCGGTAGATATACCAGCAATGCTAATGGCAGCACGTGGTCAAAAAATGGCGGCTATGTTTCACAATCAGCATAATGAGTTACTAGATTATATTTGGAACTGTATACGTCGCCGTTTCGGCGGTCGTATGCATGCTCGTAATGATGGTATTAAACCTTTTATTACTTCAGTACGCCAAGGATATTGGGGTTATTATCTGCCAGACCAAGATCATGGTGCTCAGTACAGTGAATTTGTGGATTTTTTTGCAACTTATAAAGCAACACTACCCGCTATTGGTCGTCTTATGAAGGTATCTCGTGCGACTATTGTTCCCTTATTTCCAGTTTATGATGGAAATACTAGTCTGTTGCATATTTATCTTCTTCCACCGATGTCGGATCTTACAGATATTGATAAGGCGATTGTAGCACGTCGTATGAATGAAGCTGTAGAAACGCTAGTCCGTCCTAATCCGGAACAGTATACTTGGGTTTTAAAACTTCTTAAAACTCGAAAACCAGGGGATCCAAATCCATATAAAAAGCCATCACGTTGAAGAATATATTATCGTCGACTTCGGATAGATGACATTTATTATAGTAAATAAATTTCTTTTAAAAATTTATTAATTTTTATTTTTTTAAAAAAAATAAAAATTAATTATTATCAATATGATATGTTTCGATTAAAAATATTAAGAATATAATAAATTATAAATAATATTAATCATATGGAGAGAAGAAGTAATGGAAACAACCTCTATAGTCCAAGCTTGTGATCTTGTAATTTTTGGTACGAAAGGTGATCTAGCACGGCGTAAGTTGTTACCATCTTTATATCAGCTAGAAAAGTTGGGTTTTCTTCATCCTGAAACTCGTATTATCGGTGTTGGCCGAGCAGATTGGAATGTTAAAGCATATACAAAAGTCGTGCGTGAAGCACTAGAAACCTTTATGAAAGAATCTATAGATGATAAATTATGGAAAACTCTAAGAGCGAGACTAGATTTCTTTAATTTAGATATAGATGAGACTAAACGTTTTAATCTTTTAGGTAAAAAATTAGACAATCAGGCCCGCCGAATAATAGTGAATTACCTTGCTATGCCACCGAATACATTTGGTACTATTTGCAAGGGGTTAGGTAAAGCTAAATTAAATAACAAATCTAGTCGAGTTGTCATGGAAAAACCGCTTGGTACCGATCTTACTTCTTGGCGAGTAATAAATAACCAAGTTACAGAATATTTTAATGAAAGTCAAGTTTACCGTATCGATCATTATCTTGGAAAAGAAACGGTATTAAATCTGCTTGCTCTACGTTTTGCTAATTCACTATTCGCTTCTAATTGGGATAACCGCACTATCGATCATGTACAAATTACAGTAGCTGAAGAAATTGGCATAGAAGGTCGCTGGAGTTATTTTGATAAAGTTGGTCAGATGCGTGATATGATTCAAAACCACTTATTGCAGATTTTAACCATAATAGGTATGTCGCCACCTTCTAATTTAAATGCTGATTGTATTCGTGATGAAAAAGTCAAAGTATTACGTTCGCTTCGCCCTATCGATCACGTCACTATTTATGATACTACAGTACGTGGTCAATATACCAGCGGTTTTGTTCACGGGAAAAAAGTGCCCGGTTACTTAGAAGAAGAAGGTGCTAATAAAAATAGCTGTACTGAAACTTTTGTTTCCATTCGAGTTGATATTGATAATTGGCGTTGGGCAGGTGTACCATTTTATCTGCGTACTGGTAAACGGTTACCGATTAAGTGTTCTGAAGTTGTAGTCTATTTCAAAAATACAGCACTTAATTTATTTCGGGATTCTTACCAGGAATTACCAAAGAACAAATTAACTATTCGTTTACAGCCAGACGAGGGGATGGATATTCAGATATTAAGTAAGGTACCCGGATTAGATTACAAACATCATCTTAAAACTACAAAACTTGATCTGAACTTTAATAAAGCCTTTAATCAAGAATATTTAGCAGACGCTTATGAACGGCTTTTATTCGAAATCATGCGTGATATTCAAGCGCTCTTTGTCCGCCATGATGAAGTAGAAGAAGCTTGGAAATGGGTAGATGCAATCATGCAAGCATGGGAAAATGATATACCAAAACCTTATCAAGCTGGTACATGGGGTCCAGTTGATTCTCTTATGATGATTACTCGAGATGGACGTTCGTGGAATAGATTAAAGTAAAAATAATTACCAATCATAATAAATAACTATGATATAAGTTAAATTCTGCATTTATATACTCAATATAATGTAACAAAGATGAATTCTGGTTAGAAAATACTAATATAATAGTTTACAGGATTCATAAAAAAGACAATATTACGGTAATTTACTTCTATCTAAATAGAAGTAATAAAAACTTCTAAATCCAGTTTGAGTCTTAAAGATGCCAAAATTGTCTTTTATATAAAAATAGTTTAACTTAGAGAAGTTAAAAAATTAACTTTGATATTCTTCTATAAAGAACTTCTGAAATTATAGTAATTTTCATAACTTTAATTTTTAATCGTGGTTCTAAATTACACTAAAAAGTTATCTATTTAATAATCAAAGATTATTCGTAGAGCAAAAATAAAAACGATAAACTAAATATTACGTACCGCTTTGTTTAGCGTAGCAAGTATTTTTAACAAAAAAAGAACTTCCGTATGAAATTTCCACCTAAAGCAGAAAAACGACCATATACATTAACAATACATGGTGATAGTCGTGTAGATAACTATTACTGGCTTCGTGATGATAAGCGTAAGGATCCAGCTGTTCTAGATTATTTAAAGCAAGAAAATATTTATAGCGAAATAATAATCTCCAAATATAAAGCTTTAAAACATCAATTTTTTACAGAAATGGTTGAACGAATTCCTAAGCAGGATTGGTCTGTGCCATACGTAAAACGAGGATATCGCTATCAAATCCGCTATGAAGAGGATAGCGAATATGCTATCTACACTCGTCAGCCTGATACAGCTAATTTACAAGATCCATGGACAGTATTACTAGATGGTAACCATCGTTCTACTCAGAGCGAATTTTATTCTATGGAAGAGATAGAAGTTAGCCCAAACAATCACATTATGGTTGTAGCAGAAGATTTTTTATCTCAGCGTCTGTATGAACTTCGCTTTAAAGATTTAAGATATGATTCTTGGTTTCCAGAAGTGATTACATATACATCATCTAGTTTTGAATGGACCAATGATTCCAAAATGTTGTATTATGTTCGTAAACATAAAAAAACATTACTACCATATCAGGTATGGCGCCATGTTTTAGGTACACCAACTGAACAGGATAAGCTTATTTACGAAGAGAAGGATAATACATTTTATGTTAGTCTACAAAAAACTACTTCTGAACTCTATATTTTAATTATTCTCAGTAATACTACCTCTGATGAGGTTTTACTGCTAGATGCTAACGATTCACAAGCAATGCCACAGATATTTTTACCAAAAAGTCATAAACATAAATATTTATTAGATCATTATCATGATCATTTTTATATTCGGTCTAATCGAGATGGTAAGAATTTCGCATTATATCGTAGCAAAACGGGAAACGATAAACTTTGGCAGACGGTGATCCCGGTGCGAAATGATGTTTTGCTAAAGAACTTTGTATTATTTCAAGATTGGCTTGTGTTGGAAGAGCAGCATATGATGTTAACTAGCCTGCGACAAATAAACTTTTTAACAGGAAAAGAAAAGAAAATAATTTTCGATGATCCTACTTATATAATTTGGTTAGATTATAATCCTAATCCAGAAAGTGCATATATACGCTATAATTACTCTTCTATGACTAAGCCGACGACATTATTTGAGATGAATCTAAATACCGGCGAGCATAAACTACTTAAGCGAGTAAAAATAAAAAACTTTAAAGAAGAAAACTATCATAGTGAGCGTATTTGGATTACTGCCCGCGATAGAATAAAAGTGCCTGTATCATTAGTTTATCGAAAAGATCTATTTGAATCTGGAAAAAATCCATTACTGGTTTATGGATATGGTTCCTATGGTAATAGCATAGATTCAAATTTTAGTTTAAGTCGGCTTAGTCTTCTCGATCGCGGTTTTATCTATGCTTTGATACATATTCGCGGCGGCGGTGAATTGGGACAAGAGTGGTATGAAAACGGAAAATTATTTAATAAAATGAATTCATTTAATGATTTCATTGATGCAAGCCGTGCGCTTTTAAGTCAGGGATATGGAGATGCCACGCAAGTTTTTGCCATGGGTAGTAGTGCCGGCGGATTATTAATGGGTGCAATTATTAATCTAGCTCCAGAATTATTTAAAGGAGTTATAGCACAGGTTCCTTTTGTAGATGTAGTAACAACCATGTTAGATAAATCAATTCCACTAACTACCGGTGAATATGAAGAATGGGGTAATCCAAAAGATAAAGCTTTCTATCATTACATGCTAAAATACAGCCCTTATGATCAAGTTCGCGCACAGAATTATCCTAATTTGCTAGTAACTACTGGTTTATACGACTCACAAGTTCAATATTGGGAACCAGCAAAGTGGGTCGCTAAGTTACGAGAGTTAAAAACTGACAAGAACATATTGTTATTGTGTACTGATATGAATTCTGGTCATAATGGAAAATCTGGTCGTTTTAAAAGTTATGAAATGGTATCGATAGTATATACTTTTATCATGTCACTAGTAAAACCGATTAAGACTTCACGAACAGAGAAAAATTAGTTGTTGAAAAATTATTGTTTAGAAAAGAATATTTATGAAACTAAATAAAAAGTAATAAGATACTATTCATATCAATATTAATATTTTTACCTTTATTTCATAAGCGACACAATAATAGGTTATATTAAAAACTTACAACCTATTTAAAAGTTTTAAAATGACTAACTGTTATTAACGCTATTAATAATGTGGTTAATGTTAATAAAGAATCATTTATAGGTCAAATTAATTTATTAAAAGCATAAAAATTATAAATAATTCAGTAATAAAATTAAATATTTTTTTAAAAATTTACAAGCAAATAAAATTATTTTTTATATAGATAGAAATGATTGACTATTTAAAATAATATAAATACTAAAAATAAAACTCCAATATTCTTATAATTATTGAGGAAATAAATTATGTAATTGAAACGATTTACTTTATACTATTTAGTAATTTTAAAAAATTATTATTTTTATAAGCATTTTAATACTACTTATTTATACTAACATATACTATATTATATAGTATTGGATAAAAGATGATTATCTATTAGTCAGGAAGTTAAAAAATTGCCTAAAACTTGTTTAGTTTATATGTCTTTCTCAATATTTTTGATGTTATCAATAACATAATATTTTGTTTTTTAAAAGAAAATTTAAATATTAAAAAATAATAAAGATTCTTAATAAATTAAGATCTTGTATTAAGATAATTAATATTTAATTTTATAGAAAAGTCTTAAATCTTATCATTATCACTATCTAACTAGGAAAAGATAACTTCTAAATAACTATTGATATAAATGATAAATCATCTAGAATTCGTCTAAGATTAGACATTATATTGACTTTGATTTTACTATAATAATTTTCATAGAAATTATCTTTTTATGACGATACTTTTTATCTGTAATGTTCTTTAAATTAATTTTAGAGGAACTAAAAATTTATCATATTAAAATATATAGCTTTTATTTTTTTTAAAAAATTAGCATATGCACATGAAAAGATTTTTTCATTTTAAGTAGTCATTTAAATAATTTAATTAAAATATTACTGAATCTGATGAAAAATAAAATTATATTATATATATTACAAGCTTATAAGCTTGATAAACTATCTTAGCGAATATTCTCTAAAATAGAGATGACATATATTATTTATTAGTAAGCTTAAAAATTTAAATTTAAAATATCAAAAGTCAAAACTAATATATTTAATTATTAAGCTAATTTTAAAATTAAAAAGATCATTATCTAGTTAAGATAAAAAATTATTTTAAAATAAAAATTACTTAATAAAATTTATAATTAGATATTATCATAATATTAAAGATCTATTCTATTTGCTAATTATTTTTAAATACTATTAATTTATATGTCTCGGATATAATCTTCTCTTTTAGATTTTTATTTATTCAGTATTAATATTAAATAAATTATATTAAAATTTAGTTTTAGTTGATTTGAATTTTTTCTTTTGTGTAGATCTTTATTCACGAGATAAAGAACAATTTTATACTATCTAGTACTTAAAAATACTTTCGCCAGAATAAACATTAAATAATCGAATTAGATATAAAAGCTATTTATATCTACTAATAGCAAACAAAAATTAAAAACATAGAATTTCAATCAAGTTATTTCGCTTAATTTAATAAAGGGTATATTCTATATAAGACATATATTTTTCATTTATTTATTTTTATAAAACATGATAAAAAATCAAGACCATAATAATAAGTTCTGCTATTAAATTAATAACTTTATAATAAGTTATTAATTTAATAGTTATCATTTACAGTATAAAAATCTTTATGATTATCATAGATGGAAATAATGCAGTAGCCTCTGTAGCGTATCACATTAACGAAGTGATCGCTATTTATCCAATCACACCAAGTACTTCTATGGCTGAGCAAATCAGTGTTTGGTCAGAGGTTGGTAAACCTAATATTTGGGGTAATACTCCACGAGTAATACAAATGCAGTCTGAAGCTGGCGTTATCGCTGTAGTTCACGGTGCACTCCAAACTGGAGCACTATCTACTTCGTTTACGTCATCACAAGGATTATTACTCATGATCCCGACGTTGTATAAATTAGCTGGGCAATTAATGCCTTTTGTTTTGCATGTAGCGGCACGAACTGTAGCAACACATGCACTATCGATTTTTTGTGATCACTCGGATGTTATGGCTGCTCGCCAAACCGGCTGCGCTATGTTATGTTCTAATAATGTTCAAGAAGCACAAGATTTCGCTTTAATTGCTCATATTGCCAGTCTAAATAGTCGTGTACCCTTTATTCATTTTTTTGACGGTTTTCGTACTTCGCATGAAATTAACAAAATTTTACCCTTATCAAACGATATACTAAAAGCGTTACTACCTCAGACTGCTATTGATGTTCATCGTACCCGTGCATTAACACCAGACAAACCGATGATCCGTGGCACTTCCGCTAATTCTGATACTTATTTTCAATCTCGGGAGGCTACCAATTCCTGGTATAACAATGTCTACTATCAAGTTGAACAAGCGATGGACGCTTTAGCTACCGCTACTGGTCGGCAGTATAAACCATTTGATTATTATGGTCACCCAAAAGCTGAACGAATCATTATTGTGATGGGATCTGCTTCCAGTACCTGCGAAGAAGTGATTGATACATTACTGACTCAAAATGAAAAAGTTGGTGTTATTAAAGTACGACTATTTCGCCCATTCTCTGCTAATCATCTATTAGAAATTATTCCAAAAACAGTTCAGTCTATTGCAGTTCTAGACAGAACAAAAGAACCCGGATCTCAAGCAGAACCATTATATCTTGATGTGATGACTGCATTAGCAGAATCCTATAGTAGAGGAAAACGCGACACATTGCCACGAGTGATTGGCGGTCGTTTTGGTTTATCATCTAAAGAATTTAATCCACTCTGTGTGATAGCAATATTTCATGAACTTATGTTGGCAATGCCACGACCACGTTTCACTGTTGGCATACATGATGACATTACAAATCTTTCACTTCCTTTACCTGAAATAACACTACCTCGAAAATCTAAGATGGAGGCATTATTTTATGGTTTAGGTAGTGATGGTTCTATTTCAGCAACAAAAAATTCTATCAAGATTATCGGTAATATTACAGAACTTTTTGTACAAGGTTATTTTGTTTATGATTCTAAAAAAGCGGGAGGTTTAACTGTTTCTCATTTTCGTATTAGCGAAAAACCAATCAATTCGGCTTATTTAGTTACTCAGGCAGACTTTATTAGTTGTAATCAATCACAATATATCTATAAATATCAGATATTAAAACATCTATGTCCCGGGGGGATTTTTCTGATGAACACCCCTTATAATGCTAATGATGTCTGGTCGAAACTACCACAAGAAGTGCAAGCATTACTTAATGAACGCCAAGCACATTTTTATATTATCAATGCTCAGAAAATCGCTCTTGAATGTCAGCTTGGTTCATACATTAATACTGTTATGCAGATGGCTTTTTTCCAACTTTCACATATTTTACCTCAGGATGTGGCATATAACGCGTTATATGAAGCAATAGATAACAGCTATAAAAAAAAAGGAGAAGATTTTATAAAACGTAACTGGCGAGCACTTACAGAAACGCGTAAAGCATTATTTAATGTACCGCTACAACCAGTGAACAGTATAAGTCCCATGTTGCCGCCTATTGTTTCAGATACAGCACCAGATTTTGTTAAAGTTGTAACTGCTGCTATACTTTCAGGTTTGGGCGATACTTTACCTGTTTCTTCGTTTCCTCCTGACGGCAGTTGGCCAACTGGAACAACTTGTTGGGAAAAACGCAATATTGCTGAAAAAATACCACTATGGAAACCATCCTTATGCACACAGTGCAACTACTGTGTTGCAGCATGTCCTCATGCTGCTATTCGTGCTAAAATCGTCAATCCCGAGGTACTTAAAAACGCACCAACTAGTTTTTCATCTTTTAATGTAAAAACGCGTGATATGCGTGGTCAGAAATATATATTACAAGTAGCACCAGAAGACTGCACTGGATGTAATCTATGTGTCGAGGTTTGTCCGGCTAAAGATCATCTAAATCCGAATATTAAAGCGATTAATATGACCTCACGTCTATCACATGTAGAAGAAGAAAAAATCAATTATGATTTCTTTCTTAATTTACCGGAAATTAACAGTAAATCTTTTAAAAAGATTGATATTCGCAAATCACAGTTGCTAACTCCATTATTTGAGTACTCTGGAGCTTGTTCAGGTTGTGGTGAAACGCCTTATATTAAACTATTAACTCAATTATACGGTGATAGGTTACTTATTGCTAATGCCACTGGCTGCTCTTCTATTTATGGAGGAAACTTACCTACTACGCCTTATACGATCAATGCTGATGGTCGTGGTCCGGCCTGGGCTAATTCACTCTTTGAAGATAATGCAGAATTTGGACTAGGATTTCGTCTGTCAGTAGATAGTCACCGTCAGCGTGTACTACATTTGCTAGAGATACATGCACATGAACTACCTGAGGCGTTAGTATCTAGTTTACGTTCTAAAAATGCTCCAATAGACGATCGCCGGAAGAAAATTAGCGAATTACGAAAGTTGCTGAGTAAATCGACAAAATCTTCAGCTCGTCAACTAGTAAAAGATGCTGATTATTTAGTTGATAAGTCCATTTGGATAATTGGAGGTGATGGCTGGGCCTACGATATTGGTTTTGGCGGGTTAGATCATGTAATGAGCCTTATGGAAAATATTAATATCTTGGTATTGGATACTCAATGTTATTCTAATACTGGAGGACAAGAGTCTAAGTCTACACCGTTAGGTGCGGTAAGCAAATTCAGTGAGCAGGGTAAACGTAAAACACGAAAAGATCTTGGTATAAGTATGATGATGTATGGTCACATTTATGTAGCACAGATTTCATTAGGTGCTAATCTAAATCAGACAGTTAAGGCTATACAAGAAGCAGAAACATATTTGGGACCGTCGTTAATTATTGCCTACAGTCCTTGTGAAGAACATGGTTATGATTTAGCTTTAAGCCATAGTCAGATGCGCCAATTAACCGATACTGGTTTTTGGCCATTATACCGCTTCGATCCTCGTCGAAGTGAAGAAAACAAAATACCGCTTGTATTAGATTATCATATGCCCTCAAATGATCTTAGTACTGTATTACTTAATGAACAACGCTTTCGACAACTTAATACACAGCAACCAGATATTACTAGAGCTTTATATCAAAAAGCAAATAAAGAATTAAAACAGAAATATGACTTATTAGCTTATATGGCTGCTAAGATTAAAAATTAATAATTGATGCTATGGAAAAAGATCAGTTTATCTACTGATAGATCTATATATTTTAATAAATTAATTATTATTTAAAATAAAATGCTACCCTATTTAAATAGGTAAAATACTACTAGGCAGTAAAATCTGTTTTATTAGATTAAAAAATATTTTCTATTCATATTTATAACTATTATTTATTATTTTTAATAAAGTTAAATTTAACGTATTAAACCTAATATTTCTATCATAATCTGCTATTAGTAATAAAAATAAATAATTAAATAGACATGCTATACGATAATAGAATCCATAAAGAAATAATCTTTTAGCAAAGAGAAATCTATTTATTCTAAATAGGAGAATCAGTTATTATATTAATAATACAGATTAACTCTCATCTGATGATTAATAAGGAATAGTTTATACGTTTTTCTGAAAGAAACTAATTAATTTATAAGATATTTAATATAACGTTAATTAATTTCATTAGAAACAGATCGCTTTAATTTTTTATATTTTCATCAAATTAAATAACTACCTGATAATAATAAGTAACTGTGATTTAATATCATCTATTGCTATAGTTAAAAATCATGTTTATTGTAATGAATATCCGAAGAATAACTTAAATATTTAATAAATATATTAACATCCTGTATCTTTTGCTATAGTAATAAAATTTTATAATTTCAATTTTTGAAAAATATTAAATATAGTATTTAGCGTGATTATAATTTTATAGATAAATATGTTATTTTTATTTAAATTTTTAGATATAAGATTTATTAGGTAGCTATTATTGAATTAATAAAACAATGCTATTATAATTTAATTGATAATTATAATATCTAGTTTATTAGATATTTTGTTTAGTATTAATAGTTATATATCTAGAATATTTTATTAGTTTTTTATAGAGTTCAATAGATCAAAAAATTTATAAAAGATAGACAAATTATTATAATCATAGATCTATAATATATATCATATTAGTATCTTACTATTAAGATTATTAATATAATTTTTTCCAACACTAACTAATTATTTCTTTTATTAATATTCAGATTTTTATATTTATACTACTATAATAATGATATTATAATTAATTTCTATTGTATTTATATATATTATATATAAATTTAAGCATTAAATATATGTTTTCGTAATCGCAGTTTATATATTATAATTTTTATTATATAAATCTTTATACTTTTATATATTACTAATCTTAGTAATATATAAAAGTATAAAATTATTTCTTCATAGGAAAATGATCTTTTGATCTAATAAAATAACTAGATTATTAAAAGTCAATACCTATATAAGAATAATTTATGTGTATATACATCTTTAATTGATTTATAATATATAAATATATTAATAATAAATATAGACGAATTAAACGATAATTAAATATTTAATATTAAATATGATAAAGTTTTAGATAGAAACTAATTTTATTAGTTAAAATAATAGCTAAACGAATATCTAACTTAAAATGAAACGTAAAATTATTATTTTAGTTTGATAAATTTTATTTTTGATTTAATATAAAATATATTTTTTCTGTTCTTTGTAATAAGAACAAGTATCGTAATGAAATTAAATTACTGATAATAATCTTTAGAAACATAATTTAAATTTAAAATTTAAAACTTAAAATAAATTATTTTTATTTATAATAATAAACTATATTTTATACTCATGAATTAATTTTATATTTTATATTGAATATGATCTTTTTAGGATATCCATAATTTATGGAATTTATGTAAAGCAATTTTTACTTCTATAATATTAATAATAATCTATTAATTTGAAGTTAATAGATTATTACATATAGAGCAACTATACCTTCAGTATTTTTAAATATTATTGTTTATTTTTAATAAAAGAATAGTTGGTAACAACATATGTGATAAATAGTAAATTATCATTATAAGTCTTCATTCTATTCGATATCTTAAATACTAGTTTTATCACTAGCACTATTATTGATTTTCTATTACTATATAAATATGTTCTAGTTTTTATATTACTCGTTTCTTAATTAATGATATCAAATTAAGAAAATTATTTTATTCCTCATAAATTTAATTGTTTTATTTTCTTATATTATAATGGAATGAAACATATCTTTTCTCTATTTTAGAGATACTGATAAGATACTATTTAAAAATAGTAGTAATTTAAATTTTTCTGATATAAAGCAGAAAAAATAATGATGATTACTTCGTTAGTTAATCAATCGTTTAATTTTAATTAAGAATTTTACAATGCCATGATATTGATAATATAAATTAAATTATAACCTGTTATTACCTTTAAGATAAAAAATAAATACTACTATTTATTGATATTTCATGATATGAATATACTAAGCAAGTAGTAAAACTATATAAATGTTCTATACTGTATATAAATTAAGCAAAACACTAATAGTAAAAATCTAATTATTAGATTATGTCATCTTTTTATGCTCTTTAATTAATTCTAAAGATTGTCGATTTTTTGCATGCCATACTATTAAAACCGGTTAAATACCTTTTTAAAGGTTAGCCTTTAGTTTAACTTACTTGTTTTCTCTATGTTATATACATTCTAATTCTTGTGTAAGAATTATGCTAATCCGATTATCTAGTTATTTTTAATATCATAAAGTTATTTGTAATAGAGGAAATACCAGTATTACTAGATCTATTAATGTAATTATGAATTATCTGCTTAATTCTAGAAACTACAAAAAATAAAATTTTTATTCAGGTAATACAATATTTTACATCAATAAAACATATAAGTAATTATATCATCGTTATATAAAAATAACGTTCAAATTGATATTTAATTTTTATAATATAGTAATTGAAAATAAGTAATCGTGTAAAATAATAATCATAAGGATTAATTCTATGGGCTTTCTTATCGGTAAGCGTATTTTAATTACTGGCATTGCCAGTAACCGTTCAATTGCATACGGTATAGCTCAAGTTATGCATCATGAAGGTGCAGATTTAGCATTTAGTTATCAGAATAGCAAATTAAAAGAACGGGTAGAAGGGTTTGCCGCTGATTTTAATTCTAGTATTGCATTTCCGTGTGATGTAGCAGATGATGACAGTATTGATAGGTTTTTTAACCATTTAGTCGATCTCTGGCCAACTTTTGATGGTTTTGTACATTCTATCGCTTATGCACCTATTGATCAGTTAAATGGTGATTATATCAATGCAGTAACCCGAGAAGGTTTTACTATCGCACATGAAATCAGTTCTTATAGTTTTGTTGCTATGGCAAAAGCTTGCCGAACAATACTTAATCCAAAAGCCGCTCTAGTAACTTTAAGCTATTTAGGAGCAGAGCGTGCTATCCCTAATTACAACGTCATGGGTTTAGCAAAAGCTTCATTAGAAGCTAATACTCGCTACATGGCTAATGCTATGGGTCCTTATGGCGTTAGAGTAAATGCTATATCCGCAGGTCCTATTCGCACTTTAGCTGCTTCTGGTATCAAGAATTTTAAAAAAATGCTTTCATGCTGTGTATCTATGATGCCTATTCGTCGCATGGTAACCATTGAGGATATTGGCAATACTGCTGCTTTTCTATGTTCCAATTTATCAGCAGGTATCACCGGTGAGATAATACATGTAGATGGTGGTTTTAATATTACTGCTATGAATGAGATTGATTCATTCGGGACTTATGATTAATCTTATTTAATTGTACTCTATTATTTTTTACTCTTCAGTTTATTATTACTAAAGTATCTAGCCTAATAAACAACGATGAAAAGCTCATCTCGACTAGATAAAAAGTGCTGACATATTAAAACTAATAGACAATTAAAAATAGTTTATCTATTAAAATAATTTTTAATAGATTTAAAAACTGATAAAAAATAATATCTGTTCTTAACAAGAAATACTGATAATCGTTAATTATCAATAAGATAGTACCTAATATTTACATACTAAAGCTATAAATAATATTTTATTAATAGCAAATCGATAAGTACTATGTAGATTATCACTATCTATACGACTTGGGTAGATATTGTAATAATAATATTAGTAGTCCGATAGTCTAGTAGTCCGGTAGTCATTTAGGGTAGATAAAATTTATTGATATTTTGATCTAATTTTAGTTCTAACAAATCAGAAAAATATCTTCAAAAATATCAAATAGATTGGATAAAAATACGATGCTTAATTAAGCGTGATAGAATTTTAATCGTAGCTAAGTTAGAATATTATTCTAATTAACTGATTTTAATAACTTATAATTCTTATCGAATCATTACTAATGTTAGTTTGAATATTGTTTACTAGTGCATATCTAATCACCATTAGACAGATATATTTTTCGAAATTTCTGATTACTAAATGAAATGTAATTAGAGCAATATAGTTGGAGCTGCCAACGCTATTAATAGCTATTTAATACTAGGTCTAATCGGATAGAATTTTCTAATAAAGATATTTAACTAAATTAAAATCTGTAGTTTATTAAACTAGAAACCTAATTATCTAAGATAGATATATGGAATATTTATACTTGATATATCTAATATAAAATAGGTAATATCAATGATTATTATATATTATTAACTAATAAAGGGTAAGTTTTACCATTTAGCTTGGATAGATAAATAATTATATGTTTATCCAACATTAGTGTTTATAGAGATCTTATAATATCTACTATTATTCGCTACGATCTATCAGATATAAATAATCAAGTATTGTATTTTATTATAAATAACAATAGATAATATTATAATATTCCACTATACTACTAATAATAGTTATCTAAGTCATATCACTGTAAAGTTCAATGAATTTATCGATCATATTATATAGCTACCATTAAATAGATATAACTAATATTTTAGTTATAAAACTATAAGTTCATTAACTATTATAATGCAATAATTAATATTAATAATCTCATCTAAGTAGACGATTTTCTATTTTTATATTAATCTAATAATATATATTATTATTCGTCAGTACTACATAAAAATAATTAAATGTGTTATGTCTATAACATAGATTAATGTAATAATTAATATTTAAATCTATTGATAGTAAAAATTTATTTTATAGACCTATCAAAATTTATTATATAATTACTAAATTAGCTACTATCGATAGTAGGTTAGTTCTTATATTTAAAACGCAGCTAGAATGCTAGATAATTTTCTATTACCTATAGAATTATTTTAATGATGTACTAATATTATAAATTTTTCAAGAAATATTTTCATCTCTAGATAGATGATTTTTCAGTTAGCTTATATCATTAACAAAATATGACTTAGCAATTTAATAGATATGTATAATTTCCTAGCTAGTTCATGTAATATAAATTAAATAATAATGCTTATAAGAAAAATTGAATTTTTGCTTATTACCACCCTATTATTATCATAATAATAATTGATTAATTTTATTATCAAAAATTTTAACGAAAGATAATAAAAATAGATTAAGTTATATAAAATAATTGAAATCCTTATTATGATCAAAACTACTTAAATTAATATTAAGTACTAAAGTACTTAATATTAATTTAATAATGCTAATCATAAGATTAGCTCTAGTATGATAGTAGTCTTGATTGTTTTTTTTCTATTACTTGCCATTTACCATTAATATAGAAAGCTGACCATCCAGTAGGTTTTCCATCTTTTTCAGATGAAACATATTGTTGCTTATTTTTGCGACTAAATCGTACTAGTGTATTATTACCTTTATTATCTTCTATTGGTGCATAAGCGAGATATCGTAGCTTTTCTGGTAGACGATCATAGAATCGGACTAACTCAGCTACAAGTGGCATTCGGATCTCTCTAGATTTTGGAAATGTATTAGCAGCAAGAAAAACTCCAGCTTTTCCGTCGCGTAAAACAAAATATGAATCTGATTTTTTACACAATAACTCAGGCAACGGAACTGGATCTGCCTTCGGCGGTTCCAAATCACCGTTTTTCAAGATTTTACGAGTTTTCTTGCAGGTATAATTAGCACATATCATATATTTTCCAAAACGTCCCAGCTTTAAGTGCATGTTATCACCACATTTTTCACATTCTATAACCGAAATTTTACAGTCTTTTATATGAAACTCGCCCTCTTCTATATTATAGCCGTCGCAAAGCGGGTTATTGCTACATATATAAAATTTATGTTTTTCGTCGATAATATAGCTGTCCATAGCAGCACTGCATTTTCCACATATATGGCGCTTTAAAAAAATATCATTGTCTAGACTGTTTTTCTCCAGCATATTTGGAAGTTCTAATTCTGAAATTAAATTAATAGTATTTTTGCAACGTTTTTTCGGTGACAACGTATAGCCAGAACAACCTAGAAAAACACCGCTGATAGCAGTACGAATCCCCATATTACGACTACAGATAGGACAGCATATGTTTGTCATTACCATCTGATTAGGTTGCATTCCGCCATCTTCCGGATCTTTTTTGGCATTTTCTAATTGCTGATTAAACTTCTGAAAGAAGGAATCTAATACTCGCTTCCATTCCTGCTGATTAGTAGCTACTTGATCAAGAACATCTTCCATCCTGGCAGTGAAATCGTAACTCATTAGTTCGCTAAAGTTTTCTTCTAGACGATCAGTAACAATTTCCCCTATTTTTGTTGCATAAAAACGACGATTTTTCGTATTGACATAACCACGATTCTGAATAGTAAAGATGATAGAAGCATAGGTTGATGGACGACCAATCCCACGTTTTTCCAGTTCTTTTACCAGCGAAGCTTCGTTATAACGGGGTGTTGGTTTAGTGAAATGCTGACTGGGTATCAATTTAACAAGCGTAAATATCTGCCCTATTTCTACTTTTAATAAAGCCTGATTCTCATTGCTTTTTTTTAGTACTGGCATAACCCTGGTCCAGGAATCAAAACGTAATGCATAACTATGAGTACGGAGTTGAAATTCTCCAGCAGTAATAGTAAGCACAGTAGAATCATATTGTGTTGGATTCATTTGGCAAGCAATAAACTGTCGCCATATAAGTTGGTAAAGTTTTTTTGCATCGACTTCTATGTCCATTAACTGTTCTGCCAGTACATTAACGTCGGAAGGACGAATCGCTTCATGTGCTTCCTGAGTATTATTTTTACTGGAATATTTATTCGATTTTTTTGGTAAGTAGAGACTACCAAAAGATGCTTTAATATAATTACGAACCATATTAATAGCATCTTGACTTAAATTAGTAGAATCGGTACGCATATAGGTAATATATCCAGCTTCATATAACCGCTGAGCTAGCATCATAGTTTTCTTTACACTATAACCTAGTTGGGTATTAGCTGATTGTTGCAACGTCGATGTAGTAAATGGTGCTCCAGGTTTTTGGGTTATTAGTTTATCGTTACGATCACTAACTACATAATTTGCATTTTCAAGCATATCTAATGCTGCTTGAATTTGCTGTTGATTGATCGGTTTGAAGGGTTTTTTCTTTTGATGACTTACTTTAATAGTCAAATATGCTATCTGCGATATTTTTAGATTGGCATGCAATTCCCAATACTCTTCAGGTATAAATGCTTTTATTTTTCGTTCACGCTCTACTATTAAACGGAGTGCGACCGATTGGACTCGTCCGGCTGATAAACCGCGAGCAATTTTCTTCCATAGAAGTGGTGATATCATATAGCCTACAATGCGATCCATAAAACGTCGCGTTTGCTGCGCATTAACCTTATTAAGATTTAGCTTTAACGGCTGTTCAAAAGCTTTAGTAATAGCGTTACGAGTGATTTCATTGAAAACAACGCGACTAAAACGTTTATCAGCACCACCAATAACTTCACGTAGATGCCAAGCTATAGCTTCTCCTTCTCGGTCAAGGTCAGTTGCAAGATAGATATGATCAGCTTTTTTTGCCAGTGTTTTTAGCTCTGTTACTACTTTCTTTTTACTTGGCAAAATTTCATAATGAGCTTTCCATTCATTATAAGGATCAATACCTATCTGGTTAACTAATGCGAATTTTTGATCTAGCTTATCTTTTTTATTTTTTTGAATATTATTATTCTTATTAGTTGTTGAACTGCTAGCTGGTAAATCTCGGATATGACCAATACTGGATTTGACTACGTAGCCTTTTCCTAAATATTTATTAATCGTTTTAGCTTTAGCCGGTGATTCAACAATAACAAGAGCTTTACCCATTTTTTTACCTGAGTAGTATTTTAAATAAAAGTTCTTATCACTACAGATTTGCTTCAGAAAATTATTTTTATAATGGATATCGTATATAAAAAATAACCTGTTCTATCCGATCCCTAACAAATTTAAATTTAATTAATTTCATATTAAATCAGCAAATCTGGTTATTGCTTTTCTAGTCAATAGCAAAAAATCATTATTTGGTATAATAAAAGATAAATTATATAGACTAAAACTAGTGAGACCGATATAAGCATAATTAAATAACTTGATCTAATATTCAATTAGCAAAATTTAAACTTAAATTACTAGTTATCACTTTATTTACTAAATAAATTGGTATTAGTATCATCACTATAAATAAGAATTTATTAATCAATATAAATAGAAAAATCTATTAGAGAAAAATTAAATAATTTGAATACATTAAAACTGTTAAGATTATTATATAAGTTAAAATATATAGATTATTAATATTAAAATAAATACTTATGTTTAAAAATAATAATCTGCTTAAAATTATTTAAGTATTCTGTTTATTTTTTATCAGAAATATCATGTTTTTATAATTAATTTTTGGCATAATAAATTATTACTTTTTCTAGTGTTTAATTAAACTTTTATGCGTTAAAATCGACTAATGATCCTTAAATTTAATACATATATTATGATGTGATAATAATATAAAGTTTATAGTCATCACTAACCTTCAGATTTTAAAAATTAACAATCACTTTTGTTTATGGAAAATAGCTTAATAATTCTTCCTATAAAGAAGTTTTTTTGCATATTGCCAGTAGCTCAAAAACAGCTGATCAAAAGCTAATATAATATTATCAGTAAAACAGCTCATCCAGCGTTTTGGTCTAGTAAAACGTACACTAATTACTTCATGATTTTCTAGTTGTTCAATCAGAAATTCGTCGCTTGTACCAATAGCGTCTACTAATCCTAAATGTAGCGCTTGTTCACCATACCAATGCTCGCCGGTAGAAACAGCATCAATATCAAGGTTAGGTCGCATACACTTGACAAAAGATTTGAATAGTTGATGTGTTTCATTTAACTCTTGCTGAAACTTTTCGCGCCCAGAAGAAGAATTTTCACCAAATAGCGTCAGTGTTCGCTTATACGTTCCAGCTGTGTGCAGTTCGATATCAATATCGTTACGTTTTAATAGACGATTGAAGTTAGGAATCTGTGCAACAACACCTATAGATCCAATAATAGCGAAAGGAGCAGTGATGATTTGGTCTGCAACACAGGCCATCATATAACCGCCACTAGCGGCAATTTTATCTACTGTAATAATAAGCTGAATACCTTTCTTCCGTAATCGCTGAAGTTGCGATGCTGCTAATCCATAACCATGCACTACACCTCCGGGACTTTCTAGTCGAAGTAATACTTTATCTCCTGATTTAGCTACCGACAATACAGAGGTAATTTCTTCACGAAGTGAACTAACTTCTACTGCATTCATACTACCGATAAAATCTAGTACGTAAAGGCAAGATCGAGCTATAGCATCAACTCCTGATTTAGTCAGAAGTTTAACTTGTTTAGCTTCATTTTTTTTATCTTGCTTTTTTTGTTTTTTATGCCAAATAGCCTTCTCAGCTTCACTAAGTCTTGCTAATTGCATTTCTCGCTGCCTATCACGGTATTGCTTACTTAAATTTTCAATTTTGATCTGACCTTTACGTTGACGTGTCCGTAAACGTAAAGAAAATACTACTAATAATAACGTACTAATTACTAACACTACAGTAATAGTTTTAGCTAGAAAAAGTCCGTATAATGCAAAATATTCCATAAAACCACCTTACTCATTATGAAAATAGTTGATAATTATTCCAGCTAATGCTTGAGACAACGTTGTATAAAAAAATAAAAATAGCACTAGTAAATAGAACACTAGTATAAATGAAAGATGCTACAAATAAAGGAAAAACTCTTTTAACATTATAAAGAATGGTCGCTAATATTGTATTATCAAAAGATAATAGTCCAAATATAAATGGTAGATTTTTAAAGTGATATCAATTATATGTAATAAAGATATAAAAGAGATATAAAATAGTTATTTTTACAGTACCGCTTCGAGTTCTGCTTGGTAGTATACTTAATACATAATTAGTAGACAATATATTAGATATATTGCTTATTATGATTTATTTTATATAATCTGCTTTATATATCTAGATCGCGAAAAAACTTAATATTTGTCAGTACTAAATACTGCATAGGATAAATGCTATTATATTTAGATAAATCGCTACCGAGATCACCGAGTGTTTCTTATATATAGCAAGATCTTATTTAAAGAGATGATATACGGTTAGTAAAATAATTTTTTACTAATATCATTGCAAAGAGCAAATAGAATTAATAAAGATATCATACTGACAGATGTTTTAAGACAAATACTGAAATCACATTGATGATACCATATAAATATGATTTCTGAAAAATAGTACTAGACATATAACTACCTAAATTTCTTAGCACAGTTAACTATTGTATAAATACTCAGAAAAGTATATAATAATGAATTATAACTTTATAGTCTATGTAGTAGCATGTTTTGTTTGCTTTTTTATAACATAGATTCCGTTAATTTATATTATTTATTAATAATGTTAATTATGATTAACTGAATAACAAGTTTGCATAGTTTTAAAATGAAAATGATCATGTTTAATCGGTATCTCAGTAACCAATTTAAACGGCAATTTCACGATTTTTCTTAAGTAGTTGATCTGCTTGAGTGATAGTTCTTTCCAGCTACCTTGCGGTAGCCTTTTTGGTAGCGTAATATCACCGTAGCGTACACGGATAAGCCGACTGATCTGAACCCCAACTGATGCTAAAAGGCGTCTTACCTCACGATTACGACCTTCTGTTAAAGTTACAGCATACCACTGATTAAAACCTTCACTTCGTTTAAATGTTAAGCTATAGAAAGCCGATTGACCATCGTTTAACTGTATGTTCTTAATTAACTTATTTTGTTTATTTTTATCTATTTTACCAAAAATACACACAGCATATTCACGCTTAATTTTATATCTTGGATGAGTTAAGCGGTTGGCTAATTCCCCATCAGTAGTTAATAATAAAAGTCCAGAAGTATTAATATCCAATCGTCCGACAGATATCCAGCGAGAATTATGAAGGTATGGAAGACGATCGAAGATCGTTGGTCTACCCTTCGGATCTTGGCGTGTGCATAATTCACCTTCTGGCTTGTAATAGACAAGTACTCGGCATAAAGCATTTTCTGATGACTTGGCAAAGACAATCTGTCCATCAATACAGATTTTAGTAGTATTGGTAATATTAATTCGATCTCCAAGTATCGCGACTTTTCCATTAACGCTAATGCGGCCTTGTTTTATTAAATTTTCAATTTTTCGGCGAGAACCTTGTCCAATTCTGGCTATAATTTTTTGTAGTTTTTCGTTTTCGCTCATATCATATAACCTTAATATCTGAATCTCACGTCTCACTTTAATAAGTTTTATATATTTAATATTTAAAATAAATATTTAATTTAAAATTTTTTATATATAATATAGACTTATATTTTATTGTTATCTAAATAATTTTTATTTTTTTACAGATATGTATTATCCAGTACAGATGGTATCTAACATAAAGATAGTATGGTAATAAGCAGCACGTTTAATTCTGCTATAAGAAGACACACTTTTAAGATAAATATATAGTTTATACCGTCGATGTAATACTCCTGAAATGATATCAAATTAATTAAATTAATAATTGTCATAAGTTATTTTTAGGATTTAACGACATATAAAGGAAAAATAAATTTTTTTATTGTTTGTTCAAAAAGTATTGAAATATACATTCCTAATAATCTTACAAGATTAACTTTTTTATTTATTAAAGCGATATTTTATCAGCTTAAAAGGCTAATGTTCATCTGTACATCAAGAAATTATTTAAAAAAGCAAAATAGTGATATCATCTAATTCCACTAGATATCGTAAATTCTATTTGTATAGCTATTTTGTTTAAATTAAATAGTTTAAAGCATTGTTTTATTCAGTTAGATAGATAAAAAATAAATTCATCACATGATCTCTAATGGAGTTAATATTAAGTAACATTATCTGATATTAACTCATATATTTATTTTTTTAGTGTATTACACTGGTTGATTTTTATCTCTAAACTTATTTATTAATAAATAATATTTTTAACATTCATACTTCAACTGGCGATAAATCTTTATTTAAGAGTTGCTAAAAATTGTGTATTACTGCTATTTAGCATATTATCTAAAATAGCCCTACTAAATCAGTGGGTTTTGTATAGGCGATAATCAGGAAAACAGACAATGCCAACCAGTCACTATCAGATAGAATTACTATATACGCAAGCTCTTTACCGCCCCGATCCAACAGCTATATTTAATCATTTATGCGGTACACGACCTGCGACATTATTGCTAGAATCAGCTGAGATCGATAAGAAACATGATTTGGAAAGCATGATGGTAGTTGATAGCGCGTTACGTATTACAGCTATTGGTCAAACAGTCACATTACAGGCAATGAGCGGAAACGGCGCTGCGCTGTTGCCGCTATTAGATGCTGCTTTACCAAAAAATGTTATGATTACTGCTTATCCCTACAAGCGGAAATTAACATTTCCAATATTGACACAAGATATAGATGAAGATACTCGTCTACGTTCATTGTCGGTATTCGATTGTCTACGTTTACTCTTAACGCTAGTTAATCAACCAATAGATGCACCAAAAGCAATGTTTATTGGTGGACTTTTTTCTTATGATCTCGTCGCAAGCTTTGAATCTTTGCCTTCGCTTCATCCAAGACAGCGTTGTCCCGATTACTGTTTTTATTTAGCGGAAACGCTACTAATTCTTGATCATCAAAAACAAACTTGTAAATTGCAATGTAGTTTATTTAATCACAATCCGCTAGAAAAGGAACGCTTACAATATCGACTTAAACAATTGCAGTATCAACTTACCAAAACACTAGATCCAATTCCGCATCAGGTCATCAATAATATGACTTTAACTTGCAATCAAAACGATGAAGAGTATGCTCAAATTGTATGCCGAATGCAAAAGGCGATTCGAGAAGGGGAAGTTTTCCAGGTTGTTCCTTCTCGGCGTTTTTCACTTCCTTGCCCCTCTACGCTCGCTGCTTATCATACGCTTAAAAAAAATAATCCAAGTCCATACATGTTTTTTATGCAGGACAATAAATTTACCCTATTTGGTGCCTCACCAGAAAGCTCGCTGAAATACACTCCTGACACAAGACAAATTGAAATTTACCCCATAGCCGGTACGCGGCCACGTGGGCGACGCGATGACGGATCATTGGATGTTGATCTTGATAGTAGTATTGAACTTGAAATGCGTTCTGATCATAAAGAATTAGCAGAGCATTTAATGTTAGTAGATTTAGCACGAAATGATTTAGCACGTATTTGTGAACCAGGCACCCGATATGTAGCTGATTTAACTAAAGTCGATCGTTATTCTTTCGTAATGCATCTAGTTTCTCGAGTAGTAGGTCAACTTCGTTCTGATCTTGATATATTACACGCCTATCGTGCCTGTATGAATATGGGTACTTTAAGCGGAGCACCAAAAATTCGTGCAATGCAGCTTATCGCCGAAGTAGAAGGTGAACGTCGTGGGAGTTACGGTGGTGCAATTGGATATTTTACTGCTTCCGGCATGCTCGACAGTTGTATCATTATCCGTTCTGCGTATGTTGAAGATGGTATTGCTACAGTACAAGCTGGCGCAGGTATAGTGCTAGATTCTATTCCACAAGTAGAAGCTGATGAAAGTCGAAATAAAGCTCGCGCTGTCTTGCGTGCTATTGCTATGGCTCACAGTGCAAAGGAGTTATTTTAATGGCTGATATCTTATTACTTGATAATATCGATTCGTTTACATATAACCTAGTAGATCAGCTGCGCACTAATGGTAATCGTGTAGTGATTTATCGAAATTGCTTACCAGTTACTCTTATTACACAAGTGCTGTCTAAAATGAAAAATCCAATCCTTGTTCTCTCACCTGGACCTGGTATACCAAGTCAAGCTGGCTGTATGCCAGTATTGCTCGAAATATTACGAGGCCGATTACCTATTATTGGTATTTGTCTTGGTCATCAAGCAATTATAGAAGCTTATGGTGGTTACGTTAGCCAGGCGAGCGAGATTTTACACGGTAAGGCCTCACTGATCCATCATGATAGTCAGAGCATGTTCTCTGGTTTGAAAAATCCGATGTCAGTAGCACGCTATCATTCACTAATTGGAACTCATGTGCCTGAAACGCTAATAGTTAATGCTCACTACAACAATATGGTAATGGCAGTACGTAATGATTTTGATCGAATCTGCGGATTTCAGTTTCACCCGGAATCTATTTTAACTACTCAGGGAACACATTTGTTGAATCAGACTCTTACCTGGGCATTAGCGTAATAAGAAGGATTTTTATGCAAGCGATACTGGAATATCTCTATCAAGGTAAGCGTATTAGCCGTGAACAAAGTCAGAAGCTATTTAGAGGTGTAATTCAAGGAAAACTAGCTCCAGAACAATTGGCAGCTGCGCTTATTAGCATGAAAGTTCGAGGTGAACATCCTGAGGAAATCGCTGGTGCTGCCAGCGCACTATTAGCTGATGCAAATCCTTTTCCTCGCCCTAATTATATTTTTGCTGATATTGTCGGTACTGGTGGCGATAACAGTAATAGCATCAATATTTCTACCGCTAGCGCTATCGTTGCTGCTGGTTGTGGCGCTCCGATAGCTAAACATGGCAATCGCAGTATTTCAAGCTACTCAGGTTCATCTGAAATAACGGCAGCATTTGGTATCCGGTTAGATATGCCAGCTACACTATCACGTCAAGCATTAGATGAATTAGGTATATGTTTTTTATTCGCCCCACAATATCATTCCGGCTTTCGCTATGCAATGCCAGTTCGTCAATTATTAAAAACTCGCACTTTATTTAATTTACTTGGTCCGTTAATTAATCCAGCCCGACCACCGCTTGCACTGGTTGGTGTGTATAGTCCAAAGTTAGTTCTACCAATTGCTGAAACATTACGAATATTAGGATATCAACGTGCTGCAGTAGTGCACGGAGGTGGTATGGATGAACTTGTTTTACATACATCAACGTATGTAGCAGAACTACACGAGGGGATAATTAAGAAATATACTTTAAACGCAGCAGATTTTGGTCTTTCGACCCAGCCAGCAGATGCGCTACGTGGAGGCTCAGCAGAAGAAAATTCTGGTATTTTGACGCGTTTGTTACAAGGTAAAGGTAAGCAAGCGCATGAATTTGCTGTTGCCGCTAACGTAGCTCTGCTTCTTAAATTATTTGGTCAGGAAAATCTTCCTGATAATACCCATTTAGTGTTGGAAGAAATTCATAGTGGCGCTCCCTATGAACGTGTAATGGAGCTAGCAGCAAGAGGATCAAGAGGATAAGGAAGTTATGCAGGATCAGGATACAGTACTTGCGAAAATCATCGAAGATAAATCTAAATGGATTATCAAACATCAAAAACTAAAAGCATTAGATAGTTTCCGTTATCAAGTTCGGCCTAGTACGCGAAATTTTTATCATGTACTGTCCGGTATTAAAACAACATTTATATTGGAATGTAAAAAAGCATCACCATCTAAAGGGCTTATTCGAGAAAACTTTAATCCAACTGACATTGCTGGAGTTTATCAGAATTATGCTTCTGTAATTTCAGTATTAACCGACGAAAAGTATTTTCAAGGTAGTTTTGATTATCTATACGAAGTAAGCCGCTCAGTGAAACAGCCAGTATTATGCAAAGATTTTATAATTGACCCTTGGCAGATTTACTTTGCTCGCTTACATCAGGCAGATGCTATTTTATTAATGTTATCTATCTTAGATGATAATACTTATCATACGTTAGCAGAAATAGCACACAGCTTAAATATGGGCATATTGACTGAAATTATTAACGATGAAGAATGCGAACGTGCTATTGCGTTAGGTGCGAAAGTCGTTGGTATTAATAATCGCGACCTGCGTGATTTGTCGATTGATTTAAATCGCACTCGTATACTTGGTCCAAAACTTCCAATGGACGTAACGGTTATTAGCGAGTCCGGTATTAACCACTATCATCAGGTTCGTGAGCTTAGTCATTATGTAAACGGATTTCTTATTGGAAGTGCGCTAATGTCAAAACCTAATCTGACTATGGCTGTACATCATGTCCTAATAGGAGAAAACAAAGTATGTGGTCTTACTCGTGCTATTGATGCTCGCGCTGCTCTAGAAGTAGGTGCAATTTACGGTGGATTAATTTTTGTTCCTGAATCCCTACGGTGTATAGATATTAAAATAGCCCGCGTTGTGATAGCCGGTGCAGCGCTTCGCTATGTCGGTGTTTTTCGCGATGCGCCAGTGGAATATGTTGCTAAAATTGCTAGCATATTATCACTGGCAGCAGTTCAACTGCACGGTAGCGAAGATCAAATTTATATTAATACGCTACGCTGTGTCTTATCGAACGAGTGCCGTATCTGGAAAGCGCTTGATATGCAAAAAACACTACCAAAACGTAATCTAATCCAGGTTGATCGCTATGTGCTGGACAATGGTGGGGGCAGCGGAAAATCTTTTGACTGGTCAGTATTAAACGGATCTGTGCTGGATAACGTTATCCTTGCTGGCGCTATATCAACAGATAACTGTGCAGCAGCAGCCCGTCTTGGTTGTGCTGGACTAGATTTTAATTCTGGTGTAGAAAGTACTCCAGGCATTAAAGATCATCATAAACTAGCTAAGGTATTTCAAATATTGCGCGATTATTAACCTTTAGATTGATACCGTGAGAGATAATCAATTATGATTAAACTTAATCCTTATTTTGGTAAATTTGGTGGTATGTATGTGCCACAAATCTTAATGCCTGCGTTGATTCAACTAGAAGAAGCTTTCGTCAGTGCTCAAAATGATCCTGAATTTCAGGCTGAATTTAACGATTTATTGACAAACTATGCTGGCCGACCAACTCCTCTTACTTTATGTCGAAACTTAACAGTTGGAACTCGTGCTAAACTTTATCTTAAACGCGAAGATCTACTACATGGTGGTGCCCATAAAACTAATCAAGTATTAGGACAGGCACTTCTCGCCAAGAAAATGGAAAAAACTGAAATTATTGCTGAAACTGGTGCTGGTCAGCATGGTGTAGCCTCTGCTCTTTCTTCTGTATTGCTGGGATTAAAATGTCGTATTTACATGGGAGCTAAAGATATTGAACGCCAATCACCAAATGTATTTCGCATGAAGTTAATGGGAGCCGAAGTTATTCCGGTAAAGAGTGGTTCCTCTACTTTAAAAGATGCTTGTAATGAAGCATTACGTGATTGGTCTGATAGCTATGAACGTGCCCACTATATGTTAGGTACTGCTGCTGGTCCACATCCATTTCCAACTATTGCACGAGAATTTCAACGTATGATCGGAGAAGAAACACGAACTCAACTTCAAGAACACGAAAATCGCTTACCGGATATAGTTATAGCCTGCATCGGTGGTGGTTCTAATGCTATTGGTATGTTTGCTAATTTTATTGATGAACCAACAGTTCGTTTAATTGGTGTAGAACCAGGAGGGTTAGGTATTGAAACTGGGAAGCATGGAGCATCGTTAAAACATGGTCGTACAGGTATCTATTTCGGCATGAAATCACCTATGATGCAATCTGCTGAAGGACAGATTGAAGAATCTTATTCTATTTCAGCTGGTTTAGATTTTCCCTCAGTAGGTCCTCAGCATGCTTATCTTGATAGTATAGGCCGAGCAGAATATGTATCAGCTACCGATGAAGAAGCCCTAAATGCTTTCTGTTCTCTTTCGCGCCATGAAGGTATTATTCCAGCGTTAGAATCATCTCATGCACTAGCTTATGCACTAAAAATAATACAAACGGAACCGGATAAGGAACAAATCTTAGTCGTTAACCTGTCTGGTCGCGGCGATAAAGATATTTTTACTGTTCATAATATTTTGAAAACGCGAGGAAAGATTTAATGGAGCGTTATCAACAGTTGTTTAGCCAATTAGCTATATATCATGAAGGTGCATTTGTACCTTTTGTAACCCTCGGTGATCCAAACGTTACACTTTCACTACGTATCATTGATATACTTGTCGATGCGGGTGCTGACGCATTAGAACTTGGTATTCCGTTCTCCGATCCATTAGCTGATGGTTATACTATTCAGAATGCTAATCTTCGCGCGCTTTCTTCCGGAGTGAAACCAACTCATTGTTTTAAAATGTTAGAAACAATTCGCCAAAAACACCCTACAATACCGATTGGTTTGTTAATGTATGCCAATCTTGTTTATAATAAGGGAATAGATACTTTTTATGCTCATTGCGCCGAAGTTGGCGTTGATTCACTACTTTTAGCAGATGTACCGCTACAAGAAAGTTTAGTATTTCGACAAGCTGCCTTACGTCATAATATAGCTCCTATTTTTATCTGTCCACCTAATGCTGATGATGTTTTTTTACGTGAAATTGCTTTGCATAGTAAAGGATATATTTATCTTCTCTCGCGTTCTGGTGTTACTGGTAGTGATAAACGAGCAAATGTTCCAATTAAACATATAGTCGATTCTTTAAAAGAATATCAGGCTGCACCAATATTACAAGGATTTGGTATATCTGAAGTAGATCAGATCCGTACTGCGCTAAAAGCTGGTACGAACGGTGTGATTTCTGGCTCAGCTATCGTACAGATTATAGAAAAATATAGAGATAATCCTAATATAATGTTGAAAAATTTAGAGTATTTTGTGCGTGAACTTAAAGCTGCGACTCGCAGTTAGCTGATATAAATGAAACTGCTAATAATATAAATCAATGAAATAAAAAGTTAAATTGATTACCTTAGTATTAGAAATAGCATTATATCATGAGGTTAGATAGTACTTTTATGTTCTCGTTGACTGAATAGTATTTCTGTTAAAAAATAATTAAATATCAATATTAATAGCTAAAAATCTATTAATATAGTTTAGATAGCTTATTAATATTTATTTAATAATACTTATCTTGAAAACGCAGAATAAGTGAGTACTATTATATTTATTTTTCTATATAGAAAAAGATAGAAGTACTGCTAAGCAATGTAAAATAAAGCAGTGAGATCGAAAAATTTAAAATTAATCTATATATTTCTCGTGATTTAAAAACAACATAAATATTCACTATATTAAAAGTGAAACAAATTATCCAAGAAATATTTTCTTTTTCAAAATGTTCTTAGAAAGAATTATTTTTTATCTAAAGGATATTGAATAAACAACATTCCAAATACGACTTAACTAATCAGAAACTCTGCAGTAAACAGAGAATAAATTATTATTATCTTCTGCCTAATACATTCTGTGTTCTGCTAATAAAGTGTGAGAAAACTGAAATCACTATTAGTGTATATAGTTATTAAATCGTTTTTTCTATCTTGTAATAAAAAGGTAATTTTAAAGTAATACTAACATAGAGTTAATGATTAACTTTTAGATGCATATTTAGTATCGTAAAATATATAGAAGATAAAAATGGTAATAGTATAAAGCCCGTTATATTATCTCATAACTAAATCCACGGATAAAATTAAAATTGCCAATTGTTAGTTCTTTTGTAATAGCATATATAGACGATACAGATAGATTAGTAGCAGAGAAGAAATCAGATTATTTAAACTATTTAGTAATATAGCTGTCACTAAAGATGACAGAAAAGAAAATTGAGTACTCATAAGAAGCAATGCAGTCTTAGCTAAAAACCAAAAAAAGATCGCTGGTATTAATAAACGAAAATTATTAGATGCAATACTGGCGCTTAAGCACATTGATTTTATCACATCCAGATTATCGCTTATAATAATAATAGGTGCTAAGCTAAAAACAATAGCTAGAAAAATTCCTGGTATTATGATTAATAATAGTCCTAGCTTTACCAATAGCGTAGTAATAAAAATAAGCAGCATCAATCGTGGCAATAGTGGTACTAATAGGAAGATAGCGTGCAATAAACCGATGTATTTACGATTAGATATCTGATGAATCATACTCAGTAATCCACCGACTAATAATATATTACTAATTAAACCCGAAAAGATTGCAATAATAGAAGCTTTTAGTAATACTAGTTTTTTTTCTAATGATAACTTCTGAACTAATTGTTGCAGAGTCACATCTGTAGTATCCTTTATATGAGTGCTATCAATTAGTCTGATTAATTGCTCATTTTCCGGAAATAATGTATGGCTAAGCAATGTATTAAAAAATGCTGTTAAAAATACTAATAGTAAAATACTGGTAAACTGATTACGGAAAAAATTCAACATATCTCTATAAAGAGAATTAACCATAATTAGCATACTAATCCCTTAAAAAACAATTAATAATTGGATTAAATTGTTAATCTCCCTTGTTAATCTTGGATATGATATATTAGTTCATTTTCATACTATACAGATAATTACTAGATTTGAACAAGAATTAGATTTATACATTAATTCTTTTTAAAATAGCCATTATATATCTTGATAGATATTATATTTTCAGTTAAGACACAATCATTTATTGATGCTGATAATTTTATAATGCGTTAGATTGAATGATAATGCAATCCAATTAAAACTTAGATAATGAACTATTATTTAGGTGTTAAATAAAATACTTATTATTAATTTAAGTTTTATATATTTGTCATTAACCACGCCTTATATCTTTTTTACTCATAATTCTTCAATAAAATTAATAAACTTATTTCATTATTTTCTTTATAACTAGTATACTAGTGCTACCTACTAATCCTTCTGATAAGAAAAATATTATAATTTTAGTAAGAATAAGCAAAAAATAAATATATTAAATAGTACATTAATATTAGTATTTTATATTATTCGTAATTTATATCCTTTAAAAAATAAATTTTTACTACGTGAGATAAAAAGAACATTTTCACTTAAAATGTAAATATAACGACTTATAGAAGTATTATTTATGTTTGATACAGTGCAGTATATACGAAAGAGAAGAAGAGTAATTAGCACTGTTGTTATTTGAGTTAGAGATTTTTCAAGTATACTCAAATATCAATAAATACGAGACTAGCTTTAACTAAGACTACTATGTTTAGTAGTTATGTATAAAAAGATTATTTCGTTTTCTTTTCTTTATGATCACAAAATAGTTAAAATAACTTATAATCAACGCTAATCGTTAATTATAACCACTTCTTATCCTTTTCTTATCCTTGATTAGTTTATTGTTAATAAAACATATAATACGTCAAATAAAGTAATTTCCTCTTTTTATCCCTTATAGGTATAGGTAAACTCAGTCTAATACTTAGCAAACAGGATTTTTTCCCTTATGACAATACTTTATACTGTAATTAACTGGCTGTTTCTATTCGGATATTGGTTGTTAATTGCAGGTGTTACTCTGCGGGTTATGATGAAACGTCGTGCGGTACCTTCCGCTATGGCCTGGTTATTAGTCATCTATATTTTCCCATTAGTTGGGATTATTACTTATCTCTTATTCGGTGAACTCAACCTAGGTAAATGCCGTATAGAACGCAGTAAGGCTCTTTGGCTTTCCGTTTCCAAATGGATTGAAAATTTTAAAAGCTATCGCTGTATTTTTGCTAGCGAAAATAGCGAAGTAGCACGAGCTTTATTTCAACTTTGTGAACATCGTCAAGTTATTGGAGGCCTTAAGGGTAATCAAATGCAATTACTAACTAGTAGTGATGATGCTTTACGAGCTCTAGTTCACGATATTAGTTTAGCACAAAATAATATTGAAATAGTATTTTATATCTGGAAAATTGGTGGCTTAGTAGATAAAGTAGCAGAAGCATTAATGGCGGCAGCACGACGCGGTGTACACTGTCGATTAATGCTTGATTCCGCTGGAAGCATGAATTTTTTCCGTAGTTCTTACCCAACGCTAATGCGTGCTGCTGGTGTGAATATTGTAGAAGCTCTACATGTTAGTCTTCTGCGTGTCTTTCTTCGTCGTATGGACTTACGACAACATCGCAAAATGGTACTTATCGATAATTATCTTGCTTATACTGGCAGTATGAATATGGTGGATCCACGTTTTTTCAAACAAGATGCTGGCGTAGGTCAATGGATCGACATTATAGCACGTATGGAAGGGCCTGTTGCAACCGCTATGGGCATTATTTTTTCCTTTGATTGGGAAATAGAAACAGGTGAACGCATTCTTCCACCACCACCTAATATGAATCTTATGCCATTCGAGCATACCTCCGGACATGCAATTCAAGTAATATCGTCAGGTCCATGCTTTCCAGAAGGTGTCATTCATCAAGCATTACTCACCTCTATTTATGCAGCTCGTAAACAATTAATAATAACAACACCCTACTTAGTACCAAGTGATGACTTACTTCATGCTATTTGTACTGCAGCTCAGCGAGGTGTAGAAGTTCATATTATTATTCCACGTCATAATGATTCAATTTTTGTAGGTTGGGCTAGTAGGGCATTTTTTGCAGAATTATTAGAGGCTGGAGTATTAATACATCAGTTTTATGGCGGTCTTTTACATAGCAAAAGTGTACTTGTCGACGAACAATTAAGTCTTTTAGGGACGGTAAATCTAGATATGCGAAGCTTATGGTTAAATTTTGAGATAACTCTTGTCATTGACGATAATGATTTTGGAAATAATTTAGCACGTATACAGAAAGAGTATATTGCACGCTCACAGCTAATTGAGCCTCAAGCCTGGTCAAAAAGACCATACTGGCAACGTATTATTGAACATCTATTCTATTTTTTCAGTCCATTACTTTAATTTTAAAGAAAAATGTTATAACAATAAATATTATAAAAATATAAAGTAACGATAATATAGATAATTATTCAATACATGATAACAAATACTAAAAATTTTATTAGTAGATAAATTTTGTATTAAAAAATTTAATTTTTAATAACTTAATACGTTAAAAAATAAAATTAGCTTCTAATCTAAGTCCTAACTATGTTCTATAAGCTAAATAAGCTTAGAATTCCATATGTTTTATAATCTAGTTAATACACTAATTACTAATTAGTATTATTCAATAAAATATTAATGATAATCTATATTAAATAAATTACCTTTCAGGTAATATGATTTAACAGAATAGATTTGTTATTACGCTGGAATCGCAAATTATTTAACGCTTATAACTTTGCTAAACGAAGCAACTAAAACTACTATATTAGTTAGATTAGATTAATAAATTATCAATTAAAAACTATTCGAATAAAACCTATCACTGGTTTACCTATCAGGCTTTAAATGATTTTAAATTCTACTAATTATTCATCTAGAATAAGTAGTAAATATTTCAAGTAAACAGTGTAACATGAAAATTAGTATATAAGGTATAGCACAGTATTCACAGTATTAAATAATTATTTTATCAATCTAAGACGTATAACCCAATAACATATTTATAGATCAAAAGTGATATTTATCTACTATAATATATATCTATAGCTTTTTGCTATATTGCCAACAACCACCAGCTTTATGTATATTAATTTAAAAAATTCTAAAAGCAAAAATAAAAAGATATATGAATAAACCTAACTAATATTGTAAAAACTATTGATTTGCAATACAACTTATAAAAGTTTGCATACCACGTTATTAATAATTATAAGATATTGTATTAGTAATAATTATTTGCCGGAATTAATTTAAAAAGAATTTCAAACTCTATCTTGATAAGAGATAGAGTTTGAAATTCTGTTAATAGCAAACATATCAGATAATACAATAATTTTTTAATAAACTTTTTCAAAAAAATATAAATTTCCTTTTCATCTTATATTAAGCAAACCTGCATTTCATAGTTTCTTCAATAGAAGGTAGTATTAATAATAAACATTAATCTACTATCGGGTAGATAGATATTAAATGATAAAAATTAAAGCATATATATGCTTATATAGATTTTATTTTTAAATTTTTAGGAAAAAAAATTGAACTAACTGTAATTTCTATAAGCACTAAAAATATAAACTTTTATTACATTTAAATCATAAGCAAATTATTATACACTTTTAATTTATTCTAAAAGAAAACAGAATTTTATAAATTAATCTTATTGCCTAGTAAATATAATATATTTACAATTTTTTAAAATATTTATAAAGAATATTTTTAATTAATATCAATTTAGGTATTGCAGAAAATAAATTAGAGCTTTATTATTAGAAAGATATACTATTTATAATATTAGAGATTAATTCAATGAGCGAAGCACTTAAGGTTCTTAATAATATCCGTACTCTGCGCGCACAAGCGAGAGAATATACTTTGGAAACTCTTGAAGAAATGCTGGAGAAATTAGAGATTATTGTCAATGAACGTCGTGAAGATAATACTCAAGCTCAAGCTGAAATTGAAAAACGCACAAAAAAATTACAACAATATCGTGAAATGTTAATTGCTGATGGTATTGATATGAATGAATTGTTATGCTCGATGAATTCTTATAAATCTATCGGAAAAACAAAACGTGTTTCTCGTCCAGCCAAATATCAGTTTACTAACGAAAACGGTGATACTAAAACTTGGACTGGTCAAGGTCGTACACCAGCAATAATCAAAAAAGCAATTCACGAAGGAGGTAAAGTATTAGCAGATTTCTTGATATAGTCACTTATTTAATTTAAAGTAAAAATCCGATATAGAGTAGTAAGTTTTTATTTCCTAACGCTATAGAAAAAATAAATATCATGTTTTATGTAATCCTAGGATTAAATAGATTGATCAATTAACAATATCATTTTTGTTCTTAAAATTGTTCTTTCTCTAGATTTATTAAAAATAAAGGTAATAATTATTTATTGAATATTTATTTTTTAAGCTATTTAAAGTAGATTAAGTAATTAACTTTACATCTAGTAGTTAACGTATTTGTTATAACATTTATCGAATGTTATCAAATAGGTTAAAATTGGTAGCGAACATATTTTTCTCATAATATTTTTAAAATAAGTTTATTTTAGCGAGATATTATAGTAATTGCTTAAATTGTTAATGCTGATTATTTGATAATCAGCAGAAAGCAAATCACCATATTGATATAGTAACTAATATGGTCAGTAATTCTAATTAAGAATTATTTTTGATCGTATGAATTCAAGCTATTGAAAAATAGCGAACTCTTTTATAACTAATTTGATAGTATTGAATATATTGCAAAAAAATTTCGCTATTTAGCATAAGTAAATCAGATATTAATAATACATATGATTATTAAGTTCTCTTATTTATAACAAATAAAAGTTTTATTATTCAGATAGTCTCTGAAATAATAGCAAATGAAGACAAGCGACATATAGTTATTTTTTATAACATCAGCAATAATTAAATTAATAACTAATCATATTAAATAATATAAATAAGTTTTTTATTTTTCTCAGTAAATAAGAGCTAAACATTCAAAATTCGAATGGACACCGCGCATAATCAATATGCAGATCGAAATCAATATTCTAATGCGGTTTCTCCGCGTATATACTCGATAGTTTTGTTAAGCTATCGATTTTGTTTCTTCTTTGTTTATGAAGTTAATTATTTTCGCTAACATATAATTAGTAATATGTTTCATCAGATTATCGCTATATATATCCAAAACATAATCTATTTGTAATTACAATTAAACTTCTATATTACTGATAATATTAGTCAAGATCATAAATGGAAATGAAGTTTTTTAGATTTTCGATATTTCACTTGCCTACATCTATTAAAAGGATATAGTTACTATTATAACTAATACTGTAGGTTATCTATAACAAATAAGTCAAAGTATTTAATACTAAAATTATTAATCTATATTAATAGATTCTGATTTGTATCAATGCATAGCAAAAAACTTTAATACTCATTATACAATAATATCTTTTTGCTATTTTAGCTCTTTATTAAAACTTTTATAATATGGAGTATATTCTATGAATGCTTTCATATAACTTAATTCAATTTAATTTATTATCGTAATTATAGTTTAATTTTAGATATTAAGTTTATACGTTTTCTTAATTTATTAGTATAGAAATAACATTAGTCACGTTGGATTGTATTATCATCTTATAATAATTGTTTTAACAAGGTTAAGATTTTATAGAAAAATATAACATCCTATTACGAACAAATTAAATAATACCTCTTTATTAGATAATTTTAACTACTAATTACTATTTTTATATTTTTTCTTGGGTTAAAAGTTTTTCTTTGTAATCAACAACACTATAATTGGCTAGATGGTTTAATAAGTTAAAAAGAATTTAATTACAACTGCTATCTCAAAAAATTTAATATATCTAAAATATTTTTTTATAAGATTAGATTAATATTTATTAATAATTATATTTGGTAAAATAATTAAAATAAGATTGTCACTTAATGCTAATGAATACGTGCGTAATGCTACGTGATCTAATTCTATAACTATCCTAATAATGAATTTCAATAACAATATTATGTTTTTGAATCTCCGCTAACAAATATTATTTAATATGTTCTTTGCAAAAATTATTTTTGATTTGAAGCTAGTATAGAAATAGTTTTCAATAGAATATTTTCTAAAATTTATTTATCATTATACAAATTAAATCATAAATACTATTCACTATTCATTCCTACTAATATTTATATTGTGTTCTTTTACTATTAAGCTTATGAACGTAAAATCAAAAAAATTATTAGCATACCGATATTATTTTAATCACAATCTACATAAAAATATCGTTATCATTTAGAATTTAGTTAATATATAAAAAATTAAAAAATAATTGAAATAGAGAAATTTAGATATACATACTGTCCTAATAGAACTAAAACAACATAAAAATTAGTATCTCTTAATTTTTATCGACTAGTATGAGTGATTATGTATATTTCATATCTATTAATTTTTGATAACATCAATAAAATACTTTTAATTGGCATAAAATATGAAGGTTATTTCTTTTAATATCAATGGATTACGTTCAAGATTACATCAGCTTGAAGCTATTATTGATATGTTAAAACCAGATGTTATCGGTTTACAAGAAACAAAAGTCCACGACGATATGTTTCCTTTTAAAGAGATATTACATCATGGTTACTATATTTATTATTATGGTCAAAAGAGTCACTACGGCGTAGCTTTGCTTAGTCGTGATAAACCTTTATCTATACAACGTGGTTTTGATACCGATGATGAAAAAGCACAACGTAGAATTATTATAGCGGATTTTCTCACTTCAAAAGGGATACTAACAGTAGTTAATGGATATTTTCCTCAAGGCGAAAATCGGAATCATCCAATCAAATTTCAAGCTAAAAAGCATTTTTATAGGAATTTAAAAAATTATCTGGAAAAAAACCACCATGATAAATCTCTGCTTTTAATTATAGGAGATATGAATATCAGTCCTACTGATTTAGATATTGGTATTGGTGAAGAAAACCGTAAGCGCTGGCTTTTCTCCGGAAAATGTTCTTTTTTGCCGGAGGAACGTATGTGGATGGAGGATCTATTATCATGGGGTTTAGTAGATACTTATCGTCAAGTTAATCCAACTGATGATAGCCGTTACTCTTGGTTTGATTATCGATCGCGGGGTTTTAATAAAAATCATGGTTTACGTATCGATTTGTTACTCGCTTCAAAACCGCTAGCAGCAGTTGTCCGTATGAGCGGCATAGATTATGCTATTAGAGCGATGAACAGGCCGTCTGATCATGCGCCAGTGTGGACAGATTTCGAATTGTAATTAAAAAGTAAGTACTTAGATTGATAATAGACTTTATTTTTCTTGATTTATATTAATTTTCTGTTTTTCAATCTCGACAATAGAGGCTTTTGAATAAACTAAGTTTATAATAGTTTATGTTTATTGAAAAATTAATATTAGGTTAAAATTGTATTTTTTACGATTAGTCTATGATATACTTTAATGTTAAAGTATAATAATGCTATTATAATTTATTTCTCTATAAATAAATAATTAATAACACAGAAGGAAATTTTAGCATAAACTCTATGGAAATTCATTAGTATTGAGGAGTATAATATCAATTATCTATTACAATTTTTGCTATTTATATTGGATCTTAAAATCTCTATGTAAATAGTAACCATGTTAATATTAGTTTCGTATATGTTATACATAAAATAAACTTAATATTGTTTTGTCACAATTATTGATATGATTTTCTTGTAAAAGAAATATTTTTTAAATAGTTGGTGGAATATATGATTATCAAAGTAGGTATCAATGGTTTTGGTCGTATTGGCCGTATGATTTTTCGTGCTGCTCAGGAGAGAAATGATATCAAAGTCATTGCTATTAATGACTTATTAGACGCTGATTATATGGCTTATATGCTGAAATACGACTCAACTCACGGTCGATTCAAGGGTAGCATTATTGTAAAAAACGATCATCTTATAGTTAACGGTGAAACTATACGTTGTACTTCTGAAAAAGATCCAGTTAATTTGCGATGGAGTGACATTGGTGTATCTGTTGTAGCTGAAGCAACTGGAATATTTTTGACTGATGAAACAGCGCGAAAACATATTATTGCAGGTGCTAAGAAAGTAGTATTAACTGGCCCGTCGAAAGATAATACACCAATGTTTGTTATGGGTGTTAACCATAAAACCTATAGTACTCAGGATATTATTTCTAATGCTTCTTGTACCACTAATTGCTTAGCACCCTTAGCTAAAATTATTCATGATAACTTCGGTATTGTTGATGCTATGATGACTACTGTTCATGCTACAACAGCTACACAGAAAACTGTTGATAGTCCGTCTTATAAAGATTGGCGTGGAGGTCGAGGCGCATTACAGAATATTATTCCATCTTCTACTGGCGCAGCTAAAGCCGTAGGTAAAGTCATTCCTGAACTAAAAGATAAACTAACCGGTATGTCTTTTCGTGTACCAACATCAAATGTTTCAGTCGTTGATTTAACTGCACATCTAGAAAAATCAGCTTCTTATGAGACAATCTGTACTATTATCAAAAAAGCTGCTAAAGGTGAAATGAAAGGTGTGATTGGTTACGTTGATGAAGATGTGGTATCTACTGATTTCAACGGTGAAAATCTGACTTCTATATTTGATGCTAAAGCAAGTATCGTATTAAACGAGAAATTTGTTAAATTAATAGCCTGGTATGATAATGAAACAGGATATTCTAATAAAGTGTTAGATCTAATTTCCCATATCGCTAATCAATCAGCATAATTACTCGTCGATGAAAAGTATTATTGATATAATTTTGCTTAAATAAAGCAAAGTCTAATTCTTTCTTTTATCATCGTCAAAAAATTGTTAAAGTAACGATATTACGGAAAGAAACATGATAGATCGTAAAATCTTATTGAGAAAATCTATAAATACGATTCGATAATTTTATAAAGGATATTTATCCCATTCCCGCAATTTTTTCAAAGTCAGCTTAATAAATGAAATCCGCTAATATTTTATATACAACCAGAGCCTAGTTTGACTGGTTGTATATTACCACCGCACGCTATGCTCTGAAACGAGTTCCCTGTTAATATTATATGTTACGTTTCTTACGTAACGTTAGACCTGAATTTACGTAAAAGCTAGTCTAGATGTCAATTCTTTGACCAGTATATTATTTACTAAAAGCAATAATATTAAATTAAAATTACTTAAGATTAGAACAATTTTATGTAATTTATGCGTATATCTTGATTAGTTATACTGGTAGTAAAAGTAATAACTTTATAATTTTATGAAATTTATCAGTGAATCTGATAAATGAATTAATAAAAAAGAATGAGTATCATGAAATACATAACTTAAATATCATTTTATTTATTGTTTTAATATTGATTCAAATCAATAAGTAGATATAGCAGTATATAGTAACTAGTAACTATCATCACATATAATAAAATTATTTAATATGTTTCTGTAAATGTTTTAGGACTTTTAAAAACAAATTAATACTAAAAAATTGGATTTTATTGTAAACAAATAATAATTTAATTGAGTAATAACTATAGATCCATCGGATTAAATTTTCAAGCTCGTGATCTTCACAGGATCTGATTAGAAATATATTGAACAGTCTAATGAATTCCTATTTTTAGATCATGGTTTCAACTCTTTCAACCATATACTCTATAGAAAAATTACAGATCAAAAAACACCTATGCAAAGTAAATAAATTTAAATAGGTTTTAAAATAAAAATAAAAAGGAGAATGCATTTGGATATCAATACCATTATGAGTTTATTTATTGTAGGTTCGATATTAGTAGGAGGAAGTATCCTATTAAGCTCATTTTCTTCACGTCTTGGTATTCCTATCTTAGTTATTTTTTTAGCTATTGGTATGTTGGCAGGAATTGATGGTCTTGGCGGAATTGCGTTTGATAATTATCCTATAGCTTATCTTATAAGTAACTTATCGCTTGCAGTGATTTTGCTGGATGGTGGTATGCGTACTCGTGTTACAGCCTTTCGTGTAGCACTATTACCATCTCTTTCTCTTGCTACGGTAGGAGTTATTATAACTGCCGGTTTAACCGGTATGGTTGCCGCCTGGCTTTTTGATCTGGATAAAATTGAAGGAATGCTTATTGGTGCTATTGTAGGTTCTACTGATGCCGCTGCAGTGTTTTCACTTTTAGGTAATAAAGGATTAAATGAACGTGTAACTTCTACACTCGAGATTGAATCAGGTAGTAATGATCCCATGGCTGTATTTTTGACTATCACGCTTATCGCTATGATCCAAAATAGACAGACCTATATTGACTGGTTATTTTTTATCCATCTTATCCGCGAATTTGGACTTGGTGTTATTATGGGATTAGGAGGTGGCTGGTTGTTACAGCAAATTATTAATCGTATCACTCTAACTAATGCTCTATATCCTTTACTATCAGTTAGTGGTGGTATCATGATTTTTTCGCTAACTACTGTGTTAGAAGGAAGCGGAATTTTGGCAGTGTATTTATGCGGTTTTGTATTAGGTAATCGACCGATACGAAATCGATACGGAATTTTACAAACTTTCGATGGCATGGCCTGGCTTAGTCAAATTTGTATGTTTCTAGTACTAGGACTTCTTGTTACACCAAGCGATTTGTGGATTATTGCAATTCCAGCACTTATTTTATCTCTATGGCTAATTTTTGTTGCTCGTCCTCTGTCTATTTTTATAGGTTTATTACCATTTCGAAATTATTCTACCCGAGAGCGTGTTTTTCTCTCTTGGGTTGGTTTGCGTGGGGCAGTACCGATTATACTAGCAGTATTTCCTATGATGGCAGGTCTAGATAATGCATGTCTATATTTCAATGTCGCTTTTTTTATTGTTTTGATTTCTTTACTTTTACAAGGTACTTCACTTGGTTTAGCCGCTCGGTTAGCAAAAGTAATTATACCACCAACAGCTTCACCGATTGCTTGCATTGGAATGGATATTCATCCAAATAATCCTTGGGAACAGTTTATATATCAATTAGAAGAAGAAAACTGGTGTGTTGGCGCAGCTCTACGTGATTTAAAAATGCCCAGCCATACACGTATTTCTGCCTTATTTCGAAATAATATATTACTTCACCAAACCGCTAACACTAGGTTACGTAGTGGAGATGTGCTTTGTGTCGTAGGTCGGGAGAAAGATCTCCCTGCATTAGGCAGATTATTTAGTCAATCACCACCCATTTCGTTGGATCAACGTTTCTTCGGAGATTTTATTCTAGAAGCTAGTGCATGTTTAAAGGATGTATCTTCTATTTATGGTTTAGAATTTGCTAGCGAAATAGACAGTGAAATATCCTTAGGCCAATTTATCATGACCTTACTTGGAGGAGGTGAGCCAGTAGTTGGTGATAATATTATAGTAGAAGGTGTTATTTTAACTATCGCGGAAAAAGAAGAACATCAAGTAAGCAAAATTGGTATAAAAATTGCTGATAATCTAATTTGAAGCAAAATAAATATTCTTAAATAATCACTACTATAAGCATTTAATAATAAATATCTCTTCGCTCTGTTCTTGAAAGAAGATGATAAACTTTTATAATCCTACTCTAGGATATTATTTATATACTGAATATATAGGTTTATCTAATTTTTTATAATCGATAATTTCTATTAATTTTATGATTTATTTATTAAAATGATAATGATGATATAATTTAATAATTAAAAAATAATAGTTTAATATAAAATAAAAATTTTTATTGACTAGTAAAAATCTTGTATTTTGAAAATAATGCAGAAACAGTATTAGAGCGAATAATAGGTGGTATTAATTGAATTAATTCACGATGATACCTATCGTAGATCATGATAGTATTTTCTTCGACATATTTTTAATATGAATTTATTCTATACCCTTCAAATTAAGATAAACATAACCTTAGCATACTAAGATCATCAATAATAGTTTTTTAGAGCATAACAATTAATATAAGTTAGTACCTATATTAATATAGTTCAATATAAAAATGCAAAAGAACACAAAAATTTTATATATCACTACATTTATATAACTTGCATAAACAGTAAATTTTTATATAGCATTATTTAATAATTTTTATCTTGAAATTTTTGTTTAAAAATAAATTTAACTATCTATGCATTACCGTTTATACATCGGTATAACGTGATAGTTTTTCTATAAAATATCAGGTTAATAGGAAAGGATATTAATTTATTTTTTATTTAAAATATTCATTTTATGCTACCTAACTTCTCTGGATACTTTTTATGATACGACTATTACATCGATATTCTAAACATCGCTTAGCTTGGTTACTGTTAGCATTCACAGCTTCTAGTTTAGAATTAGTTGTGCTTTATTTTCAGCATATTTTGCTGATTAAACCCTGTGTTTTATGCATATATCAACGTTGTGCTCTATATGGTATTATTTCTGCCGGATTAATAGGTGCTCTTTTTCCAAAAACATTACTTCGTTTCGTTAGCTTAATTATATGGCTTTATAGTGCTTGGAAAGGTCTTTATCTAGCGATAAAACACACTAATATTTATTTAAATCCATCTCCATTTGTTACCTGTGAGTTTTTTGTCAATTTTCCTTCTTGGTTACCATTAGATAAATATCTACCTTCAATTTTTAGTATCAACGGTGATTGTACTGTCCGACAGGGGTATTTTTTATCACTGCAAATACCACAATGGATGGTTATTATTTTTAGTGCTTATTTAGCAGTAGCAGTAATAGTCTTTTTTGTGCAATTCTTTCCACCGCGAAAAACATAACTTTTTTTTACTGATAATAAAAAGTAAATATTACTACGCATATCATATGCGAATTATATCTTCTTAGAAATTTAATTTCTCTCATTTTTAACTGATCGTTTCTCTAATTTTATAGAAACTAGATTTATAAGTCATAAAAATAAAATATAGGAAAATAGAAAATGAAATAGTATAAGTATACTGATTTTATCTTATATTTAAATATTATTTAATATGTATTAAACTATTAATTTATTTCTATTAAAAGATCTATTTTAATAAAAAATTTCCAGTTTCTATTAGAAAATAAGTTATTAATATATATTCCTATTAAATCCATTCGATTTTTAACAGATCAAATCAACATAAAAAGATATAAATACGTTATTAAACTATATCTGAAAATAATTAACATTGTATATATCACAATACTTTTAATAAAGTAGATACCTTGTTCTTCTATTTTAGATTTTAAATTAATTAGTTAACAAAATATCTAACTTAACCTTGTTTTATACTTTATTCAAATTAATATAAGTAATCATAAATTAATAAATATTATATATTATAGTTTTAAATTTAACAAAAATAACTAGTTAATTAATTATTATAAAAATAGATAATAAAGTTATTTAAATATAATTTATTTAGTATTTAAATAATATGAAAGTTATAATTACAAAAAATCAAATATATGGATTAATTATAATATTTTTATTGGTATGAAACTTATACTATTTAATTAATTTTTATTTTATCAATAAAAATAAAATTAATAAAATCAACTAAGATTTAGAAAAATATTATTATTTTATATTAAAATATTTTTATTCTATTGAAAATCTAAATAAATTAAATAAGATGTATTTTACTATATTATTAGTACTCTGCTATATTATTTACATGGTAACTAATTATAGTATTTATACAGTTCTGTGGAATATTTCTTCCTGTAATGAAATAATAAATATACATCTTAAGACTGAGCAAGAATAAATGTCAAAAACACCAATTGATTTTAAGGGAAGTTATTTTACTTTACCGGTGATTTATGTATATGATGTAAAACCAGAAGAGATTCGTCGTGCAATAGAAGAAAAAATTAAACAAGCACCTAAATTTTTTAAAAATGCACCAGTGGTTATTAACGTCTCAGGTCTTGATCGTGACTCTACTTGGAATATATTATCTCAGACAATTATAGCTACTGGTCTACATATTGTTGGTGTTTGTGGTTGTAAATATGATAAGCTTAAAAAAGCGATTTTACGTAGCAAATTGCCATTACTAACAGAAGGAAAAATGTTGAATCAAGATTTATCTAAAATAGGATATCAGTCAACATTACTTAAAACACGGCTTATCAACACGCCAGTTCGATCTGGACAGCAAATTTATGCCCGTAATAGTGATTTGATCGTCACAAGCAACGTCAGCTCTGGAGCAGAACTTATTGCCGATGGCAATATACATATTTATGGTATGATGCAGGGTCGCGCATTGGCCGGTGCATCTGGCGATGGACAGTGCCAGATTTTTTGTACACATTTTTCCCTTGAACTTGCATCTATTGCTGGTCAATATTGGTTAAGTGATCAAATTCCCGATGCTTTTTTAGGAAAAGCAGCGCGCTTATGTTTACAAAACAATACACTTACCATTCATCCTTTAATTAGCGATTGATAAGGAATCTATTCATGGTACGCATTATAGTTGTTACTTCAGGTAAAGGGGGTGTTGGAAAAACTACATCGAGTGCGGCTATTGCTACCGGTTTAGCTCGAAAAGGAAAAAAAACTGTAGTGATTGATTTCGATATCGGATTACGAAATCTTGATTTAATTATGGGTTGTGAACGTCGAGTAGTATATGACTTTATCAATGTCATAAATTGTGATGCTACACTAAATCAGGCTTTGATTAAAGATAAACGAACTGAAAACTTATATGTTTTGCCAGCTTCTCAAACAAGAGATAAAGATGCTTTAACTCGAGAGGGCGTAGAAAAAGTATTAAATGATTTAGATACGATGGAATTCGATTTTATTATCTGTGATTCACCAGCTGGTATTGAAACTGGTGCATTAATGGCACTATATTTTGCTGATGAAGCTATTATTACCACTAATCCAGAAATTTCATCTGTGCGTGATTCTGATCGTATATTAGGTATTTTGTCAGCTAAATCACGCCGAGCCGAAAATGGTCTAGAAGCAATAAAAGAACATTTATTGCTGACACGTTATAATCCTAGACGTGTCAAATGCGGTGATATGCTTAGCATGAGAGATGTGATTGAAATTCTGCGCATTCCTCTTTTAGGTTTAATTCCCGAAGATCAATCGGTCTTACGAGCTTCCAACCAAGGTGAACCAGTAATTCTTGACAAAGAATCTGATGCTGGCCAGGCTTATATAGATATGGTTGATCGCCTATTAGGAGAAGAACATCCTTTCCGATTTATTGAGGAAGAGAAAAAGGGGTTTATAAAACGTTTATTTAGGGGATAAACTATGGCATTACTTAACTTTTTTATCTCTCGTAAAAAATCAACAGCTAATATAGCTAAAGAAAGACTACAAATCATTGTAGCTGAACAACGCAGAGGTAATAATGAACCGCATTATCTGCCTCAGCTAAAACGTGATTTAATTGAGGTTATCAATAAATATGTACAAATTGATTCTAAAATGCTCTCGATGCAGCTGGAAAAAGATGGAAATATCTCAATTCTTGAACTAAACATAGCTTTATTAGAAACAGAAGAAAGCATAGAATAAGAATCGATATTTAATGCATTTGAAACTAATCAACAAGGTAGTTATTGAAAATTATAAATAAATTGATAACACGATAGATTAGTAATTAGTAGTTTTTCTAAAAAACGGAGAACTGATATTAACAATAATATTTAGCCATGAAAGTATTATTTGCTATTAGCTCTTAATTTTTTATTATTATTCAATAAGCTAATTATTAGCTATCGATTACATAGTAATTTTATATCAAAGCATTTCTAAATCTTCTCTGAAGATATCTAATAATTAAAGAATCTAATAATCTGCAAGGAAGTGTGGGGGGGAAATTAAAAGCTATTAATCTAAAGCAAAAGTACGTTAGTAAATTTAAAAATCATACAATGAAAATATGGCATCAAACAAGATTAAAATAACAAATACGGATATAAAAATTAGTATCTATCATTATATATCAATGCTGATGTGGATTTTTAGTATTTATTATACATAAATACCTTATACATAGTAACAGATTAATAATTTATTATTGTTCTCTTCTCCTTTTCTCTTTTATTGAGAAATTAGAAAAAACTTACTTAAATGGGTTTACGTAGTACTAGATAAATTATATAAGATAAGGTGTATTACTATTATGAGTAAATAAAATGGTTACAATTATTTTTTCAGATTGACTATTTTATATCTCTGCTTAAATAAATTCATAAATGCAAATAAAGTTAAAGAAACAAAAATCTAATAATAAAGTATTTACTAGTATAGTAATATATTTCTATTAAAATAGATCCAGTAACATATAGGCTATAAAAATAAACTATAAAAATAATTATAGTCTAATGAATTTAAATATATTTTTTTATAACTGATGCAGCTTAATGTATCAGTTATAAGTATTTATAATTATATGCTTATAATTCTGTATAAGTAAAAAATTTGTCATTTTAATATATTTTTTGCATTTATAATCAAAATATTAAAATAGTCAATAAGAATTATCTGTTGTATTATTAAATATAATAGATTATTAAGTTCATTAATTTTTATTAAAATGTATCTATATTTCTATAGATAGCTTATATTAATGAGTATTATATCATAATTTAATTAAAGTGAAATTTTAATAATTCTTGTTTGAAAACTTTCATTTTATTATTGATCATTTAAATTATTTATTGATAAAATTTTTTATTAAATAGAAAAACTATGTGGCGTGCATCACATACATAAAATAATACTCTAGAATTTGGAAAATATCTAAATGGATTAGATTAGTATTATAATGTTAAAAGCAATAATTATTAAAATAAAATCGGTCGTATTAAATTCATGCAATCGATATTTAAGTAAAGCTTTAAGTTAAATATAATATATAAATTCATTAATGAATCTAATACTTTATTTTTTATCGATCGAATAAATTTAACCTTTAAACCCGGTCTGATAATTTTTTCCATGCTACTTTGTCATGTAAATAAGTTGGTTCAACAAGTGTTACTGGTTGAATGCTACCATGGTGATAATAATGTAGTGCTATCGATAAAATATCTCGTGCGTTCGAAAATAACGTATTTCCCGAAATTAGTGTTAACCCTTCATGATGAAGGAGATTCGGATAAGTTTGCCATCCAGTACCAGCGGTAGCCCAGCAACCTGATAGATTTTTGCTTAGAGTTGAAAGAGCTTCGGGTGCCATTATAGCTTCACGTTCCTTAGTTAACCAAACGCCCGCTTGACGTTGATATGGTGCCCAATACACTTCGCCCATACGTGCATCTATGGCAGTTAATACCTGATAAATACCGGTTTGGCGCCAAGCGCCTTCTGCTAATGCGACTAAAGTAGATACACTGATAAGTGGTAAATTAGCCCCTAACGCTAATCCCTGAGCAATACCAATACCAATACGAATACCAGTAAAACTACCAGGACCACTACTAAATGCTAATGCATCAAGGTTTTTAAGCGTTATATTAGCTTCTGCTAGAAGATCATCTACCATTGGTAGAACATACTGTGTATGTTTACGTGGGGCAAAGATAAAACGCTCTAATAATAAATCATTATCGAGCATCAGTGCAACAGAACATGCTTCTGTTGCTGTATCAATAGCTAATATACGAGTAGACATTCAAAACCTTAGTATGAAATTAAATAAATTTTAATAAATACTTATGAAGTATATCTACTTTAAAAGTAGATATGCTTAAATATTACTCATAAATTTAATGGTAGAACATAAAGGTATGGTGTGTTTCTGATAAACTTTTCATAGTTAATTATTGACTGCTAATCGTAGATAGCAAATATATTACAGTTGTTTCTGTCATATATTAATCAGCCAAATGCTCTATTCTGAGTTTAATAATTTCAGAGATCTTATCTTAGAAAATTTCTATTAAAATACTGTATATTAGTATTAAGTAAACCAGAATGATCATTCTCAACTAATAGTATAGTCATAGCAAAAGCTGTATTTCTGCTATATATAAAAAAATTAAGCATTACTAAGTAGTATTTTAGTATATAACAAAAATTAATCGGAGTTTTTTAAAAATTATCTTATATTTACTGCATAAATCGGCATGATAGATTATTACTATAATAGTATATGCTAAACATAATATTAGCTATCTATATCTATTAGATAATAAACTTCGTTAAAAACTTTAATTTTATATAATAAGATATAATTAATCGAAACTGCTTTTTTAATTAGAAAACTAATAGTTATAAATATCACTATTCTTAGTTTATTAAAATAAAATTTTTATACTAACGCTATTATGCTATAATATAGTGATTCTAAACAAATCCTAACTATCTTATTATATTAATATAATCTTATATGCTAAGTTTTATGAAAACATAACTGACTATATTTCAGTATAATTATTGTAATTAATATTATATTTTCGACTAAAATACTGAAAAACTCTGTTTGATAGTTTCCTGATTAATACTCTCAAGAGTAGTAGCATTATCGCATTGTTACAATAGAGAGTTTAATTTTTAATTATTACTTTCGTTCTTATAAAGATTTATCTCAATAATTACACTAGGGCATTAAATACTTGATATTCTTTTTCTAGCACAAAATAATTATTTTATCAGCGTGATGAATACATAACTCATATACTATATTTGCTATTGTTTTACTAATATTCATACTTTTATCTATTAATAACTGGATCTACTCTACAGCTAATTACTACTGTTCATAAATTGGTATAGATATATCATTTATAATAGTTCTCTTTAGAAAAAGAGGATTTCTTATAACTATTTTATAACACTATCAATTTTTCTTTGACTTCTTTTAAGTCAAAATAGTATATTATTGTGATTTTATCACTCGCTAAGCATGCAAGTAGTATTATAAATCCATATTAATTGATAAAATCTTTAAATGTGAAGCTAAAACTAATAATATTATTATATCTTATCAATGTTGTTCTAGATTATTTGTCTCTTGCACTAATCTGTTCTAGTCTATGTTATTGCATTTTATTTATAGTAACTATCCTAATAACCGTTAGGATATCCTGGTATGATTTCTTTTAGTAATATTTGTTATGTTTAATGGTATTACTAAACCATACTTTAAAAGTACACAATATCCGAAAATGATCTATTTTTGTTAATTCAATAATAATTAAAAATAGTCATGATTGTATTCTTAAGTACAAAATTACTTTTCTAGAGAAAATAAATTAATATTTTAGTTATAATTTTTTCGTAGTATCGAAATCTTTTCAGTATTAGCACAGGAGGATTCTTATTTCTAAATATGGCGATTGAAATTTATCGTTTAGCAAAAAAGTAACAAACCATTAAAACGGTATAGTAACATTGATCATTCACGATGATGCTATACTTTTATTCGCCTAATTAACTGTAATTATAATTATATCAACCACGTTATTTTATTTATTCGACTTTTGACGTGCTAATATAATCCAAACCAACTACGATAATAAATTCTATTAGTTATAGCAATACCTTCTATCAAGCAACTGCTATCAAATTTGTTTATTACAACGTTTCACTATTACTTTTAGTAGTGATATATAACTTGTTTTTCCGACTCTTGCTAGACATAATAGATTCTATTTCGGCGTTTTTATATCTAGTGGCTAGATAACACTTAATTTATCATTATAGCATTTATTATATTTTCTAAACAATAAAATATAAACAGGTCTAATAAAAACAAATTACCTTTCCTCTAGTATATAGATACTAAAATAAATTGATAAAGGTTATTACAGTTAGTTAACTCTAATAAATATCGATCATAGAATTTGATGATAGTGTATCTATTACGTAATAATATTGATTATATGACTAATTCTAACAAGATACACATATCGTTGTATTTGCTATAGAAATATTTGCAACAGTGTATCATATGGTTAATAATATTAATACCATTTAACTATTTTACCTATAGATTACTTAGGTATAATCTTTTGTATACTTGCTTTTTAGACGGATCTATTGCCGATGTTCTCAAGGCATGGCTATAATAATTATTAAAAAACTAAAACTACAGAGTCGCAGTATCTAGTGTAACAGTATTAGCTATATCAATTTCTGCGGCATGATAGATATCAATATCACTGCTCGAATACTGTTAGTATAAAACCAATGCATTTGCTGCTATATTAAAGATAGTCTTATTATTGATAATAATGAAGAAATAGAATATAAAGCTACCTTAGCTAAAACCATATTACTACTGTTTTTATTAGCATGATTATATATCTGAATCTTTAAGAGAATATTATATTAGATTGTTATATTTTAATAAAATTTTATAATTTTTATCAAAAATGTACTTTATGTTATGCTTTGATTATATTCTACTAGAAATAAATAGGAAGTTATTGAAAGAAAATGTAAATTATGCAGATATTTCTCTTAGAGAACATATCAGTTGATATAATATAAATTAGTTCTCTTTAATGGAAGAAAATTTTTTATTTTAATAAAAACACTTCAAGCTATAGAAACTATATAGGATATATATTCAATATGAAATAAACTTTAATTTAAAATTTTAGTATATTAAAATCGATATTAGTTCATTTAATTTTTATATAAAATAGTCCAATAAAGAACAGTAAATAATAAATAATCTAAAACATTTTCTATAAAAATTTGTCGACATCTATTTCTTATACTAATTGTAATATAATAGTAAAGTGTAATAGTAAGGTTACTTTAGTACCGCGACATACTCAGAAAAACAATAATAGCTAGCAATTATTGTTTATATACAAATAGTAGAGTCAATTTGTTAATGCAAAATTGATATTATATTAATTAATACTACTAATACTACTTGTAGTATTATATTTGAAATTATAAGTTACTATACATATTTTATGAATCTATTTTGCCATATATTTGGTTTTAGTATTTTTAGTAAAAATTTATCAAGTTATTGCATAAGATAAACGAGTCTTTTTAATAAAAAAACTAACATAGAGATATAAAATAAATCTAAAACGTGGCATAAATTATTACAGAATATAATATCAGCTTAGAACTGTTCTAATTCAATTTAAAATTGAAATAAAATATTAAATCTTTCTATAAAGTATCAACGTCTCTTGCATATCTGTAAGTCGTATAAATAAAAAACAAGCATTACTTATAATAAAACCATATGAAAAACTTAAAAATATAAATATTAAAACAATAAATTTTACGCAATAGTTAAGATATCAAAGCATAATGCTTCTAACAAGAAGGGCGCTTAAACCCATAAACATTATGATAATATTTATAGAGTTATAATGCTATTTAGATTATTCTTTATCCATATTTTTATTTAGAAAAAGTCGTTCAATCCAAACTAATTCGATACGATACTCAACCATTTTTCGGATAGTAAATCTCCACTCGTCAAGGATTAATATATTACCTTCTGTTGGCATTTGATCACACTGTGAAAGTATCAACCCAGCCAGTGAGGCAACATTATCCCTCCCGCGTACTAGTATTTGTGTATCTAACGCTTGCTGTAAGGCATGTAAATCAGTACTGCCTTTTGCCATCCATCCTTCCTCGTAAACTTCGATTTCTGGTGTTTCATCTTCATCAGGAAACTCACCAGCAATCGCTTCTAGAAGATCCAATGGCGTTACTAAACCCTGTACAACACCAAATTCGTTGGATACGATTACCATACTGCCTTTTGCCATACGTAATTCTTCTAACAATTTTAGCACATCTAGAGTTTCTGGAACCACAACAGCTGGATTGGCAGTTGCATAAGCCTTAACCTGTTCACCATTATCTACAGCTGCCATCAAATCCTTAGCACGCACGATACCAATAATCTGGTCTAATTCACCGTTACAGACAGGAAACATGTTATGTGGCGTATCCATTAAGGTTTTACGTAATTCTAAAACTGACTGCTGGCAGTCTAGCCAGGTAATTTCATTACGTGGAGTCATGATACTACGTAGAGTCCGCGAGGCTAATGATAGTACACCGGTAATCATGTGTCGTTCTTTTTCGACAAAATGAACTTGTTTTAGGGTTTCAGATATATCATCTTCGTCGGTTTCACGCTGAGTTCTACCGCCCATCAACCGAATAATTGCTTCTGCTGTACGTTCTCGCATCGGCTTATTGGATTGATTTTTAATAAAATTATAGCGACCTATCTGGTTTAACATCTCAATGAGAATTGAGAATCCAATAGCAGCATAGAGGTAACTTTTTGGAATATGAAAACCAAATCCTTCAGAAATCAGGCTAAGACCTATCATAAGTAAAAAACTAAGACATAATACTACTACGGTCTGATGATATTTAACAAAATGGGTTAATGAGCGGGATGCTATTAACATGATCGCCATAGCAATGATTACTGCGGTCATCATTACAGGAAGATTATTAACTATTCCTACAGCTGTGATAACCGCATCAAGGGAAAATACTGCATCAAGTATGACAATTTGTACTACTACAGCTAAAAAACTAGCATAACCACGGCCTGCGTTGCTATCATTTTCCTTATTTTCAAGACGTTCATGTAGTTCTGTAGTAGCTTTAAATAATAGAAAAATTCCACCAAGAAGCAAAATTAGATCACGGCAGGAGAAAGAAAATTCTCCCACAGTGAATAATGATTGTCTTAGCGTAACGATCCATGATATGAGTGACAATAGGGCAAGACGCATTATAAGCGCTAGCGAAAGACCTATAACCCGAGCGCTATCGCGCTTTTTAGGCGGTAGTTTATCTGCTAGAATAGCAATAAAGATTATATTATCTATACCAAGAACAATTTCTAATACGATTAGGGTCAGCAATCCTACTAAAATTGATGGGTCAACTAAAAATTCCATCACAAGCTCCGTAAAAATATTCAGGCTGTAGTTATGACATGATTAAATCGCATTTTTTTTAAAAATACGCAGAGATAAATATCCAAGATATTAATGTTTTTAGGAGCAGGATCAAATATGAAAAAAGATCCAGTTCGAGATATCAATAAAAAACAAGAATGGCCGCGTAAGCGGATTACAATTAACAAAACGACTTCGATGGCAGTTCATTAGAAGGTTACTTTCTCCTTTATACATAAGCCAAAAGACTTTACTGTATCAGGGATACCCCTTTAGATACAAAACTTTTTCACTTCACATTGTTTATTCATTTTCAGACATGTTTTTTATGTGTTTATAATAAACTTAGCAATAAAAATATAAAAAATAAATGAGTGCTATCACAATTTTCATTTTTTATATTAAAATGAATTATGTTTAATTATGTTCTTCTAAAGCAATATATAAAATAAATCAACCGATAATCTGAACATCGTTTATATTAGATATTATTTTTTTGATTTTTTTATTTACGTTAGTAAAAAGTTAGAATTATTAACATATATTTATGCATAGCTCAAAACCTATTTTTTAACAGAGGAGATATCTAGTGAGTATTGCTATTGTTATTGGATCTCACGGGTTAGTTAGCGAACAATTATTGAAGACAACTGAAATGATTTTAGGTATACAGAATAACGTTGCATGTATTGATTTCGTTTCAGGTGAAAATGCTGAAACATTAATTGAAAAATATAAAAATTGTTTAGCATGTCTTGATACTACAACAGGTGTATTGTTTCTTGTCGATACTTGGGGAGGAAGCCCGTTTAATGCTGCTAGTCAGCTTGTCATCAATAAAGAAAATTATGAAATTGTTACCGGTGTTAATATTCCTATGCTGGCTGAAATTTTCATGGCACGTGATGATAATTTAACTTTTCAAGAACTAGTTGGAATTGCAATAAAAACTGGACGAATCGGTATAAAAGCACTTAAAACTTCCGAACTAGAGCATACTATGCTTCTTGCTACAACACCAGTCTCGAAAATTACATCGGTAGATAAGAATCAGAGTGGCCATATGATTATCGCTTTAGCTCGAATCGACGACCGTTTGATACATGGTCAGGTAACTACTAGTTGGACAAAAGAGAGTAAAATTAAACGTATCATCGTAGTTAGCGATGAAGTAGCTGCAGATGTTATTCGTAAAACTATTCTTACCCAGGTAGCACCACCAGGTATTACAGCTCATGTGATTGATATAGCAAAGGCTATCCGTGTTTATAATAATCCAAAATATGCCAATGATCGCGTTATGTTATTATTTAATAACCCAACTGATGTAGTGCGTCTTATTGAAGGAGGTGTTACAATTACTTCGGTTAATATTGGCGGTATGGCTTTTCGTAAAGGTAAAAATCAGATTAATAATGCTATATCAATAGATGAAAAAGATATCGAGGCATTTAAAAAACTCAATGCTCGTGGTGTTGAACTAGAAGTACGTAAAGTATTTAGTGATCCTCCTCTTAAAATGATGGATTTAATTAAAAAACTCAGTAATTAAACTCTAGTCTAGATTTTTATCCTTAAAGGATGTAAGTTTATTTAAAAATGGATTTATTCTTTATCAAGGAAAGAGGAGAAATATAATGGAGATCGCTACGCTTCAAATTTTACTGATATTTATCGTCTCCTGTATTGTAGGTATGGGGTCAATTCTCGACGAATTTCAGTTACATCGTCCACTAATCGCTTGTACTTTAATCGGTTTTGTTCTTGGCGATATCAAAACTGGTATCATCATTGGTGGAACTTTGGAAATGATTGCACTAGGTTGGATGAATGTTGGAGCTGCAGTTGCGCCTGATTCCGCTCTAGCGTCTATCATTTCAACGATTCTAGTTATTTCTGGTAACCAAAGTATTGGTACTGGTATCGCGTTAGCAATTCCATTAGCTGCTGCTGGACAGGTACTGACTATAATTGTACGTACTATTACTGTTGCTTTTCAACATGCTGCCGACAGTGCTGCCGAGCGTGATAATCTAAAGATGTTAAGTTGGATTCATATTTCAGCGCTAGTTCTTCAAGCTATGCGTATTGCTATTCCAGCTGTTATTATGACTGTATCAGTCAATACTGATATTGTGCATAATATGTTAAGATCAATTCCGGAATTTGTTACTAATGGGTTGAATATCGCTGGTGGTATGATCGTAGTAGTCGGTTATGCGATGGTAATCAACATGATGCGTGCAAATTATTTGATGCCGTTCTTTTATCTTGGTTTCGTCACTGCGGCTTTTAGTAGTTTTAACTTAGTAGCACTGGGTATTATCGGTGTAGTCATGGCCATACTATATATTCAGCTTAATCCACGATATAACAGAACCGCAGTAAAATCTTCACCAATACTAGGTATTAGCGATCTTGATAATGAACTAGAGGATGAATAAATAAAATATGATTAATAATAAAGTTATAGAAAAAAAGAAACTAACTTCTAGCGATATGCTTAGTGTTTTTATTCGCTCGAACTTTTTCCAAGGTTCCTGGAATTTTGAACGTATGCAAGCTCTTGGATTTTGTTTCTCCATGCTACCAGTGATTCGTCGTTTATATTCGAAAAAAACTAGTGAACGTAAACAAGCGATAAAACGTCATTTGGAGTTTTTTAATACTCACCCTTATGTAGCCGCGCCAGTATTGGGTGTTACCATTGCTATGGAAGAAAAACGCGCTAATGGTGCACCTATTGATGATGCTGCTATCAATGGTATCAAAGTTGGTTTAATGGGGCCATTGGCAGGAGTCGGTGATCCAATTTTTTGGGGTACTATAAGACCGGTTTTCGCTGCTCTTGGCGCTAGTATTGCTATGAGTGGTAGTTTACTCGGTCCTCTGTTGTTTTTTATTTTATTTAATTTGATACGTATATTGACCCGATATTATGGCTTAGTATATGGCTATCGTAAAGGTGTTAATATCATTAACGATATGAGTAGTGGTTTTTTGCAGAAATTGACTGAAGGAGCATCTATTCTCGGATTATTTGTAATGGGAGCTTTGCTTAATAAATGGACCCATGTTAATATTCCCTTTGTGTTATCTCGTGTTACTAACATTAATGGACAAACTACCATTACTACTGTTCAGACAATTCTAGATCAACTAATGCCAGGTTTAGTACCATTGCTGTTAACTTTCGGATGTATGTGGCTTTTACGCCACAAGGTAAATGCTTTATGGATAATTATGGGTTTTTTTGTTATAGGTATTATCGGTTACTGGACTAGTTTATTAGGGTTGTAAGTTTTTTTAAAACCGGGGATGTTAACTTTTCGGTTTTTAGGGTATATTTCTAACCATTATTAATAACTAATAGCAGAAAATAGTGTTAATACGACTCTATCCGAGCTTATTTTTACTATTTTACTGCTTGTTATTCAACGATTTAGTGATAATATTAATCTATTTAGATTATTGACTTATATTAGCTATCTAAAAATATTATTTAAAAAAAAAGGAGATTTTTACGGTAAGATTTTTATATGCTATTATCTTTTTTTTTAAAATACAATATATCTATATGGTTATTTCTAACTATGTAGATAGAAATAACGTTTTCTAATTTGATTATATTAATAACATATATTCTATATTACTATTTTAGTAGAAGATAGTAAAGTGTTAGTTATTTTAACGAGATAAAAGTTTGAATTTTTATTTCAATTTTAAATGTATCGTATGTTTCAATTAAAAGTATATGTAAATGTATTAATAAATAGCATTCTTTACTATCAATTAAAATTGATAGCGGATCTATCTTTAATTTTTTATAAGATTTATGAATTCTATATTTTTAGTAAAATCTATACCATAAAATTTCGACGTAAGATTTATTGTATTTGAATTAGATTTATTAAAAGTCTTTTCTGATAAAAAATTTAAACTACAAATAATTTTTAAATATATATTACCTTTTATTCATCAAAACGAATACTACTATTAATAGTATGTTATATCATTTAATATATTAGGACGTTTACCAAAAAATATTTACTTATAAAGTAGATATTTTCATAAAGTAGATATTTTTCTAATTTGAAAATATAGAAGAATATAATATTACATCAGATAGTCTCTATAGCAATAGAGAGATATATTATATGAATAATTTTCAAGTTTATATTTAATAATATTAATGTTTAAATTCTATCCGTCAACTAAATGATAACTAAACTGTGATAATTTTAGATTATATAAAATTGTATTAATTGCTAATAGCTTTTTTTAAGTATTCTATATTTTAATTTCAATGCTTTTACTTTCAGTAAAAGCATTTTAAAACTATTACTTTATATATTTTTGCTATCATTAGTCGAAATAATGAAATAAATATTTAAGTTAATTAAACCACTTTATTTTATATCTAATATTTTCTAAACTAGATATCTAATTTAGAAAATATTAGATTTTTATAAAAATATATAAATTAGAGTCTTTGCTATTTTAGATAGTAAAATATAGATCAAAACATACTATAAATTAAATTCTATAAACTTTATAAGCAAAACTTTTATTGAAATACTACTCATATATTAAATTATACCTCAATTTATCCGACTAAATTATTTAATGTTCTATAACATAGCAAATTAATCTAATTATGATTAGATATATTATATTTAATTAAAGAATTAAAATTAATATTTTATCGTTTTAATAAAAAATCTCCAGTTATAATATAGATTTAGCTAAGTTACTACTATTACATGATTTGAAATATTCATAAAAAGTTAAAATATATCCTCTCTATTACTTTTTACTAAACGATAGATAGCGAACCTTCAAGGTTTATGAAATGTATTGATAATCTCTTTCTTATTTTTACCAATATACTTAAGATTAAACGCATGATACCTTATCTTAATATCCTAAAGCACATCCAGTTTAGTTATGCTTTTAGGTCAGGAAACTTTTTATAATCTATTTTAATAATATTGTTATCTTTAAAGATTATCAGCTTACTCAATTATTCTAGTTTATACCAATAGCGATTAAACTGTTACTTTTCAGATAGATTATATCTCGAATAAGGTATATTAAATTTTTTACATATTTAGTTTATTGGAAAGTGTATTTCTTTGAAAAGAAATTATGTAATATCCGAAATTGATGATATATTAATAGTTATAATCAAATATATTGAGATTATGGTCGAAAAACTACCAATGAAAACTGTGTTAAGATCGAATTAGTGATAATATAAATATATAAACTATAAGATAAGTTAATATTCAGTATCTTCTACTTTACCATTTATTTAAATGTTATAATACAATCAGTACAGTTAATATTATTTTTGCTTATAGTAATATCTATCATGATAATAGCTTTAATAAAAGTATTTATGTTTTTATAATATCCATAATATAATTATCAGTATTGTATACGTACTATAAAAATATCTTAGTAAGAGATGTGTATATACTCATTTAATTATTTTTATAACAGTTTTCTATATGTTATCTTTTCTTACTTTTATTTGATAGCTTTATTAATTTTCAATACAGAAAATCGGTAATAGATACATATTTATAATTTATTTTTTAAAAAGCAACATAAGAAATTCTTATTTAGAGAGAAGTTTTCTTAGTGTAAACTTATTATTCCTAACGATTTTTGCTTATAGAGATATAAGTATACTGAAACTATTATTATTTAAATAGATATTTAATATACTGACTTTCTATTTTCTATTGGATTTATATCCTAAAGTAGTACATTTTTAATAAATTTTATTAATAGTAACGCTAGTTTAAACTATACAATATAACAAATAGAACAATTGCATCCTGATATATTTTCTTCGTTTTAGACTAATTGAGAAAGTTATTAAGATCGATCTTAATCGGCTTTTATTTTTTCTATAAATAGGACAGGAATTTCTCTATATTAAAAAATAATTACTACAGCAGAAATGAATAACTGTGTTTATATATATTATTATCAAGTATTAGTAGTAAATTTTATATATTAGTAGATAATAACTTCTAGAAAATATAATCCATTACTATATTGAATCTATTTTTATTATTATAATTCGAACAATTAGTAAATATCTAATACAGAGCAAAAATAATTTTATAACTTACTAGCAACTGCTATATACGCAGAAATTAATTGCTACTATCGAAAAATATAATAAAATACTTAAAAAGTATTAGTAAAGTGTTTTTATAAACTATTTTATCTCATATCATAATATAACAATATTAATTTTGATTATATTATAAAAATATTCGATAATAGTAATATAAAATATAAGCTTTCTAAGCTAAATAAAAAGATAATTAAAGTATTTAACAATAACTATTGTTAGCAGATTACGTAAATAGTGTACAAATAGAATCGGTTAATTTACAACAGTAATTACTATAAATTATTATATTTTCATTTTATTTTTTATTAATGATAAAGATAGTTCTTATTTAAGAATTTCTCTACTAATTTATAAAATACCATATAAGAATGCGAATTTATTTTGAGATTTAATTTAAAAGATTCTATGAAGAAATAGTAAATAATTTAATATTTTATATCGTAATATTAATTATATTTGAGAATTTTCTTAATCTAACTTTAATATTGATATATTAAAACTCTAAAACAATTTCTATATCTATATATTTCACTATCAATCTTTAATCCGAAGCATATTTTTCTTAATTTATTTAAATGTTTTCATAGTCCTATTAATGCTCTGATAATTTTATCAGAACAAAATAATAGAATTATTCTTTATTATTAGTACTTCTATATTAATGATAGATTTATATCATCAATTTTTATCACTTAAATGATCATACTCTTTTTAAATAATTAAAAATTATAATCGCTATGTCTAAAAATAACGATTAAAGATTAATTTTTCATATGTATAGATATTTTTAAAGAGGAGATTTTAAGATCTTTGTACTATGTATAATCTCTGTAATATATCTTTCTTTATAACTGAATTGTAATGTAGTAGTTTACTATTCTCTCTGTTGGATTAACGTTAAAAATTTGCATATCATGTACGCTAAAACATATTATTTTTCTGATAAAATGATAACTTTTAATTTTTCCTAACTAAGATAATCCAATACTTTTCCTGAAAAGTTAATTTGGTAGCACATTATACTAATAACCTATAACTTAGAGTTTTATTGCTGTAAACAGCTAGATTCTTATGTGAATACCATATTCTATAATATATATAAGTATGTGTATCACATTATATAATAATTATTAGAATTTTAGAAAAGAAGTTCGTTATTTTGCTATTAAGTACTAATTTAGTTATCTTTTTATTTATTTTATAATGCTATAATATTTTATTATATTCTGTTTTAATTAATTCAATAAATACTATCAAAAATATATAAATCAAATTTATTGATAGAGCTGGTAATAACTTTCTATTATGAGATTTTAAGTTAAAAAGAAAAATGAACTACAATTATTAATTAAATTAAATTAAATTAAATTAGATATTCAATGATAAATTATTGCGATTAAATAATTATAAAAATATTCTATCAAGGAAAATAGTGGTATTAAAATCGATTAACTGGTAGTATAAGTACTCTATAAACTGTGTTTAAAATTATGTTACATAATAATATATTCCAATATTGATAATACTATTTTATGTTTATATTACTGATCTATTTTTATAAATTTATAAATTATATTAACGGGAGAATATCTTATTGATCAATATATGAAAAATTCGGTATCTAAAAAAATAATTCAACTATTAGTATTATATATAATAGAAATAAATCGATGAATAAAAGCAAGCGTTATGCCATTCTATGTCGTCTTAGAGATAAGAATCCTTATCCTATTACTGAATTAAAATACTGCTCACATTTTGAATTATTAATTGCGGTAATTCTCTCGGCAAAAACAACAAATATCAGTGTTAATAAAGCTACGAAACTATTATTTTCATTAGCCAACACACCAGAAGCTATATTGTCACTTGGTATTGATAGTGTTAAAAACTGTATTAAATCAATTGGTCTTTTTAATAGCAAATCAGAGAACATTATCAATACTTGCCGATTATTGTTAGAACATCACAAAGGTGAAGTTCCAAAAAATCGCAAAGAACTAGAATCGCTACCAGGCGTTGGACGAAAAACTGCTAATGTAATATTAAACATTGCTTTCGGTCAACCAACTATTGCGGTTGATACACATGTTTTTCGCGTTGCAAATCGTACGAGATTCGTAGTGGGTAAAAATGTAGCAATAGTAGAGAAAAAATTATTGACAGTTGTACCGAAGAAGTTTAAATTAAATTTTCATCATTGGTTCATCTGGCACGGTCGCTACACCTGCATTGCCCGCAATGCACGCTGTACTTCCTGTTTAATTTTAAATTTATGTGAATGTAAACAAAAATATTATCCATAATAACTTTTTTAAGATTTTATTAGATTTTCGTGGAAAAAAATTTTTTCTAGAATTAGATATTCCTGTCTTTAAATAGGTCTATCTTTTCTAAAGATAGAGGAATTATTTTTTGATTATATACAACTGTTTTATATCTCAACTGAGAAAAAATATTTCCTAGTATAGAACACTATATCTAGATATCTTCTTCTTTCTTTAAAGAAAGTAATATTTAACTTTTACTATTTTAGTAAAATAGTAGCTGTTTTTATTTTTTAATAACTATAAAGATTTCAATATAAAAATTAATTATGTTAAAACTGTATTATATTTTTATATCTTATTCTAAATTTATTATATAATAACGTAATAATAAAAATTCTAAACGATAGAAATTCGATTTTATTTTAATAATTTACATTTTTAAAAAAATATAATAATGCTATTATATTATGATTTATATAATTTTCATACCAAAATATTAAAAATAAATTCTCTATATTAATTAAAAACTAATAATATTTTTAATATCTTAATATTTATCACTAATTACACTTTAGCAGCTTAATCAAGAAATAAGTTATTTTAAATCTATCTTACTTAACATAAGTAAGATTACTACTTCTTTTTTATAAAAAATATTTATTTTATATTAGACTTTGCTATTTATGACATAACTATTAATTTTTTAGCTTATTTCTCCGAAATTAATAACTCCCGTCTAGTTGCACATTATAACTTATAATAATATATTTTTTAAAGTCTTCGATATGCTTATGATGTTAATGAATTTTTATATGTAACGACTATATTAGTTATTATAATGATTTTATAGGTCTATAATGTTTAAATGCTTAAATTATTAAGAAATCTCTTCGATATTTTATTGCTTATAAAGTTTTATATGAAAAAATAATAAGATGCTATATATTAATAATTATTTTCTAAGCTAGAATCTTATTTATACTTTATGGCTATAGTTGTAACTTTTTCAATTTTTTCGCTATTCAAAAAAAATAAAATTATTACTTCTAGTAGAAGTGCTTTTATTTAAAAAGTTTCAAGCACTGAATCTATTTAGATCGTTATTGCTAGTAAGATTTTATATTTACTAACTTTTCACTATTATCACTTTAAACATATTTGTTAATGAAACAAATATGTTTTACTGTTCTGTCTCATTAATAACTATTTATTAATGTTTAATAGAGTTTATTATTAGCGTTTTAATTTTAATTATCGCTATAACGGCGATTTTACCATATTTTCAATAATTTGTCACCGACATCTAATATAATTAATTTATACTATTTTGTATATATAAGGCTATATGTTACTATATGCATAGTACTTTATTATCTTCCAAATTTAGCTTACTAATGTAAGCAGATATAAAAATTGGCTTTATAATAGATTTTGATATATTATTTATAATAATATGCTTCTATTTCGATTCAATATCATTGAATTAGAAAATAAATAGCAATGAGATTTTTATTTATTAATTTGTTATAAGATTAAGAAATACATTCCATTACTTAATATGACAATATAAGTACTTATAATTATGCAATATGATCTTAAATTGTCGATTTTTTATACCCTTTTCGAATATTTAGAAAATTATACCACAAGTATTGCATAAATGATTTATGGATAATTTTGAGTATAGTTAAAATTGTATTAATCAGCTACATTAAGAACATTGATATAAATTTGGTGAATAAAAAATACTTAAAATATTGTTTAAAAATAAACTATTTTAAACTAAATAGAAAGATATCTCACAAGAATTTTTATACTTTTGACTAATTTGTTGACTTTGAAAAGGTTAAATTTTGCTTTTTATAAATCCACTATTGCCAATTAAGCAGACAATAGTATTTTTTACCTCGACGAAGAAGAGTATAACGCTTATAAAATCTATCAGTATCATTAAATGTATAATCCACTGCAGCTTGTTTTTCACCGTTAACTGATACAGCATTAGAATGTATCAAAGCACGGGCTTGCCCTCGTGAAGAAACAAACTCAGCAGCTATCAATGCCTGTTGCAAATCTACATTGCGTTCAAGGTTAACCATCGGTATTCCATCCTGCGCTAACTGAACAAAATCATCTTCAGTTAAATCTGTTAATGTGCCTGAAAAAAGACTAGCAGTAATACGTTTAGCTGCTGCCAAGCCCTTCTCGCTGTGCACTATTCGAGTTATTTCTTCTGCAAGAATATATTGAGTGCGATTCTTTTTTTTATTATTCGTACGATCCTCTTGTTCTAGTTTGTTTATTTTAGCGATTTCAAGGAAAGTAAAAATTTTTAAAAAACGATACACATCGCTGTCAGAAGTATTAATCCAAAACTGATAGAACTTGTAGGGACTAGTTTTACTAGGATCTAACCATATAGTAATATCTTCAGTTTTTGAAAATTTAGTTCCATCCGATTTTGTAATTAATGGTACTGTAAGACCATATACAGTATTTTTATATAGCCTACGTGTTAAATCGATACCAGAGGTAATATTTCCCCACTGGTCAGAGCCACCTATCTGTAATGCTATACCATATTGATTATTTAAATAAGCGAAATCATAGCTCTGTAATAAATTATAGGAAAACTCAGTGAATGAAATACCGCTATTATTACGATTAAGCCGTAGTTTTACTGCTTCTTTATTTACCATTTGATTGATAGAAAAGTGTTTTCCAATATCACGAAGGAATGTTAACACATTAATCGAATTAAACCAGTCATAGTTATTAACAATAATCGCACTATTTTTACCACAGTTAAAATCTAAAAATAGCGATACTTGACGTTTAATTTTCTCCAGCCATTCCTGAACACTTTTTACCGTATTAAGATGACGCTCGCTATTTTTGAAGCTAGGATCACCAATAAGACCTGTCGCTCCTCCAATTAGTGCTACTGGACGGTGAGCAGCTAGTTGAAAACGTCTTAAACATAACAAAGGTACCAAATGACCCAAATGTAAACTATCAGCAGTGGGATCAAAGCCACAATATAAAGAAACTGGCCCAGCTGACAATCGTTTAGTTAGTGCCTTTTCATCCGTAACCTGGGCAATTAAACCTCGTTCCTGTAACTGTTGTATGAGGTTGCTATTTGCCATTAAAAACTCCATTTTCAAATAAAAGAAAAATATCGTTATTTTTCTACTAGTTTAGAGCACAGTTAGTAGAAATAATAACTATGTAACATAGTAAACTATTATTTCTATCTAGCAGAGAAAATTCTCATATAGACTGTATCTAGCCATTCTAGTAGCATTTTGTATATTTAACTCCTAATAAAAAACTAAGCAATATAAACTCTATACTTTAAAAAATTCTTTATTTAGGTAGGTATAGAAAAATTATTTTCTAACACTTTATTAGTATAAATACAACTAGTAATTTTTGTCTTATAAGAAAATAAAAAACTCTAATAAAAATCGGTTTATTAATTTACAGACAACTGTATAACTATTCAAATAATAAAAGATAGTGCTATTCGAACACCTAATAATAAATAAAGGTTAATACGAAGATTTTATGCTAGATTTGATTTTTTAGTTTATAAAATTAGTATAACTATTATTTCTTATGATAGTTAAAAAATTTAAGAAATTACAAACCATTGATAGATTTAACAGTTTTTATCTATGATATCAATAATTTAGTTTAATATTATTAAAAGTACATAAAAGCTTATTGTGTTATTTATAATAGATATTTTCTTTAAATAAAGTAGTAATATCAATTATTGATAATATTAATTAATTATTCAGTTATAAATAACTACAAATTTGATAATAAAAGATATTATTATTTGCTGTAACATTAATAATTTCAAATTATTCATATACATAGCTCTATATAAAAGCATCATCTCAGATATGAGGAAATATTTATGACCTAAGAAAAACTCAATTTATAACTATAAAAATATATTCACTAGCTCTATAGTATTATTCAGTGTTAAAGTTAATAATAGTATTTTGTATGAACCATGTGATAAAAATAAAGAAAATGAATTCGATTATTATATATAGATGCTCATTTTTTATATTTAATTATATATATACTATATTCATGAAAATGAAAATATAAGAAGAATTCTATCTCATTAACCGAAATAATTTTTATTATAGTGTTTTTATTAAATAAATCTATAAAAAATAGATTTGTTATAAGTACTTATGATTAAAGATAAATTACTTATATATCAGAATAAAGCTAAATACCTACCAGATAAATATAAATTATTACTACATCATTACTAATCACATCATAATTAATCTATGAGATTTATTTTCATACTCAGAAGAAAAGTCTAGAGTTAACTTATTGCTAGTATGTTCTATTTTTAATTATACTAAAGCTAAAAAGATATTCGCAATAAAAAATAATACTTAAACGTAATTCTTTTTAATTCCGATAGTTTAATATAAAAATTTTAGAAAAGAATAAAGATAAGCATTAAGGGTTATTGTCTTAAATTTTAGTTATAATAAAAATCTAGTTTCTATCGCTATTTTTCTAAGTATAGTGAAAAATTCTTTGCTATTTATTTAAATAAATAACTATAATAGAAATTAATAGAAGTAATTTCATATGAATATTTCAAGATTATTTATTTCAATAAACTTAGTACTTTATATAAATAAAAATAATTAGATTTCTAAGTTTTTAGATTTTAAAAGGATTATAGCTTAATTTTAATAAATTACTAAGATCTGTTATTTATATAGTTAATGGAAAAAAGAACTAAAATAGTATCAGCGAGTTTTTAAAATAGGGTGTTCTTTACTCGCTACCAGTAGTAGTAATAATATTATTGAAACTATTACTAAATATAATCGCTATATAATAGCTATTCTTATTTTGCTTAACTCTAATTTTTGTAATTTGAGTTAATAAAATAAGATTAATTTTTAATCATTTTATTATCGTTGATTTAATATATTAAATCTTATTATAGAATTCAAAATCTTTTTCCAGTATATAAATTATATCAATCAGTGATTAAATTTTTTGACTAATGCTATGAAAAATTCTATTTAAGATGGAATTAATAATATTATTCATTTCTTTAATAATAGATTTAGCAGATTGGTTTAGTTTTATTTTTACTCGACGATTATTTATACAAGTATACTGAGTAAAAATCTCTTTTCTGTGAGTTAACCCAGTGTTCATGCTAATAAAGGCTATTCAATACTAATAGCTTTGCTATTTACATTTAAGACTATATTAGTAGTAATTAGAAAATTTTATATAAAGTAATCTAATGTATCTGTTTAATTTTTAAAGGTTATAAACGATAATCAATTAAAGTTCGCTATACGCGAACAAGTCGCGTTAAATCTGATTCTTACACTTTATTACTAGATTTAATTATTCCTAATAGGAAGAACTAAAAAATTATAAATATATTAATTATTATTCAATTACTAAGCAGAGACTTATATAAGTGATATATTATTATATTAATAAAATTAATAATATAATTTATATGTGTTATTTACGATAAATTTTATTAATTCTTATTAAGAATAAATTGCATTTTTTTCTCTTACTGTTTTGTTAAAAAAATAATTTATAACATATTAGAACAAAGGTTATTAATTAGCCTTTAGGTTGTATTCTTATTTTGTTTAGATATATTTAGAAATTTATTCACTTTAATAATTTAGACATGATAGATAATTATTTCATAATGTTAAGCACTCAAGTTAAACTTATGCTAACAAGCCGAAAAGTATCTAATTAAAGAACCTCAAAAATAAAAATCTAATTTTGATTATATTATAATCAATAATGATAAAAAACTTAACTAAGAACTTAAAGAAATATTAGTTTTACAATAAAAATATAATGAAAACATCTTTAATACTAGAATAAACGTCTATTTCTATTTAAATAGATGTTTATTCTTATTCCAGTAATAGAAATTAGTAAGCTGAAAATTTCAGTTATTTTGCTATAATATTTTCTTTTTATTTAAATGGTATTTACTATGCTAGTAAGTTACTCTTATTTAGTCAGTTAAGAAATTTTATTAAAAATATTATTATATTGATTTTTATATTAAAATACTTAAAATTTCACTTTTGAATATCATCAAAAATTTTAATATAAATATACGACAATATTTTAGGTTATACTAAAAATACAAAAAAGAAAATACTGATCTGATTTGTCACTGGAGTGTAGGTAGTTTACACTTGAAAGTGTATATATAAAGTGTATATATATTGCGTTAGAAGAAAATAATAAAAATACTATTTTTTAAAAATATTCTCTAAATATTAAGAGAATATCCGGATAAGTCAGCTCGTCAAAAACAGTAGTATCATTATTATCTTTATTAAATATTCAGATAATTAAAAACTTAGCTAATTGAGAATAAATGCATCAATTAAGTAATTAAAAATTTGTCTTCATAGTACAGATTATGAATCTTGCAAAGTTTATAAAAAATTGTTTCAATCATTAGTATAATTTATCATAAAAGACATATAGAGATTCACCATAATGATAACTGAATTCGCTAAATATAAGAATATATATGGCTGAACAAAACAATTTGGCTACCCTCCGTCTCCGCTTTCGCGGTTTCTATCCTGTTGTTATTGATGTTGAAACTGCAGGATTTAATGCTGAGACTGATGCTCTACTAGAAATTGCTGTTGTGACCTTAAAAATGGATAAAGACGGTTGGTTAAAAACTGATTCTACCCTGCATTTTAATGTTAATCCATTTCCTGGCTCACTACTACAACCGGAAGCGTTAGCTTTTAATGGTATAGATCCTTATAACCCATTACGGGGTGCGGTAGGAGAATATGAGGCCCTTCATGAAATTTTCAAAATGGTACGTAAAGGAATAAAAGATCAAGACTGTAATCGAGCTATTATAGTTGCCCATAACGCTTCTTTTGATCATAGTTTTTTGATGGCCGCAGCTTCACGCGTTGCTTTAAAAAAAAATCCTTTTCATCCTTTTGCTACTTTTGATACAGCGGCACTGAGCGGTCTAGTTCTTGGACAAACTGTGCTGGCAAAAGCATGTACAGCAGCTGGTATTGTTTTTGCAAGCAACGAAGCACATTCTGCATTGTATGATACTGAACGTACAGCAATATTATTTTGTGAATTAGTTAACCGTTGGAAGCGTCTTGGTGGTTGGCCAGTAACAATGCCTACAACGAGCCATATCAAAGAAGAAACCATCATCACAAGAACTTGTTTCAACTCGAAACTTGATCTATAAAACTTCGGTTTTGAGATATTTTGATATAGAAAATAATAAAAATAAGAATTTTGAAGCAAGCAAAAACTTATATTGTATATAACTAATTTTATATCAAAAAATAATATAGTCTATTTTCCGCCGTAAGTTATTATTATCTTGCGTTACTAATTTTTTAAATTGTATTTATTATAAACTTCCTTGATAATTAACTGCAGTTCACCATTTTGATACATTTCGATGATAATTTCACATCCACCAATAAGCTCACCATTTAACCATAATTGGGGAAATGTCGGCCAATTAGAAAATTTCGGTAGTTGCGTTCGGATATCTGGATTGCTTAGTACATCAACATAAGCAAAACGTTCATTACAAGCGGATATTATCTGTACTGCCTTAGCAGAAAAACCGCAGCTAGGTAATTTTGGTGAGCCTTTCATATACAGAAGAATTGGATTCTCAGCGATTTGTTTTTGAATTGTTTCAATAATTGAATTCATCATTTTTCCTTAAGGAAGTTAGTAGTTAGACTTTTTTATTTATCTTATACCGTACTTTCCCTATTATAAATAATATAATGATGTAATAAATTTTTTTAAGATCTTTATATATTAATAATATTAAATACAATATTTAAACATTTTATATTTTTTCTTTTTAACTATGGTCTTTATTTAAAGAGAATTAATCACACATTTTTATGATTTTTTAATTTTTTATTAATTCCATTTGCTCTTTTCCTCATAGAGAGTAAATATTAATTAATTTAAATCTTGATCTAGTGCAGTTAAAACCGGTGATAAATAAAACGTAAAAGAAACTTTTATGCTATTTTTATAAAAATGAACTCGATTAAGATAAAAAATCTTTTCAGTAGTACTGAGTCTAGATAAAAACCGTTACTAGTTATGCTTACTCATAAAATCCGCTTTAACAATAAAGTACTAAAATAATAAGATATGCCTATAAAAATTCGCGAAAATAGTATTCATTCTTTCTACGAATAATATTCGATTAGTATCTATAAATATTTCTATGATAATTATAAACAAATATGAAGTAATAATACTTATTTATAGATAACATACTAATTACTTCACTCTTTATATATTAAATATTATATACAAAGATAAACTATTAAATTAATAGATTTTCTTTATAGCTTTATTACTGGTTTAGTTTTTTAGGTAAAAGATATTAATCTTATTAATTCTTATTTTTTAACTGTTAAAAGATAGATATTGAATTCTACTCTATTATATTAATAATAAATAGAAAAACCGGCATAAAATTCTATGAAGAGCAGAATTCTTCTATCTTCTATAGATTTATCACAACATTAATTTAATTTAAGCATACTGTATCAATAAATATATTTAAATAGATTAAATCTGAAAATTACTCAATTATTTAGTATAGTTTTTAATTTTTTAAAATAGGATATTTGTTAATTATAACCAGCATAGGCAAAATTGATATAAATATTGATTTATGTATTAAAATATATATTTTCAAATAGAAATTTGTTTTACATAAAATTATAATAAAATAGAACTATATTCTATTATAAATATCTTCTCTTAGAGCATTCAATGTTGGATAGCATTTTATCTAAAATATTACATTTACTATATTTTATATATTATTTTTAGGATTATACTAGTATATTCTACGCCTGTAATAGGCAATCTTGGCGATTATTATTTAAATAATAAGGAAAAATTATTTACGTATCACGTATTAAGTATCTTTTCGTACTATTAATGTCTATTTTAATATTATTGATAACGACTTTTATATTTTGTTAGATTTCAGTATTTACTCTATTATTAAATTATTTTTACCAAAAGTAGTACAAAAGTAATATATATCAATATCTCAGATATTAGATATATATAAAATAGTTTCTCGTTACTTCTCTAGTTTTTGAACTAATACCTTCAATACTAACATAATCTTTATATAGAAAAATTTTTACAAAGACTTATCCTAACACGATGATAATAAATATAACGATCATTTCTATTGAAAATTCTTACTTTAAGTATATACATAGTATGATTTAATATGATATAATTATTAGTTTTATTTGTAGAATTTCTATCTATTCTAGATAGACTTTATCCTTTAACTTTAAGTACTAAAAATTAATAAAACAAATATTTCTCTCATTAAATCAAAACAAATTATATGTAACTGAAGTATAGATACTATATTGGTATAATACTCAAATTGTATTTAATACCGTTGGCTTTCTAGATATTTTAGTATAAAAACTAGCAGATTTTAATTACATATTGATTACTAATTAGGTAATCAATAATAACATACTGTTCTAACGATATACTAACAAAAACGGATTTATTAAATCTATTTATTAATAGTGAAATAGCGATTTTCAGTTTGAATTTATTATATGCGTAATCTTTTACGATATTTTTAATAAAAATACAGCATTCTCTGATCTAAACGACAGAAATTTATGCAAATTTTCTAAATTAGATACCGTTATAAAATCCAAATATGTCTTTAACAACAAAATGGATTAATATTTATCTCTTAAATAGATATCTAGGTAATAAATATGTTTCCTTCTTGAAAAATTATGATAAAGATAGTTAATATACGTATTGCTAATATTTCATTTAGATAATAGATATTAATATAAATTATTAGTTAAATTAGTTTATATCTTTTCTTGACAAGATAAGGTTAATTAGTTTAATTTTGTTGAAAAATATATTTTTGCGTCCGTAGCTCAGTTGGTTAGAGTATCACCTTGACATGGTGGGGATCGGTGGTTCAAATCCACTCGGACGCACCAAATAATACTTGAACTTTTCTTTCTTGTGTTCTTTATCAATATTTATTTTTAAATTTAACTTTAATACATTATCAAAATCTATAAATAAATATCATGTAATATAAAAATTATACTACATAGCATTAAAAGATATATCAGATTTTGAATCTGTTTATTTTAAAACTATAAATAGCATCGTTTTTAACATGATAGTGTTTTTTTGATCTATACCTTACTTAGGCGATAGGGAATCTTATTATTCTCACAACTTATAAAACTAAACGTTATGAAAAAAACTAAAATTGTTTGTACTATCGGACCGAAAACTGAATCCGAAGAAGTATTGTCCAGCTTGCTTAATGCAGGTATGAATGTCATGCGTCTCAATTTTTCTCATGGTAATTATGAAGAACACAGTCAGCGTATCAAAAATCTGCATTCAGTCTTAAAAAAAACTGGTAAACAAGCCGCGATTCTGCTTGATACAAAGGGTCCAGAAATTCGCACCATGAAATTGGAAAATAGTACTGATGTTTCGTTACATGCTGGTCAAACCTTCACTTTTACAACTGATCAGAGTGTAATTGGTAATAGTAAGCTTGTTGCAGTTACTTATCCTGGGTTTACTAAAAATCTGAATGTAGGTAATACTGTATTAGTTGATGATGGTCTTATTGGTATGACTGTAACTAGTATTACTCACGACCAAGTGATATGCAAAGTACTTAACAATGGTGATTTAGGTGAAAATAAGGGAATTAATCTACCTGGTGTATCTATTTCTTTACCCGCACTGGCAGAAAAAGATAAACGTGACTTAATTTTCGGATGTGAACAAGGTGTTGATTTTATTGCTGCTTCTTTTATTCGTAAACGTTCTGATGTATTAGAAATCAGAAAACATCTAGAGCAACACGGCGGTAGCTATATTCAGATTATTTCTAAAATTGAAAACCAAGAAGGTTTAAATAATTTTGATGAAATTCTCGAAGTTTCCGATGGAATTATGGTTGCTCGTGGCGATCTTGGTGTTGAGATTCCAGTAGAAGAAGTAATTTTTGCCCAAAAAATGATAATCGAAAAATGTAATCGAGCACGTAAGGTAGTAATTACTGCAACCCAAATGCTTGACTCTATGATTAAAAATCCACGCCCGACACGTGCGGAAGCTGGCGATGTAGCTAATGCTATTCTAGATGGTACAGATGCTGTGATGCTCTCTGGCGAGAGCGCAAAAGGTAAATATCCAATAGAAGCTGTAACTATTATGGCAACAATTGGGCAGCGAACAGATCAAATGCTATCGAGTCGTATTGATAGTTTAAGCGACAGTCCAAAGTTGCGAATTACAGAAGCTGTTTGTCGCAGCGCGGTCGAAACTGCAGAAAAACTAGAATCGCCTCTAATTGTAGTTGCGACAGAGGGCGGAAAATCTGCTAAGTCAGTACGTAAGTATTTTCCAAAAGCGGAAATTTTAGCACTGACTACTAATCCTGTAACTGCTAGACAACTGTTATTAAGCAAGGGAGTATCGTGCCAACTTGTAAAAGAAATCGCCTCTACCGATGATTTCTATCGCATCGGTAAGATAATGGCAATAGAAACTGGTTTAGCAACTAAAGGTAATATTATTATCATGGTATCTGGTGCTCTAGTACCGAGCGGTACTACTAATACTGTTTCAGTACATATGCTATAAATGTTAGCTTAGGTATAAATATGTTTTCTACTATTTCTATATTAGAAAATAGTAAAGTCAAATCTTATGTAAAATTCTCATATTTGTTTGTAATTCTTCTTTATATTGATTTTTGATATCATCGGAAAATAATATAGATGAGTTTTATTCCAAATGATAACATTACTTTTCAAGTATATTATCTATTATTATAATATATGAGAACACTAGGTTTGCTTATATAAAACTAGCAGTGAATTTTTATTAACTGTTACTTTATGTCCACAATACTTAAATTATTAAAAAATAAAAATAAAAATAAATATCTTATTAAGAGAAGATCCCATTACTGTATTACCTATTGAAGTTTTTAAGCGTAGTATCTATCCCATTATAGAATAATGAATGTTCTTACTGTCGTAAAGCAGCTTGAGCTCGAATACTGCGTACCATAGCTCCTAATCCTTGCAATCGAGACGATGTTAAATATTGACTAAGGGATAGTTCGTTAAAAAAAGGTAGAACGTCATAGGCAATAATCTCCGATGGATTTAGGTTATGATAAAGGATAAATAGTATAGCAATAAGGCCTTTTACAATAGCAGCGTCGCTATCACCATATAATTGAATGCTGCCATCAGATTGTGTCAACATAGCAATCCATACCCTGCTTTGACAGGCGGTTATTAGATTATACGGTGTTCGCATCTCTGATGCGAGTGGAGATAACTGTCTGCCTAGTTCAATAATATACAGATATTTTTCTTCCCAATTATTACAACAGGAAAAATTTTGCAATAATTTATCTCTATTAGGTAGATTTTTCATTGTTATATGTTCTTTTTTAATCGTTAACATAGTGTTTAATATATCAACGTAGCAAACGTTGTATTCGCATCAGACCAGCTACTAATCGATTAATATCATTGTAATCGGTATACATCCCAAGTGATGCACGGCACATGCTTGTTACATGAAAAGAAGCTATTAACGGCATGGCACAATGATGTCCTGTTCGAATAGATATGCCATATTGATCAAGAAAGCTCCCAATATCATAGGCATGGTGTTTTCCTAAATTAAATGCGATAATGCCAATGCGGTTATCAGGCCCGTACAAGGTTAGATTCGGTACTTGCTGTAATTCTTCAAGCATACAGCGCATGAGCTTATGTTCATAAGCGTGAATATTGTCAAGTCCTACTTGTTCAATATATGAAATAGCAGCGCCTAGTCCTATTATACCAGCACTATGAGGTGATCCTGCTTCAAAACGCCAAGGTGCTTCATTAAAGGTTGTTCCCTCAGTTAAACTAACAGTACGAATCATAGAACCACCACCTTCCCAAGGTGGCATAGTATCCAGCAATGCTTTCTTGACATAAAGAACACCAATACCTGTTGGGCCATAAAGCTTATGACCTGAAAAAACATAAAAGTCACAATCCAGTGATTGTACATCTACTTTTTGATGTATAACACCTTGCGTACCGTCTATTAGCACTGCTGCGTTACATGCTGCACGTATATTGGCAATAAGTTCCGAAAGTGGATTGAGAGTACCAAGCACATTGGAAATATGAGTAATGGCAAAAAGACGAGTACTATCATCAACTAACGCTGGTAGTTGAGATATATCGAGTGTACCATCAGGTAACAGTGGAATATAGCGTAGTGATAGTTGTTTTTCTTTAGCTAAAATCTGCCAAGGAACAATATTAGCGTGATGTTCCATTTCAGTAATAAGAATACTATCACCGGGTTTAAGATATTGTCTTCCCCAGCTATTAGCTACTAAGTTAATACCTTCAGTAGCACCTTTAACGAATACAATTTCTTCTACTGAAGTGGCATGGATAAAATGCATAACTTGTTGACGAACATTCTCCATACGAACTGTAGCCTTGCTACTTAAAGTATAAATACTACGATGAACCGAAGCATATTCTTGACGATAATAATCGCTTTCACAATCGATAACGACATTAGGTTTTTGCGCACTTGCTGCACTATCTAGGTAGGTTAATGGATTATTATTTATCTGCTTCGCCAAAATTGGGAAATCGGATCGGATTTGCACAATGGGATAAGTCATATTGTCACTTCCTATAAAACATCAGTGATATGTGTCAGTAAGGTATTTCTTACTCCTTCGTGGTTAATCATTTCTATAATTTCTGACGCGAAAGCATAAATAATCATTTTTTGAGCATATTTTTTAGTAATACCGCGAGAACGTAGATAAAATATTTTCTCTTCATCGATTTTTCCTAGAGTAATACCATGACTACATTTTACGTCATCAGCATAAACTTCTAACTGCGGTGTAGTATCTATTTCCGATAAACAATCAAGCAATAAATTATTATTAGTCATCTTAGCATTTGTTTTCAGTGCATGCTTTACCACTTTAATAAGCCCATTAAATATACCTTTACCATGATCTCGAGCAATAATTTTATGTAACTGACGACTTATACAATGACCCTTATTATGTTCAATGTATGTATGAGTATCACTAATATTATTATTTGATGGTAATAGTAAGCTATTTATAGCTATATCGGAACTTTCGCCATTCAATTTTGCGCTAGTATGATGTCGAGTTAATTCCGATCCAAAAATAAAAGTATTACTACGCACTACCACATTGCGGCCCATATGGATATCATTATGACTAAAATGATAACTAGCACGATTTTCAAAAGCTAACTTTATATGGCTTAGATACGCATTATCACCGATTGACATCGTAGTTCTAGCACCACTAAAATAACCATGATTATTAACGCTAGTGAAATGTTCTATTATTTGGCCATCTGCACCGGATTCGATCTCAATATGATGGCGATAATGCAACATATTTAATGTTTTTTTATCCTCATCACCCTGGCTGATATGTAATATATAAAGTGGGCGCTGTGCTATCTTGCCTGCTGGCAGGTAGATACGTGTAGTCTCACAACTCAAACTTTCAGTTAAATGCAAAAATACTTCTGATTGAATAGGATCAGGAAGTGTCAGACGATTATTCCCTTTCTCTATTTTTATTTTCCAAAAACCGGTATTTCTATCGCTTAGAGTTGGTGAAAAAAAACCATGGATAAAGACTAATCGATAGGCATTAAATGTTAAACTAAGTGCATTACATATAGCAGTAGATACTGAACTGGTAGTGGAAGGTACAAAATGATGTGCTAATAGTCTATCAAGTGAGGTGTATTTCCAATGCCTATCTCGGGTGTCAGGACAGCCAAGACGTTCAACATCTCGCCAGTGAGCATAAGCATGAGCGGAGCGAACCGAGCTTTGACGAGTAAATAATTGACGCCATTGAGCTAATACATGAACATTACTATTACTAGATAAGCCAGCCATAGCCTTTTTCCTCAAGTTGTTTTACCAAGGAAAAGTCACCATATTTTATAATATGACCTTGATAAAGTATATGAACATGTTCCGGTTGGATATAGTCTAGAATTCGCTGATAGTGAGTAACGATAATAAAAGAACGTTTACTATCACGTAAAGCATTTATGCTGTTAGCAACAATCTTTAAAGCATCAATATCTAAACCAGAATCTGTTTCATCTAAAATACATAAATCTGGTTCTAGTGCTGCCATTTGCAGAATATCATTACGTTTTTTCTCACCACCGGAAAAATCAACATTTACTGATCTGGTCAGTAAATCTGCTGGCATTTTCAATAATTTTATCTTATCATTAATAAAGTCAGAAAAATCTAAGCGGTCTAATAATGGCTGTTTGCGATATTTTCGTACGGCATTTACAGCCGTCTGCAAAAAAAATTGGTTGCTAACACCTGGAATTTCTACTGGGTATTGGAATGCCATAAATATACCTTCACCAGCTCGTTCTTCTGGTTCCAGATTTATAAGATCTCGACCTTTGAATAAAATCTCACCGGAGAGGATTGAATAATCTTTTTTCCCAGCAAGCGTCGCAGATAAGGTACTCTTTCCCGATCCATTCGGCCCCATAATGGCATGGATCTCACCGGATTTCACCTCTAGACTTAACTCTTTGAGTATAATATTATCTTCTACATTAACGTTTAAATTTTTAATCGATAACATGTTTATTTTTTTCCTTTACACGACTTATGAGTCGCTCAAGGCAGAAATATAGTAGCGCAGCCTTAGTTCAGATTATATTCAAGACTCATAGCTATCAGTTTTTGCGCTTCTACTGCAAATTCCAGCGGAAATCGGGAAAATACATCCCTACAAAAACCGTTGACAATCATCGAAATTGCATCATCTTCACTAATCCCGCGCTGGCGACAATAAAATAACTGATTTTCACCAATACGCGAGGTTGTTGCTTCGTGTTCTAACTGCGCGGTATTATTACTTGCTTCTACATAAGGAAATGTATGTGCACCACATTCACTACCGATAAGTATGGAGTCACACTGGGTAAAATTACGTGCATTAGTAGCAGTTGGCATAATTTTTACGAGCCCACGATAGGTATTTTCACTTTGACCGGTTGATATTCCCTTTGAGATGATAGTCGAACGGGTATTTTTTCCAATATGGATCATCTTAGTACCAGTATCAGCTTGCTGAAAACCATTAGTTAGTGCGATCGAAAAAAATTCTCCTATCGAATTATCACCATATAAAATTATACTCGGATATTTCCAAGTGATAGCTGAACCAATTTCGGACTGCGTCCAAGACATTTTAGCGTTTTGACCCAAACATAGTGCACGCTTAGTAACAAAATTAAGAATACCACCCTCTAATTCACTACCAGAAAACCAGTTTTGTACCGTGAAATACTTTACTTCTGCGTCTTTTAATATAATAACTTCTACTACTGCCGCGTGAAGTTGATAGCTATCACGTACCGGTGCTGAACAACCTTCAATATAGCTGACATAACTACCTTCATCAGCGATCAAAATAGTCCGTTCGAACTGACCAGTTTTAGCAGAGTTAATACGGAAATATGTTGACAACTCCATTGTACAACGCACACCTTTCGGTATATAAACAAATGTCCCATCGGAGGCAACTGCTGAGTTAAGTGCAGCAAAGAAGTTATCGTTAGCGGGTACTACACTACCTAAATACTGGCGAACCAGTTCAGGATAATTATGGATAGCTTCATTGAAGGAGCAGAATACAATACCCTGTTCTGCTAACTTACTACGATAGGTAGTAGAAACAGATACTGAATCAAAAATTGCATCGACTGCAACTTCGTTTCCTTCACGTACTGGTATACCAAGTTGATTAAAGGCTTGCTCAACCTCCTTAGTGAGGTAATTTTTTTCTTCTACAATTTTAGATTGTTGTATTGTACTTGGTTTTGAACTAAAATCATCACGATAAGCACCACAAAATGGTGCTGAATAGTAACTATAATCATTATAATTAAGCGGCTTGTACTTGGCTTTTAACCAATGTGGTTCATCCATTTTAAGCCAAGCACGATAGGCGTTTAGACGAAACTCTAACATCCAGTCTGGCTCATTACGTTTAGCTGAAATAGTGCGAATTGTATCTTCATTGATACCATTTTCTAGTTCTTCGGTGGCTAATGGAGTAAAAAAGCCTTCTTTATAACGATTCTTCTTTACACAAAACTGTATTGCGTTAATCGCATCGTGGATATCAATATTATTTTTTGTCATGATCATTAATCACTCAATGGCGAAAAACTTTCGCCACATCCGCAAGCATACTTAGCTTTGGGATTTTTAAATTTAAATAAATAATTTAACCCTTCTTGTACGTAATCTAGTTCTGTTCCATCAATAAATGGCATTGCTTTTAGTGGTACATATAGCCGAGCACCTTCATGTTCATAGATCTGATCATTGTCATTTGTTTTTGTGACTTTATCTAATATATAACTAAATCCAGCACAGCCAGACTGTTTTACGTTGAGTCGTAATCCTAGCATAGTAGGCTCGTTTTTTAACAGATACCTAATTTGACGAGCAGCGGAATCAGTTATTGTCAAGCCGCGCCAGATTTTCTTATCAAGAGAAAAAATCTCAACCTTATTATGATCTACTTTCACTAAGTTTACCTCATAATTTCATAAACTAATTTATGGAATAATTCATTTATGTTAAAATTATATTTTTTAACCTTGAAATTAATAAGAATGCAGATCGTGTACTAGAAATAACTAAAAAGGAAAAATTATAAATACGAAAAAATAAACATATAATTATACTATTTAAATTAAAATAATTATAATTATAGCTAAACTTTAGCCAATTATTATCCAAATAGCTTTAATAATTATTACAATTACAATAAACTCTATTGTATTAATAATAATTTTTATAAAAATTTCTAACAAAAAGATTTTATTCTATTTTACATTTAAATAATATCATAAATAAATCTATCATTTAATCTTTTAAGATCTTTTTCTTACTAAAGAATTCAGTGATTCATGATTTATGGCTAAACATATAATTAATGTGCTTTTGCTTAAAAATAAAATAGATTTATGCAGAGTTTTTATGATTTCTATTAAATCTTATTAAAGATTATGTAAAATCATATTTTATTATTCAATATATCAGAGTAATATGAATAGATTTATAGTTTTTAGATATATTTTCTACTTAATTATTAGTAGTCTTCTAAACTTTAACTATAAAATTTTAAATTTTAAATCTTTCTTATTAGAATTAATATGAATTTTTAGTATTTAAAAGATCTGATAAACCTTTACTATACTGATAACTTCATCAAGATCATTAAAAATGAATACAATTGTTATCTTTAATCTACTATCTATATAGTAGATTATATCAATTAAATAATAAATTATTTTTCTAAAATAATGTAACTAATACTCATTAGTAATACTCATTAGTTTCTTATTTAATAATTGTTTGTTTTAGATCTTAAAAATTTTTATTACAGTTAATTATATATTGTTAAAATTTTGGTATAGTTAGATACTAATAAACTAATTTTTTATTTTTAATAAAAATATCATTTTAATGTAATAAAACTTTTATTTGTTTTTAAATAAAATTTAAATTATCATTTAAAAGATAAGTGATTATTATATCGTGGATAATCCAATTTTTTTGGAGAAGCTATTTTATAAATTTTTAATATCCAATTTGGAATTTGCCTATAATATTATTTAGTATGATATTTATTGTGTTTATAGCTTTTATCTACTTCTTAGTATTAAAATCTTTTATTCTAGGTTTTTATAAGCATCAATAATAGCAACCTGATCATTACTTATAATGAATATAGAACTTGTTCTGAAAACAGAGCTTGTTGACAGTAGTGGTTATAGTTCCATATTAATTTAAGTAGTATTATCGATATTAGTACTCTTAGTATTTATTTGGACGATACAAATAGATTTATCTTATTATTTTTTACCTAGATTGAGAATATATCTATGGTAGATATAAATTATACAACATCTAATAATCTGTTAGCTTACGAAGATAGTTCGTTGACAATGAGAAAAAGCCAGCTATATATATTGGCAAGATTTTTATTCTAATACTACAAATTCGTATTGATGATTTTATTTGTTATTTTTACTATATTTTCATAGTGAGCTTGTAAGAATGGCATTTCCGCATTTTTATTATTCGTCTGAGTTTAAAATACGCTGAAACGTTGATCTTTTTGCAATAAAAGTCATTCAAATAATCGTATCGAGTGTAGTGTTAACTGTTATCATCTAGTTTTTACTTGGTTGTATTAGACTAGTAATCTATAATATTATTATTAGTAACTATAATAATATTGATTATATTTATATTATAAATTGCCAAATTAGATTATTTTGCCAGTTCTGATCTAGCTATAATCTAGCTTTATCGAGATAGATGGTACCATCCTAGTAGTTATATTATTGTTATAGAGTTATTAAGTGTAACGGTTATAGACAATATTCTTCTAATAACTTTTAGAATAATAAGCTGATTATTAAATCTGGTATTATATCAGTCTCCTGGCGATTACTAGATTACTATTTTTAGATCTAGGAAATATTATTACTAATAAAATAAACCTTATAAATTAAATAACCACTGTGATTTTTATATTTTATAAGGTAAAGATATTCCGTCTCTATCGATCGATAGTTTTTATTGCTAAAATAACCTGAAATAATATCAATATATTATTTCAGGTTATTTATCTTGTTCTATATCGAGTTTATTATACACATCAATAATATCAAAGATATAGTTTTATTTCAATTATTAAAATTTTCTTGCAGAAACTTAAAATCTGAATATAGAATAGAAAGATTTTTTAAATATTATTTAATATGATAAATAAGTTATTAAATAATCAGGAGATTGTTTTAATAACAATGAATTAAAACTGAAAAAGCTTTTATAGCTGAATTACCTGCAGATCATTTTATACTATTTTAGATATTTCAAATATTTCAGATTTTTGCTTAACAAGCTTTCTTTGTACATTTTCTTTACTATAATAGAAAAATAAAGTAATATTTTTATTTTTCTATTACAATATTTATTATGATAATTGAAATAAAAGAAATAAACAATAACTTTTCTCAGAAAAAACTATGTCAATATGACATCTATCGATTAGAAGCGTAACTTTTTATTATTGTAGTAATTGATTATATCAGAAATTTTATGCTATAAAATCTTTATATCTGATAATTTAATTTTAATAGCATGTAAATATACACCTATATTCGATAATCAGGATTGTTGACGTCTATCTATATAATAGATAGTAACTAATTACTATCTTACGATGAATTTAGTGAATTTTCTATATTTAATACTAATGCATATCAAATATGCCTACCATTATTAATATTTATAATATTTCATATAGATTTCCTTATATATTACATGATAATCTAGCATATAGTATGCTATTAGCTACATATCAGTTTATGAATTTAAAATTGATCTTAGTTTGGTATATTTTTCATTATTATTTCTTTAAGCTAGCAAATAGGTATGATGATTAAGACCGCTTATTTTAATCTCTGCTTAAAATTAATAATATGCATGATAATATGAAAAGCCCTTCTTTTAGCATATTTGTAACTAAAATTGTCTATAAACCTTCTTCAATGAGTATTTTAGTAATAAAATAATGCTATCCCTTTTTCTTATAAGTTTTTTAAAATAAAAAATTTTGTGTTCTTTAATTAAAAGAAGAATAAGGAAATAAAAATGATACAAGTTTTTTAGACTACTCTACTACTTTCTGTAAAGTAGTCTCTACACGACTTTTCAGCTTCTGTCCTGGATGAAATGTTACTACCCGACGTGCGGTAATAGGAATATTTTCACCAGTTTTTGGATTGCGTCCTAGTCTCTGATTTTTATTACGCAAATTAAAATTACCGAATCCTGATATTTTTACTTGTTCTTTACCTTCCAAAGCTAGACTTATTTCTTTAAAAAATAGTTCTACAATTTCTTTAGAGTTCTGTTTATTCAGTTCAAGTTTTTTAAATAAATATTCTGACATTTTAGCTTTAGTAAGAGCCATAAACTTAATCCCTCAAAGATGCTTTAAATTTCTGTTTTAGTGCCGCTATACATTTCGCAACAATCATGGAGATTTCCTCTTCTTTCAGTGTATGAGTTATATCTTGTAAAATTAGGCTAATAGCTAAACTTTTAAAACCTTTTTCTATCCCCCTACCTCGATACACGTCAAATAAGTTTACAATAACTAAATGATTTTTAATAGCTTTTTTACACTCTATAATAACATCTGCTGCAGCTACATTATCAGATACTACTACAGCGATATCCCTACGATTAGCGGGAAAACGAGAAACGTGATTCACTTTAGGTATTTTACGTTCAGCTATTTTTTCCCAAAGTAGTTCGAATACTAGCATGCAACTATTTAAATTTAATTTTGATTTAATATAGGGATGAATAACACCAATAAACCCAATAAATTCATTATTAAGATAAATTGCAGCGCTTTTTCCTGGATGTAGAGCAGGATGCGATTGTACTCTAAACTCAATATTGTTTAATTTTCCAGTAAGCTCAAGTATTGCTTCAAGATCACCTTTGGCATCATAAAAATCTACCAGTTGGCGTGGCTGATCCCAATTTTCATCAAACAGTGGACCAGAAATTAGCCCGGATAGCATAAGATCTTGACGAACTCCAAGATCAGCTTTGTTATCAGGAATAAAACACAATCCACTCTCAAATAAGCGAACTCGTTGCTGCTGTCGATTTTGATTATAAACCGCTGTGCTAATAAGACCGGTCCAGAGTGATAAACGCATATTAGACATATTTTGAGAAATCGGTCTAGGTAAGATTAGAGATGCTTGTTGAGGATGCAGTAGTGCTTGTATTTTAGGATCAACAAAACTATAAGTAATTGCTTCTTGATAACCACGATCTACTAGTAATGTTTTTACTCGTGATAAAGGTGTTGTTACTTCACGACAGTATGGTATTACTAGGTTAGCACATACGGGCATATTGGGAATCGCTTCATAGCCATACATTCGAGCGACTTCTTCTATTAAATCTGCTTCGATAGCTATATCAAAACGCCAGCTCGGTGCTATAACTTGCCATCCCTCTGTAGTTTGACTAATCTGAAAACCCAAACGAATTAAAATATCGCTTATATCTTTATCTGGGATAAAATAACCAATCAAACGATCCAACATTTTACGGCGAAGAGTAATTATAATTGGTTTAATTTGAGTTAATTTAGATGTCGCATCGATAACTGGACCAGGCTGACCGCCGCAAATATCTAGTAGCAATGTGGTCACTCGTTCTATAGCACGAGATTGCAATTCTGGGTCTACACCATGTTCATATCGATGTGATGCATCATTATGTAATCCATAACGACGAGCTTGACCAGTAATAGCTAATGGATTAAAACACGCACATTCTAATACTATATCTCGGGTGGTTGAGCTAATTTTAGATAAAGAATCATTTAAAATACCAGCTATTGCTAGTATTTTAGAATAATCTGAAATTACTAGCGTATCAGGTGAAAGCATTACGATACTACCATCGAGCAGAGTTAGTGTTTCACTATGTTTAGCATAACGTATTATAATACCACCTTTAATATTTTCGCGATCAAAGACGCATATCGGCTGTCCTAATTCTAGTAGTATATAATTACTGATATCCACAATAACATCTACTGAACGTATTCCACAGCGCCGCAATTTTTCCTTCATCCATAGCGGCGTAACAGCGTTAACATTAATATTATTTATTATTCTACTAAAATAACGTATACATGCTTCGTATTCATCAACTCGGATAGGTATTACATCGTTAATTTTAGGTATAACTGTCTCGATAACCGGCATATTTAATGGTAGTCGATTTTTTGCTGCTACATCGCGAGCGATTCCTAATAAACCTAAACAATCGGATCGATTTGGTGTTACATTGATATTAATTATTTTATCGTCGAGATGTAAATAATCGCGAATATTTTTTCCAATAGGAGCTTCATCAGGTAGTTCAATGATACCATCATGATTATTAATGATTCCTAATTCGGAGAATGAGCAAAGCATACCTTCTGATAGCTCGCCGTGTAGTTTAGTAACTTTTACTTTGAAACCGTTTGGCAGAATAGCATCAGTTATTGCTACTGCTACCAGTAGATCAACATGACAGTTAAGTGCATCGCAGATAATATCTAATAACCGATCGCTACCAATATCTACCTTAACAATGCATAGTTTATTGACATTAGGATGTTGTCGACATTCGACTATCCGACCAACTACTATACCACTAAACTCACCGGCGACTGGTTCTACATAATCTACTTCTAGGCCAAACATAGTAATTTGATTTACTAGTAATTCGCTATTGATTTCCAGATTCACCCATTCACGCAGCCAAAATTCACTGAATTTCATGTGTTAATCCTGAACCTATTTAAATTGTTTAAGAAAACGAAGATCATTTTCAAAAAATGCACGCAAATCTGTAATACCATAACGTAGCATTGTTAATCGCTCTATACCTATACCAAAAGCAAAGCCGGAATAAATTTCCGAATCAATTCCAGCATTGTATAAAATATTTGGATGTAGCATGCCACAGCCAAGTACTTCTAACCAATGGCCGTTTTCTCCCATTACATCCATTTCAGCGGACGGTTCAGTAAATGGAAAATAAGATGGCCGGAAACGGATCTGTAGATCTTTTTTAAAAAAATAGTTCAGAAAATCATGCTGTATTCCTTTTAGATTAGCGAAACTAATATTAGTATCAACAATCAACCCTTCTATTTGATGGAACATCGGTGTATGAGTCTGATCGCAATCATTACGGTATACTCGTCCAGATGAAATAATGCGAATAGGCGGTTGTTTTGTCTTCATAATGCGAATCTGTACACTAGAAGTTTGCGTACGCAAAAGACGGGTAGCATCAAGCCAGAAGGTATCATGATCGGTGCGTGCAGCATGATAAGCAGGAATATTTAAAGCATCAAAATTATGGTAGTCATCTTCGATTTCTAACCCAGTGACTACTGAAAAGCCTAACTTACCGAAAAAATCTTCAATATGTGCGATAGTATGAGATATTGGATGAAGACCGCCGTTTTCCATTCGGCGTCCCGGTAGAGAAATATCTATTATTTCAGTTTCTAACTGCGATTTTAGCGCTGCACATTCTAATATCATCTTTTGCTTGGCGAAAGCTTTCTGTATATCCTGTTTAGTCTGATTAATTACTGTACCTACAGTAGGCCATTCATCTGGTTCTAGGTTTCTCATTTCTAAGATTTTCTGGCTAAAATACCCTTTTTTTCCTAAATATTTAACTCTAACTAATTCTAATTCCTCTGTATCTTTTGACTGTTCGATATCTGCTTTAGCTTGCATAAGCAAATCTGCGAGATGTAGCATTGCTTTCCTTTTTTTCGCCATAGATAGATGATTTAATCATAAATAAGTAAGAGACTATTTGATTAAATAGAACAGAAAGTATTCATCCTTATGATCAAAAATAAAACCCTCTTATTCTATAATGGTGTTAGCGTTATTTTATTTATTGATTTAATATAATTTATGCTAAAGATAAAAATAGATAATAAAGTAAAAGAAAAAATAAAATATCAGAATTCATATTTTCAATATATGATTAATACTTTGCTTCAATAAGTTAAAATCGTGCGTAATGTTAATACAAAAAAGAAGAGCTGATCTCTCTTTTTTAATCAGTTTATACTAGGGTCCTCTTTGCCTTATTAACCAGAGCAGAAAAAGCTACTTTTTTAAATACAGCGATATCTGCCAAGATTTTACGGTCAATCTTAATAGAAGCTTTTTTTATACCATGGATGAATTGATTATAAGAAATACCGTTCTGACGAGCTGCAGCGTTAATACGTGTAATCCATAGTTGACGGAAATAACGTTTCTTTTGACGACGATCACGATAAGCGTACTGACCTGCTTTAATAACAGATTGAAAGGCAACACGGTAAACGCGAGAACGAGCACCATAGTAACCTTTAGCCTGTTTCAAAATTTTTTTGTGACGTGCATGTGCTAATACACCGCGTTTTACGCGAGCCATATGCTTTCTCCTAAAAATCTTATTAAATTAATAAATTAATTAAAAAATAATGCTTATGCATAAGGCAAACAACGTACAACTAAATTTAATCCTCCTTTAGAAACCATAGATTTTGGTCGTAGATGACGCTTACGCTTAGTGGATTTTTTAGTTAGAATATGACGTAAATAAGCACGTTTATGTTTGAAACCGCCAGAAGCTGTTTTTTTAAAGCGCTTTGCGGCACCTCGTACCGCCTTTATTTTTGGCATGAATTTATACCTACTCTGCATTATTAATAACACTAATCAGTGAGGTGAAAGCGATAACGAAGCGACATCTTATTTTTTAAACCTTACTATTTCTTTTTAGGTGCGAGCACCATGATCATTTGTCGACCTTCAATTTTAGAGGGAAAGTATTCCACTACTGCAAGCTCACTTAAGTCATCACGAACACGATTAAGCACTTCAATACCAATTTGTTGATGTACCATTTCACGCCCACGGAACCGAAGCGTGATTTTAACTTTGTCGCCATCCTCAAGAAAACGAATTAGGTTACGTAGTTTTACCTGATAATCATTTTTATCGGTACTAGGTCGGAATTTAATTTCCTTAACCTGAATAATTTTCTGTTTCTTCTTCTGTTCTTTGTTAGATTTGCTTTTCTCATAAAGGAATTTGCCGTAATCCATAATTCGGCAAATTGGTGGCTCGGCATTAGAATTAATTTCAACTAAGTCAACACCAGCTTCCTCAGATTTTTTAAGCGCTTCATTCAAATTAACAATGCCAATCTGTTCACCATTGATGTCCATTAGACGAACATCTGTAGCACGGATTTCTCGGTTAATGCGATTGAGACGCGCTGGTTGAATTCGTTTTCCAACTTTAATACTTTATTCCTCCAATTGATGAAGACTACAGCTATTAATTTCATATTTTAGCTTAGTAATAAACTTATTAATATTAATATTTTCTAAGTTTTTTCCTCGATATGTACGCACAGAAATTGTGTTTGTTTTTAGTTCTTTATCTCCACAGATAAGCATGTAAGGTACTCGATGTAAAGTATGTTCTCGGATTTTAAAACTTATTTTTTCATTTCTCAAGTCTGTTTTTACCCGAATATTTGCTGCAGACAGTTTTTCTGTCAATTTTAAAATATATTCTGACTGATAATCAGTAATACTCATCACGACGATTTGTATCGGTGCTAACCAAGTTGGAAAAAAACCTGCATATTCTTCTGCTAGAATGGCAATAAAACGTTCCATTGAACCTAGAATAGCACGATGAATCATAACAGGTATTAAACGTTCATTATGTTCCCCAATATAAGAAGCATTTAAACGACTAGGTAGCGATAAATCAAGTTGCACCGTTCCACATTGCCAAGCTCGATCTAGGCAATCAAAAAGTGTAAATTCAATTTTAGGACCATAAAAAGCACCTTTGCCAAGTTGGTATTCAAAAGCAATACCTTCTAGTGAAGCAACTAGATCTTGTTCTGCTCGATCCCAGGCCTCATCGCTTCCAATTCGTTTTTCAGGACGGGTAGATAGTTTGACTAGAATTTTCCTGAATCCAAATACACTATATACATCATATACCATTTTAATACAATTTTTTACTTCATCACATACTTGATTTTCGGTACAAAAGATATGAGCATCGTCTTGAGTAAAGCCGCGAACTCGCATTAATCCATGTAATGAACCTGATGGTTCATTACGGTGGCAACTACCAAATTCGGCTATTCGTAGTGGCAGATCGCGATAAGATTTTAAACCTTGATTGAAAATCTGTACATGGCCTGGACAATTCATTGGTTTAATGCAATATTCCCGGTTTTCCGATAATGTAGTAAACATGTGCTCAGCGTAATTATCCCAGTGTCCAGTTTTCTCCCAAAGAACCTTATCTGTCATTAACGGTCCTTTGACTTCTTGATATTGATAAGCTTTTAGCTTAATACGCACAAAATTTTTTAATTCTCGGAAAAGAGTCCAACCATTATTGTGCCAAAATATCATACCAGGAGCTTCTTCTTGCATATGATATAAGTCAAGTTTCTTACCAATTTTACGATGATCGCGCTCTGATGCCTCTTCCAGATATTTCAGGTAAGTATCGAGTTGCTTTTTATTACCCCAAGCGGTGCCATGAATACGCTGTAGCATTTTATTTTTTCTGTCACCGCGCCAGTAAGCGCCGGATATTTTTTGTAAGGCAAAGTAGTAACAAAAGCGTGTATTGGGAACATGTGGATTGCGACATATATCGATATATTCTTCATGATAACAAAGTTTAAGATGATCATCACAGCAAATATTTTCGTCTAATATAGCAACTTTATAATCTTCACCGCGTGTTATAAAGATATCTCGAGCTTGCTTCCAGTTAACTTTCTTTTTAATGATCTCATAGTTTTTTTCAGCTAATTCATGCATTTTCTTTTCTAGTAGATTGAGATCATACTTCGTCAAGGTATAAGCGAGGTCGATATCATAATAGAAGCCTTTGTCAGTAACTAGATCGATAGCCATTTTAGTTTTTGGCCAAAGTTGTTTAATAGCATGCCCAACTAAGTGGACACAGGAATGTCGAATAATTTCCAACCCAGTTTCATCTTGAGCAGTAATAATGGTAAGCTGAGCATCGTAATCAATGATATCAACGGCATCCACTATTTTCCCATTAACGCGACCAGCAATACAGGCTTTTGCCAGATTAGGACTGATATTGTAGGCAATATCAAGTGGAGAAATAGGATTGGCAAACTGATGTTTACTGCCATCAGAAAGAGTTATAACTGGCATTAGGATTTCCTTAAATTTCAATGCTAATTCATACGAAAGATTATTTACGTTTCATCTTTCTTTTATTTAGCTATCTCAAGAACTCGTTATGTTAACGATGATCATGAATTGAACATCAAGACTAGAATTTAAGTATTTTAAATCAAGAAATATTTTGTATAAATAAAATAATTTAACAAGTTATTACATCTCAATATGATATAGCACCTGATATTAATACTTAGTAGCCTAATAAGTAATAAATTATCTTTAGATTTTTTAAAACATCTGAAGTAGTAGATGTTAAATTCAATTTTTATATATTTAATAAATTCCGATATATTAGTGCTTATAAAATTATACACAAACTAAAAATATTATTCTTTGAAAAAGACACTAAAAGACCGAAAATTATTTTAATTACATATAGAAAGAGCTTCTCAGTAAGAGAACAATAAAAAACCGTGATCAACAAAATCATAAACTGAAACTCTTAGTTAAACAAGATATTTCAAATCCTATACCACTATAATAAAATTATGATAATCTTAAATTGACATAAGTATACTTAATATGTAATCTATATTATCACTATTGCATTGATCTAGAGGTGAATAGTATTAAAGTGTGATATCATTATCGATAAGATATACTATTCTTGATAAGAATTTTGCTTGCTAAATATACTGATATTGCCTATATATTACTTTTAGTATATCAAGTAATCGGCGACTAGTAAAAAACTTTCATTATGATCAGTTTTTTATAGAAATAAAATATTCACCTATAAATACTAGATACTATAATACAAACGGAAATAATAAGATATCTTAGTATATTTTATGCTTATTTAAGGTATTCGGAGATTGCTATTATTTTTTATTTTTTACAAACTAAATGAAACTATCCTAGTATTTTTTGAATCAAGTTAAGTGAATTTTATTTATTACTCTACAACCACTATCGTTTTGTTATTGTTATTTTAGTATGCTTAATAATTAGCATAATTTTATCGTTTATACAAAACGTTACTAAATAAGTTTATTATGCTGCTATTAAACTCTAGCTAGGAAAGCAATACCAAAATATTCTTAGTTTTTAAACTTCATTTTTCTAGTCTTGTTTTTATAACCATACTACAAGTTAGCTTACTACTATTGCTAGAACATTAACGTATGAATTGTTTTATATTGATTATATCAATTTTTTTTGATAAAATCTGATTAGTTTTTAGAAAAAGATTGAACTATTGTAAGTTACACTTAATTTTTATAAAAATTTTTTCTATGCTGTAATAACTTTATACTTGTTATTTAGAGAATGCAATTGATAGTAAAATGTTTGTATTTAATAATATTAATATATCAATTGACCGTTATGATGGTTATCAACCTTGTAATTAATAGATGAAAATCTTGTATCATTCTTGTAATTAATAGATGAAAATCTTGTATCATTAAAACTAGTTTATTAATTTTATTGATTAATTAATAAGTCTTTTATTAGATGTAGGTTATATCTAAATTTAGTAATTAAATAGCATACTTAATTTCAATATTAACGTTTAAAAAAATTAAAGAACAATTTAAATATAAATAATCCAATATTCTAATAATTATTAGAATACATAGGAAAATGTATATTATTTATGCTTATATACTTGACTATATATAATATAAATATCACTGTTTATCTCTTCTAACTGTTCTAGTTATATATAATATAATATATAACATATATGTAATGTGCTTTATCAAAAGTTCCTTACTTTTTATAAAATATATATTAATTATCTGAAGAATTATTTCAATGAATGAAAGCAATGTTGAAATTTTAAAAATTTTTTAATATAAAATCTATGTTTTAATGTTAATTAAAAAATTAAAATTAAAATTAAAATCGTATTTGTTCCTTAAATAATTACTTTATATATTATATATAAGTTTTAATTAAATTACTTTCAGGTATCTAGTTTACTAACTTGGTTTTTAAATTTAATAAAATTGACGAAGATCCAATTTTTGTGAAATTTATTTAATAATTAATTTTTTCTTGTCGTTTTTTATTTTCGAAAAACTTTAATTTTAACAAAAAATTAAACCTTAAAATAATAATCGTCATCGTCTTTTTATTAAACAAAGATAAATTTAATTATTATAAAATCCTAATGAATTTAAGATATTTGTTAAATTAGGCAGATAAAATGATGTGTTCATTAATCTTAATCAATGCATTTAATTTTTATGACTTTTTACTTATCTATGCAAATCAAAACAGCTTTTAAAATTAAAAATTAACTTACTCATATTTACGCTAAGTTCTAGTGCAGATATTAATTTCTATTTTTAGTAGTTTTATAAGCAAGCAATATTCTATAAACAGTTAATAATATCGAAAATTCTTATATTAAAAATAAATGTATCAATAAATTTTTTGTTATTTTAACGATATTAAAAATATGACTATAGGTCATAGTATAACTATCTGATTGCTATTGAATTAGTTCAGTTACTATATATAGTGTATAGTATAGTAGTTAACGTGAGATAGCTTATTTTTTTATAAAATACTTATCAAAAATTTAATTGCTTTTGAAATTCTATAATATAGAGCAAGTTAATTATTCCTCTTCAAATCGCTGTTAATATAATTCTAAATGCTATAGCTATAAACAAAAGGAATTACTAAAAGAGAGAAAAGATAAAATATTTCATTATTAATCAATATTATTTTTATTTATTTGTGTATTATTATAAATGAATAATACTTTTTAAGTATTAGTTTTTTATTTTTAGTATAACTATTATTATAAGTTTTTAATATTTAAAAAATTTTATTTTAATAGAAAATAAAAATATGATTATAAATCATATCAGTTTTCGTATTTTTAAATTTATAATTTAATAGTAATTTCATTTACAATGAAATTAGAGTTTTTAAAATTGATATAAATATGCTTTTCATCTTTATATATAATTTTTTACTATTAGTAGTATGACTACTTCTCTAGTTATTATCTTTTATCTAATTATTAATATAATTCAATAATTATACTTTTTAAAAAGTATAGATAATATCTATATTGATGTTAATTTTTTCTTACATTTTAGATATTAAAGATGCATTTTATAGCAATTTATCTACTCTGAGTAGTTTTTTTTACAACTTAGACTATTAATTTAAAATAACAATGCATATAAACTCTGCTATCAAATAAATAAAACTGAATATTATTCATAAAATGATTTATAAATAATACAGAAGATAAAATTAACATTTTAGAAAAAAGCGCATAATTCAGAAAGTGATATCTACTTAAAGAGAACAAATACAACTCAATAATGATAATTATTGATAATCTATATAAATTACTAGTATTTACAAATACAGATATTAGAGAACAGACTTGTACATCATCAAATCTAAATTTAGTAAATAATTTAGTATATTAATATAATAATCTAATTAATTATAGACAATGATATTGTGCATCACCTTACTATTTTTAGTATTCAATATAGTATATTAATCTAATATTTTATTATTCTATTAAATAATGCTGTGCATAGGAAATATTACAAATCCGGTGGTATAGATTATGATGATTAGCCACTTTACTTTAAACAGCGGTTGCTCCTTAATTAGGATTAGCTAAAATTTTTTACTGTAACGATAATATACCAATAATTTCTATATTATCATCTATAAAAATAATATCGGCAATGATTTTTAGAACAATATCTGGCTTAAAAATTTTTCTACTATATTTATATTTAAATAACAAAGCTAAGTTCACTAACGATGAAATTCTCAGAGAAGATAAAATTATGGCTAATATACTAGTATGGTAAATCACTTCCATACATTCGCTATAAAAACTTGACTGATCGTATATTTAGTGACGATTTGTAACTATTTTAGCTTTGGGTTGCAAAAATGTTTCGAACTGTGATCAATACACTTCAAATAAAAATAAAATTATTTAATAAATAATTTTCTTAAAAGTCTATTTTAAGTCAGAAGATAATCTATCGAATAAAATAAAACTTAGTTGTTATTAACCATGAGCTAAAAGAAGCGTGTTCTTTTCAAAATTTTAAATTCAATTGATTATATCAAATTTTTTAGACTATAGATTTAATTTCTAACTTATTAACATTAATTACTGTCTACAGTAATTTTGAAAAATCAGATTTTTTTGTTAAAATGACTATTTTTCACTAGAAGTATCAATAATAGGTAATGCAAAATGGGAAATACAAAAGCATCGAAATTTAGGAAATCAATCTAGATCATGTATTAATAGAACTTTTCCATGATAGCAGCTATCACTATAATGCTGCCAAAAATAACTCAAGCATATTACTAGTAGTATATCTAATAATCTCATGGAAAAGTTAATTTTTATCGGTTATACTATTAAACATGGTAATAAGTATAATAATTTAATTATACGAAAATGCAGAAGTGTATAAGATACTAGATAAAAATCAATTAATTACTATTAAAAGTATTTACAATCATCTTTTTAATAAATAAAAGTTTATATAATAATGATAAAAAGATTATCATAAATAGCGATTAAACTAAAGATAATAAATCGTGAAATATCTCAATAAGTATATTAAAAATCGTATATTTAATAACATAATGTACATCTTTATTAATTTAGCAAACAAAAATATGAAAATCGTAGCTGATCGTTAGAATAAAGTTCTATTTATTATTGTAAAAAAATTAGTTGATAAATTAAAATAAGTAAAAATAAATTATAACTATATGAAATAATGCTAATAGATAAAAATAAAGTTGTTATCAAAATTTATAGAAAAATTATCATTAAATACGTAATTAGAAATATTAAATAAACATCATTATTAATATCAGCTAATTACCAGTAAAAATAACTAAGTACTACTTTATTAGTATCTACCAAATTTGATCCGATATTAATAATTTAAAGTAATTTATAGCTTTTTTTGATGTACTAATTAATAAAATTGTCAAAGACCAATACCATCCTTAGATGGATATTTAATAAAACGCTATTTATTATTAGTTTGTTTTATTAGAGCTATCATTTTATTTTAAATAGGTGATGCACAAAGTTTTTTAGCACAGTAACTAAAAAAGATTGCTAATACCGCTTTATTTTAAAATAGTTACTAACCAGTATCAAGTTCAGAAAAAGATTTTACTAAGTCATCAATTGCCTTCATTTGGTGCAAAAAGGATTCTAACTTTATAAGCGGCAAAGCGGAAGGACCGTCGCATTTTGCATTTTCCGGGTCTGGATGTGCTTCGATAAACAGACCGGCGATACCAACTGCCATACCTGCACGAGCTAATTCGCTAACTTGTGCACGACGTCCTGAGGAGACGGAGCTAAATGGATCACGAGTCTGAAGAGCATGAGTTACATCAAAAATTACCGGAGATCCACCGGAAACTTGTTTCATTATATTAAATCCAAGCATATCAACAACTAGATTATCATATCCGAAATTACTGCCACGATCGCATAAAATTACATTGTGATTACCAGCTTTACGAAATTTATCGACGATATTACCGACCTGACTAGGACTCATAAACTGTGGTTTTTTTACGTTGATTACTGCGCCAGTACGAGCCATAGCTTCTATAAGATCACTTTGACGGGCAAGAAAAGCTGGTAATTGAATTATATCTACTACCTTCGCTACATTTTTCGCTTGATCTATTTCGTGCACATCAGTCATTACTTTTATGCCAAACTGTTCTTTTAACTCGATGAAAATCTTCATCCCCTCATCTAAGCCTGGGCCACGATAAGAACAAATAGAAGAACGATTAGCTTTATCAAATGAGGCTTTAAATATATAGGGAATACCTAATTTTTCCGTAAAAGTGACATAATGTTCACAAATATGCATTGCTATATCGCGCGATTCTAGTACATTCATGCCACCAAATAATACGAAAGGTAGATCGTTTGCTATTTTTATATTGCTAATATTGATCACTAAATGTTTCATTTATTACCTTTTAATTAAATCTAAAATTCTATAGAATATTACTATTAGTTAGTATTTTTTTAATAAAATGAATAGAAATTCAATCGAATTAAATTCTTACTTTAGTCTTTTTATTATAGTTTCTTTTTTATTAATTTTGATTATATCTTCGTTGAGAATATAGCCCTTGACTAATACGTTCATTTTTACAATAATCACGTATTGTTTCTACTTGAATAAAACCAGCATTCATGATTAAATCGCGTACAGCTTGCCCCTGTCGCCAGCCGTGCTCTAATAAAAGCCATCCATCTGGCTCTAAGTATGCCAAAACATCACGGCAAATTGCCGATAGATCCTGTAGTCCATCCTCTCCTGAAACCAAAGCGCTATGCGGTTCAAAACGCACATCGCCTTGCATGAGATGAGGATCATTTATCTCAATATAAGGTGGATTACTTACAATAAGATGATAACGTTTTGTTTGTATTGGTTCAAACCAATTACCTTCTAAGAATTGTATATTTTTTAACCCAAGGCGTTTAGCATTATTACGGGCAAGCATTACAACGTTTGGTAGACGATCAATGCCAGTTACCTGCCATTTAGGACGCTCCGAGGCTAATGCAAGTGCAATAGCGCCACTACCAGTACCTAAGTCTAGAACATTGGCACAACTTGGTAAAAGAAGATCTAGTGCACGCTGAACCAAGCATTCAGTATCTGGACGTGGAATAAGTGTATCGGTCGATACACGCAATGGTAAAGACCAGAATTCATGCTCACCTATTAAATAAGCTATTGGTTCACCACATTCCCGACGAGATAATAGTATTTCAAGCTTAGCTTGCTCTGTTTTTGTTAATGGAGTTTCGCTGAAAGCTAACAGATGAGTACGCGTTGTATTAGTTACTTGTGCTAGTAAAATTTCAGCATCTTGCTTTGCACTAGGACTATAAGACCTACTCAGCCGAAAAACAGAATGAACCAACCATTGTTTCCAGGTCATTAAAGTATCTCGGATAATGTAGCAAGTTGATCGGTTTGATATTCCTGTATAATAGGTTGAATTAACATCTCGAGTTTGCCTTCGATAATTTCATCTAATCTATAAAGTATCAAGCCGATGCGGTGATCTGTCACTCGTCCTTGGGGAAAATTATAAGTTCTAATACGATCGGATCGATCACCGCTACCAAGGAGATTACGGCGCGTGGAAGATTCTTTTTTCTGCCGACGTTGGATTTCAGCAGCACGTAAACGTGCACCTAATACTGCTAAGGCCCTTGCTTTATTCTTATGTTGAGAGCGTTCATCTTGGCATTCTACTACTAGTCCACTGGGAAGATGAGTAATGCGAATAGCTGAGTCAGTAGTATTAACATGTTGACCACCCGCACCAGAAGAGCGGAATGTATCAATACGCAGATCACTAGAGTTGATTTCCGGTAATTCCGACTCTGGGATTTCTGGCATTACTGCCACAGTACAAGAAGAAGTGTGAATGCGACCCTGAGATTCAGTTTCTGGTACACGTTGTACGCGATGGCCACCAGATTCAAATTTCAATAATCCGTATACTCCTTCATTAGAAATCTTAGCAATGATTTCTTTAAATCCGCCATGTTCAGCATCACTAACACTAATGATTTCTACTTTCCAGCGTTTGGTTTCAGCAAAACGACTGTACATACGAAATAGATCACCTGCGAATAGCGCTGCTTCATCACCACCGGTTCCGGCACGTATTTCTAAAAAACAGCCACGTTCGTCATCAGGATCCTTTGGTAATAATAGTACCTGCAATTGTTGTTCAAGTTGTTCTAGACTAGTGCGGGATGTCAACAGCTCCTTTTGAGCCATATCACGCATTTCTGGATACTGTAGCAAATATTCTGCAGTGTTTATATCTTCTTTTACCTGTTGCCAATGTTGAAAACAGCAAGTGATATTAGACAACTGTGCGTACTCTTTTGATAATACGCGAAAACGGAGCTGATCAGATATCAGATCAGGATCACTAAGCAAAGCTTCAACTTCTTTGTGACGCTTTTGTAATATTTCTAATTTAGTGATTATTGAAGACTTCATATGTAGTAGTTTACCTTTTGCTTAGAGTTAAACTAAAGTGCAGTACGAATATAAATGGGCTTAAAATTTTACCATAGGCTATACTGCCTTCAGATAGTAATCATACATCACTTTAATATTCCGATTAGTTTCTTAGTTAAGAACAGAATATATTCTCATACATAACAATAGTTTGTGCTAGTATTACGGAATATTTACGAAGAGATAGACTTTTAAAATATACAGAAGGTACATCTATTGTATATAAATTAATATCTGTCAACTCAAATCGATTGCTGTTATCTATGAAATTGCAGCATATAATGTTCTTTTTTATTAACAAAGATAAATTAAGGTAGATATCAAAATGTATTCTTAATGCTATCAAGGTTTTATTTTTGTTCTTATATTAATTTTTACCTTTGATTTGATATTGTGTAAATAGGATTATATAATAAATAATATAAGCTGATGAAATGCTATTTCAGTACTAACTGAACCAATATTTTATTAATATTAGACTAATAATATTATCATTGGTGTATTCCGATAGTTTTTATGCTTAATTGCAGATGTAATTAGTGATAATCAAGCAATTAATTCTAAATTTGAATAGATAAACAGTGAGATCTAGATCAATTGCTTCGCTTATATTTATTAGTAGTACTGTATATGATTAAAGAAATTTTAAAATCTGTTCTTTGAATGTAAAGACTAAAAAAATATTACCGACGCTATATGAAAAAACAATCTCATTTTTGGTATTGGCCTGTTTTTAACCAAAATTGCTTTAGATCTACTGACAAATTTTACTATCAGTAATACTCAATAAAAACTTTTAATTACACGAAAGTTTGCAGTTCACTATGTATCAATAATTCTAGATTTTTAATAACGTATGTTTAAATAGCTGATAAATTTATCTTCACTTAGATACCAATAAAAAACTTTGTGATATCTTTTCATTTTTAAACTAATACTTTTCTTAAAATTAGTCTATTATTTAATAATAAAATATTGCTATATAAAATTATAATTAGGAACAATAATAAAGATTTTATGAATTAGAATTTGTCAAGCAAACTATTTAGTATATTTAAAAATTAAGAAAATAACTAATTCCTAAGAATTAGCAGTGTTTTCAATTAATACTAGATTCAAGAAATATCTTAGATTAAGATCATAGAATGGTATAACATTGTATGATTATTATCTTTATATATTATGTTTTATAGATGGGTTTAAGAAAAGTAAAACTACTTTTCTTTATCTTTTAAAAATACAACTTATAAAAATATTAAATTAAACTATTAAAGTAATTAACTATAATGATACGAGCTATTAGCGTAAAAATGAAATTATTCGAAAAAAAGAAGATGAAGTTATGCTTTAGCATAATTATGCAGTATTCTGTTTTTCTGTTATTTTCTAGTCTACTACTAGCCTCTTGTAGTGTTCATATACCTTCCGTTATACTAAAAAAAAACATTGTCAGAATGGCGACTTCACCAGAAATTGCTTTCTGCATTCAGTTGTTATCAGGCACATGGTGCTTTCGCCTATTTTTCCAATCAAAAAAAAATTTATGCTCGCTTTAATTGGAAACAAATTAGCTCAGATCGTTGCCAGTTAATTCTAACTAATCCACTCGGCAAAACAGAAATAAATTTAGATATTCAGTCGGGTTCAGCTAAACTTATCGACAATCATGGAAAATGCTATACTGAAAAAGATGCGGAAATGATCATTCAGAAACTATCTGGTATATCTATTCCACTTATTAACTTGCGGCAGTGGATGCTCGGTTTGCCCGGCGATGCTACTAATTTTGACTTAGATTCCAACGGATATCTACATGCTTTAAATTATAATTATAATGGACAATGCTGGACTGTTATTTACAAAAGTTATTATGATGATATTGATCCGGCATTACCGTCAAATTTAGAGTTATATCAGTGTGATATTCAAATTAAATTGAGAATTGATAAATGGAATTTATAATGATTTATTAGGTATTGATTCTAGATAAATTTGATCTATTTTTTATATGTTAACCGACGATATAATAATGATTATCATTTATTATACACGAAATATATTTCAGTTTATAAATTTATAACGATATGTTAATTATTGCTTCTATCGTCGATATCCATATTTGTTTATTGGATAAATTAAGCATTAGATAAATTAAGCATAACTAGTGTATCATAAAAATACTTTATTTTATATGTTATTAGGTATAGTATAATACTACTATACTTATAGTATATTTAATAAATATTAGAATTAAATATTAATTGGAGAAATTTCTGATAACAAGATTAAATCTAATGTACTATTTTCTAAATAAAATAAACATATTTATATTGTTTAACATTTAATAATGCTATTGATTAAATGTAGTATTGCCTATTATCGATATACTTGTTAGTTTATAACAAAATAGTGTTTACCTTTACTTTTTATAGATATTTAAAACTAATTAAATTAATAGAAACAGTATCTCATTTTTTCTATTTAAAATAATATTAATTTTAACTATAAATTATAGTTAATAGGTAAAATGCTTGTTATTAAATTTGATGCAAGATATTACATTTTTCTGTTATAGAATGTATTATATAAAAATTAATTATCTAACAATAATATACTTATAATATCTTTTAAAGAAAACCGAGGTTATTTTCGTGACTGATATGAAGCTTTTTGCTGGAAACGCCATCCCAGAATTGGCGGAACGTATTGCTAACCGTTTACATACCAGTCTCGGTAATATTACCGTTGGTCGTTTTAGTGACGGAGAGATCAGTGTAGAAATAAACGAAAATGTTCGCGGTAGTGATGTTTTTATTATCCAGTCTACCTGCAAACCCACTAATGATAATCTTATGGAACTAGTAGTTATGGTAGATGCGCTACTTCGTGCTTCCGCTGGTCGTATTACCGCTGTTATCCCTTATTTTGGTTATGCACGTCAGGATCGCCGTGTCCGTTCTACTCGAGTTCCTATTACTGCTAAAGTTATAGCGGATTTTTTATCAAACGTTGGTGTTGATCACGTGCTAACAGTTGACTTGCATACTGAACAGATCCAAGGATTCTTTGATATTCCAGTGGATAATGTGTTTGGTAGCGCCATTTTAATAGAAGATATCCTTCAACAGGATTTAAAGAATCCGATTGTTGTTTCGCCTGATATCGGTGGAATTGTACGTGCACGTGCAATAGCTAAGCTAATTAATGATACCGATATGGCGATTATTGACAAACGCCGTCCACGTGCTAACGTTTCTGAGATTATGCATATTATAGGCGATGTATCAGGTCGCGATTGTGTTCTTATCGATGATATGATTGATACTGGTAGCACCTTATACAAGGCTGCTGAAGCTTTAAAAGAACGCGGTGCCAATCGGGTATTCGCTTATGCTACACATCCAATCTTTTCAGGAAATGCCTATGAAAACATTAATAACTCTATTATTGATCAAGTAATCGTTTGTGATACTATTCCATTAAATGCGGCTATAAAAACATTACCTAATGTGCGTATGTTAACGCTGTCCGAGATGTTAGCGGAAGCAATTCGTCGTATTAGTAACGAAGAATCTATATCAGCTATGTTTAAGTATATATAAATAATACAGATAATATTGATATAAGTTTTTTCGTTATAGCATAAAACTTAAAAAACTTAGTTATCTAGAATTAATTCTGTATTATGATCTATAAAAAAACTTAAGTTCGATATCAACTAAATAATTAGAGTTTTTCTTTGAATTTAATTTTTTCTCGTATAGAACAAGCTAAGATTCAAATTACTAATGAAAGTAATATATGACGATTAAATTAATTGTAGGTTTAGGTAATCCTGGTGTTAAATACGTTGCTACCCGCCATAACGTAGGCGCTTGGTATATTAAGTCGCTTGTAGAGCGTTACCAAAAAACCCTAAAAGAAGAAAGTAAATTCTATGGTTATACTAGTCATTTAACCCTTTGTAATCAAGATATCTGGTTATTAGTACCAACTACTTTTATGAATCTTAGCGGAAAAGCAGTAGTAGCAATAGCCTCATTTTACCACATTGAGCCTAATGATATTCTAATTGCGCACGATGAACTAAATTTATTGCCAGGTAGCGCACGACTAAAGCTAGGAGGCGGTCATGGTGGGCATAATGGTATAAAAAATATTATTAATCTCCTAGGGAGAAATTCTAAATTTAACCGCTTACGAATTGGTATTGGACATCCGGGAAACAAAGATAAAGTTATTAATTTTGTATTGAGTAAACCGTCTAATGCAGAATACCAGTTGATACATAGTGCTATTGATAAAGCTGTACGTTGTACAGAGCTTCTCGTGATAAAAGATAATATAAAGGCTATGAACAGCTTGCATACACCTCATAGTTAGTTCTAATTGAATAACAGATATCAAATAATGATAGTATTCTATACATAATAAATACTTAGGATAATTTTATAATGAGAATAAAAATTAATATTTTTACAATAAAACTATTTAAAGTCAAATAGTTATGAGTTTTAAATGTGGTATTGTCGGATTACCTAATGTAGGCAAATCAACTTTGTTTAATGCATTAACTATGGCTAATGCTAAAGTAGAAAATTTCCCATTTTGTACTATTAAGCCAAATAGTAGTGTAGTAACAATACCCGATTTACGTATAGATCAATTGGCAAAAATCGTCAAGCCACTGCGTACTATACCGACGACTATGGAGTTTGTCGATATTGCTGGACTAGTAAAAGGTTCAGCTAAAGGAGAAGGTCTAGGCAATCAATTTTTAAGTAATATCCGTGAGACTGAGGCCATTAATCATGTTGTACGCTGTTTTAAAAATGATAATATTATTCATATAGCGGGAAAAGTTAGTCCGACTGATGATATTAATATTATCAATACTGAACTAGCTTTATCTGATTTAGAAGTGTGTAATCGTGCTATTTACCGGTTAAAAAAACAGACAAAAAGCGGTGATAAAGATATTAAACTAGAGTTGTCTACGCTAGAAAAATGTATATCTCATTTAAGTAATGACGGTATTTTACGCACGCTTGATTTATCAAGCGAAGAAAAAATGATTATTCGGTATCTTAATTTATTGACACTAAAACCAACAATGTATATCGCTAATATCAATGAAGATGACTTCGAAAACAACTTTGAGAAAAATTCTTATTTATTTAAAGTGTGTGCTATTGCTGAAGCTGAGGGATCACCAGTAATTTCGGTCTGTGCTAAAGTAGAATCTGATATTGCTAAACTTGATGATGAAGAGGAGCGTAAAGAATTCATGGCGGAGTTAGGAATTGAAGAGTCAAGTTTAAGTCGTATTATTCGTACCAGCTATAAACTTCTTAATTTACAGACCTATTTTACCGCCGGAATTAAAGAAGTACGTGCCTGGACTATCCCAATTGGTGCTACCGCATTGCAGGCGGCTAGAAAAATTCATACTGATTTTGAAAAGGGATTTATTCGTGCACAGACTATTTCTTTTGATGATTTTATTACCTATGAAGGAGAGCAGGGTGCAAAAGTAGCCGGAAAAATGCGTTATGAAGGAAAAGATTATATAATGAAAGATGGAGATGTAATAAATTTTTTATTTAACGTTTGATAATAATAGATACCTTCTATAATAAATACAGAACTAAACTTCCTTTATAAGGGTACTACGGATTTTGGTAGTATTGCGATTAATATACATAATCAATATTAATATTAAAACTGACATCAAAATACATGCTAAACGATGAATGTTAATATATTGAAATACCACCTAATATTACAATCACCATTATATCTGTATATCTGTTTTTACGAACGATTAGCACATTTACGTTCATTTTCAGTAAGATACCGCTTTCGTAAACGGATAGACTTTGGCGTCACTTCTACTAATTCATCATCATTGATAAATTCTAATGCCTGCTCTAGAGACATTTTTATTGCTGGTATTAACGTTATCGCTTCATCTGTACCAGATGCACGCATGTTTGTTAACTTCTTTCCTGTTAAACAATTCACAGTCAGATCGTTAGAGCGAGTATGGATACCGATAATTTGGCCTTCATACACTTCTGATCCATGATCTATTAACAAACGACTACGATTCTGTAGATTATATAAGGCGTAGGCTAAAGCCTTACCCTGACCATTAGAAATTAAAACTCCGTTTTGGCGTTGGCTAATCTTACCGGGACGCACGTCATCATAATGACTAAATGTAGAATATAAAAGACCGCTTCCTGAGGTTATGGTCATAAAATTCGTATGAAAACCAATTAAGCCTCGGCTTGGGATTATATAATTTAGACGGATACGACCTTTTTTATCTGATAACATATCGCTTAATTCGCCCTGACGGATATTCATTGCTTGCATGACCTGTCCTTGATGCTGTTCTTCAATATCCAATATAACTGATTTGAAAGGTTCCTGTTTAATACCATTAAAGGTACGAAAAATAGCTCTTTGACGAGAAACAGCAATTTCAAATCCCTCACGACGCATACTTTCGATAAGAACTGATAGATGCAGTTCGCCGCGGCCAAGAACGCTAAAGGTATCTGGATCTTCAGTTTCTTCTACCCTTAATGCTACGTTATGAATTAACTCTTTTTTTAGGCGTTCTAAGATCTGTCGTGAAGTGATATATCTTCCTTCTTTACCGCAAAACGGTGAAGTGTTTACACTAAATAACATAGAAATGGTCGGCTGATCGACCATTAGTGGTGGTAATGCTTCCACATAAAGTGGATCACAAATAGTATCAGAAATATTTAACTTATCTAAACCGGTAATTGCGATGATATCGCCAGCTTCAGCTAGCTTAGATTCAATACGCTGTAGGCCAATATAGCTTAAAATTTGTCCAATTTTACCATTACGAACCTTACCTTCACGATCTACTATAGTTACGTTTTGATTTGGTTTTGCTGAGCCGCGTTTAATTCGTCCGATACCAGTAATACCAACATAGTTGTTATATTCTAACTGGGAAATCTGCATCTGAAAAGAACCACTGATGCTCGGTGTCTTAGTATTTTTTATAATAGACTCAAAAAGTGGCGTCATATCATCAGCCATATTTTCATATTCTAAGCCAGCAATACCATTTAATGCTGACGTATAAATAATCGGAAAATTAAGCTGCTCATCGGTAGCGCCTAAATTAACAAATAGATCGAAGATCTGATCTACTACCCAGTTAGGGCGCATACCATAACGGTCAATTTTATTGATAACTACAATCGGTTTCAGGCCATAACTGAATGCTTTTTGCGTTACGAAACGAGTTTGGGGCATAGGACCATCCGTGGCATCAACCAGTAACAATACTGAATCAACCATTGACATTGCTCGCTCAACTTCCCCACCAAAATCAGAATGTCCCGGTGTATCAATAATATTGATAATGTAATTATGCCATTTGATAGAAGCATTTTTAGCAAAAATAGTAATTCCACGTTCTTTCTCTAAATCATTAGAGTCCATCACGCGTTCTCTTACATTATTACGGTCATCTAACATACCGGATTGTTGTAATAATTTATCAATTAAAGTGGTTTTACCATGATCTATATGCGCGATGATAGCGATATTACGAAAATTTCCAATCACAACTTAATTCCAGGCATTAAAAATAATGTATTGTACTCTATTTATTATAGGTGAAAAATAAATAGAATTAATCATTTTTATTAATTTTCTTTTTTTTGACGTTTATGAATCTAAGATATAATATAATTTTTCTTCTACGTTGTACATGTAGAAATACATTAAATATTATATTTATCTTATCGTAAATATATTGCTATAATTCAATCTAGCTAACTTAACAAATTCTGATGTATTATAAAAGTTAGTAGCTATGTTTTGTGAGTTAGTTTAATAAAATTATTATAATTTTATTTTTAAACCTTAATTAAGAAAAAATTCTATTTATTTTATAGAGAAGAATAAAAACTTAGAGAATTATTTGTCACTAATATGAAATATAAATAATAGCATATTATAATTTCTTCTTTAATTAAAGAAAAGGTTAAAAAATTAGTTTAGTATTCTCTTTACAAAAGAGAATATTAACTAATTCTTCTAGTAACTAAGAACATTAATATATATAATATAGTGCTATGATATTTAATATACTACCTATTGTAGTAGATCTATTTATAGAAAATTAATACTTATAATTCATTGCGATATTCTTTAATTTTTAATTATAATAATACTACAATTGTATATCTTACATCAATCAATAAATGTATTAGAAGTTTTTTCGAAATTTTCTAATATTTCTGATTAAATTTTTTTTAAACTAAAAATTTAATTTTTTCTTGTTCTCTGAGTTCTTCTTGTTCGACGATATATGTTTTAAAACCTAAATTTCTAATTTAAATATCATGATCAATGATCTTAGATCAATTTAGAATACTAGTAAAAAAATTTAAAAACGATAAAAAATTACTACTGTACAGATAGTAGAATTTTTATTTGATGTTTTACTCATTAATTACTTATAAAACCTAGATTTTTTATAAAATATTAATACAAAGTAATAATTATTAGTTAAAAAATAATAGTTACCCTACTATTAGTTCTTTGTTTAGAAAAATAATAAATTAACATTTATAAATAGGCTAGTTATAATTTTGCTAAAGTTTTTATAAAAACTGTAATTTTCATTATTAAACTAATTTAAGCAAAAATACTTCTATTAAGCAATATTATATATTTTTGATAAGAAATAAAAATCTTTACTTTTAAATAAAGTAGCTCTTATAAAGAAATATCTTCTATTTCAGAGAGAGATTAAAAATAATAATATATACAATTAAGAATTGTAAAAGTATTTAGTTACATATTATGTAGAACTGTTAAATCTTATCGTTTATTCTGTCTATAAGAACAAGAGCTCTATTTTCATATTACAATAGTTTGATCTAAATTCAAAAAAAATAAATTTTTATCGGAGTATATTTACTAGATCTAACTATAAAAACATATCTAGTATTTTCTAAATTTTATAGCTAATTTAGAGAGCGTTATTAAAAAATCTACCAAAGCAATACTATAAATAAAAATTTTATACTATATCACGTTTTGAATAGTATCAAATAATTATGTGTATTATATTACATCTATTAAAGTTTTAATTTTATTATATTATTTAATTATACAAATTTTAATATCTTTAAAATTTTTCTTATCTATTTATTTTTAATAAAATCAATTGCTGTTAACTAATATAATTTGTTAATTATTAACATTCTAGTTCTAAATTGGCATTTAATAGTGTATGATTTTAATCAAGCATTTCATAATTAACTAGTATAAATTTTTGTATAATATTCAGCAATTTATTTCTAGTTGAATAATACTACTAATTTCTAATTAAAGTCGAGCTAATAAGAAATGATCTCAATTTAGAAGAACAACTTATCGAGTAATCTACTAATTTAGTAGAATGAAAAGGTTATGTTCTATCATAATTGAATAGTGTTTTTTAAAAAATTACCTTTTATTATTACTTTAATAAGTATATTGAATTTGTTATTAAACAAGCCGATTAGTTTTAAAATTTTATATGTTGTTTATAATTTTATTAAAATATAATAAGTTATATATATACCATATATGCATGTTAGATTAACATATCTAATAAAACTTACAAAAGATTATTCAATTTTTAAATTTATATTAAATTATAAAGAACGTCAGTTTTGTTTAAAATTTTAATTTTAACCTGTTTATCTAAATTAATTTAGATAAACAGGTTTTATTTTTATAAGATTATATTAAAATTCATCGCAAATATTAGGCAGTGAAGAATAATACTACTATCATTAGTAGTATAACACGTATTTTTACCAAACTGATTTTTGTATTGTTTACTATAATGAGTTAGTACATTAGTTAAAAAGTTATTTTAAATATCTCAATTAGATCAATTTTATATGTTATATAAAATCAGAAATATATATATTAGATATAAATCTATTCTATTAAATAGACTACTGGATAGCTAGTTTTACTGTTTTAATAGGTTATTTCTTTTTTTAAACTAGATGCACTTATTATTATCGCTATGAATATAAAACTTATAACTCTATTACATAGAATTATATATTAAAAAAAAGAAAAATCTGCATTAGAGAGGAAGAAATCGCTTTAATTTTTCTATTCTATAGAAATGTATTAACCGTAATGAATATAAATTATATATTATACTTATTAGTATTTTTATTTATGTAAAGAAAAACTTATATTGAAAATACTCATCAAGTATATAATATTTAAATTAAATGTAGTTATCTTTTTTTGTATATCCTAAAAAATATTGATAGTAGCTATATAATCTATTTATTAATACATTGAAATAATTATCATTTTGATCACCTCTATGACATTTGTTTTATTTGATAACGAAAAAGAATTATTCATATTATTTAGGAATTAAGTTTTATGACTGTTTATAAAAAATAGATATTTTATAAGCAGATAATCTTTAGTAAGTTACTTCAATATACCTATATTAATTATCATTAACTAGTTCACTATTAGATAGTGATATCTTTTTCTAAATTTTTCAATAAGTAATTATAGAGTAATATAGTATATTTTAATGATAAAGTTATTAAGAAAAATTAAAATCATAGATTTACTGAAATTACGAAGTGAAATTATGTTCATAATTTAACGCTATACCTTACATGATAAGGTCATAATCTTGTAATTTTACATTATCGTAATAGATTCGTCTAAAATTATAACTTTAAACATAATAATTTTAATAATATTAATTATAAAAAAGTTTAATATTAAATAGATTTAGTTAACATACTATTAACTTCAATATTAGTTTATCATTTTTCTTAACAAGATGATCTATACCGATAAAAACCTCAATCTTAAAAGTCGATTTTTTGTTATATTACTATTCTTATTTACAATGTTATCATCATAAATTTATTACTACCAAATTGGTGTTTTTACTACTTATTATTTCATTACTCGATCGAAATTTAACCATTTTAGGTTTTTTACTATTTCTTTTACTTACAGTAAAAGCTTTATAAAACTTTTACATATTAGTCTAAAAAATGAATAATATTTTCTCTTAGACAATGGTAATTATTTTTATTATCTTAGCAGAATTTATTATAAAATTATAAAATAACATATACCCTTATGCTAAGAATAAGTCTAAAAATAAATTCCGGATAATAGCTATTATAGTTACTATTAGTATATTAACTTCAATCAAGAGATAGAATACTTTGAAAAAATTTTATAATTATCAGTTAACTCATTTTGTATCTAGTAAAACAGACATTCACTCTTTTCCAAGTGATAGTGGGATTGAAATTGCTTTCTCGGGGCGATCTAACGCTGGAAAATCTAGTGCAATCAACGCCTTAACTAATAAAAAAAATCTAGCTAGAACTAGTAAAATTCCAGGATGTACTCAGTTAATAAACATATTTGAAGTAAAATCCGGTATTCGACTAATAGATCTACCAGGTTATGGTTATGCTAAAGTACCTCAAAAATTAAAACGAAATTGGCATTATGTCCTAGTCAAATACTTGAAAATGCGTAAAAATCTTAAAGGACTAGTAATACTAATGGATATTCGTTATCCGATGAAAGATCTCGATCAGAAAATAGTTCAATTAGCGATAGATATTAATATTCCAGTATTAATTTTACTTACTAAATCTGATAAGTTATCTTCTTTTGCATGTAAAACTCAGTTAAATCAAGTGCGTAAAATAGTACTGAGCTTTATAGGCGATATTCAGGTTGAGATTTTTTCATCACTAAAAAAAATAGGAATAAATAAACTAAAACAAAAATTAAACGATTGGTTTACTCATATTCAATATCATTCTAGAAAACTATAAATCACTACTTCTAAGTTTAATGTCCTGTATAAGTAGTAATAACTCTAATAAAACTAATCAATGATATTACAACTTAATGCAGTATTAATCTAATTTAATTAGCAAATAGCAATAATTACACTTTCGTTTTATAGGATTAAAATTATCATAACTAAATAATATTTTATAGCAATTATAAAACTGTCTATAATTCAGTATTTTATTGGTACCAATAAAATATCTAGCTATTAAAATAAATTAAAGAGCTTAAAAGATAGAAGATATTTGTTATATAGTATATTTTAAAATTATTTAGTTCTATTAATAGAGAAAAAATCTTTTAAAATACTTATTTATATTTAGAATCTATATCATATTCTGATATAGATTTATTAAAATACTTGCTTATTTATTATTTAGTGAGCTTGACTCCAATTTTCTCCGATACCAATTTTTACATGAAGTGGTATATCTAATCTAAAACAACTTTCCATTAATTCTTTAATTTGTATTTTGGCACTTTCAAGTATAGTACGCTGTACTTCGAATACTATTTCATCATGTACTTGCATAATCATATGGATAGGTGGTGCTTCCTTTTGTAGCCAATTATCAATTATAATCATCGCTCGCTTAATAATATCAGCGGCAGTTCCTTGCATCGGAGCATTAATAGCAGCTCGCTCCGCGCTTTTTTTTAGTACACTATTTCTCGAGTGAATATTTGGTAAATACAGCCGACGGCCATCTAGAGTTTCAACATAACCCAAATCTCTAGCGTGTTTTCGGATACGTTCCATATATTCTAAAACACCAGAATAACGATCAAAATAAAGATTCATATATTTTTTTGCATCCGATGGAGAAACTGATAACTGACGTGCTAAACCGAAAATACTCATACCATAAATTAAGCCAAAATTAATAGTTTTTGCACTACGGCGCTGATTTTGTGTTACTTTTTCCAGCGGAATATTAAATATTTCAGCGGCAGTAGCGCAATGAATATCTGTTTCAGTAGCGAAGGCATTTAGTAATCCAGGATCGCGTGAGAGATGCGCCATAATACGCAATTCAATCTGAGAATAATCTGCTGTCATGATAATTTTATCTGGTGGTGCAATAAATGCCTTCCGGATTCGTTGACCTGTATTATTTTGTGCTGGAATATTCTGTAGGTTAGGATTACTTGAGGATAGTCGTCCAGTAGAAGTGATTGCCTGATGATAGGAGGTATGTATTCGATTCGAAAAGGAGTGAATCATTTTTGGAAGTTTATCAGTATAGCTAGATTTAAGCTTAACTAGGCTACGATATTCTAAAATTAGTTTCGGTAGTGGATAGTTTGATGCTAACTCAGTTAATACTCCTTCATTGCTAGAAGGAGCACCTCTGGGAGTTTTTTTTAGTACTGGTAATTTCTGCTTTTTATATAAAATTGCTCGTATTTGTTTAATAGAAGAAAGATTAAACGATTCCTCCGCTAATTGATGAGCTTTCGCTTTGAGTTCTTCTAAACATTTTTTTAGTTCTACTGAATATGCAGTAAGAACTGATTTATCTATTAGCACGCCGTTTTGTTCTATGCGTAATAGAATTGGAACTAATGGTATTTCGATTTCTTCAAATATCTTTTTCAGATTAGGTATCTGATTAATACGTGGCCATATTTTTTGATGTAAACGGAGAGTTATATCAACGTTTTCGGCAGAATAAAGTGCTGCTTGTTCTATTGATATTTGATCAAATACTAGTTGATTTCGATTTTTACCTAATATTTTATTAGAGTTTACGATAGTATATTGTAAAAATCGCTTTGATAAGCTTTCTATATCGTGACGGCCAGCGACGCTGTCTAATACATAAGATTCCAGCATAGTATCAAACAAAGTACCAGATAAATTAATATTGTATCGTTTTAAAATTCTACAATCAAATTTAAGATTTTGACTAATTTTAGTAATAGTAGGATCTTCTAAAATTGGTTTCAATGCTGTTAGAACAGTTTTGCAATCCAGTTGACTCGGCGCATTTAAATAATTATGTCCTATCGGAAGATAGGCAGCCTCATTAGGTTTTATAGAAAAACACAAACCTATCAGATTAGTAATAAATATATCTAGTCTATCAGTTGATATATTAAAAGCAAAAAAACCAGCTTGACGAATTGCATTAATCCACATCTCTAAAGTTGATATAGTATTAATAATAATATAACTGCACTTCGACAATGTTTTTGTTAAATGTTTGTTTGGTACTAATCGAGGTGCACTAAATAGTAATGGCTGAACAGCAGTATTTTTATACTCCTGTAACCATTTTCCTACTTTTAAATCGCTTAGCCAACGTTTAAATTCATAACGCTGAAACAATAGCATTAATCCTTCAGATTCGTATTTCTTTACTCTTAATTTATCATAAGTTAAATCTAACAATACATCAGTTTTAATGGTTGCTAATTGATAGGAAAGAAAAGCTACCTCGCGGTATTTCTCTAGTTTAATAGCTATAGTTTTAGCGCCGCGGAAGTTTAGTGTACTAATTATATCAAGTTGGTTATACAAGACTTCTAACCCACCTAATCCCTGTAATAATGCCAGTGCAGTTTTCTCACCTATCCCTGGAACACCAGGAATATTATCTGAGTTATCTCCAACTAATGAAAGATAATCAATAATAAGCTCCGGTGGTACACCGAATTTTATCTTTATTTCCTCTGGACCAAAAATAGTATTAGATATAGCATTAGTTAGAGTAATTTTAGATGATACTAGCTGTGCCATATCTTTATCGCCGGTACTTATCAGAACATCATGACCATTACGCGCTGCTGATAGCGCTAGTGTTCCAATAACATCGTCGGCTTCAACGTCGCCAACAACTACCAACGGCAAACCCATTGCTTTGATCATATCATGTAGTGGCGTTATCTGATTTTGTAAATCGTCTGGCATAGGTGATCGATTGGATTTATAATCTTTAAATAACCTATTACGAAACGTTTTTCCTTTAGCATCAAATACAACTGCAACATGGCTTGGCTGATATTGTACTAGTAAACTTTTAAGCATATTCAATACGCCATATATCGCGCCGGTTGTTTCTCCAGCGCTATTAATTAGTGATGGAAAGGCATGATAGGCACGATAAAGATAAAAAGAACCATCCACTAAAATAATTGGATTTTCTACGATTTTAACCATGGTGTATTTCGTTATTTATTAGTTACTAAACATTAGGAATTTGTAGTATATATATAATATTCAATCAGAAATAAATTTCTGTATAAAATAAAAGTGATAAAATATCAAGAATATGATATAGCTTATAAAGTAATACTTTAGATAATTTCATGAGTAAAATACATTTTATTAATAACTATAATATTTATATTTTTAAATAAATAATCTTTATTATTAAACAATAATGTTAATTATTTATCTTTGATATAAACGACAATATCAGAATCTAATGGAATTATGTATCGTTGATTTACAGAAAGAAGTATTTTTGAATTAATAAAAATTATGCGATATTAGAAATATTTTTAATTAATCTTATCTATTAATAGTATTCAGTTAATTTTCATTTTCGTTAGATATTATTGCTAATAAAAAATTTATAAAATCTGTTATGACAAAGAACAGAAGCTGCTCTTTTCTGATATATAATAAGATCTTTTACGAAAGATCTTTTAATCTGAAATTAAATTCTTCTGTTTAAATTTTTATTAATTTTAATAAATAAATATATTATAAATGCTATCATAAGTTTAATATTTTTAATTTTTTCCAACTATTAAATAGCAATTTAATTAATTTTTCACTAAAGCATTTAGTGCTATAACTATAATTAAAGTTTTGTTCAGTTATTCAGAGATTAAATTTAAATTAACATGATATTGGTTATTTTATGTTAAAACCATAATCTTAAAAATTCTAAAAATAGAATTAAATTTACTTGAATTAATAACAATACGGTAGAAAACTAGAAAAATTCTAGTAATTTAAATTTAATTAGTCAAAAATTTTTATGATTTTAACATTATATTACTAGATTTCTTAATCTAAGAAGAATACCCTTATTATAAAGAGTAATCCTCACTACAAAGAGAAATCTTTGTATATTAAGGTTCTTTCATAACACAATAGATCCAATAATAAATAATAGCATTAGAGGTATAATTCTAGTTAACATTAACCTGTAATGCTAAATATTTTCTCTTTTTTAGTTAATTTATTGAAAAATAACATTCTTTATTTTTTTTAAAAAGCATCTAAAAGAGTGATTTATCGATTTTAATAAAAAATTAAAAGATTTTAAAAAAAATAGATTAAAATTAAAATTATTATAATATTTAAATAAACTTGATAAATAGAAAATTGTCTATATTTTATGTAGATATATCTATATCTCGAGAGAATTAAAAGAATCTATAGTATTTAATAGAATATTTTAAATAAATCTAAATAAATCTATCGAATAGGTTATAGATAGTATTTTCCATAATAATAGCTATTATTATATTATCTTTATTTTGAAAAGTATTTTTATCAATTGTAATTGATAAGCTATCTTATACAATAGTTTATAAAAACTAGACCATAAAATTTTTATCTATCTATTAAAGATAGAACATAGTATTATATCTTTTCACCTAATTTATATATTTATAAATTAAAAAATTTTTATTTTTATAAACAGGGACTATCATTATAAACTTATTCTCTATTATCTTCTGTTTGTTCTTTTTATAGCTCTTTTCGCTTATATCAATACTTTAAAATAACGTTTTTCAATAAGTTAATCAATATAATTGAATAATATATTTTTTATAAATCATCTATTCTAAAATAGACACAATTGAACTTAATAAAGACGATTATTTTTTAAATAAAGCAAAATTAAATTACAAATTTCTAAAAAAAAGAGAATTTGTATAAATTTAACATGCTTAGTATTAAAAAAATAAAAATGCGACAGTGAAAAATGCTCGACAATATAGTGATAACCTCTTCAAATAGATTTATTGCTATATAATCTGTATGGTACGCCCTACAGGATTCGAACCTGTGATCTACGGCTTAGAAGGCCGTTGCTCTATCCAACTGAGCTAAGGGCGTATCAAAATTATTAATAGTATTGAGTTTTAATTGAATTATACGAAGGTATAGATTTGAGTCAATAGCTTTTATTTATTACTCTGCTTAAAAAGAGTAGAATGCATTTTATACCTGATAGAGGATGTACTTCTGACAAGATTGCGCTATTATTATAATTATATTAACAGATTTTCAATTCAGATGGCAGCAAAAATAATTGATGGTAAGGCTATTTCTCAGCAACTAAGAAATGATGTAGCTTCTCAAGTTCAGATTCGTCTGAAGGCAGGCAAACGCGTTCCAGGACTAGCGGTAGTACTACTCGGTAGCGATCCTGCTTCGCAAATTTATATTGCTAGTAAACGTAAAGCCTGTGAAGACGTTGGTTTTATATTTTTCTCCTATTATTTGCCTGATACAGTCACTGAAATAGAATTATTAGAGTTGATTGATCAATTAAATGCTGATCGTCAATTAGATGGGATTTTAATACAGCTACCGTTACCGACAGAGATAGATAATATTAATATTTTAGAGCGTATTGCACCAGATAAGGACGTAGACGGTTTCCATCCATATAATATCGGTCGACTCTGCGAGCGTGCACCATTATTACGTCCTTGTACTCCACGCGGTATTATGACTTTATTAGAGCGATATAATATCGATATCCTTGGTCTTAATGCCGTTATAGTTGGTGCTTCTAATGTTGTTGGTCGTCCTATGAGTCTTGAATTATTGTTAGCAGGTTGCACTGTGACTATTACCCATCGTTTCACACGTGATTTACGGCGTCATATCGAAAATGCTGATCTATTAGTAGTAGCAGTAGGCAAAGCAGGTTTTCTTCCCGGAGAATGGATAAAAATTGGTGCAGTAGTTATAGATGTAGGTATCAATCGTCTAGAAAACGGCAAAGTAGTAGGTGATGTAGATTATTCAACAGCTGCTGAGCGTGCTTCTTACATTACGCCTGTACCTGGTGGTGTTGGTCCAATGACAGTAGCTACGCTTATCCAAAACACTTTGAAAGCTTGTGAAGATTACCACGATATATTAGTATAAAGAATTTGATAATTATAACGTTATTTTTTCTTTTAAAAGCCATTCTATAAATTAATTTATTGTAGTCTTCCGAATAACTCAGGTTAATATATGAGTACATTTTATCAATTAAATTAGAGATTTATAAAGGTTATATAGTGGTTAGTATCATATTAAAAACTTACCAAAATTGAAAAATAATTAATGAGTAGTACGTTATCTATTATCTATCAATAAGTTTAAATAATTGATTTAGGGAGTTATAGTTGTAGTATTTGAATAACCAATACTTAACAAAAAACATAAAACTTTAACTACGACGCCAGTTTGTTCCATGAAAGTTATCTTCTAGTACAACACCAAGTTTGGTCAATTTATCCCGTATTTCATCTGCTAATATCCACTGACGGGCTTTTCTTGCGTTATTTCGTTGCTGAATGAGTGCTTCTATGATGGTATGATCTTTTACAATGTTCTTTTTTAGAAAAGAAATAGGATCTTGTTCTAATAAACCTAGAATACCGGCTAGATGTCGTAGTGTCGCTGAAATCCCATGTACCTCTTCTGATTTTTCGTTTTTTAGTCGGTTAACTTCTCGAGCAATATCGAATAGAATAGAATAGGCTTTCGGCGTATTGAAATCATCATCCATTGCAGCGAAAAATTGCGCCATAAAGTGCTCTCCACCTTTAGGTATGGCATTTTTATCAGTACCGTTTAAAGCAATATATAGACGTTCAAGGGAAGAACGCGCTTGTTTAAGATTATCTTCACTATAATTTAGTTGACTACGGTAATGACAAGACATCAAGAAATACCGCACAGTTTCGGCATCATAATACCGTAGGACATCACGAATTGTAAAAAAATTACCAATTGATTTAGACATCTTTTCGTTATTAACCATAACCATGCCGGTGTGCATCCATAGATTTACGTAAGGACCATTATGGACACAGACAGATTGTGCAATTTCATTTTCATGATGAGGAAAAAGAAGATCTGAACCACCTCCATGAATATCAAAATGATAGCCAAGCTGCCGGCTATTCATAGCTGAACATTCGATGTGCCAACCAGGCCGGCCATCTCCCCATGGAGATGGCCAACTAGGTTCACCGAATTTTGCTATTTTCCACAGAACGAAATCCATTGGATTTCGTTTTACATTAATCGTTTTAATGTAGGCATCAGATTGAAGTTTTTTTAAATTTTGACGGGAAAGTAAACCATAATCACTATAAGTACCTATAGCGAACATCATATCACCGTTAGTGCCAACATAAGCGTGATTCTTTTTAAGAAGCTGACTAATTAATTCAATGATTTCGTTTATATAATGTGTAGCGCGCGGTTCTTGATTAGGACGAAGGATATTTAATTGGTCGAAATCAATATACATCTCACTAATCATACGTTCAGTAAGCTCATAAATAGTTTCTTTATTCTTAGCAGCACGGTGAATAATTTTATTTTCAATATCCGTGATATTACGGATATAATTTACATCATAACCACAGTAACGAAGATAGCGAATAACGATATCAAAGGCCACAAAGGTACGCCCATGACCAATATGACAAAGATCATACATGGTTATCCCACACACATACACACCGACTTTACCGGGATAAATAGGTTTAAATTCTTCTTTTTTTCGAGTCATTGTATTAAAAATCTTTAACATTGAAAATTATTCCAGATATCTTCGGATTACTCGCATAAAAACTATCTAGCGGTAAAAATAATAAAAATAAAATAATATCGAAACCTGAATTTACTATTATTACAAGTCTATGTAATAGAATTATTGATATTTAAACATTATTTTATAAGGGAAATAAGCACGTTTTTGATAACTCTATGATAGAATTATTTTGTACAATCTATTGATGTATACTTTATATTAATGTCATTTATTGACATTCATTATTCCTATAATGAAATTAGCTATAATCATCTTATATATGAATCATGGTGATATTATTATTTTAACCCTTATAAATAATTAAAAATTATTTTTTAAATTTATTAATTTAATACTATAGTTTATTTTATAATAGTACTATTTTTACTAAGTGATTAATTACTTTATAATTCAGATCACTAATTTATATTCTTAATATAAGAATCACATAGATACTAGTAAAAATAAAGTCAATGATGACATAAAAGACCGATATACATTTTTGTTGATAGTGACTTGCATTAATAATTAATATTCCGAGACCATAAATTTTATTTATGTTATAGGTAATGGATTTTTTGTTCTTTATTTTGAACTCAATAAATAGTCAGAATAACCTTTTATCGAAAAGAAAAGATCAGATATTCTCGCTAATATCAAAAATATAGTTATAAATCATAGTAGTACATATTATAACATCTATAAAAGATATTATCATTAATAATATAATTATTTCGTAGTAATCTTACTCGTATGTCAACTTTATTTGTTGCAGATATTCATCTTTGCGAACAAGAACCAGTGATTACTGCTGGTTTTATGCATTTTTTGCGTACACGTGCTATCGCTGCAAAAGCACTGTATATTCTTGGTGATTTGTTTGAGGTATGGATAGGTGATGATGATCCTAGTCCTCTGCATCACGAAATTGCTATCTCATTAAAAACACTAACTGAGCGTGGTATTTCTTGCTATTTTATCCATGGGAATCGTGATTTTTTACTTGGCAAACACTATGCTGCTACTTGTGGTATAACGCTATTACCTACACAGAGAGTAGTACAACTAGAGGGACTACGAATCGTAATTTTGCATGGTGATATACTATGTACTGTTGATGAAAGTTATCAACGTTTTCGCCGTCAGGTACATCAACGCTGGTTACAACAGCTATTTTTAACCTTGCCACTCTGGTTACGCTTATATATCGTTCATAGGATGCGTATTAATAGTTTACGTATTAATACTAGCAAAACTGCCGATACTATGGATGTCAATGCAAAATCAGTTATAGCTGTAATGGATAATGCTAGGGCGACAGTTATGATTCACGGGCATACACACCGACCAGCAATACATCAATTGCCTGGTAAACGACTTCGTGCAGTACTTGGCGCCTGGTATAATCAAGGATCAGTTATTGAAGTTTCAACTAGCGGTATCATATTGCATAAATTTCCTTTTTTTGCTTAAAGTCTATAAAGTATTTTTATTACTTAAGAGAAAGATTTATATCTTTTCTATACAATGTTTTTAAGGAAAAACTTCTTTAAAGAACTGTGTAAAGATCTTATTTATTGCAATATCAATTAAACTTGAGTTTAATTAAAAAAATCTTTTTCAGATAAAAATAAGAATAATTAATATTATCTACATTTATATTATATAATAAAAGGAATGGAATAAAGCACAGTAGTGATAACAGATATTAGTAATAGTAATCGCGGTGTTACTATTGTTTTTATAGAAATAGCTCCGATTTTATTATCTACCGTAGAATAATAAAAGTTAATGTAACTCTGCTATTACAAGTTGACGTAATAATTCTATATGTAATACATCATCATTAAGTGCTGGAATATAATAGAAAACACTACCACCAGCATATTTAAATATCTTCCGATTTTGTATTTGAATTTCTTCTAACGTTTCTAGGCAGTCAGCTGCAAAACCAGGACAAATCACTTGCACATGTTGCACACCAGAAGAAGGTAGATTTCTTATTGTTTTATCAGTAGCTGGTAATAGCCAAGGATCACGACCAAAACATGACTGAAAAGTCATCATTATCTGCTTATTTGGATAATCTAACGCTGCACTTAAAGCTTGATAGGTTATATTACACCGCTGTAGATAATCATCTCCTTCATCTGAATAACGCTGTGGTATGCTATGAAAGGAGATAATTAATCGATCCGGTTTACCGCGTAGAGCAAATGCTCGTTTAACACTTTCAGCTAATGCTGCAATATAGGTGGGATTTTCTGCATAATCGCGAATAAAACTTATCGATGGTAATTTGCGATAATTAACAAAAATTCGCGCAACTGCATCCCAAACTGCAGCACTAGTAGAACAGGAGTATTGCGGATACATCGGTAAAATTACTAGCCGAGTAATATCTTTTCTAAACAATCGCGCTATTGCTTTCTTTAGTACTGGTTGGCTATAACTCATTGCTAATTCTACTACTACATCAGGTAAACTAATTGCTAGTGCCTGCTGCTGACGACGACTATAGACCAGTAGTGGCGATCCCTCATCCATCCAGATATTTCGATAAAGCTTTGCTACTCGAAGTGAGCGTAGTGGCAGAATAATACCGTATAATATTGGTAACCATAGTGCTCTTGACTTATCTACAACGCGTTTATCACTTAGAAATTTAGCTAAGTAACGTTTAACTGCTCGAGAAGTAGGGGTTTCTGGTGTTCCTAAATTCACCATCAGTACACCATATTTTTTAAATTCATTTTTATTTCCAAATTGGTTCATATTAGGTATTAACCTTATAAATACAGTAAGACGTATTATCAAATAATATTTTTGAAAGTTGCTTTTATAAATAAACATCATCCATTGTCTATTATGCATTATATATTAATTAATGCTTGTATTTAGATATAAAAGTGACGTTGATAAAAAACATTATCACTAATGATAAGATAAAATATTAATAATATTAATGAACAAGAAAGATAAGTCATCAATATAAAGATAGATATATCGTTATATTTTAACGAAAAATTTGTTTATATTAGTTAGATAAAATATTAATAATAAAAATAAACAATCTGAATAAAGATATTATTATTAATAGGAATAGTCATTTCAATTAATATAGTAATTAACAGTAATTCTTAATTAGGCGTGTTAACAACTTGTAATTAGATTTAAGTAAAGATACAGTTTTGTAGTAATAAAGAATCCAATGATAAGATTAATCTAAGATAGTAGATAATTCAGCGCTTACTTCACTTATATTACGGTTACCATCGATAGTAAAATAATGGGTATACCCAGCGTCTGCTTCTTTACGATAATAGTCAATCAAAGGTGAAGTTTGTTGACGATATTCAATCAAACGCTTTTTTACAACATCTTTATGATCATCCTTACGGATAGTTAAAGGTTCACCTGTTATATCATCTTTACCTTCTTGCTTTGGTGGATTAAACTTAACGTGATATATTCGTCCTGAAGGGGCATGTATTCGTCGACCAATAATACGGTTAATAATAAAATTATCAGAAACCGCGAGTTCTAGAACATAATTTATTATTATACCTGCTTTTTTAATAGCATCTGCTTGAGGGCGAGTACGGGGAAACCCATCTAATAAAAAGCCATTGCGACAATCATTTTGTTTAATACGATCTTTGACAAGATCGATAACTAGCTCATCAAACACTAACTTTCCGGTATTCATGAGAGTTTCTGGCTGTTTTCTAGGTTCAGATTGTGTTTTTAAAACAATGTCACGTATCATATCACCAGTAGAAAGCTTCGGAATACCATATTTCTCCATAAGAAATTGTGCTTGAGTTCCTTTGCCAGCGCCAGGAGCACCAAGTAAAATGATACGCATTATGTTAATCCTATTTGAATTTAAATAGCCTTTAAAAAATTATAAAATAATAAGCTATAACATTATTAATACTTATTTTTAAATAATCAGATATATTAATTTTAATATAATTTTTCTCACTTCGTAATAAAATATTTGCTATTTCATTAATATATATTAAGGAATACAAATATCCTACTTCCTACCTGGAACAGGAAGTGATTATTTAACATATCAGTTAGTTATTAATTAATAATATACTAAACGTATTTTTAATCAAATGATACGTAGCAGGTTATTAATTTTATTAAAGATAAAACAAAACGGTTAAGTGATGCTTTTCTTATGCTATTATTGAAATTTTAAATTTTAGTAAGCAAAATAAATATTTTAAATAAATTATTTAATACTTTTTTCTTATAAAAACGCTGAATATATAGTTTTATTTTTTCCTAATTATAATATAAAAATATGATCTTATTAGTATTTTATACTAGGGAGGTTTATTATAGTAATAAGTATATCATAATTTTATTGGATGACGGCCTGCTAGCGAATGGGAAAGTGTAATACCATCCACCATTTCAAGCTCACTACCTACCGGTACACCATGCGCAATACGGCTAGCCATCACACCATAATGTGCACAAATTTCAGCAATATAGTTAGCGGTTGCTTCTCCTTCTACTGTTGGGTTCGTTCCTAATATAACCTCTTCAATTTTTTCGTTTTTAAGTCTTTCTTGTAGTCGCTTTAGACCAATCTCATCCGGACCAATACCATCGAGAGGTGACAGATGTCCCATTAATACAAAATAGCGTCCGTCAAACTGAGCAGTCTGCTCAATAGCATAAATATCTGCTGGGCTTTCCACAATACAAATTTGACCTGATTTCTGCCGACGAGGATTAGTACAAATCGAACAGATAGGTTGTTCAGTAAATGTGCGACAATCTGAGCAATGGTTAATCTCTAACATCGCTTGGGTTAGTGCTTGAGCTAAGCGGATACCGCCGTCACGATCTCGTTGCAATAGATGAAAAACCATACGTTGTGCTGATTTTGGTCCGACACCTGGAAGGCAACGTAAAGCTTCCCTTAGTTTTTCTAATAAGAGACTACTGTACATTAGAACTGCATTTTAAAATTAGAAGGAATCTCTATTCCGCTAGAGACAGATGCTATTTTTTCCTTTTGAATTTCGGCAATACGGCGGACGGCTTCGTTAAAGGCAGCTGCGATTAGATCTTCTAGCATATCTTTTTCATCTTCTAGTAAGCTTGAATCAACTTCAACACGGCGGCAATTATGCGTACCATCAATAGTAACCTTAACTAGGCCAGCACCTGATTCTCCTGTTACTTCTAGTTTTTCAATTTCTTTTTGTATTCGCTGCATTTTTTCTTGCATTTGCTGTGCTTGTTTTATCATGTTACTCATTCCATCTTTGCTAAACATACTATTCTCTCTATTATATGAGTTGCACTACTAGTAATATCTTGTCAAGGTAAGATTAATTATAAAGGACAGATACTATCTTTATCTAGCTCAGCGTCAAAAAAGTATTGCAACATTTGAATATACACATCGTTTATAATTACTTCTCGCGACTGTATTAATTTTTCTTCATAAATTGTTTGGCGCCATTCTAATGGTGTTTTTATAGAAAGACTATCATCTTCTATTACAGTTAATTTAACTTGAAAGCCAAAATCTGCACTTAAAGCAGTACACAGAGCATTTTTAGCCGAAGTAGAGTTTAAATAAGAATAGAAGGAACGCAGGTGCAAACAGATTATACCAGGTGCTAAATCTTCTCTCCAGGTATTTAAAGCTAGCTGCTTTACTGGTTTAGGTACCATTAAACGATTCACTTGTGCTGCCCAAGGATCACGTTTTAATGATTCTTCTATTACATAGAACGCTAGCTCTGGTGTTTTTTCGTTTTTTATCTTTGTGCACAGAGCTTTTTGGATTACTTCTTGTTCAGAAGTAGTTTCAACTTGCTGGTTATTATAATAACGTTGGCAAACTTTCATAGGTGAGATGTTCACTGGCTTTTTCTGACTAACAATAAGTTGACATTTTTTTTCTTGGTCATTCATAGTAGTAAAGCGATTCAGATTAGTAATAATAGTTTTATTAAGCTTTATTACTGGTTTGTTCTTTTTTATTTTTTTGTCTTCTTGTAACTTTAATAAAGCAGTGCGAGCAAGTAAAACTTGAGTAGTTACATCTGATAATGAATTATCGCTATTAGAAGATGGAGAAAAAGGAACCTGTGAAGTTTTCTTATCAAGAATTACCATATTATCTTGCCAATTACTCTGCATTGGAATCGCCGTATTCACGCTAGTGCACTTAATATTATTAAATATTAATTTCATTGATTCATGTTGGGTAACATGCGTATTTTTTATAGTATCAACTACTATTTCATCGCTAATAGCGATACTATTATGATGTGCATTATCGCTGAATTTAAGTGTTTTTTTTTCTGTGCTAACAGTTGTAGTTACCGTTTCCATTATATTAGGTTGGAATGCCATCGCACGAAGTAGTGTCATTTCAACTCCCATTCGAGGATCTGGCGCAAATGGCAGTTCTTTTCGCCCAATAAGTAGAATTTGATAGTAAAGTTGCAGATCGGTCGGAGGAAAACGCCGAGATAGATCACGTAGATGTAATGTATTTTCTAAATCATCTTCATTATTTAATTGGTTTGGTATAAGTTGGTATAATGCAAGACGATGAACTAAACGAAGCATTTCAATCAGTAAACCTTCCCAATCTATATTATGAGTAGCGTATTGCGAAAGTTGAGACATAATCTCATTGCCATCAGCGTTAGCAAGTGCTTCGAGAAGTGCTAATGGGTACTTAATGTTAATTGTACCAAGCATTAAACTAACCGTATCGGTATTTACTTCCCCATAACCAATAGCAATAGCCTGCTCGGTCAAATTAAGAGCATCTCGCATACTTCCATTAGCAGCACGAGCTAGTAATTGCAACGCACGTGGTTCAGAGACTATTTTTTCCTGCTTTAAGATAAAGGATAACTGATTTTGGATTTGATCAACATTAATCAACTTTAAATAAAATTGCAGACAACGGGAAAGAAGAGTTATCGGTAGTTTTTGTGGATCAGTAGTAGCCAGTAAAAATTTAACGTGCGCTGGAGGTTCTTCAAGAGTTTTAAGTAAGGCATTAAAGCTATGGCGAGAGAGCATATGCACTTCATCGATTAGATATACTTTGAAACGAGCATGTGCAGGAGAATATTGAATATTATCAAGTAGTTCACGAGTATCTTCAACTTTAGTACGAGAAGCTGCATCGATCTCAATAAGATCAATAAAACAGCCTTGATCTATTTCTAGACAATTTTTGCATTGACCACATGGAGTAGCTGTGATACCTATTTTACAATTAAGTCCTTTAGCTAGTAGACGTGCAATCGTAGTTTTACCAATACCTCGAGTGCCGGATAAAAGATAAGCATGATGGATTCTACCTAATGAAAGGCTGTTTTCCAGTGCTGTCAAAACATGTTCTTGGCTTACTATATCGGAAAATTTTTTTGGACGCCACTTACGGGCAAGAACTTGATAACTCATAAGTCATAGTATATGCGTAAGGAGAAAATAAGAACATATTAACACAGCTTTATACTATAGTGCGAGGTTGTTATTAGTAATAATTAGATAAAATCATCAGTTTAATAATAGCATTATTATTAATAATATTAATACCAAGTTTTTATAAATCATTAAATGATGCTGCGTTCTTTTTACTTTACCAATGATCTGTTGAATTTATTTTATAGCAATTTATAAAATTCTTTTTTCTTAGCTAGTGAATTAGCTAAAATTAGTACTTCATAAAAAAGCAATATTTTATTTTTATTGTAATTAAAATATTATTATTCTATTATGAATGTTTTTATTTAATTTAACTTAAACTTTTCTATAAATTTCTTATATTAATATAGCTTATATTCATATTTTGTTTATAATAAAAAATTTAAATTATTAAATTCTATTTTTACCAAATTTCGATTTAGGAAATAATAGCTTAATATATTGATTGTTGTTTAGATCAGGTTAAGAACTACTAATAAGTTAAGTTTAATTTATCTGAAAAATGCATTCTAATAACTTGCAGTTATAACTGAGAGTTATTACTATATTCGTTATCACTTGAAATATAGTAATATTGCTTGTATTATCTATTAATTAGCTAATATTTTTATAAATTATAGCTTACTGTTAGTACTAATGCATTAGACATTACTAAAACGTAACCAAAGTAAAGCTGCTATGGTTATAGATCATAATTACAAACACTACTAAAAGTAATTTTTTTCTTTTACTAAATTAAAATTTTCATAAATATTTCCGTAAAAAAGGACAATAAAATATTGATAAAAACTATCAAAAATAAATAACTGATAGTTGCGTATAATTAGTTTTTATAAATAGTAATACAGAATCCTGATATGTATGTAATACATCTGATTAAATAATCCAGAAGATATTCTAGATAAAATTTCTTATTTATAAGAAATTGATATGATATAGGTACTCCATCGAATATTAATATTACTATCTGTATGATTATAAGCGAAAGTTATGTTAATTATTTTAATGACAGTATCGATTGTAATCTCATTTAATAATGAATTATATTTAAGGATATGTGTCTTTAAATGACTTCACTGAAGAAGTATTGAACGTTAGAAATAACTAATATGATAATCATCATACTATTTTTAATAAAATCATTATTTATATTTTTAGTTAGGCAAAAAATTTAAAACTAACGGTAGGATATTAATAACTTTAAGAGCAAAAAGCAACTTTAAAGATCTCAAATATAATGTTTGATAAGATTAATTCATATATTAGTTATATCATAATACATCTATAATTAGTAGTTTATAAGGAATATTTTTGATATAGTAAATATATTAAGAAAATTATTAGAATAAAGATAAACGTATCTTTACTTTACAGTTAAATGAATATTAAAATAATCCTATTATATTTATTCATCCACCTTAATTTGTTTGAACTGAAAAATTTAATATGCATAAAATATATTAAAAAATATGATTAATAGTCTTTGCTTTTAATTATAAAAGATTTAATTAGAATATACTTTATATATTTTAAAAGTAATAACCAATATGGAGATCCTGTTGGTTCTCTTGAAATGCTATCTTGTAAACTCGGTCAGATCTGGAAGGAAGCAGCCGTAGCAAGTGATGTATGTGCCAAGATGCTGCTATCAGGATCTCCACTGATTTTAGTTACTAAATGTTTTATCAGATAATTAAAGAAATACGCATAATTATACGATAATTTTTAATGGCATATTACGGTAGTATAATACATTGATCAATATGAGTAAGATTATTCATTAGCTAACTAATATTTAGTATTAGTCAATTTATATCACTGTTTTTCTTATTATTTTCAACAATAAGAATTGTAACTATAAAATCGAAAATAAAAACTTAATTTAAGCAAAAATGAGTGATTAGTATAACTAATTTAATATAAATTATTATCTGATTAAGAATTAATTAGCTATAAATTATTTTAACAAAAATTTTAATATCATGTTTTTCTATTTCTGTTCATAAGTACTTAGGCTTATATTATTTAGCTATAGTATTTATAGCTTATAAGATATATCGCTCTAATTTTCCTATAGTAGTACTATGATTTCATAGGATTAATAGTTTTTCAACACTATTTAATATAACAAAAAGATAGTGTATTCCTGTTTAGAGTTATCTGTAGATTATCTATTAATTAATAGGTTCATTTGTTTATAAATACCTTATATAGACCTTATGTTAATTATTTATAGAGCATATAATATCCTATTTATTAGTTCATTAATACTGAAAGTATATGATTACTTATTTTGATAAGCTTAGTATTATTTGTTATAATTAGTTTTATCGACTAAAATATAGATATAGCACACTAAAAAAAATTAATAAATAGATATGTAAAATAATGAATCAGTGAACATTATCTTAGATCTTTTTATTTCTTTCTAGTGTTTATAAGGTAAAAGAACTAATACCTTATATTTATTATCTTAAAGAGAAATAAAATAAATGAAACGAGCGGTTGTAGTATTTAGTGGTGGTCAGGATTCAACAACCTGCCTTATTCAAGCGTTAAGTCAATATGATGAAGTCTATTGTATTACTTTTGATTATGGTCAGCGCCATCGGGAAGAAATTAATTTCGCTCGTAAACTAGCAATTCAATTTGGGGTCTGCGCACATAAAATAATAGATGCTAGACTATTGAATACTTTAACGTTAAGCAGTCTTACTCATGATAATATTCATGTTCCAGATTATGAAAATAGAAAAAATTGTTTTCCTAGTACTTTTGTACCTGGTCGAAATATTCTATTTTTGACCTTGTCTGCTATTTATGCTTATCAGATCAAAGCAAGCGTAGTTATTACTGGTGTTTGTGAAACAGATTTTTCAGGTTATCCCGATTGCCGAAATGATTTTATCAAAGCGTTAAATATTGCAGTGAATCTTGGAATGGCAAATGAACTTAACTTTGTTACACCGCTGATGTGGCTAGATAAAGCTGAAATCTGGGCGCTAGCGGATTATTACCACCAGCTGGATCGAGTATGTTACTGTACACTTACTTGCTATAATGGTATCAAAGGTGATGGTTGTGGTCAGTGTACAGCTTGTCATTTGAGATCGAAGGGGTTAGCTAACTATTGGGCTAAACCACATGCGGTTATGGTCTCTATGAGAACTAAAATTGGCTTGTATTAAACGTTAAATAATATTTAAAATAATTTATTCAATAGAATAAATTATTTATACTGAAAATAGTTTTAGTATCTTATGCTGTAAACGAAGGTGAAATACCTTTATCAGATCTGAATAAATTATACCCATTATTTACATCCGCTGCGTTTTTTAAAGTCTTAAGAGCAGTACTTAACTTAAGTAATATTTAATTTATGAGATATTTAAATAGTAGTTAATAGTTCTTTAGCAATATTAGAAACGATATTTTTAACTTGTATTATCTAGCAATATTAATATTGCTTATATCCTGTTGATATTTTCTATGTATTTACTATCAGCCATAAGATTAGCTACTTCATTCTATGATTTTTTAAAAAACTTAGCGTTTCTAACAGATATAAATTTTATCTCGATTTTTGTTTTATATACTATCTTCCTTATACTACACTTTCAAGTATTAACAATATTAAATTTAATATACTACTTCATAGTCTATTAAATTTTTAAAATTAATGGTATAACAAGCTGTGATATATCATTATATCTGAGCCGCCACACCTATTTTTATCTTTGCTTTTGCATGCAAATTCATAAGTAATGTTTCAAAAATGATGTCACTCATCCATTGATTTAATTTATCCACGAGTTGTTTTCGCTCTGGTTTATCTAGAATGCGTGACATTATTCTATCTAGCGCGATTAGTACGATATCGCCATGAGAGTTGTTAGCTATAGCATAGCTACTTTTTCTATAGGGTGGTTTTGGTAGCGAAAAGATAGTCTGTACTATCGGATTATCTTGATTAATAGAATGAAATTGCTTTGGTGTGCTAAAACTTAACCCAAGCGTCTTCAATACTTTTTCATTTTTATTTTGTTTCAGGGCAATTAATATTTTTTCAACGTTAAAACGCGCTTTTTCTAGTGCTTTTTTTCGTTTAATTTCATTTTCTATCTGCATATGCACATTTTTAAAAGGCTGTATACGTTCAGGGCGATAATCAGTAATACGAATAATAAAAGTGCGATTTTTATCTATAGTAATAATATTTGAATTATTGCTTGGTATGCCTTTTCTATTAAAAAGCAATTTATGAAATAAAACCTTTTTCACTGCATTATAGTTAATTGCTTCAGGGATATTATTTTTATCGAACCAATCAGTTTGTTGTGCTTTGATACCAGAAGCGGTTTCAGCTAATTCTAGAATATTACTATTATTTTTTGCTGCATCGTTTATTTTTTTTTGCAAAGTACGATAGGAATCAATAGTTTTTTCCTGTTTTACTTTAAATGCCACCTCATCATAGACTTTTCTTAAAGGAAGGATTTTTTTTGGTTGAATATCATTAAGGCGAATAATAAAGAAACCTACTGATGATTTGATTACATCGGATACCTGTCCTTTCTTTTTTAAATTAGCTTTTTTTAGTTCATATAAGGTATTTTTATCACTAATCCAACCTATGTCACCACTATTCTTAGCTAAGAAAATATCGGTGGAATAGACTTTAGCCAAGTCGGAAAAACTAATACCCTGTTTTAGTTTTTTTAAACATTCATTAACGTTATTTTTGCTTTTACTTTGAATAATGCTATAGTGTTTATGCTCAGGAATAATGAATTGATCATGATGTTGATTGTACCAAATCTGAATTTCTTGTTCATCAACAGTAGTTTTTTCCTGTATTGCTTCAATATTTATTGGAATATAGCTTACCTTAAATGCTTCTGACAACACATACTTGTTTTTATATGTATTATAATTTTTATAAATCTCATCTTCATTTACAGTTTGTTTTTTTTCTAGCGATGAGATATCAAACTTTGCTAAACGTACTTCTCGAGTTTGTGATATAATCTCCATTAACCGATCAATTTCTACTGGTAGTAAAAGACAGGTATTGACAACACCTTGAATTAGCTGTTGTATAAGCAATTTTTTTCGTATCAACGCAGCATATTGATCCGACGATAGTCCCATCTTATTTATAAGTAATCGAAATTTGATATTACTAAATTTACCTTCACTGCAAAAATCTGGAATAGCTAAAATTGCTTGTTTAATTTGATCATCACTAATAACTAATTTTAACTTATTAGCATACTGATCTAAGAGGGTTACATCTATTAACTGTGAAAGCGTTTTTTGTCGTATAGAATCTTCATTAATAGATAATTTAGAAAATTGCCTATTAATATATTTCTGTTGGTGATCACGCTCTCTTTGTATTGCTTGCTCAAGTTGTGAGTAACTTATCTGATAAGAATTCACCTTAGCAGCATAATTACCATAATCGCTAATGATATAATTATTTATTCCAGTTAGTATAAATGAAATAATAATAAGCACCAAAATAATTTTTGATACAATATTAGTAGTAACTGTACGTGAACTGTTTATCGACATAGTATGATAAGATTCCACTTTAAATAAATATATTCTGATAATCTATCTTTTATTCTTCCCTCTTATTACTTTTTATATTAAGTGTTAGTTAATAATAGTGAGAATGTAAAATTTTATCTTTTATCATATATTCTAATAGTTTTTAGAATAAAATCTCGATATTTTTGAGAAATAGTAATTTCTTTGCCGATTTATATTAGTTCAGCTACTAAAAATTCTTTTAAAAAATAAAATTATTAGGCTTAACTAATATACTATATAATCTTATAGAGATTTAGCGGTTAAATCGATAATAGTATCTAATAAATTAATAATCTAGCTACTATATCAAACTTAGTATATTGAGAAAGAATAAATCTGCCTAACACAACAGAAAAAAATCACTTTACTATTATATATAGTATTTCTCACTTTGCTGTTTCTGATGCTAATGTAACCCCGAAAGGCATGTTCTGTAGTGTTAAATGCAGAACTTCGTCGATATGTTGTACAGGATAAATATCTAGATTATCTATCACGTTAGATGGCATATCTTCTAGATCACGCTTATTATCAAATGGAATTAGAACAGTTCTTATGCCACCACGGTGTGCTGCTAGTAGTTTTTCTTTTAGACCCCCGATAGGTAATATTTGACCACGTAGTGTTATTTCACCAGTCATCGCCACATTGGATTTAACCGGATTACCGGTCAAGCAAGATACTAGCGCAGTACACATTGTAATACCAGCACTCGGACCATCTTTTGGCGTAGCACCTTCAGGTACGTGAACATGAATATCTCGTTTTTCATAAAAATCAGGGTTAATTCCAAGTTTATCCACTTGCGAACGTACCACAGTCAATGCTGCTTGAATAGATTCTTGCATTACTTCGCCAAGAGAACCAGTATAAGTCAGCTTGCCCTTTCCAGGTACACATGCAGTTTCGATAGTTAGCAATTCTCCGCCGACTTCTGTCCATGCCAGACCAGTTACTTGGCCAACACGATTTTCATTTCCCGCACGATTGTAATCAAAACACTGAACTCCAAGAGAATCTTTCAGATTATCAGCACTAATGGTAATATGTTTAATATTCTTATTCATTAGTATTGTCTTAACTGTTTTTCGGCATAGTTTAGAAATCTCGCGTTCCAAATTACGTACTCCAGCTTCACGAGTGTAATAGCGAATAATTCCAACTAGTGCACTATCTTCTACTGTCAATTCGCCTTTTTTCAGCGCATTACGTTTAAATTGCTTAGGGAGTAAATGCTGACGAGCAATGTTAAGTTTTTCATCTTCAGTATAGCCTGATAGGCGAATTACCTCCATACGATCAAGTAACGGTGCTGGAATATTCATTGAGTTAGAGGTAGCAACAAACATTACATCAGAGAGGTCATAGTCCACTTCTAGATAATGATCATTGAACGCTACGTTCTGTTCTGGATCTAATACTTCTAACAAAGCTGAAGCCGGATCACCACGCAGATCGGAAGATATCTTGTCGATTTCATCGAGTAGAAAAAGAGGGTTTTTCACACCAACTTTAGACATTTTCTGTATTAATTTACCCGGCATTGAGCCGATATAAGTACGACGATGCCCACGAATTTCTGCTTCATCTCGTACACCGCCTAATGCCATACGTACGTATTTACGTCCAGTTGCCTTAGCAATGGATTGACCTAGTGAAGTTTTCCCTACTCCAGGTGGTCCCATTAAACACAAAATCGGTCCTTTAATTTTACTCACTCTACTTTGTACTGCTAGATATTCCAGAATACGATCTTTGACACACCTAAGTCCATAATGATCCTGATTAAGAGTTTCTTGCGCTTTCGCCAAATCTTTTTTTACTTTGCTACGTGCATGCCAAGGCACTGATAGCATCCAGTCGATATAGCAGCGTACTACGGTTGCTTCAGCAGACATTGGTGACATCATTTTCAATTTTTGTAGTTCTGCTTCGGTTTTTTCTCGGGTTTCATGTGGCATTTTTGCCGCATCTATCTTACGTTTTAAAATTTTATTTTCATCCGGCGTGTCATCCATATCACTTAGTTCTTTCTGAATTGCTTTTATTTGCTCATTCAAATAGTATTCACGCTGACTTTTTTCCATCTGTTTTTTAACGCGGTTTCGGATACGTTTCTCTATTTGTAACAAATCAATTTCCGACTCCATTATCGCCATTAAGTATTCAAGTCGTTCAGTTACATCAGCTATTTCTAGTGCTGATTGTTTATCAGATAGTTTTATGGGCATGTTAGCAGCGATAGTATCAGCTAGATGAGTCGCATTATCTATACTATTTAATGAAGTGAGTACTTCTGGAGGAATTTTTTTATTTAATTTAATGTAATCTTCAAATTGATTGATAGCAGTTCGTACAAGCACTTCTTGCTGGCGTTTATCTAACTCAGGCGTATCGAAATAATCTGCTTCAGCGCTAAAGTGATTACCTCTATCTGATAATTGTTTAATACGAGCACGAACTAATCCTTCAACAAGTATTTTCACCGTACCATCTGGTAATTTCAGAATTTGAAGGATAGAAGATACAGTCCCAACTGAAAAAAGATCATTAATACCTGGTTCATCTGTTGAGGCTTCTTTCTGAGCTACCAACATAATTTTTTTATCGCTATCCATAGCTATTTCAAGACACCGAATCGATTTTTCACGACCGACAAATAATGGGATAACCATGTGTGGATAAACCACTACATCGCGTAGAGGCAAAACAGGAATTTCTATGCTTTCGGAACGATCAGCATTCATAGAGTTTTCTCTTAATTTAATATCCACTAAGTTTATAGGATGCGTAAAAATCGATTTTTTACAACTATAAAAATTGAATTTAGATATGCAATATATGTGGGGTCAAATCACTTACATTCAATAGTAATTAATAACGAAAAGAACAAATGAAATTCCACATGTAGACGCTACCATTTGTAGCGTGTGTTAACGCGCTACAAATGGTAGGTGTTACTTGTTGGAGGTTTTCTGCGTTTCACGTTTACAGTAGATAAGTAATGGTTTCGAGCAGCCAGCGATAACCTCTTCGTTAATTACTATTTTTTCTATACTATCTTGAGAGGGTAATTCGTACATATTCTCCAGCAGTACGCCTTCAATAATAGAGCGTAGGCCACGAGCACCAGTTTTACGCGCCATAGCTTTTTTTGCAATAGCAGTAAGAGCTTCATCACGGAATTCTAGTTCTACACCTTCGAGGTCAAACAGTACTTGATACTGTTTTGTCAATGCATTTTTCGGTTCGCGTAAGATTTTAATAAGTGCTTCTTCATTTAATTCATTTAAGGTTGTAACAACAGGTAATCGACCGATAAATTCAGGAATGAGACCAAATTTAATCAGATCTTCCGGTTCAACTTTAGCTAGTAACTCACTCTCTGATGCTTTCTCAGAACTACCTCTAACAGTAGCACCAAAACCAATACCGTGGCTAGTTTCAGTACGCTGTTCAATTACTTTATCCAGACCTGAAAAGGCGCCACCGCAGATAAATAAGATCTTTGAGGTATCTACTTGTATAAATTCTTGTTGAGGGTGTTTGCGTCCTCCTTGAGGTGGAACTGAAGCTATGCTCCCTTCTATTAGTTTAAGTAACGCCTGCTGTACCCCTTCACCGGATACGTCACGAGTAATAGAAGGATTGTCCGACTTACGAGAGATTTTGTCAATTTCGTCGATATATATAATACCGCATTGGGCTTTTTGCACATCAAAATTACTTTTTTGCAAGAGTTTTTGAATAATATTCTCAACATCTTCACCAACATAACCAGCTTCTGTTAAAGTTGTAGCATCGGCCATGGCAAAAGGTACATCCAAGAAACGGGCTAATGTTTCTGCTAATAATGTCTTACCACTTCCGGTAGGACCAATTAGTAAAATATTACTTTTTCCAAGTTCAATTCGATTATTAATACTAAAATTGCGTAAACGCTTATAATGGTTGTAAACTGCTACTGCGAGTACTTTCTTAGCATTTTCCTGACCAATTACATAACTATCTAGGTGACATCGAATTTCATGAGGCGTTGGTAACACACTGTGTTCACGATGTGCAGTATTTTCTTTTATTTCTTCACGGATAATATCATTGCATAAATTGACACATTCATCACAGATATAAATAGATGGCCCAGCGATTAATTTTCGCACCTCATGTTGACTCTTACCGCAGAAAGAGCAATGTAGTAACTTTCTTCCTGAACTATCTTTGCACTTATCTGTCATTAGTACACCTCTTACTTTGTTTTTTCAGCAAGTCGGTCAGAGCAAATAATACAATGGCTTAACTCAAAACAAATCAAAAGAATCGGATTATATTTCTAACAATATACTATGTTAACTATAGTTTATTGGATTCTGCTATTAAAAAATTATTTTCTCTGAATCAATATAGAATCTACTAATCCATAATCTACCGCTTCAGGAGCTGAAAGAAAACGATCACGTTCAGTGTCTCGCTCTATTACTTCAATAGGCTGTCCTGTATGTTTTGTCAGCAATTTATGCATCTGAACCTTAATTTTTAAAATTTCACGAGCATGTATTTCAATATCGGTTGCCTGTCCGTGAAAACCACCTAGTGGTTGATGAATCATCACTCGTGAATTTGGCAAGCAAAAACGCTTGCCATTTGCACCGGCAGCTAGCAGGAAAGCCGCCATGGAGGCAGCCTGCCCCATACAAAATGTGCTAACATCAGGCTTAATAAATTGCATAGTATCATAAATTGACATTCCGGCGGTAATTACTCCACCAGGTGAGTTGATGTACAGATAAATATCTTTTTCTGGATTTTCTGCTTCTAAAAACATCATCTGTGCCACAATCAAATTTGCCATGTAATCTTCAATCTGTCCGGTCATAAAAATAATTCGTTCTTTTAATAAACGCGAAAAAATATCATATGAACGTTCTCCGCGTGAGGTCTGTTCCACTACCATCGGTATTAGAGCCATATGAAATGAAGAATAATTTTGTTCGCGATTGTATGGCATTTTATCTCCTAAAAATAAAACTTTTTAGCGTAAAAATTTCCAATTTTATGTGAAATGAAATATTATTACCAGACTAGAAAAAATCGTCGATTTTTTCTATAATTTTTAAAACCGTTTTTAATTTTTCACTACTTGTTTTTTCTTTAATACTAATCGAAGAAAAGCGATGTTTTTTTAAAACAAAGTTTTACTATTTTAATATCGAATATTACCTAAATTTCTGTAGCATACTTTGTTCTTAAAACTGTTTTCCAGTTAAATATAACACTATCTATTAGTATCAATAGCAAGACAAGTTTATATAAAGTTTGACACCGTAGGATGACACGACTTTGAAGGATAACAACTAAACTTATAAGCCTATATGATTATAAATCACTAAAATATCTATTTTCACTAAAAATGCTTTATTAATTTGTTAAAATTAATTTCCTTTATATCATATGAATATTAATAAGTGAGATCTTAACTGTCTTTGCTTATGCTACTATACTACTATACTAGTATAGTAGTATTTTATTTTTCTATATAAATCAAAAATATATTTAATATATGCATAGGTAGATATAGTCCTTTAATCAAAGCGCTGATGTACGATTTATTTGTTTTATTTATATTTTTGGATGAATGCTTCTATTAAGAAGACTAATATTGACACGGAATAGTGTTTACTATTTAAACATCTTATATGATTATTACAGTAGAGCTGTTTCTTATTTACTACTAAATAGCATTGCATTTGATGTTTCAGGATATATATTTATCATTTGTTATTATCTTAATAATATTGATATTATTCACGTTGAAAAAAATTTTGAATAAATTATTTCATATAGATGAAAATAGCATTTATATTGTATTTTATTTTTATGTACTTAGTATACAACTTTTAAAAGATCATAAAAACCTTTAAATTTTAAATAAAGATAATATAAAAATAAAGCAGTTGATATTTTTTCATTTTTCAGTTTAACAGAAAATTTAGTAGTATTATACAGATTTTCCAGGAAAGTAATACTGAATATGAAGTTTTTTTGTTTTTATGACTGATAAAATTTCTTCAAAAATTAATAAATTATGCCGATTTAGCTCATTATTAGCATAAAATCGGTATATTTATCTTCGTTTTTATTCATGGAAACTATTAAGTTTATAGTAACGTACTTTTTATTTTAGCAGAATAAAATGTTTTTAGTTATTCTGATATTTATCATATTTAACATGATATCGATATAAGTATCTTTTATTTCTTCTTATAGTTTTTGATTGAGATATTATTCAAATTCATAATTGAAATTTTAAATTTTATTTAAAATTCTATTGTATAGTTAAATTTTTATTATTAAAATATTTACCAGGAGAAAAAATTTTAATCTTCTATTAGATAGATTTATAGATGATAATAGTATCAATAAAATTATATTTTATTAGATTGTTCAGAACATTATATTATATAGAGGCACTGTAGTATTTCATAATGAAATTAATAGAAGTTTTCTTTTTTTTTGAAAACCATTAATGCAAACTCAGCTGGAAAAATACTTATTTGTTAATATTACAAGAGCGTTAATTAGCTTTTAGTATTATAAAAAATGTAATCTAACCAAGAGTAAAATAATATAAAACTTATCTAAGTTATCTGTTTATAGAGTATGTGTATAAAGTATGTGATGATATTGCAATGTTAGAACTAAATGTTTTATTATAAAAATCCAGATCATAAATTAGTATATTTAATAAAAAATAGAACCTTAATTTAATATTTAATCTATAGAATTTTTATTCTAGAGTTAGAAATTTCTGTTCTTCACTGCTCCATTACTTTTCTGTTGTAACATATTTTAATAAATAAATATATTATGAAGAACAAAGCAAGAACAACTTGTTTATAAAAATACTGTATATAAATTATATTAATATATTGAAATATGCTGGCGCAATGTTATTATTATTCTATTCTATAAAAGAAATAGAACGTATTAAAACTGTTATTTTTATTGAGATTGAATATGTATATAACGATGTTAGATAAAAATAAAATATTTTATTTTTATCTAAAAATTAATTATAATCTATTTATTAATATAAATAGTATTAAAAAATACTACATTATCTATGAGTAAGTAAGGATATTTTAAGCATCTTTTATATTAATATATTACCTGTAATAGAGATACTTAACGATATTTGCTATTTATAGTACTAATAAAATCTTTATTTAATTTTAATTTAGCCTAGGCTATTCCTGTTAAGTATCGATTTTTATCCATATTGAATTTTTGTGAGTTTATAATTTAATTATCAAAAATAAAAAACTAAATAACAATGCATTGAATGCATTGTTATTTAGTTTTTTATATTAGTTAGTATCTATGTGATTCTTATTTTATTTGAAAATTTTATGATAAGAGTTTAAATTTTTTATTACATTTAATTTAAAAATAAATAAGTAATTTTAATTTAATTTTTATAACAAAATTTATATTTATATTTTTATTAATAGATTTAGAATCTATAACTTTAGTTTCATTAATTTTGTTATTTTTATGATCTTATTTATCATGATGTAGCAATATATAGGATAACATTATTCTGATTACATTACTAGTAATTTTAGCAGTCGTATAAACTGTATTTTATTTAGCATATTTTCAATAAATCTTTAATAAAAGAAGAACACAATCCTTTATTTGTATAAAAATTACTATATTTGTTTTTTATTTTATTTTAATTATTTGATGCTTAAATAATTAAAATAAGCGTAGTTAATTTTTATTGATTATCAAATAATTAAATATTAATTATTTGATAATCAATAGAACTAAGATCATTTTCACTAAATTTAGTTATATTGCTATGAATTGCTTTCTATTTGAAGTAAATAAGTTAATTATACCTTTCTATTATATTCATCAGTGTGTTACTAGTAATTAATTTATTTTTTATTTAAAAAATATAATTAATTTTTCTTTTTATTAAAAAATAAAAAATTAAGATATAACTCTAGAAAAGAGATGGATTTATTTTTAATATCAATAGTATACAGAAAGTATTTAAAATAAATTTTAAAGAAATTAATATTGTATCGTTATAATAATTAGAATAATTTTATATAGTAATAAATATTATTAATAATAATTCATATAGAACTACGATTAACCTAATAGTTACCTCTAAATTATTTTTTCTCATATTCATATATTTTATATAACATTCAATTTTATAAGTAATTAGTTAAATATAAATTATAGTGATGATTTTTTCTGTAATATGTCCTTATATTAAGGATTAAATAATCTGAAAAAATTTCCATATTGACTTGTATAGTAAAATAGTAAATTAGTTTGGCATGATAAAGCAAACCTAGGCATCACTGAGATTTTTATTTATTATTGGAAGGTATACAGTAACAACACTATACTCTATTATAGCTTAATAATAAATTGGATAATGTACAGCGTTAAATAAGTAAAAATTGAAATATAGCAGGAATATTATGATATTCAATTCTACTATTTTCGTAGCGCAGTCATCTATTAGGTGTGATTACTTTTTTATAAGTTTTATCGATGACATAGTTATTTAAACTAAACTTTTAATTTTATATCTATAATTAGTCTAGTAAATTTTTTAATAAATCATAATTTATTTTATTTTTTAATATTAGTATTTTTACTACTGTAAATTTTTTATTTTTATCCAAAAAAATAATAGTTCTACTTCCTTAGTATTACACTTGAATTACTTATATAGATATATATAATATATTAGCTGTATTTATTACTGATAATAAAAAATCTTTTATTATAGATATAATGACCTATTAATGATAGAAAATTGTTTGTTCTTTTCTAGAAGAACATATAGGAAGTTATTTGTAATTCTAATAACTATAAAATAAATTTTTATTTTATTTATATTACTATACAATGTTCTTAGAAATTATAAGAAATGGTTTATTTTTAGTCACTATTTATAATTGCTTATTTATAAGCATTCGCTTTTTTTTTTAAAATTCACTATTTCTATTTCTAATATAGCACATATTAATTATAAACATAATATGTGTATAAAAGTAGCGTAGTAAAAATATTATATTATGTCTTACAAACGGTAAGCATAAACTATATTTAAAAAAATCCGCTGTTATTTAATTAAATAAAGATATGAGCAGAAACACTGCAGACATATCATTTTTATTTTTCTGTCTAATAGATACTATTAGAGTGATATACTATATATACTTCATATAAATCTTTAATAAAGATTAATAAAGGTATACTACAGTTCATTAATACTTAGTATTACTTACAAAGTAAAGATCAATAATAAATAAAACCAGAGTGTTAATAAATATGAGTAAATCATACAGAAAAATATTACAAGACAAGTAATAAGTAAGCAATAAGTAAAATTAATATAAGATTTAATCGTCTTTTTTAAAGTATCTATTAGTAAAAATTAAGGATAATAGTAGACTTTTAATATTTTTAAAACGGTTCTCTTATAAATAAAGAGCTTGTAGATGACTCATTACTTCTGGATCACAGCAAAGAAAGCATAATTTACTCTGATCTAGTTTGCAAAAATAACTATTTAACTTATAAAACAGTAACGCCTATATCACACTATATCGGTCAGTTTTAATGGAAAATTTTCTCACTCATCTTCTAAACGGATATCCAAGATAATATCGTTATTGCTAAATTCTGTATTTACGTTTGCTTTAGAGACAAGTATATTATTTTTCAGTGACTATTGTACAAATAGTTATATACCACTTTCGCTCTTCACTTTTTTTATTATTATTTTATTAGGATTAAAGAATTAAACTAATATACTTCTTTCTTAATATAAACTTAAGTAACATACAGTTAAACTATTGTAAATCTCACATAGTGCTTTAGTATAATTTAGCATGTTCTTTTATATTATTATAACAGATTGATATAGTAATATATTTTATCTTGAGAGAAAATAGAACCTAGCAATCAAGATATTTAATACTTTATCAATTTTATAAAGATTAATTAGTTTTTTAGTTCATTAAACTACTATATTAATGGTAATCGGTTCCTAGATAGTTTAATATTAGACAATAATCGTCATTATTATTAATGTCAAGTGATATTATATCTTCTTCTATATTAATAGAGAAAAACTAATAAAATCTCATATATGCTTTATGATAAAAATAATCAATTTGTTCTTTTGAGAAAGAATAAATTGATTTTATCAGATTAATTTACTATGGCATTATTAATGCTCTTATTTAAGTTATTACCGACGTCATGATAGTATTGTATGTCCTGATAGGTAAAACCTCAAGCATAACACGATACTCGATCTATATACAATAGCTTTTACAGGAAAAAATCATAATCTCATATCATGAGAAGGATATTTTCTGCTACGAGAGCTTAATAATTTTTAATACGGATAAAAACTTTAGTAACTACCAAAAAGCTGATATTATTCGTTATTAGCAATCATCTATTATGATTTTAATAATGTACTATCCCTAAATATTTATTTTAATATTGAATATTATTTTTAATAGAATTTTATAAAAACTACTACATAGATTGATTTTTATCATAATTTCCGAAGTAGTTTAATGATAAACTTCATAATAAATAATCATTACAGCGATAATTATTTATTTAATTGTTAAAGATCAACATACTTATATATTTTATATAACAGTGAGATATTTAACTATAAAAAAATCCAATTTTTCGATTTTTTAAGTTATAAATATATTATTTTATTGTAAGTCATTAAGGTCAATCTGCTTATCAGCACACTCTTGGCTAGTGCTCGTAATTTCACTATTTATTGATAAAATTAAAATATATAAAAAATGACATATCAATTTTCAAAATTATATTTAAATAACTACAACAAAATAGTTACCCAGATTGAATCTGGTGCATTCTTGTTGAAGAAGATATTTAATGTATTTAGTATAAAGTAGAACTAGCACAGTATGGCTCAAAAACACTTTAACAGAAGAAAAAATAATATAGATTATACTAGCTACTACATTACACTCTAGCTTAATATATTATTATAAAACAATAATATATTACAACTAGTTTCAAACATAGTTATTGGAATAGCTAGTAAAAATAGTAACAGTACCAAAAAATTACCTCCGTATCTTCGTTAATCCATAAGCGTTTTTTATTCAGGACTATATATCAAAGTATTTTTCTTTGGAAAAAGAATTGTGTCTATTCTTAGTGTAATAAACTAATTAGTTATTAAGGCAATAATTAAAAATTTTGATATACCGTTTTCTATAATTAAGAAATATCCATTTCTATTCACTAATCTATAATAATCAACTAATAATAAATAATTATGTATTGCAATAAAAGTAACCAACCTGTCATATCAAATTTAAAAATTTATATAAGCATTATATGTCTTAACTGAGAGATGAAAGATCTCTTATAAGCGACTTAAAATAATTTACTAATTTAAATTATAAGAACATTTATCTATGTATCAGTTCGTATTAGTATACTATTATCTATAGATCGCAATACAACGACGTTGTGTTATCTTTATTATTTTACTGTTGCTATCAGCCTTATTTTATAAATACAAGACAGTATTCTTAATATTAATAACGATCTTAAGAATATTAATAAAAATAGGATTCTTATAAAGAATTTTTTAAAATAACTTATTTAACTTTTCTTATAGTGGAAATTACACGGATTAAAACTTAGGATTCATATTATGAATATATTACGAAAGTATATCAAAGTACTTAGTTATAATGTACTACACTAGTAGCTATAACTTGCTATATTATTTTATGTAAAAATATATAAAAAATAAATGATATTATTTTATACTTCAAATATGAGTACGTTATGAGTTTTAATATAAAGAAATATCCAATACTGAGCTTAGTCAAAAATCCTATAAAATTACGTCAATTGCCTAAAGATGACTTAGTGTTACTATGTAATGAATTACGGCAATTTCTAATTGATAGTGTTAGTTATTCAAGCGGACATTTTGCTTCAGGCTTAGGTACAGTAGAAATAACGGTAGCTCTGCATTATGTGTACAACACACCGTTTGATCAATTAATCTGGGATGTCGGCCATCAGGCTTATCCCCATAAAATATTAACCGGGAGACGAGATAGTATTAGTACTATTCGTAAATTTAACGGTTTAAATCCATTTCCTTGGCGTGGTGAAAGTGAATATGATCATCTCTCGGTAGGTCATTCTTCTACTTCTATAAGTGCTGGTCTCGGTATGGCGGTTGCATCTGAATATGAAGGATTGGATCGTCGCACAGTTTGTATTATTGGTGATGGCGCTATCACTGCTGGTATAGCTTTCGAAGCTATAAATCATGCTGGTGATATCAAACCTGATTTACTAGTAATTCTAAATGATAATACAATGTCTATTTCAAAAAATGTTGGCGCATTGAATAACCATTTAGCGAAAATTTTTTCTTTAAAAAAATCCTACTTAACTATTTACGAAGACAGGAAAAAAGAATTATCCGATATTCTGCTATTTAAAAAGCTAGCAAATCGTACTGAAGAGAAAATTAAAAATATAGTAATGCCAAACGCATTGTTTGAAGGATTAGGATTTAATTATATCGGGCCACTGGATGGTCATGATGTCCAACGATTAGTACAGATTTTGAAAAACATGAAGCATAAAAAAGGTCCGAAGCTATTACATCTCATAACAAAAAAAGGTTATGGCTATGCACCTGCTGAAAAAGATCCTATTAGTTGGCATTCAGTACCAAAATTTGATCCCCATATAGGAAAGCTACCAAAAAGCGACGATAGATATCCCACTTATTCTTCTATTTTTGGTGATTGGTTATGCTCCACTGCTGCAGAGGATACTAAATTAATGGCGATTACTCCTGCCATGCGAGAAAGCTCTGGTATGGTAACGTTTTCACATCAATATCCGCGCCAATATTTTGATGTAGCTATCGCTGAACAGCATGCTATTACCTTTGCTGCCGGACTAGCTATTGGTGGTTATAATCCCATTGTAGCTATTTATTCTACATTTTTACAACGCGCTTATGACCAGGTTATCCATGACATTGCTATGCAAAACTTACCAGTATTATTTGCAATTGATCGCGGCGGTATTGTTGGTGCAGATGGACAGAGTCACCAAGGTGCGTTTGATCTTTCCTACTTACGTTGTATTCCTAATATGGTTATCATGACACCTAGCGATGAAAATGAATGCCGTTTAATGTTAAATACAGGTTATCACTATCAGTCTGGGCCAAGTGCAGTACGCTACCCACGTGGTAGCGGTACCGGCGCTATACTCAGTAATTTATATAAATTACCTTTAGGTAAAGGAGTAGTACGTCGTCAAGGTGTCGACGTAGCAATTCTTAATTTTGGTACATTACTACCACAAGCTGAACATGTAGCGAAAGTACTCAATGCAACTTTAGTAGATATGCGTTTCGTTAAGCCACTCGATAGTGTACTAATACATGATCTATCTAATACTCATCAAGCGTTAGTGACAGTTGAAGAAAATGCCATTTTAGGCGGTGCAGGCAGCGGCGTAAACGAGTATGTAATGCGTCAGAGATTACAGATACCAGTATTAAATATAGGACTACCAGATTATTTTATTCCGCAAGGTAGCCAAGAAGAAGTTCGCGCACATCTTGGTCTTGATAGCATAGGAATACAGAAAAAAATAAAGGATTGGCTAGATCAATAACATAAAGCGAAAGTAAAGTATCTTTTATTTTAAGTCAGTACGATTAATATCGTACTTAACTATCTATAATAAACTACATTAATCTTTTTTTGATACTACTGAGATTTATTACGATAACAGCAGAAAAATCAAAAAAAAGAAGTTATTAGTTAAATTATGAAAAAACTATTTATTGAAACGAAGTTATCATAATATAGTTTAGCATAGATTGCACAGATTTTTTAAAACCAACGAGCGAGAAATTAAACGTTATATTCTTATGAAAGAAAATCTTATAGTTTTTCGTAATACAGTAAAAGTCTAATTAGCCATTTGTTAAAATTTATTCTAAGATGTATGATTATAAATCTGTTTGTTCTTTAATATAATATCTATCTACATGATCATAGATTGTATATGCGTATACGGGATTAATTAAATTTAATTTAGAACGAATAAGAACATAAAACATATTAGCTATATCTGACCTAAAATTATTGTCTTATCTTTAAATCCTCCTATAGTATAACTAATTAATACAGATCTAGAAAAAATTACTTCACGGATCATATCAAGTAAATTTATCAAAAATACTAAATAATCGAAATGAAGATAAACACTCTATATATTTCTGAATAGAAAAGTATAATAACTATAATCCATCATATTTTATATATATAAATTATATTGAAATAAGTGTTTTAACAGCTTTTTATAATAGTATATATTTTTGATATCTTATATTAATTATAATTGATAGAGCGATTTAATCATATTTCAAAAACAAAATTATTGAACTAGAAGCAATCTAATACACTACATGATAAGGTTCTTATCATCATAAGAAGTATGTTTTTATTATGAGATAAATATCAACTTATTTCTTATATGAAGGTAATAAATAATAATATTAGTATATAGTTAAATTCACTGTGATTATTTTATATTAAAATACTGATTAGTAACATCTAATCCAGTACAGAACACTTGAAGCAATACTCCCCGCTATTATATCATCTATAATGATTCCAATACCGCCATATACTTTATGGTCGAACCAGCGAATCGGCCAGGGTTTCCAAGTATCAAATAATCGAAATAGAAAGAAGCCAATTAACACCAAGCACCAATTATTTTCTGGTAATACCATCAGAGTAATCCACATTCCAATAAACTCGTCCCAAACAATACAACCGTGATCGTGGATACCTATATCCAATTCTGTCTTATGACAAAAATAAATACCGATAAAAAAACTGAAAATAATTGTTAGAAAATAAAACTGACATGGCAGCGCTAGTAATAAGAACCAAATAGGAATTGCTACTAATGAACCTATAGTACCAGGCATGTAGGGAAACATCCCGATACCAAAACCTGTAGCTAAAAAATGCCAAGGATTAGAGAGTTTAATTAACCGTTTAGCGTCTGCTAATATATCTATCGTCATGCAATATTATCCTCTTAAATAAGTATATTTTGCCAGAGAATAACATCACCTGCTATATAAATCTGAAAATTTATAATCAAACCAACTATATTAGTTTTTAATATTCCAATAATATTGATTATATTTATCGATATAAATACTCTATCAAGTTATAACAAAGCTAGTTAACGATATTTAAAATAACCAATATTAGTTTAACAATAGATTTTAGATAGTATTATTATTCTTAATAAACTATATATTGTGATAATTTAACTAATTAAAATAAACTATAACTAAAACTAGTATCTAGTTCTTAAAAAGAAAAATGTTTTCACAAAAATCAGATTTTATGCTATTACCTTTAGATAGAATCTAAAGCACTTAATTTTATGCTAGTACTTTATGCTTTAAAGTGCATGTTTACCATTAGTGTAACTATGCTCTATACTGACAGTAATCCATTTTCATTAGCTACTAGCAATAGCGTAAAATTATCTCTAATTCTGCTATTACTTTAAACGAATATTAAATATCCGATGGATATGCCTTATTAAAGATTAAAGGCTACATTAATACATAATATGTATGTTATAATTTAAATAATTACTTCAATTGTATTCTACTATTTTCTATTGAAGCGAATCTGAGAAGCTACCTTATCCAGTACAGCATTAATGAATTTATAGCTCTCTTCTGCACCAAAGGTTTTAGCTAGTTTGATAGCTTCATTAATAGTAACCTTATAAGGTATATCTTGGCGTTTGCTTAGTTCAAACAACGCAATGCGTAATACAGCGCGTTCAACACTGCCAAGTTCTTCTAATTGACGTGATAGAAGGTAAGGCAACATCAATTTATCTAGTTCATGAACATTCTTTATTACACTAGTATACAGCTCGTGGAAATAAGCGATATCTACATCTGATATATCTTCTTGTTCCGCTAGAAACTGAGCTTCGATATCAGCAACATCATTATGTGACAATTGCCACGAGTAAAGCGCTTGAGTAGCGTATTCACGAGCTCGATGACGAGAAGCTGATTTCACAATATTCCTTTTTAGTTATTCTTTAATTGCTTTCAGAATGTTAATCATTTCTAGTGCGGTCAGCGCAGCTTCTGCGCCTTTATTTCCAACTTTTATACCAGCACGCTCGATAGCTTGTTCAATATTTTCAGTGGTTAGTACTCCAAATGCTACCGGAAGAGAAGCACGAGTTGCAACAGTTGACAAACCAGAACTACACTGATCAGCAACGAATTCAAAATGTGAAGTATCACCACGGATAATTGTTCCTAACGCTATTATAGCATCATACTTTTTGCTATCGGCTAATACTTTTGCTGCTAATGGTAATTCATAAGCCCCAGGAACCCAAACTACAGTAATATCTTTATCTTTGACCTGACCTATGCGTTTCAGGATATCAATTGCGCCATCAAGTAAGCTGTTATTAACAAAATGGTTAAAGCGCGAAATTGCAATTGCAATGCGCGCATCAGAGGTTAAAACAATACCTTCAATAACATTCATAGTTATCCTTAAAAATAGCAGAAGATAAATTTTTTAATAAAAATAAATTATAACATAATAATTTATTGCTATGTAAGTTAATTCAATAAGATCATTATCTTTTTAGATATAAACAAAGATTTAATGATCACCATAAGATTGTTAATCAAAAATTACTTAACGTTAATGCATTTCGATCTTTTCAATAGAAAAAATAAACAGTATCTATTCTAAAAAGTTTCTATATTTAATATAGAATTAATTTAACTCAGAAATTATCTGGTTGTAAAATAGCACAGAGGAAAGCTTCACAATTTAATCAATAACTTATCAATTTAATAATAACTCAATCGTGTCATTATCTATATAAAATTAAGATGCAAATAAGTTTTTGCCTTTGTTAGCCAGTAGTAGAAATGACCTTAGTTATAAAGGTAACATTAAATTATTTAGAGCAAAGCATATCAAATAGAACAGAGCTATTTCATACTTTTAATGAAAAGTCATTAAATTATATAGTTGGCGTTATTGATAATAGATTACACTAACTACTAAAAACTCTTCTGAAGTTAAAGAGATTAGATATACCTCTAATAACAATTGATAGTACCTAATTTTTAAAACAAAAACGATTAATTATTATTGTGATATTAATGAAAAGAATACCGTTATTTTCGGTAATATAGTACTAAATACTTTAATAAATTTTTGTTAATAAAAACTTATTAAGTTTAATAATACCACATAAAAGTAAAATTATAAAGAAATACTGAAAGTTTAATTATAAATCATGTAACAAATCTGTATACAGATAAAAATACATATATACAACATATTTATTGTAAATAATGATTGAATTAATGTTGGAGTTAAGTGTTATTTTAAAATCACTTAGCCACATCAGATTAAAAAGTTTTATAATAAACTTTAGTATAATTTATAAGATATTTCTAAATAATTTCGTCTGATCATATAGTTGTATAATTTTTCTAAAATTTCGAATATCATAAAAACCATGACAAATAGATCATCTTATTTAAGATTTCTTGATCACCAGTAGTGTTTAGCTAAGATTTAATAATTTTTAAGGATCCGCGTATATCACTGTTTTAAATTACAAAAAGATCATTAGTTCCACTACTTCAAAAAATTATATAATACTAATTATAAATAACATATTCCGGAAAAACCAAGCTCTTTTAAAAATAAAGAATTGATTATTTTAATATCGTTTATTAAGCATATATTTTGTTATAACATATTATAGATTCGGATCAATATTAATTTGCTAATCTCGCTACACTGTGTATCAGTGATCTATATGGCTAAGTTTTCAGAAAAGATATCTAGTAACGAATAAAACAAATTAAAGACTACTAGTAATTAGTAGTAATATAATATACCTCCATAAAAATTAATTATTTAACATGATAGATTCTTTTCAAAAAAAAAGAATTAACTATTACAGTTTTTTCATTGTACCTTTTGGTAAGATAGTGGTTATAAAGTCACGCTTAATGACTACTACATTAGTATCATTTAATGCGATGGAAATATAACCGGTGTCCATGACTTTGACTACGCGACCAATTAATCCACCTGTCGTCATAACTTCATCTTCTTTAGAAATGGAGCTTATCAGCTCTTTATGTGCTTTATCGCGTTTTTTCTGTGGACGCAGGATCATAAAATAAAAGATCAAACTAAAAAAAAACAGCATTACTACTAAAGAATAAGAAGTAGATTGTAATGGAGTATTGCTATTAGCAATAGCGTCAAAAACGAAAAAATTCATTTAAATTCCTCATTATTGTATGATTTTATACCTAAAGGTAGAAAATGGTTTACCTGTTGTTTGGCGATAAAATTCACTTATATAGTGATCTAATCTATTATCATAGATAGCTTGGCGTAAATTTGCCATTAAACGCTGATAATAACGCAAATTATGAATAGTATTCAGACGTGAGCCTAATATTTCGTTGCAACGATCAAGATGATGCAAGTATGCACGGCTATAAGTACGACAGGTATAACAATCACATTTGTCATCTAATGGGTTGATATCGTCTTTATATTGAGCATTGCGAATCTTTATAACGCCATTGGTAACAAACAGATGACCATTTCGCGCATTACGAGTCGGTATAGCACAATCAAACATATCGATACCGTAGCTTACACTTTCTATTAAATCTTCGGGTTTACCAATCCCCATCAAATAGCGTGGTTTATTAGCTGGCATTTTCTGACAGAGATGTAATAGGATTCGGTATATATCAGATTTTGGCTCTCCTACTGCTAATCCACCAATAGCATAACCATCAAATCCAATCTCTACAACTCTTTTTAGAGATATATCTCGTAAATCTTCATAAATACTACCCTGAATAATTCCAAATAGCGAATTGGGATTACCTAGCTCGTCAAATCGATGACGACTACGCACTGCCCAGCGAAGCGACATTTCCATTGATTGTTTTGCATAATACCAGTCAGATGGATAAGGGGTACATTCATCAAAAATCATCACAATATCAGAGCCTAGATCGTATTGGATTTCCATAGATTTTTCTGGGCTTAAAAAAATTGTATCACCATTAATTGGACTACGAAAATAAACACCTTTTTCAGTAACTTTTCGAATATTGCTTAGACTAAATATCTGGAAACCACCTGAATCAGTCAGTATTGGACCATGCCATTGCATAAAATCATGTAAATCGCCATGTAGTTTTATTACAGCCTTTCCAGGTCGAAGCCATAGATGAAATGTATTACTTAGAATAATTTCTGCTCCATTATCTTTTGCTTCTTCAGGTGTTATTCCCTTAACACTGCCGTATGTGCCAAGCGGCATAAAAGCTGGTGTTTCCACCACACCACGATTAAAAATTAGCCTACCACGACGAGCTTGTCCATCAGTTTTCAATAATTGAAATTCCATATATCCTTCAATAATTAAAGAAACGATCAGATACTTAATAAAAGCGTATTTTTTATCAGCTATGCAAGTTAGTATAAAAAGCTAATTATAGCAGTATATTTATTATAAGCGTTTTCAATAAATGCTCTTTATTATTAATAATGTATAAATAATTAGGTTCAATAGAGATATAAATGTGAAGTTCAGATTTAGAAGATAAAAACTCATATTTTCTCTTTTGAAGCAGCGGGATTACGAGTAATAAACATTGCATCTCCGTAACTGAAAAAACGATATGCTTTATCTACTGCTTCCCGATAAGCTGCTAAAGTATGTCGATAGCCAGCGAATGCAGATACCAGCATAATTAGTGTAGATTTTGGGAGATGAAAATTAGTTATCAGAATATCAATAATTCGAAATTGATAGCCAGGATAAATAAAAATACGCGTATTTCCGGAAAATGGCGCTATTACTTTATTATTTTCTGTAACGGCAGCGCTCTCAAGCGAACGGACGGAAGTTGTACCAACAGCAACAACCCGATTACCACGCGCTTTGCATGCTAGTATTGCATCAACTACTTCTTGCGTTACTTCAGTATATTCAGAATGCATTTGATGTTGTTCGATCTCGTTTACCCGAACTGGTTGAAAGGTACCAGCTCCTATATGAAGAGTAATAAATGCTATTTTAATACCTTTATCATGTAGTGCTGCTAACAATGGTTTATCGAAGTGTAAACCAGCAGTAGGCGCTGCCACTGCACCATATCGATTACCATAGACCGTCTGGTATAGATTACGATCTATAGCATTATCAAGCCTATTAATATATTTTGGCAAGGGGATATGACCAACATCATTGAGTAGTGTTATGACATCGCGAGTATCGTTAAAAAACAACTCAAAAAGTGAATCGTGATAAGCTACTACCGTAGTAATAATATTGTTATTATCACCTAAAAGAATTGTAGTATCAAGCTTCGGTGCTTTAGAAGCGCGAACGTGCGCAAGTACCCGTTTATCATCTAATATTTTTTCTATAAGGACTTCAATTTTACCCCCGCTAATTTTTTTACCGAATAATCGTGCTGGAATTACCAGAGTGTTATTGAACACTACCAAATCTCCTGGTTCCAGTTTTTCTAGCAAATCAGTAAAAATTTTATGTGATATGGCTCCCGTTGGACCATCTAGCGATAACAAGCGACAGGCGCTACGTTTTTCTTGAGGATAGCAAGCAATTAAGGTATCGGGTAATTCAAATGAAAAATTAGTAACGTGCATGAAAAGTTTTTAGCCTAAAAAGTAATATACTATAGAACTATATCTTTTACTATGAAAAGATCAAATGATAGCAAACTTTATTACTTCTCTTAAAAAGAATGATTTTTGCTTATCTGTATTGTATTAATTAATTATATTAAATATCCATTTAATGGAATAATAATTAAAAATTATTGATATTAATCACGAAGCATATTTTATTAAAAAATAATTTTTAGATAAAAATCTAAATCTATAATATGTTCTTATATAATTAAGAAATTAACTTTTTTATTTAAACAAATGTAATTACAAATATATTTTTAATTATAAGTTATACTATAATTAATTTTTATTATATTAATATTCCTTAATATAAGATATAAATATTATTAAATTATCTTATTATATATCTATATAGACGCTGATCTCAAAAAATATCATTAGATTTTTAGTTTCATTTCCATTCCTTAGTTGATGGAGTGAAGTAGATAATAAAGCTATAGGTATCTTATATACTATAGTGAAGAAAGATTTTTATAAGAAGATACCAAAATAGTTTACTATTGCTCTTTTTTATTTTTCTACTTTACTCTATTTTAAAATAAAAGATCGTACCTGATATAATATGTAATATTACATTTTTTAGGTAGGGAGAAATGATTATTACCTATTGCTTTAATAACTAAATATTTTGTTTTAATAGCATAATATTTAGTTATTATTAGTTTTTAAGAAATAATATGGATGATAATAAATTAAAATAGGTCATACTATAATAAAATAACTTTATTGAAATGATAAATGATCTAAAATTATCTTAGATGATCATATTAAAAATATTTTTTAATTGAATCTGATTTGAAATCAGATTATTTATAGGTTATAGATTTATTTTCAATAAATAAAATTTTATTTTTTTGAATATTTTGTAACGGGTTTAAATAGTAATTATATAAATGTTACATTAATGATTATTAAAATAATATCGTCTTTTATCTTAGTTTATTTTAGTTAAAAATTAAAAGAAAAAAAAGATAACTAATATTTTGAATAATGATTATGATATTTATAATACTATAATCATTATTTGACAAATTTTCTGTCATATATCACCATAATTCATAGTATAATAGCGCAGTTAACTCTTGAATAAGCATTAAGAAATACTTAATTTACCCTAAATCTACCTACCTAAATCTATCTATTATCTTCTACCTGTTATATTTTATAGAAAGATTAAGATTCTATATAGGATTCGTTCTTATATCGTTGTCTACAGTATAAGATAAATATTATAAATTAATGAAATGTATACTCTCAGATGAATAACTAAATAGTGTTTCCAACGAATCTGATTAAGTTATAGTGCAATTATAATAAAGAATATAATAATGTTCTTTATTTAGAAAATATAAATATAAAACACATTAAATAGTGATTATACAACACGATCTTCTCTAATCCCTTGATGATTTTACGATCATTAATTTAATAAAAATTAAATTAGATTTTTCTATTTTTTAACTTTCTAGAGAAACATTTTCCATTAGCGATTATATTAAAAACGATTACACATGTTGATCATAAATTGTTAGTAATAATATCCTATGCTACTGTTAATCGATGTCATATGTTGATTGATTTTATAAATAATCCGAATTAAGTAAATTTTACCAGTACTCATAACAATCTAATTCTGAGTATTAGGCCGCTTATAGTGATAAAACATAACTAATTTATATAATTAAAGATAGTATAGAAATAGATATGGTATCAGTTGTAAATTATGTATTTTTTAAAAAATTAATTAATGAAAAACTGACTGAAATAAACTATCAATATGATGTATATTACACTAGGAAAAATATATTCACTTATCTGAAAAAATAAACAGTTTAATGTTTGTATAGACAAATAAAGGTATAGAATAAATGTTTTTTCTTGATCGTTATTGAGCTTATTTATTGCAATAGCTAAGTTAGTGAGATCAAGACAGAGCTAAATATCTAAGCTTTATTGCGTTATTTAATATAAATAACAAATTTATAAACTCAATGAAAATATTTTTGTAAATAAAGAACAATAGGTATATATTTTAGTAGTCGATACAAGGTATTACATATTTAAATAAGATTTATTCACTTTATCTTTCATTATCTTTCATTTATCTTGTTAATAATGCTATTTTGATACTATATCGTGTACTAAAGAGTAAAGAACTTTTCGTAAAAAATAAAGTAGTTTATAATGTAATAGTAGCATGTGTATGCATTATATTATATTTTATAATAGCTAAAATTATTATTAGGCTTGAAATTACTTCAATAATCTTATCGAATTAAAATAATGGATAAAATATATAAATTTATATAATAATTAATATTTGATCACTTTTGATTATTTTTTTAAACTATTTTATCAAGTATTAAAGTATATTAAAACTATCTAAAGTAATGTACTAACCGTACTAAGTATATTTAATAAAAACTCAATTGTCTTAATTAATAGAAAAATTATTGATAATTAATGACAGTAATAAAATAATATTAAGTAATAATATGATATATTATAATATAATATTCTATCTTTTGTTATTATTAAATAATAAAAATAAGATTAATTAATAAAAATTATTATTTTTTAGATAAAAGTTATTTTATCGCAATAGGTAATATCCGTATAAATATATATTATCTTTTCTCATCTAATTTAGAATGTTATTCTCGTTTTTTTTTAAAAAACTACTTTTTGCTTCTCAGATTTAGGAATATCTATTATGTTGTTTTATATTAAATAACATAATAGGTATTAAATAATATAATAATTAATTTTTAAGCGTATAATCGATCTATTAATTAAGAAAATTAAAAAAATTACTTTTATCTAACTGTAGTAATTATTATATAATAATGTAATTGAATTTTGTTAGATTATCATTTTAAGAATAATAAATAAAGCAATAATATATACGATATAAGATATGTCATATTTTAATATAGCATAAAGTAATAAAGGGTTTAGCATTTTATGCTTTATTAAATAAGCTATTAATAGCATTATCTAACGATAAATATTTTATTACTATTTTAATAATAGTAATAAAATTGCTTTTATACCTCGTAAGAAAATATATGAAAACGTTTTCATAAAAAGTTACAACTAGTAATATTTAACTATAAATTTTATTTTATTTTAATTTATAGTTAAATATTACTAAATTTAAGTATATCTTATTTTATTTTTAGCACATTTATAGAAATGTTGCTTATGTAACTTTAAAAACGCATATTTTATAATATGCTTAATTTAATATCTAAACATAAAACAAAATATGGGACTTTATTATAAGTATTTAAAGTATCCATTTAGAAACAATTTTTAATAAATTATCTTGTTTATAACATTCATTATAAATCTTCTATGTTTTAATGACATACACAAGATTACTCGTCATTAAGTTTCAGTTACTAATTTATAGCAGTTACGTATGGCTATATGATAAATATTACATAGAAAAATCCATATTAATGTAAACCTCATAGGAGTAATTAATATTTATTATATTGAATAATATGTTTACTAATATTTTATTTTATTTTTTCTTTAAAAATACAGTTAAGATTACTGATAATTTAGATATACTAATTAATAAAATATATGATCTTATTATGATAAAAATAAAGTATTTTAGTTAGTTTAAGATTAAGCATATATTAGTTAATTGCTAGTGATATCTTCTGTTCTTTTATATTATTCTATTATATTTAGAAAAATTTTTAATTATATGAAATATAATATAAATTCTTTACTAATTTTACTAATCTTTAAATTCTATTTGTTCTGTTATTATTAGTTAATATAATATATTCTATTAGAATATGCTTTTTATTTCGCTAAAAAAATAAAATTCCAGCTTATTTAATATATATTTATATTTTACTAAACAATATTCTAAGAATTTATTTATTAATATATCTTTCATTTTTTATTTATATTTAGGATATATTCTAAGAACTATATGTAATATTATTGATTTTGTAGAACTAATTATTATTAATTTATACTAAATAATAGATATTTTTTATCAAGCAGTTCAAGAACAATAAAATTGCTTTATGACTGATTTGTTTTTATTTAAAATTATAAAAATGATTAAATAAGGGAATATCATAGTCTACAATATAGTAATATATTTATATTTTTAGCATTAAAAAATAATATTATTAACTAAATATTATTAGTAATATTTAGTTTGTTATTATTTATTTTCAACAGTAGATTGAAGTTTCTATTTTTATTTTAGAAGATCAAATATATTATTTATATCTTTATAAGATATTTAAATAGATTAAAATAAATATTAATTTTTCAATAAGTAGAATTGATCAATTATTATTTTATTGCTAATATGAATTAATTTTTATTGTTACTAGTATAATTCATGAATTTCTCATTAATTTCTTGTTGAGTCATTATTGTTTATTGCCAGTACATTTACTGATAGTAGAAAAAATCTGCTATTGTATTCAGTATATTACTATATATGTATAGATATTTTTCGCTTAAAGCAAATTATTAAAAAGCAAAAACTGATATAAATTCTTTTAGTCAATGTAAAATATCAAATAACGGCAGTGTTAAGGAGAATATCAAATTTATGTTTTAGATAAAAAACTCAAAGATACGAACAAAAAATAAAAATTAATTCAGATTCTTAAATAAGTCTGTATTCGTATGTATTATTAATTAATAAAAAATTTTTCTATCGATGATAGAAAATTGTATATTATATGTATTGCTATTTAGCATCGTTTTATTTGAAAGCTATTAGGATTAGGGAGTCTACCATTAACTATAGCACTAGTTAATAATGTTAAAAGTACATATTCGAACGGTTTTATAGTTTATAATAGTAATGCTGATTAGATGAGAAAAAATAAAATATCGCAAAATATTTTATTTTCAATATTGCATTGCTTTAATGTTGCCGATAATAGGAATCGAACCCATGACCTTCGCATTACGAATGCGCTGCTCTACCAGCTGAGCTATACCGGCACAGATAATCAAAACTCAAATATTAACAGTACACATATTATGTATAATCTATAAAAAGTCAATAGGTATACGTGAAGGCATATCATAAAAGATAATATATTTATTTTTAAGTGATATTAATTCAATTTTAATTTTATTAATATTTTTCGCTTTTTACTGAGCTATTTGTTCTTTCTTTTGTTTTTTTTTCGTATTAAGCGTTTTTCTATATGTAGATTGAATTAGATAGTCATCAAGTAGTCTCGATGAGATTAGTTAAGATATATAAAAGTTAATAATAATTCTAACCAGAATACTAGACTGTTCGTAGAGCAGTTTTTATAGTTTAGTGTCGTTTATTAAAATTAGAATATTAACTAGAATATTGACATAGTAATTAAATAGAAAATTGAATTAATCAACACATGATAAAATATCATAAAAATATTTGAGGTATACATGTATGCTGATTAGCAGGTCACTATTTTCAATATCTTTCTATATTATTTTTTCTATAGCACCATTAGATTGATAGTAGATTATTTTTCTGCTATGCAGAATGACTATATCACTAATTTTAGTTACAGAACGAAAGAACAGATGGTAATATTATGAATATCTAATAGAGAATTCTTACTATGCTAATTAGAATTAAGAGATATTCTAGAGAAAGTCTGTTATCTAACTAATAAAAGTTTTTTATTCGAAACAGAATACTTAGAATTTTCCTTTAAAACTTTAAAATAAGCAAATAAAAAATAAAAAATCAATTAAAAAGTAATGCAATAATACATTTCTGTTATATCTTTAAAATTAGCATCGGGAATATTTTACTTATTGTTAACTTTTAGAAAATTTTAATAATTTTTATCTTTTTGTATACTAATTAATATAGAAATTAATAAGAAAATAATTTTTCTTTTGTTATTATTCATTTAAGAAAATCAATTTTTAATATAAATTAAACTATAACAGTAGCTAAGAACAGACTCAAATTTATAAATTATAACATCATTGATGTTCTCATAGTTTTAACTGAACTTATGTTTAAATATTACTATTGCAGTAGTTAATTAACTAATACTAATTATATAATAATCCTCAAATTAAAATTTAATTTTTAATTCAAGATACCTTAGATTGATAGAAAATTACTTTATTAGCTATTTTAATAATATTAGTTAGCAGTAAAAAGATAATCGATATATGCCAGTCTGAAGAGACTGATTGCTATTCATGATAATATCTACTATTATAGTTACAGTATTTACCTTTAATAGTTTTAATTAAATTAGAGTTTTATCTTTAAAATAAGATTAATTTTTATTCTGATAAAATAGTGTAAAATAAATAAAAATAAAAACTTAAAACTAAGCTATATCATTAGATAATTATTTTATAGATGTATTATCTATCTCTATTTTTAGAGTATATAAGTTATTCATTATTTTATTTTATATGCATAAAATAAGTAAGTATTTATAAAAAATTAATTATTCTATTTTCGAAATAGAATAATTAATTAATTCTCTTTTGATTTATTTACTTTTTATTAAATTTATATAATAATTTATATTATTAAAACTTTTTAAAATTTTATAAAGGGATATTTATTTATTAATGTCGTATTATAAGCTTATTTTTATTAGCAGTTTAAATTATTTTTAGTTAGAAGTTAATCTTCGTTAATAAAATAGAACTTTAGAACTTTCTATATAGTAGTGATAAATTAATGGATAATAATTATTTATTATTTCTTAATATATTTTAATAGAAGAACTACTTAGATTAGTATTAATAATACTATTAAAAGGTTAGTTTTAAATTCTATTAATTAGAATATCTCTAGTACATCAAATATATATTTTTAGCCGTCATATTTTCTGTTCTTTTTATTAATCAGATCTTATGTATGACCGGATAGAAGTGAAAAAATAAATCTGCGTTGCTATAGTTCTAGATAGATTATCCTTATTAATATAATTAAAATAAAAGCTATGTCAAGTTATCTATTAACTAATAATAAAAATCTAGACTATTTAATACTTACTAATATAAAAATATAAAAGCTAGTATCTTGACTGAGTTTTAATTTATTAAAAATATAATCAAAATACATTTACAGATTAATCTAGACGGTGTAAGCGTAAAAATTAATGTATATCGCTTTTAAAAATAGATTATTTCCAATTGCTACTCATAGAAAATAAACTTTTTATTATTAATGATAGAAATGAAAGAATAAGCACATTTTATTAATCGGAAAATATCATTATTTAATTTTACGTAGTAGGTGTTCATCTATTGCTTTATAGGTCAAAAAAATAATGTTTAGTATTAAATGATACTAACATACAGATAATTAGTGATGTTATAAAAATAAAATATTTTTAGTCAATTGAGTGATATAGCTGTACTATTAATATCTCCTATTTATTCTTCTAAAAAATGTTCTTTAATAAAATTATTTATAGTATCAATTATTGATATACACTAGTTTACGATCACATATAATAATTAATTATCATATGTGATCGTATAATTTTCAGAGATATAAATAAGTTCGATTTTTTAAAGATTCGATATAACAATAAATTTAATATTAGATTATTAACAACTCAATTTTTTATTAATTATGACAAACTCGTGATTAATAGTCATAAGATTTATTTATATTTTATGTATAAAATGAAGCATAAGTACTATAATAATGCTTATAAAGTTATATTATTTAGATATAATGAAAATTTATGATTAGATTTATATGTTTGATAATTACTCAAACTAGTGATACTAGGTTATCGAAAATTTTTATCTAATAGAATATAGGCATATATAAATATGTATAATATTATAAAATATCTATGCACAGTTTCATTTTTACTAAGAGATCTAATTAAATCTTGGTGAGATAAAAAATAAGCAAAATATATAAAATTATGTTAATATTGTTAATGTAACAATAATATTAACAATATTAATTAACCACAGATTCAGTCTAATTATTAGAAATATTCATAGACTATAAAAAAAGAAATATCTATGGATAGTGGTTTCAATTTTTTGTGTAATTAAATATAAGGAAATCTCTTTACTAACATTAATTTTTAAAAGGAAATCGAATTTTATCTATATCTCATTAAGACTAATAAGTTACTTGTTCGATTTTATCAAATATTTTATAACAAACTTTTCTATATACTATACAAACAAAACCAGAAGGTTTTAATAAAAAATGTATTTTATATTAGCAATAACTAATCTATTTCTAATAGAAAGGGACAATAAAACTATATGATCAAATATATAATACTACTTTATATATACTATCCTAAACAATGTTTATCTTTATGATGTATTAATCTAAAAAAATTAATCATAGAAATAATATTAGAATGTTAGTATTATTTGAATAATTACTTAATATAATAGAAATTCTCTACCTAATCTATTTTCTTTTTAATAAAATAAAACTATAAATAAAAGAGTTGATTGTTTAATTAATTAAATTACTTCAACTCTGTTTTTATTTTAAAAATTAAACAAATACTAACATTAATGTCATTTATAAAAATGATTTTATTTATCCGGAAATTATTTTCAATAAAATTCAATATCCTATATTTATTTCGCTATAAGAGAATAATTTATTTTCTTTATTTAGATTTTTCCGATCGCCATATACAGATACCACCGTTCTTTTGAAGAAAATCTAAATACTGCTCATGGTCTATCACTTCCTCTTTGCTAGCAAAGAGGACTTTAATCATTTTTTTATCGCGCTTCACCCGTCTAATTTTTACAATTTCGCCTATGCTATGTTGCTCTTGTTCATTTTCTATTGAAAAATTTATTGCAGTCTGACCACCAGTCATCAACAGAAAAACATCTGCTAGAATTTCAGCATCAAGTAATGCGCCATGATGGTTACGTTTGCTATTGTCGATCAAGTATCGATCGCATAATGCGTCTAGGCTATTACGTTTACCCGGAAATATTTTTCGTGCCAGAAGTAAACTATCCGTTACTTTACAAAAAGTGTTTATCTTTTCGATGTTACGGTTTAACATGCTAAATTCGTAATCTATAAAACCAATATCAAATGGAGCATTATGAATAATCAATTCTCCGCCACAGATAAAATGTAGAAATTCATCAGCTATTTCGGAAAATGTCGGCTTATCTGTCAAAAAATCATCTTTAATGCCATGCACATTAAATGCTTCGAGATCAATTTGTCTGTTTGGTTTTAAATAAACATGAAAATATCGACCTGTTAAGCGGCGATTGATAATTTCTACTGCACCGATTTCGATAATCCGGTGTCCTTCATAGTGGGCACCTGATTTGTTTATTCCTGTAGTTTCTGTATCTAAAACAATTTGTCGTATAATATCAGTACTCATAATATTTATTTATATCGGATTTTTTATCTTTTTGATATGGAGAAAATTTACCAGAGATGGAAAAACAGGTTGCAATTTTTACTGATGGTTCATGTTTAGGTAATCCCGGTCCTGGCGGCTATGGTACTATACTACGTTATAAACATCATGAAAAAATCTTTAGTTTAGGTTATTATCTAACTACTAATAATCGGATGGAACTAATAGCGGCGATTGTAGCATTAGAAGCTTTAACAGATTCTTGTGAATTGGTTATAAGTACTGATAGTCAGTATGTTCGACAAGGAATTACTGAATGGATACACAATTGGAAAAAGCAGGGTTGGAAAACTATAGATAATAAACCTTTAAAAAACATAGATTTATGGAAACGATTAGACATAGCTATTCAGCCTCATAGACTTCATTGGAATTGGGTAAAAGGTCATTCAGGTCACCCAGAAAACGAACGTTGCGATGAATTAGCACGTATTTCTGCCAGCCATCCGACATTAGAGGATCTTGGTTATCTTATGAAGATGTAAACTAGAGATAATTTAATAGATAAAATTAATTTATTTTTGTGTAATAGATACAAAACCATTAGGAATTATGGATAACATTAACTCTTAATTTTTAAGAAAATATTAAATTCTTTATTAATATTAGATTAAAAAGAAATGTATATTATTACATAGCAAACATACTAAAGTAATTAATATCTGAAATATAGATGATAAGTAGTTTTTCACTAGAAAAATCAAGGCAATACTAAAAATACATACAGCATAAAATTTTAAAATTAAATAGTATAAATTAATCTAATAATTACCTCATATGTAAAATAGTTATTAGATTGTATTAAATAAGATTAAGTAGATTTTGTTTAAAAGACTGACTGACAAAAATAAAGTAAAATTATCTGATTAATAGTATTTAGATCTGTATTCAACGTATTAATTTTTAAGCAGATAAAAACTAAATAGTTTTGCTATCAGACTTTCAAGTTTTGCTTTAGCGTCTAACGATAATAATCGTTATAAGAAATATTATTTTATGAAATCAACTCTTTAGTAACCGTTTTTATTTTTTATTAATTTTATGTTAATCTGTTTTCTAAATTTCATAGAAAGATAATTAATTTAATAAATGTATCTTATTAGTATTCCTGCATTAGTAGATAATTATATTTGGATTTTATACAATAAAAATAGGCAATGTTTGATAGTCGATCCAAGTGAAGCAGCACCGGTTTTAAAGGTACTAACCGACTACCAATTGACACCTGTCGCTATTTTATTAACTCACCATCATCAAGATCATGTAGATGGAGTTGCTAGATTATTACAAAATTTCCAAATACCAATCTATGGTCCAGAAGAAACTCGTTCAAAAGGAGCAACACATATAGTTAGTGAAAACGATAGTCTAATATTGCTTAATTACTACTTCAGTATAATAACATTACCTGGTCATACACTTGGACATATTGGATTTTATAGCGCACCTTGGTTTTTTTGTGGAGACACAGTTTTTTCCGCAGGTTGTGGCCGCCTATTTGAGGGTACACCTGAACAAATGTATAAATCTTTTCAGAAGATTAATCAATTTCCATCTAATACTATTATCTGTCCTGCCCATGAATATACTTTGAGTAATTTAAACTTTGCTACTTCTCTATTACCACAAGATAGTTTTATTATTGCTTACAAAAATAAAATTAAAAAGTTACGGTTAAAAAATAAATCTAGCCTACCAACAAAACTAAGTTTAGAACGAAAAATTAATCTTTTTTTTCGCTGTCATGATATTACTTTGAAAAATACATTAAATCTTTATCCACCTCCAGGCGAGGAATGGCATATTTTTTCTATATTAAGAAAGAAAAGAAATTTTTTTAAAAATTATGATCTTTATGCTTAAACTTTAAAATATCACTGTCTTTTTTTTGAAAGGAAAACTATAGATTATAGATCTGTATTGATATTTTTGCTCTAGCATAGAGTAATCTCGAAGAGATTAAACTTAAATTTGATTAAAAAGATCATAGCATGAAGCTACATTGATTCGCACTAAAGTTTTATAAGCATTTATCTCTTCTTATTATTTTGTATATAATAATAAGTTCTTAATAGCAGTCTGCTTTCACGTATGAGGTAGTAATATAGAATTAAGTCACAGATAAAGTTATTATTTAGATAAGTATTATAAAAAAGATGAATCTTTAATTAGCTATTAAATGCTAAAAATATAATAGCTAATTAAACTAATTCAAGAGCAGCTTGCACTTCTTTTAGCAGAATCAGTTCTAGAGTTTTAATAAGTTCTTTTTATAATTGATGGCTAATATTGCTCTTTTATTTAAAAGTATTATACTGCTTACATTATTGAGTTTTTTACTTCTTTATTAAAAGATTAAATTCAATTCTCTGTTGTTTTTATTTTTAACTACCTCTCAAAATTGCATTATTATAAGCTCTTAATTAATAAGAGATTCAATAAGTTATAAAGTATATTATATAAGCTTGTTTATTATTCCTTGAGATAGTAAACATAGTTAATTTTTTTATTATTTTTATAATAAAAAATAATAAAAATAAATATTTAAATATTAGTGAAAAATTTAACTAAAGTGGCGGTGCGGACGGGATTCGAACCCGCGACCCCCGGCGTGACAGGCCGATATTCTAACCGACTGAACTACCGCACCATAGAAATATTATATAAATCAAACTAATACAAGTTAATTTGATCGATTTTTATTTATCTATATCTATATCAATCATCTTTGAATTTACTATAGAAATAGTATAAATGATAATAGAAATTATTATAGAGAATTTCTCTGAAATAGCAAGGAAATATTTTTATTTTTAAGTAACTAATTAATATTAATTATATATCTTTTTAACGTTGTTTAACGTCAGCTTGAAATACAAAAAACTATTAACAACAAATCTATTAACGAGCTATCTTTCGAAATTAGCATTTTCACTTTTGCTAATATTTATATGTTAATCTTTACAATCTGAGTTGGTAATGTATTGACCATTTTAGTGCTTCTCATGTAGAAATAAATATTTTGATATACAAGTTTCGCTTCACATTTAGTAATATCTTTTTTTAGTTTTTGCTAGTTGTATTCCGAGATAAGATTTTAACTAAAATCTATAAATAATAAAATAAAATAGATATCATTTAAATTAACAGTACGATCTGTTGATAATAAATCTATCTAATAGAATTAGATAGATTTATTATCTGTTTCTAAATAATTAGAAGCTAGTTTAGATTGATGAGTAATTATTTTCATAGAAAATTTTAATTTTTTCTTAGTTATTATAAGGCTTCTATGATATAGAAATTACATAAAACTATGCTATAAAAACCAATAATTATTAATTATCTATATTTTTATATTTTAACAATAAGAAATCTCATAAGATTGAAATATATTTATTTCAATATTGATTTATATTAGGTTCTAATGTATATATAAAATATAAAATTTATGTAAATATAATAATGATATTACATTAATTAAATTTTAAGATGGGCATATAGACAATTAATGAAATCTATATTAACTTTTTATTTGTTCTTCAGCTATGTCGATTAGATTTTCAATATCATTAATATATCTTATTTATGAAAAATAAGTTACTGTAGTAATCTACTGTAGTAACCCATATCTATTAACAATAGTTATTAATAATACTAATTTTTTCGAATTTAGCTGATCAGAGATCAATATTTGCTATTGAATTTATATTCAACTACAATATTCAAATTTATTTTCTTCGAAAATGGTAGAGTAATATTATATTGTTATTAAAACTCAACAATGTAATTGAAGCTATATTACCCATCAGATTATTGAATTATTAAAATTGATATAACTAAAGGTTAAAGTAGATAATTAACTAAAAAATCTTATAGCGCCCAAAATAAATCGTATTGAATAATACATTAGCTAAAAACTCTAAATTACTATTATAGAATAGTAGCTAACGGCATATTTTAAATATAATACAATCTATTATATTTTATATTATTGAAATATCCAAAAATATTTTCCTTTAAATGTATTATTTATTACTAATATAACAAATATTATAAGATAAAATAGTGATTGAATCCTAATCCTTATCAAGGAATTTTTTATTAAAAATAAAATAACAAAAATAAAATATTTTTTTGATCTATAAAGATTACTATCGAAAATCTTCATATTTTGTTTATATCAAAATAAAAAAAATAAAATACATTATATATTACTTTAATTAGTACCTATATTAAGAAATATCAGATAAAAGTAAAAATGGTTTATTAATATCTTATAAAATAATTCTAATATTTTATTGAAAAGTATAATTAACTTTGATCACGATATTTATATCATATTTTATTTTTGTTATTAACTTATGTATTAGTATATTACTTTGTATTAATTAACCTGATTATATTATCAATGATACTAAACTTCGTAGTTCAATATCAAAGTTAATAAAAGTATTTTATTTAATATTGTTTATTATTATTCTAGTTTTAGTAAACTATTTGCTCGTATTATTTTAATGATTCAATCAATTTTAATAGCATAATTTTATCGTTAATAATAAGTATTGCTATTTTTATTAGCTATCTGCTTAAAAAGCATTTTTGGAACCTATTCAAGTTAATTAAAATATTATAAAAGATCAGCGATAAATTATTTTTTAAATCTTTAATAAAGTACTGATATAAAAAATTATGCGGGACTAATTTACATTAGGATTGTAATATTTATTACAATAATATATTAATAGTATTTGTTATTAGACTTATAAAATCTGACAAGATAAAAATACATTAGCATATAATAAAACTATATTAATTATACAATACTATTATTAAGAACAGTATTTTCGGTATTTTATATATATCTAATAAAATTCAGTAGTGTTTGTCTTATATCTATTAATGTTCATTAACAATAATACTGATAAGACCTTATAAAATCTTTATGTGACAGAGTATCAAAACTACTATCTAAATAATTTAGTATTAATAAGGGATATCTTTTCAATATAAAATTCTAGAAAAATGTTGGATATAATAACCTAGATGTAAAACTAGTTATTTTTTATTAATTAATATAAAAAATATCAACACAAAATAGTTAATTACTAATTATTAAAATTATCTATTATTAAGCATACTTTAATCTTATCATTAATAAAATTTTTCTAAATCAATTAGGGATTAATTTTATGTAGTATTAATTATTTTTATGTACTATTATCTTATAATAATAGCAGAATCGATTTAGATCTTATGAATTTCATATATTTTTCTGTTCTTTATTATAAAATATCATTAGACGACTATATATAGATTATATAGATTATTTTTTCTCTTTAAAAGCATAGACTATATCGCTAAACTACTTATCAATATTAATTGATATTAGCGTTGAAATAATAATTTAAAATTACTGAATTTTGATATCTACTAGCGTAGTAGTATCTAATCTTAAGTTATAATTAAAATAATTGATATTTTATATTAAATACTAAACGTAATGTCGATGACTTAAAAAGATCAAAAATAAGCTAAATATTGACAGTATTTTCAAGATAGCATAGCAAATATCCTATCGTTTTTGCTATAGACAAGTACTGATAGAGTATAGTATTTTAATATTTTTTGATTTCTTTCTAAAGGAGTATCGATACTAATCACTTTTATGGAACTTAACTAATATGCGTACTAGCCAATATTTACTCTCAACCCTCAAAGAAATCCCTACTGATGCGGAAATAATTAGTCATCAGTTAATGCTGCGAGCTGGAATGATTCGTAAGTTAGCATCCGGTCTTTACAATTGGCTACCAACCGGTTTACGTGTATTGCATAGAATAGAAAATATCGTGCGTGAAGAGATGAATAATGTTGGTGCTATTGAAGTGTCAATGCCGATAGTACAACCAGCGAATCTATGGAAAGAAAGTGGACGCTGTGCACAATATGGTCCGGAGCTACTATTATTTACCGATCGAAGCGAACGACTATTTGTTTTAGGTCCAACGCATGAAGAGGTAATAACTGACCTTATTCGAAATGAAGTTACGTCCTATAAAAAACTACCTCTAAATATCTATCAAATCCAAACTAAATTCCGTGATGAAATACGTCCACGTTTCGGTGTTATTCGTTCGCGAGAATTTGTTATGAAAGACGGTTATTCTTTCCATACTAACCAAACTTCGTTACAAGAAACCTATGATACTATGTATCGGGCTTATAGTACTATTTTTACTCGTATGGAACTAGAATTTCATGTAGTTCAAGCAGATAATGGCTCTATTGGTGGTAGTGCATCACATGAATTTCAAGTACTAGCCAGTAGCGGTGAAGATGATATTGTTTTATCAACAGTATCTGATTACGCTGCTAATATTGAACTAGCTGAAGCGATATCATCGGAAACTTCACGTGCTATACCAAGTGAAGATATACGACTTGTCGATACTTCTAATATTTTTACTATTGCTGAACTAACAGCACAATTTTCTCTCCCTATAGAAAAAATTGTTAAGACATTTCTAGTGTATGCAAACGAAAATACTGGATATCCTTTGATAGCCCTGATAATTCGCGGTGATCATCAACTTAATTACCTAAAAGCTGAAAAGTTGCCACAGGTTTCTACCCCACTAACATTTGCTAGCGAAGAAGAAATTCTCTTTTCAGTAGGCGTTAGTCCCAATTCGCTTGGACCTATCAATTTGCCATTTCCATTAATTATTGATCGCAGCGTAGGAGTGATGAGTGATTTTGTTGCTGGTTCTAATTCCGAAGGAAAACATTTTTTTGGAATTAATTGGGATCGAGATTTGCCTCTTCCGCAGATAGCTGACCTTCGTAAGGTTGTTAATGGTGATATTAGTCCAGACGGTAATGGTATACTACACATAAAGCATGGTATTGAAGTTGGTCATATTTTTCAGTTAGGTACTAAATATTCAGAAATGATGAAAGCTACTGTTCAAGGAGAAGATGGTCATAATAAAACTCTGATGATGGGTTGTTATGGGATTGGTATTACTCGCATAGTAGCAGCTGTTATTGAACAAAACCATGATAAGAGAGGTATTTTATGGCCCGAGTCTATAGCACCTTTTAATGCAGTAATTTTGCCTATAAATATGCATAAATCCTTACGGGTAAAGGAGATATCAGAAAATCTCTATCACCAGTTACAAGAACGTGGCATTGACGTTTTATTTGATGACAGAAGAGAACGTTCAGGTATTATGTTTTCTGATATGGATCTCATCGGTATACCGCATCAATTAATAATAAGTGATCGCAATCTAAATAAAGAAGAGATCGAAGAGAAAAATCGGCGTAGCGGTGAGAAAAAGATGATTAAATTAAACGCCATTGTTGATTATTTAGCAAATAAAATTATAGAAAAAAAGTAAAATTTGCATTGAATATTCCTATATGTTACTCTATATATTATAGATAATATATTATAATTTAATAGTTTAATATAAAAACCTAAACTATTATTAGTCAGTTATATGAATATAATGTTTCTAATTTGAATCAGATAGTCAGGATTTAGTATAAATAAGATTCTTATTAAAAAAAGATCTATTTATAGTTTCTATTAAAATAATCTTGTAGTAAGTTTTGCCATATAAAGATGATTTAGATGTTTTTATAAAAATCAAATTTCTGTTCTAGTAAAATCTTTAAAAATTTTATTTCCAATAAAAGAAGAATAATATTACTGTTGTATTTCACCACAACTGAAATGACAAAAATTTAAGATAAATTAGATATGTTTCTTCCTGTATTTTTTAAAAAATTGAGATAACATCTAGATATCAGGATAGTATATTTAGTAGAAAGTCATTATTCATCAGTATTTATTAAAAATACATTCAATCTTATTGAACATTAGTTTATAGGATAAAATCAAAATCTTTAATAGCTTTTATTATCTTTGTAATTATAAATATTGAAGGTTACTAATAAATGATTTATTTTAATCAACATGATAAATCGATAAAATTATTTCTAAAATATAAAAATATTATTATTAATAATGTATTTTTAAAAGAACAAGATACCGAGAAATATACTCTATTTAATATGCTTTTAAAATATTTTACATTATAAAAATAAGGAAAATATTAATAAGTTATAATTATGTTTAATATGAGTTAAAGATCTTTATTTTATAATATTTACAATAGTTTTTTCAGAATAGATCTTTAATACAAAAGATATTATACTTTTTTTAATATATTATTTTTTAATATTTGTAATGTACTATATTACTGAAAATTATAATTTATTATAAGTTTAGATAAGGTAAATTACATTTATAAATATGAAAATTTTATAAAATTAATATCTTTACTTTAGTTAACAGATCATAATTAATTTTTAACATATAATTCTATCATCTATTATCTAATAATTTTACTACTATAAAATAGTAGCTATTTAACTTGTATTTATAACAAATACATAATTTTATATGAGAAATTAATTCTATAAATTAAATATCGTTAATATATAATTAGAAAAAATCTCTGAGCATATTTCTAAATATAGAAATATCGTACTTTCTAGTATTAGAATCTAATAATTTATATTTTCATCAATATAAATTAGATATAAACTAATAAATAAAATTTTCAATGCTAAAAATTAAAATTATCATTTTGTTTTTATTTAGATCTCTTAACTATTTTGTTTCCATATTTATTTATTTTAAATAAATATTTCTTTACAAATTGTACATTTTTCTTAATAAAAGTAACTATTTATTAAAACTAAAAACTAAAAATATGAATTTTTAGTTTTTAGTTTTAATATATTATATATAATAATTGTAAGATTTAACTAGAACTACTATTAATAATTGTAATGATATATTGATGAAATATTAGTGAAAATTATATTCATTATTCCTAATTTCTATTATTAAAATTTGAGAAATATTGATAGTGATAGTACTATATTTAAATAATAAAAACCAATAAATTTATATTCTAATTTAATTTTTTGATTATAAGAGATCAAAAAAATATATAAAATTAATTTTTAATTCTTTCCCTGAGAAGGGAATTATATTAATATATCAATATTATATTTTAATTTAAATTTTTTAATAAACAGATAACTAAGATGTTAAAAATTGTTTATTTATTTCATATTAAATATGAATTAATTATGAATTAATTATGAATTAATTTTTAGCTTAAATTTTAAGTATTGATAATATATTTATTATTCTATATTTTCTAAAATAGAAATATATATATTCTATATAAACACATAAAATTTTTATTAAAAAATAAATATCACTTAATAATATTAAGTGAAGTTAATAAATATTTTAATTTAAATTTAATCGAACTTTTATAGAATATATCAGTATATCCATTAAAATATACGGTTATCATAATATAGTTTTGATTACTAAAAAATATATTCGATACAAAACCATAAATAATAGCTAATATTCACTAAATTATATTAATAGTTTTATATTAGTTACTTTTTCTATTAAAGTTAAAATTACGAAATAAAATCAGATCATATCCTTTTAAAGGAATGGTAATACTAAAAATAATCTAAAATCAAAATAATAATGCTATTATTATTTTAATATTTTTACTAAATTTTCCGTCAAATAGAAAATACTATACGTTAATAGAAACAGAAAAATATCAAATTGCTTAATTGATATAACAAAAATCAGTACTGTTTGTAAATTTTACATTATAAATACAATAACATACTATATTAAAAGTGTTATCGCGTTAAGTTTTTTAATTATTAATACTAAGGAATAAATAGTATGTGTCCATTATACAAATATAGACAAACTATTGTAAGCATAAAGAAATAATATAAGCTTATTATTTTAATAATTACAATAATATCAAAATTATTTATGTGTAGCATTAGGTAGTAAATATTACTAAATATAATATGAAAATAGTAATCGACGTAGCACATGAAATATTATAAAAATTATTTCTGAATATCTGCTAATAGATTAATTAGGTTTTGATAAATAAATCTAGTTTAATTAGATTACTAACAAGATTAGATTATTAAACATTTCTTTATTTAAATAATATTACACTAAGTAATATTATTCTATTAAGATAGCTGTCATGTAATTACTGTTCTGATGTCAAAAAAAGATGCCATTGAGTATAATTTTCACGAACTTTGCCTTCTAAAGTCACGAAAACTCCAAGTGCTGCAATAAGTTTATCATTATAAAATAACAGCGGAGTATATTTTCGACGCCATGGTGGAATATTTAGCTCTTGCCAGATTTTTTTCAATTTTCGACCGCGACTCCGTCCTACAATATATAATAGACCATGAACGGGACAAAAACGCACTGAGACTTGTTCATCAGATGAAGGCGCTCTTACAACAGTGAGCTTAAAAGCTGTACTGTTGTTACAATTAATAATATTATAATGGTTATTGTTAATCTCAATATTAATATTAATAACATGATCAATAGATGAGAAAAAACTTGTATTATTTTTTTGTAACTCTCCTTTTATTACCGAAATGCATGATTTTTCCGGTAATAAACTACTGAGGTCAAATTGACGTCGGTATAACTTTCCAAGCCCACTAGGTAATGCTAAGTATTCACTTTCTTTTGGCCAAGGAAAGTAAATTTGCTTATCTTTAAATGAAGGTAAACGTGACACAACGTAAAGGCAATCTCGAAAACGCATAATAAGCCGGTTATCAAGATTAAATTGTGCAATAGCATCACGTCGGCTTAGTGCTACTTCTTTCCATAAGTGTATCAGTTGTACCCGTTTTGGCATCTTTACACCAAGATTAGCTAGCCAACGACGCAATAAAGCCGATCGCTTATTTTCGTTCATCGTCTTTAATGTCGTTAATCGTAATGATCCATCTGGTGCAATGATACTAGCTAGTGTTTCCTCTAATAGCTTATCAATAAGCTGTTCTTGTTCAGCACAAAGTTGCGCGCTGCGTGCTACGGTTTTGATAAATTTTGGCCAACGTTGACATAAAGGTGGCAAAATACATAGACGTAAAAAATTGCGATCAAAACGCAAATCAGTATTACTATCATCTTCAATCCAGTGAAGATGTTGCGTTTTAGCATATAACTCTAACTCTTCTCGATTAAAATCTAGCAATGGCCGAACTAGACGATGTCCTAAATACGATAAGTCAGCTGCCATAGCCGATAAACCAGCCGGACCACTACCGCGTTTCAGTGCTAGTAATAATGTTTCTGCTTGATCGTTCTGATGGTGTGCAGTAAGCAAAACTTCATTATATGATAATGCTTTTTCAAGTGCTTGATAACGCACACTGCGTGCTGCAGCTTCAATACCATTTGATGTTATATTGACAGCTGCATGCTTTATAGTAAAAGCAATTCCGCGTCGAAGACATTCCTTCTTACAATGCGAAGCCCACTCATCTGCATATCGACTCAAGGCGTGATGGACGTAAATTGCCCTTAAAATTGGTTTTCTATCACTATTGTTAAGATTATTGTCTTCGTATAGTACAGAGAGAATATCTAGCAATACCATAGAATCCATACCGCCACTTAATGCAAGCAACAGAGCACGATAAGGTGAAACACGAGTAGAGACGTGACGACGCATCGCTTTTACTCGCTCAACGATATTAAATTTCATATAATTTTATCAAAAAATTAATTTTAATTTAATCGAATCAAGATAATTAATAAATATTTTACTAAGTTTTATATGTGAATATAAAAATAGAAATTGAAATATTTTATATAAGTTTATCAAGTATATTATGCATTAATAAATTAATTTTATACGCAGAAAATTTTTTCAAAACGTACAATAATATTATTGCTTTATTTTTATCAATTTCTATTAACATAGATATTAAATAGAAATAGTAGATTATAACATCTAGCTTTCTCTACTATGATATTTACTTGTAGAGAAATTTAAAAAATAAGATCAAAATTGTATCTATTGCTATATTCACGGATTTTTTATGCTAACTTAAAGATGATTACTTTAATAAGATTAAGATAAATATATCCGATGTTATTATTGCAATAATTATTTCCGATATATCTAATTCTGCCTATCAGGTAGGAAACTATGTCTTCAATAATTCAAATTTATTAAATTTTAGAAAAAAAATCTTCTAGCGTTTAACGTAAAAGTATATATCTTATTAGGAATATATATCATAGTGTAATGAATGTTAGATAAATAGCTTCCTTTTTTTTTAATATAAACTATTGATATTATTATTTTAATAAAATTATAGCATCATAAATTTTTTAAGGTAATTATATATTATATATGCTTAATCAAGCATTCATGTGTTTTAATTTAAGTTAATATATTTTACTAAAGTTTGTTAGAATATCTATAAAAACAGTTAAAATCTTAAGATTATTTATATATAAAATAACTTTATTAATATTTTATTTTTAATATTATTTAATTATAATAGTTATAATAAAAATTATTACATAGCATAAAATCAAAGTTTTAATAAAAATATTTATAGATCAAACTGATAATTACTATATACACAACGGATAACCTATCTACTAAATAACCGCCACTTTTCTATAAAACTTTCACTACTAAAATTTAAATTTTTTAGAGTAGTATCAATAATATCATAGATGTTTTGTCTTTTTATCAGATAAATCAGTATAAAATTTTTTATTATTAGTAACTACATTAATAGCTTATAATAGTTTTTATTAGAAAATGTTTACTTTCAGTGAAAGTATCCATATTTTCCTAATTTTATTAGGAATAGAAGTATTATTGATTGATATTGATAAGATAAAACAACATTTTTTACCTGGTCTTTAATTAAAACATAGAAATTAATAGATCTTTTAGCTTTTTCACTTAAAATACTGTATTGAAAAGAAAGATTATTTTTATTTTTCAGTTTTACGAAAAATTTTTAATATTATAACTTGAAATTATCTAATATATCTTAGATTTAGACCTAAAAATAACAAAGTATCCAACAGGTAAAAGAACAAGAAGTGGCTAAATAATACTAAATTCTCTGATTATTATATGTAATAGTGCTAATTATTTAGCAATAGCCATAATTCATTAGACGGTGATATCGACGGTTCAGCAATTCTTTTTTATTTAAGTTATCAAGCTCAGATAAATCATTGAGCAGTTGTGCTTTTAGTGAGGCAGCAATCATTGGTACGTCGCGATGGGCGCCACCTAATGGTTCAGGTATGATAGTATCAATAAGCTCTAGTTCTTTTAAACGTGAAGCAATAATACCCATCGCTTCAGCGGCAATAGGGGCTTTATCTACATTTTTCCATAAAATAGACGCGCAACCTTCAGGTGAGATTACTGAATAAGTGCTATATTGTAGCATATTGATTTTATCGCCTACACCAATCGCTAATGCTCCACCAGAGCCACCCTCGCCAATTACAGTGCAAATCACCGGTACACGTAAACCTGACATTTCACGTAAATTCTTTGCAATAGCTTCTGCTTGACCACGCTCTTCAGCGCCAACTCCTGGATAAGCACCTGGTGTATCAATGAATGTAAGTAGTGGTAGATTGAAACGATCTGCCATCTCCATTAGTCTCAGCGCCTTGCGATAACCTTCTGGTGCTGGCATACCGAAGTTACGGCGTATTTTCTCTTTGGTTTCACGTCCTTTTTGATGGCCAATAACCATAAGTGGTCGTGAATCTAGACGCGCGATACCACCGATGATAGCTTTATCATCAGCATAGGCACGATCACCTGCCAGTTCGTCAAAATCAGTAAAAATATAGCGAACATAATCTAGCATATATGGACGCATTGGATGCCGTGCTAGTTTAGCGATTTGCCATGCCCCTAAGTTAGAGAATATTTTTTCTGTTAGTTCTAAGCTTTTTTCACGCAAGCACCGTACTTCTTTATCTAGATTAATATCAAATCTTTCATCTTGACAACTAATTGTAGTTAGTGAATCAATTTTCGCTTCCAGATCTGCAATCGGTTTCTCAAAATCAAGAAAATTCAAATTTATAGTACTCCTATATCAATCAAATTCTAATTCTACCTTTTCATTTCCAATAAGTGTTCTCAAGTCATTCAATAAACGATTAGTTGGCGTTACTTTCCAAGTTTCGCCAAATCGCAGTCGTGCACGCGCATCTTGACGTTGGTAATAAAGATATATTGGTATCGATCCAGATCGATACGGTTCTAACAATAAACGGAGACGCTTAATAAATTTATCATCGATTTGATTATCTCTCAATGAGATAGCAAGACTGCGCGCATATTTTTCACGTGCATCATTAATATCCATCAATTCACGAGCAATCATATTTAGACTACTGTTAAAATTATCAAAATTAATCTGTCCTTTAACGATGAGAATACGATCTTTTTCCAAAAGATACTGGTATTTTTCCAACGTATCCGTAAATAACATTACATCAAGACGACCGGAACGATCATCTAGTTTGCAAATTCCGATACGATGACCTCGCTTAGTAACTATCACTCGAGCTGATAATACTAGTCCAACTACAGTCACTATCTTACCGCACTCTGTAGAGTGTATATCGTTCAAGTGAACTCTGTTTGCATAGTGTTCAACTTCGCGCAAATACTGAGTAATTGGGTGATCAGTAAAGTAAAAACCAAGAGTTTCTCGCTCACCATCTAGTATTACCTGATTAGACCAGGGCGTTATAGTACTATAGGAAACGTCAACAGTTTCCCGTTCTTTTGCTAATACACCAAACATATCACCTTGACGAGCAATCTTAGCTTTATCTTGTTGATTAGCACTCTTAAGTGCATCACTAAGACTATTCATCATCGCAGCACGATGTGGTCCAATATTATCGAAAGCACCGGACATAATTAGTTTTTCCAGTACACGGCGATTAAGTTTTTTTATATCAGTGCGCGCGCATAGATCGAATAATTCACGAAAGTGTCCTTTCTGATTACGAGACTCTATAATTGCTTCGATAGGCCCTGCTCCAACTCCTTTAATAGCTCCAATACCGTAAACTATTTCACCATTTGAATTAACATGAAAATGGTACTGACTAGTGTTGATATCCGGCGGTAATACCTTTAAGCCCATACGTATAGATTCATCAACTAATCCTACAATTTTTTCAGTATTATCCATATCAGCAGTCATCACTGCTGCCATGAACTCAGCAGGATAATGGCTCTTTAGCCATAAAGTTTGATACGATACCAACGCATAGGCGGCAGAGTGAGATTTATTAAAGCCATATCCAGCGAATTTCTCTACTAGATCAAAGATCTTCATTGATAGTTCACCGTCGATACCGATATTTTCTGCGCCTAATTTAAATACTGAACGTTGTTTAACCATCTCTTCCAAATTTTTCTTTCCCATTGCACGACGAAGAATATCTGCACCACCAAGGGTGTATCCTGCTAATACTTGAGCTATCTGCATGACCTGTTCTTGATATAGAATAATACCATAAGTTGGTTCTAATACAGTTTTTAGCGATGCGTGTTGCCACTCAATATCGGGATAAGAGATGGCTTCACGCCCATGTTTTCGGTCGATAAAATTATCAACCATGCCTGATTGCAACGGCCCAGGTCGAAATAGAGCTACTAGAGCAATCATATCTTCGAAACAATCTGGTTGCAGACGCTTTATCAAATCCTTCATGCCGCGTGATTCTAATTGGAATACAGCAGTAGTTTCAGATCGTTGAAGCATATCAAAACTTTTTTTGTCATTCAGTGGAATAGTAGTTATATCAATAACTTTCAAACCTTGATGTATTCGTTTAGTGTTAATCATGTTTAGCGCTAAATTGATAATAGTTAGGGTACGCAAGCCAAGAAAGTCAAATTTAACTAAACCAGCGCATTCTATATCATTCTTATCAAATTGGGTCACCGGATAGTTACCTTCATTATCACAGTAAAGTGGTGAAAAATCGGTAATTTTTGTTGGTGCAATTACTACACCTCCAGCGTGTTTACCAGCATTTCGCGTGACTCCTTCAAGTTTATGTGCCATATCGATTAGTGTTTTTACCTCTTCGTCAGCATCATAAATAGTTTTCAATTTTGGTTCAGTAACGAGAGCTTTTTCCAACGTCATACCATGATCTGTAGGAATTAACTTAGAAATACGGTCTACAAAGCTATAAGGATATCCAAGCACTCGTCCAACATCACGGATCGCTGCTTTAGCTGCCATAGTATTAAATGTAATAATTTGAGAAACTGCATCACGACCATAGGTTTCTGTTACGTGCTCAATAACTAGATCGCGCTTTTCCATGCAGAAATCAATATCGAAGTCTGGCATTGATACACGTTCTGGATTTAAGAAACGTTCAAATAATAGATCAAATGCTAATGGATCAAGATCAGTGATATTTAATGCATAGGCTACAAGCGATCCTGCGCCAGATCCGCGACCTGGTCCAACTGGAATTCCATTATTCTTAGACCATTTAATAAACTCCATAACAATTAAAAAGTAATCTGGAAATCCCATCTGGTTTATTATCTGCAATTCACTAGTTAAGCGCTTATCATAAGCAAGTCGTTTTTCTTTCCGAAGATTTTCATCGCAGAATAGAAATTCTAACCGTTTTTCTAATCCTTTTTTTGCATATTTAACTAAATAATCTTCAGTAGATATTTTTCCGGTTGGAAAATGCGGTAGAAAATATTCTCTAAGCCGAATAGTAACGTTACAGCGTCGGGCGATTTCCACACTATTTGTTAGTGCTTCTGGAAGATCAACAAATAGGTCACACATCTCCTCTTCACTTCGCATATACTGCTGCGGATTATAATTTCGCGGCCGTTTAGTGTCATCTAGAGTAAAACCATCGTGAATTGCCACTCGAATTTCATGGGCATCGAAATCGTTTGAATTAGCAAAGCGTACGTCATTAGTGGCCACTATAGGAATATTTCGACGTGTTGCTAACTTAACCGCAGCATGAAGATAGTTTTCTTCATCTACCCGTCCGGTTCGGATAACTTCTAGATAATATCGATCTGGAAAATAACGTTCATAAAATGCCAGACACTGTTCTACATGCGAGATATTATTGCGCATTATTGATTTTCCAGTATCTCCTTTACGTGCTCCAGAGAGCAAAATTAGCCCTTCATTATGTTTAATAAGCCAATTACGATCAATTACAGGTCCAGAAGAACCGTATCCGCGTTTATAGGCATCGGAAATTAGTAGGATTAAATGTTGATAACCTATATTATTAGCTGCTAGAATAGTCAATTCTGCTAATTCGTCGCCAAGCACATTACTTTTCACAAAAAAATCTGCACCAATAATCGGTTTAATACCAGCAATACAAGCACTGTCATAAAATTTAACCAGCCCACATAAATTAGTGAAATCGGTAATAGCTATTGCCGGCATGTTGAGAGCTACAGTTTTTTTTATTAATAAACTGATCTTATTTAGTCCATCTATCATGGAATAATCACTATGTACACGAAGATGAATAAAGCGTGGTTCTGACATATATATGATATATTAAAAAGTTTTTTTGAGATTATTTTGATTGCCTAACAGTGATAGGTTTATTTTAACTCTAAAATTTAACTTAGACTAATGAAAAACTTTATTAAAGATGCACTATCGTATTATAAATGATCAATTATTTAAAATAAAAGGCAATTAGTGTTATTGTTTAGTTAAAACCATATTCGTAAAACTATAGATGTAACTGGAATAATTTCCACATCATAGCTTACTTTGTAATGATAAAATGATATTATATTTGATAATAGACTCTTATCTTTGCTATTGCTTTTTAAGACATGGCAACAGCGAATAAAATATCAGTCATCAGAATAAATCTATTACTACTTTTTATATTTATAAGTTTTCTACTTATGATTAATAAGGTTGTCATAGATTTTTTATTTTAAAAAGCTAATATTTAACGATTAATCAAGGCTATAACTGCACGCGCTGCCTGTTCGTCGGCGTTACAGCGAATCTGTTGATGTAATTGACGAAAAATAGTTAGTAATGCCGCGCGATGATCATCATCGTTAAGTAGTGGTACTATAGCTTCTGCTAGTATATCTGGTTGGCAAGCCTCTTGTAATAACTCCTTAACAAGTTCACGGCCGGCCAGTAAGTTGGGTAAGGATACCCACGGTATTTTAAGTAACCGCCGAGCTAGTGCAAATGTTAAAGGTTTCATACGATAACCTACTACCATAGGACACTTTGCTAACATACATTCAAGAGACGCAGTACCGGAAGCGATAAGAGCAGCATCAGCGGCAATCATAGCTTGGCTAGCTTGATTATTCAAAAGCCGTACCGGTAACGCTGGTGTCACCGACTCCTTAATATGTTTAAACTGTATCCGTCTAGCTTGATTAACTAATGGTATGATAATTTCAAGCCCTGGAAAACGTTTAGATAATAACTCAGCAGTGCGCAAAAAATCTTTGCTCAACATTGCTACTTCGCTTTTCCTACTACCTGGAAGTAAAGCTAAACAATATGTATTAGCAGCAATACCCAACGCTTGGCGCGCAGCAGCTTTATCTGGATCGAGAGGTATGGAATCCGCTAGAGTATGACCTATGAACTGACAGGGAATATTATAGCGGTCATAAAACGATTTTTCGAATGATAAAAAGGCTAATATATTATCTGTAGCTCGGCCTATCTTAAATACTCTATTTTGTCGCCATGCCCAGATAGAAGGGCTAACATAATGAATAGTACGGATACCACGCCGCTTCAGGCGGCGTTCCAGCGTAATCGTAAAATCTGGCACATCGATACCGACAAAGACATCGGGTTTTAGCGCAATAAAACGACGCGTCAAATCACGACGAATACGCAATAATCGTGGTAAACGTTCGAGTACTTCTATGATGCCCATCACTGCTAGCTCTTCCATATCATACCAGCTCTCCATTCCTTCTGCTTGCATACGTGGTCCAGCAATACCGACAAAGTGTACTTTTGGCAAATGTCTGCGAAGTGCACGTATTAATCCAGCTCCGAGAATATCTCCAGAAGCTTCGCCAGCTACTAGACCGATAGTGATTTGTCGTATTAACATAATTAGCGGATAATACCGCGCTGAGATCGCGATAGAAAATCTAGAAAAATCTTCACTATCTGATGTTCTTTTGCTAACTTTTCTAGTTCTATCTTAGCCTCTTCAAGAGTTTTTCCACTACGATAAATAATTTTATAGGAGGCTCGTATTGCATGGAGTGCAGCACGATTGAAACCACGACGCTTTAGACCTTCAATATTAAGGCCGAAAGGTTTAGCATGATTGCCTTGAGCAATAATAAAAGGTGGCACATCTTGAGTGACACCGGAACAGCCGCCTACCATAACATGTTCACCGATAACGCAGAATTGATGCACTGCAGTCATACCTCCGATAATAGCATAATCATCAACTACTACATGACCACCAAGTGTGGCATTATTTGCCATGATACAATGGTTACCCACTATACAATCGTGGGCAATATGTGTATTTACCATAAGTAAATTATGATTACCGATTCGAGTAACTTCTCCACCTTGTATCGTGCCACGATGAATGGTCACACTCTCTCTAATCAGGTTATAGTTTCCGATTTCGATCCGAGTTGGTTCACCAATATATTTCAGATCTTGATTAACTTCGCCTAATGAAGCAAATGGATAAATCTGATTATTTTTACCTATGTATGTAATACCAGTAACTACTATATGAGACTTAAGTATTGTATATGCACCTATTTCGACTTGTGACCCGATAATACAAAACGGACCAATATATACGTCAGAATGGATGATAGCGCCGTCTTCTATAATAGCACTAGGATGTATAAAAGCTGATTGATCAATCACGTATTCAGGCTTCTCGACGACGGGCACACATCATTGATGCTTCACAAACCACTTCACTATTAACTTTAGCAACACCTTTAAAACGTGCAATGCCACGGCGCTCTTTAATAAATTCAACCTCAAGAATCATTTGATCGCCAGGCTGTACTGGACGTTTAAAACGTGCTTCGTTAATGACAGCGAAATAATAGAGTTCTCCTGGGACCAGTTTGCCTGCACTTTTAAACGCTAGAATACCTGTTGCTTGCGCCATAGCTTCCAGAATTAGTACACCAGGAAAAACCGGTTTTCCTGGGAAATGGCCCTGAAAAAATGGTTCATTAAAAGAAACATTCTTTATTGCTCGTAAGAACTTTCCTTTTTCAAAATCTAGTACTCGATCTACTAGTAAAAATGGAAAACGGTGAGGTAAAAGTTCTAATATCTCTTCAATACACAGAGTATGAGTGTCAGTAATCAAAATACTCTTCCTGTCTATAAAACGTTACATTAACAACATTACCTACTCTAATCCTAGTAAGATAAAATTAGCAGGTCTCGAATATAATAACTCTTAAGCCAATGGTATCGTGACGCGAATTATCCTCTATAAGAACAGGGTTGATTAGTTTTTTGCTAATTTTCGCTCAATAGCTTTTATCCGCTTACTTATATCACCAATATTCATAACTAATGTAGCGGTTTTTCGCCATTTTTTGTTTGGTTGTAACGGAACTCCAGAGGAATAGACACCAGGTTCGGTTATTGGACGCATTACCATACCCATACCAGTTACTGTAACTTTGTCGCAGATAGCTATATGACCATTGATAACGCTCGCACCACCAATCATGCAATAACGACCAATAGTCAGACTGCCTGCCATAATAACTCCGCCAGCGACTGCAGTGTTATCTCCAATAATCACGTTATGTGCAATTTGACACTGATTATCAATAATAACACCATTTCCGATACGAGTATCATCTAACGTACCCCGATCAATGGTGGTACAAGCGCCAATTTCAACTCGATCGCCAATGATAACACTTCCCAACTGCGGTATTTTGATCCAGTCACCACGATCATTTGCATAACCGAAACCATCAGAACCAATTACACTACCAGATTGAATCAAACAATTTTTGCCGATAGAAATATCATGATACACAGTGATATTTGCCCATAAACGCGTACCGGCTCCAATACGGGTACTTTTGCCGATAAAACAACCAGGGCCGATAATCACGTTATCCCCTAATGAAACATCGGCTTCAATTACAGCGTTAGCGCCTATCGAAACCCTTTTTCCTATAATCGCATCTGGCGAAATTATTGCCCCGATACCAATATCTTCGGTAGGTTTCGGTGTAGTATCCATCAACTGTGCCATACGAGCATAAGTTAGATAAGGATCGCTGACTACCAGCGAGGCACCAGTGAAGAAAGGCAAACTATCAGCAGTGAGCAAAACTGCTGATGCTTGACAAGAAGAGAGTTTTTCACGAAGACGTTTATCCGAGAGAAATGTAATCTGTCCCGATTTTGCGTTGCTCATAGAGGCAATACCAGTAATGATAATGTTACCATCACCATGCAATTGTGCATTTAATTGTTGTGCTAAATCAGCCAGTCGAATTGAAGACATGACCTACTTAACCTGCCTTAGAACGTTATCTGTAATATCTTTGGTATTTTTAAAGTAAGCTATAGCATTAGAATTAATTGTTATATCATAACCTTCTTTTATAGTTATATTCTTTACTACATCTCGAATATGACTTAGAATCTTATTATGTGTTTTTATCTGACTATAATGGCTATCCTGCTCAAATTCTTGCGCTTTTATAGAAAAAGTTTCGCGCTGTACTATAACTAATTTTTCTAGTAAGTTTTGCTTGCTAGTTTTTATTGTAAAACAATCACGTTGAAAACACTGTGTCTTTTTATTTAAATCACGTTCTATAGATTTTAGTTCAGTAGTTTGAATGCTACATGCATTTTTAAGTTTTTTAGCAATTGCAATGCGCTGAAGAAATTTATGAAAAATGCTGAAGATATTAACTACAACAATTTTATCAAAAGTTTCTTCAATGGTAGAGATGGCGAGTGCTAAATTTAAGTTTGTGGTATATAACCACTTTTTCACTATAAACTCCTTAAATGCTGTTTTTGTTTTGTTTTAATGTAAATCTATATAACGTTAAAAACGTATTTCATGTAATATATCTATATTCTATTGATGCTCTTGTGATCCTTATTATTTTCTTACCTACATATTACCTTATGTAATATTACCATGTTTTACCAATATTAAATTGAAATTGCTCTGACTTATCACCATCATATTTCTTGAGTGGTTGTGCATAAGAAAACACCAATGGCCCTATCGGAGATATCCATTGTAAAGCAATCCCGCTTGAAATACGGACATTTCCTGGATTGTTGTAGTTTGGAATACCAGCCGCATCGGTAGCGCTAGTATTTTTCCAGTTGGTATCCCAAACAGTTCCACTGTCGATAAACAATGAAGTTCGAACTGAGTGAGTAAATTTATTGCTAAAAAATGGCGTTGGTAAAATAAGTTCAGCACTAGCGATTGCTAGTGCATTACCGCCTATGGCATCGCTAGATTTATATACTGCACAATCACTATAGCGGATATTATTACTATTGCATTTATAATATGCTGCTTTTGGGCAAATAGTATTCGAACGAAAACCACGAACGGTATTAGAGCCACCTGCGTAGAAGTTATCGTAAAACGGCACATTCTTTCTACCTAGACTATCAGCATAGCCAGCACGAGCACGACCCATTATTACCCAGTTGCCATTTTTGCTAAGTGGAATATAATGATTGGTATCTAAAGTAATTTTATAATATTCATTATTAGATCCAGGCAACGCTACTTTACCAGTCAAGCTGGTATTTGAACCGACGGTAGGAAAATAACCTCGATCTAAATTGTTATAGCTCCAACCTATTGATAAAAAGAAATCATCGGCGCTGAAATTAGCGTTGTTATCTGTTTTATTTTTTTTCGTAGCTAATTTTTGGTTTATACCAACACTATCTAAATAACGCCATATTGTAACTTGTGGCTTCATATTACTTAGATTATCATGAACATAATCTAGGATAAAATTTAACGAATAGTTATCGCTTATTGGGAAACCTAGTGAAATACCTGCTCCGTAGCTACGCAGATCATAATCGGATAAATCTGCATCATCAGCGTTGAAATCATTATAGAAGATCTTCCCGCCTAGACTGATAGCATCCACTGTAAGATAAGGATTATTTATCGATAATCTAGAATAAGTCTGATAGTCATTCTTAGTTCCACTAAAACTAACAGAGTTACCGGTTCCTAGCCAGTTTTCCTGCTGAATACTGAACTGGAAACTGAGACCACTCTCAGTCCCAAAACCGACACCGACGTTTATGCTACCAGTATTTCTTTCTTTTACTTTATAAATAACATCTATTTTATCTGATGAATCGGAAACACGCTGAGTTTCTATATCTACCGCTTCAAAATAACCTAAGCGATTGAGGCGATCTTTACCCTGATTAATTAAATTACTACTAATCCAAGAGCCTTCCATCTGTCGTATTTCACGGCGTAGCACAGAATCTTTAGTAATGCTATTACCTTCAAAACTTATATATCGGACATAAAACCGTTTACCAGCATCGACGATGATATGTAATTTTAACGTTTTGTCCAAATTGTTTATTTCTAACTGCATCGCTACGTTTGGATAGACATAGCCATAACGACCTAGTAATTGCTTAATGTCGTTATCTATTTTTGCAATTTTAGTACCATTGTAAAGTTCTCCTAACTCTATCTTTGCTAAATGTTCAATTTCTTCAGAGTGTCCAGCCATGTTACCGTTAACTTCTTTACCAGAAAACGTATATTGTGAACCTTCAGTAATATTCATGGTAATATAAATGTTTTTTTTATCTGGAGTTAAGCTAATCTGTGTAGAATTAATAGTAAAACTTGCATAACCACGATCAAGATAAAAGTTTCGTAGGGATTCTAAATCGATAGCTAGTTTTTGTTTTTGATATTTCTGATTTCCCACTATATTCCACCACGGTACCTTGTCGTTCAGTTGAAAAAGTGATATGAGCTCATCGGTTTTGAAGGAGTTATTGCCAATAATATTGATTTTTTGAATTTTAGCTGAAACGCTTTCACTGAAAACCAGCGTTAAATTAACGCGATTACGAGGTAAAGACGTTACTATTGTCTTGATAGTGGTATTATATTTACCAAAACTATAATAGAAATCTTCTAGAATTCGTTCGATATTAGAGATATTAATGTAATCAAGAGCTTCACCTACCCGAATACCATTAGCATCTAGATTTTTTTTAAGTATATCTTCTTTCAAAGTTTTATTACCGGAAAAAGTAATACTAGCAATGGTTGGAATTTCCTTAACTTGTATAATTAGCGAATCTCTTTTATGCAATACTCGGATATCTTCAAAATTTCCGGTAGAAAAAAGAGAACGAATAGTATTTCCAATATCTTCATTTGTCGCTATATCACCAATACGGATTGGTATACTAAGCAATGCTGTACCAACAGAGACTCGTTTTAGTCCTTCAAAATGAATATCTTTTATTCTAAACCCATTTTCCCCATATACGGTGGTGCTGATACAAAGCAGCGACGCTATGAGCAACTTTTTCATTGCCATCGTAGTTGTGCGTTTTTCCTAACATAATCTCAGGCTATTATAACCTGAAGAAATCATTGAAAAGCTAGACCTATTAACAATTTTAGTAAGTATCAAGCTGATACAGCAATTAAAGTCATGCACTTATTCAAACATTAATACAAGCTCTACCTTAAATTTTTATCACAAGGAAGAGTAAATGGTCATTATCTAAAACTAGAAAAGAGAACGAATTGATAATATTGAAATTAAAACTGATTATTTCCTAATATTTATTAATAAATAATCATATTTCAGTGATATTCCTATACTATAAGCTATAAGCGATGGAAATCGACCTACTAAGATTATTTAGATTAATATCTAAATTATTAATTTGCATTAACATGCGTATCATCAGTAGCATTAGTTACCAAATTTTTGGTTGACCTAAATAAGTCCTGATAGGAATTATGCTAATAAATATTTTATTCCCTGATGACAGTTGGATTGTCTTCGATAAAATAAAAAAATAAATTCCTATTCTGGTTGTTAGCTAATTTACTACTAAATTTTAAAGTGATGTCTTTGTTTTAACCTTAGCGATAAATTTTAATCTTTAATTTTTAAATGAAATTATCCAGAATTATCGTATATTCGAATTAAAAGAACTGCACATGCTGTGTATAGTGATTAATTAATCATATATTTTAACGTTTTTATCATTGATTTAAAAAATTATCTTTTATCAATATTAATCTTAATTAAATTCAGTAAAACTTTAGATCAATGTACTAATCTAATAAGATAATACTTTATACAATGATCATATTTTGCTTATTTATATCAGCCTATCAAATATAGAAGAAAAACGTTAATCAGATATTTCAATGCTATCAACTAATTCAATTTCTATATTACAAATACATCTTTATCTTATACTGTGATAAAATAGGAGAGTGTTAGCTGATTGCTAGTCGATAGCTCGTGATATACCAATAAGAAATCTAGTTAAAAAAATAGAAAAAATTAAATATAGATCTAGTAGTAATGATTACAATATTATTTTAGACGGTTTTGTGGTTGAATTTCTCAATTTATTTTTCAAGTATAATGATATCTATTGTTTATTAAGTATTCTAATATAGATTCCAGAGGATAATACAATCATATATTATTGATTTATTGTATTAGTTCCACAATATGTGTTCGAAACTTATTTAAAAATTCTATTATAATGCTATAAAGTCGAGTTAGAAGGAATAACTAAATTTGTGCATTATAATAAAATACTTAATATTGCAATAAATACGATTAAAACCATAAAAACAGTATAACTATATCAGTATTCCTAATTATGATTTGATTAGATAATATTAAAGATAGGCAGTAACATCATACAAGCAAATATTGGCACTACGGCAGTTAGGCTATCTATACGATCTAAAATACCCCCATGACCTGGAATTAAATAACCACTATCCTTGATACCAGCTTCTCGTTTAAACATACTTTCAGTTAAATCTCCTAACACTGATATCAGCGTCGTCATAATCGAACATACCAATAATTTACGAGGTGTGGTTTCAAGTGGTGCATATTTAATAAAAAACCAGGAAATAACTATAGAGGTAATAAATCCTCCTATAAATCCTTCCCAGGTTTTACTGGGAGATACTTTTGGAGCCAGCTTATATCGACCCAGTGTATGACCGAATATGTAAGCGCCTGAATCTGAACTCCAAACTTGTACCATAATATACAATATCCACCAAGAGCCAGTGAAGTGATTGATAGTATAATGATACTGACGCAATGCCAACATCCCACAGAAGAAAGGAAGAATAGTAAGAATACCAAATACTAATAGAAGTAGCTTAGATTTATGCCATAGCATAGCAGAACGAGGATAGAACAATACTAATAACAGTGCTACTAACCACCAAATTAAAGAGATTAATAGGATATATTTTATTTTCCAGATAGTTATAAAAGGCTGGTAGCTTGGTATACTAAGCATTATTAGTATTAGTAATAAACTACATAGAATAGCGAACCAAATGCGCTGCTTGTTTGAATTTAGTTCTGCAAGTTTTCCCCATTCCCATGCGCTGAGAATACATACCATAAAAGTAAAAAAAGTAAAACCTATTGGGGGTAGTAAAAACAGTACACTAATAACAATAGGTATTAAGATAAACGCAGTAATTAGACGATACTTCAGAAAAAAATCTCCCTAGAATATAGAGGTATCATTAGATGGTGTTCCACCAAAGCGCCGTTTACGTTGAGAAAATGCATTCAGCGCACTTTCAAAAACAACATTGTTAAAATCTGGCCATAACACATCGGTAAAAAATAACTCTGCATAAGCAATTTGCCATAGTAAGAAATTACTAATACGATGTTCTCCTCCAGTGCGAATAACAAGATCTACCGGAGCTAGTTCATTCATACAAACTACCTGACAAAAAGTATCTTCATCTATTTGGTCAGGATGTAAGATATCTTCTTTTATCTGTATAGCGATTTGTCGTACTCCTTGAATAATATCCCAACGTCCACCATAATTTGCTGCAATATTAAGGGTTAATCCTTTATTATTACGCGTCAATTTTTCAGAGCGGTAGATTTGTTCTTGTAATTGCATACTAAAACGTGAAATATCGCCAATAACGCATAATCGGATATCATATTTGTGAAGACTTTTCAATTCACTATTTAGTGCTCGAATAAATAGTTCCATTAACGCAGAAACTTCTTGTCTGGATCGGTTCCAGTTTTCGCTACTGAACGCATATAGTGTTAATGCACTTAAATGGTGGTTAATAGCAAAACTTACCGCACGTCTGACTGACTTAATTCCAGCTTGGTGACCAAAGATACGTAATTTACCCCGATTTCTAGCCCAGCGGCCATTTCCATCCATAATGATGGCTACATGGCCTGGTAAACAGGGAGACGATGTTTTTATTTCTTGCTGATTTTCAGATAACATCGCGTTTATGTATTTCCTAACTGAAAATAACACAGTCTTACTGAAAAATAGAGTTTCAAATATATAAAACCGTATATACACACAGTCTGTAACTGATTATATTCAGCTGGTATTTATTAATTGGATAAAAAAGATTGTATCATTTATTTACTTAGTAAATAAAAATCTTCTGTTAGCTTAATTTTTATATTTGCTATTAATGGTTAGCATTTTATATTACTTAACTCAATTAGATTAATTCATTCTAATGATTACCTATTCATAATGGTGATATCAGTAAAATAAATATCAACTTATAAAATATCACTATCGTTACTCTATTAAAATATTAATCGTTTTCTTCTTAATCTATATCTAACTACACTAACTGGCATAAACGGTTAGTTTTTAGTAAGGATAGGATACGAAGTTTAATTATACAAATTTCAATGTAACGAGGTATAAAATTTAGTGCATAAATCTGAATAAAATTCGTTTAAGATATATGATTGTATAAGTGATAGATATCCACATACTGCAGAATTATAATTTTGTTATTATAATATTATTATTGTAATATATTTTAGAACAAACACTAAAGTAGTATAGCTGAATACATTAAAATATTGCAGTCATCGACTAATTAGAGTTCGAATAAAACTACTCTGGTATTACCAAAACTAGAACAGCGTCTAATAAAAGAAGTAATTAAAATCAGTAAATGTAAGCGTAACATATATGTTATATAGAAACCATTAATGTTAAAATAATTCATAAAAATACTAAAAGTATATTATGGTTACTATTAAGTGGATAATAGCCAGATATGATAGAATATGCTTTATTTATAAAGTAACTAGCTATAAACAAAATGGTTTTTAAGAGTTAGTAAAGAATCTACTTTCTGGTATATATTGTTGTAGAATCTTAATAAACCCAATAATATGCTGATATTAATCATTGCCATATCTACTGTTGATAGCTCATAATTCAAATAGCCTGGCATAATCATTATAGTAAAGATTAATCTTAAGCATTAATTTTTACTAATTTCATTCAACTTATAAGAACAGATAAAAATAGAAAGCTAAATAGCACCCTGTCGTTAAGGTAATGTTAACGACTGCTATCATTATTAGCGTAATAGCCTTTAATATGGTTATTACTATCTAGTATTATTAAACACTGTATAAAATTACTTTATATCTTTATGTAATAATACAAAGATATTATCTAGTTTAAAATAATAGTTATACTAAATTATAGTAACTTTTAAATATTTTATACTAAAAGTTTAATAATATTAAGAATCTAGTATGGTACTTTTATTCCTCTAGAAATTAAATCTCCATTAATTCTATTTCTTTTTTTTCTAAAATGTTATCAATTTTTTTTATCCAGACATTAGTTAGTTTCTGGATCTCATCTTGATAACGATGATCTTCATCTCCGCCAATAATTTTATCTTTTAATAAAGATTTTACTTTATCATTTGCGTCACGTCGTACATTTCTAATTAAAATCTTACTCTGCTCGGCTTCAGTGCGTACTACTTTTATTAATTCACGTCGACGTTCTTCAGTCAAAGGTGGCAACGGTACACGAATGACCGCACCAGCAGAAGAAGGATTAAGTCCTAAATCGGAGGCCATAATAGTTTTTTCTATCGCTGGTATTAACATACGGTCAAAGACAGTAATAGCCAAAGTACGAGAATCCTCGACAATAATATTAGCAAGCTGGCGTAGCGGTGTTATCTGACCGTAATAGTCAATCTGAATACTATCAAGCAGATTTGGGGAAGCGCGGCCTGTACGGATTTTGCTAATATAATTTTTGAACGTATCAACGCATTTTTCCATGCGAATTTCGGCATACTTACGGATTTCGTTAATCATGCTATTAATCCCTGCGATTTAGTCATCCAAGTAGACTATGATAATTGGTTAAAATTAGCTCTATTATATATCACTTAGTAATCAAAGTTCCTTCTTTATTACCAACAACTACTCGCCGTAATATACCAGGCTTGTTTATATTAAACACATGTATCGGTAAATGGTGATCTCGTGCTAAAATAAAAGCAGCTAGATCCATAACTTTTAACTCTTTCTTTAGTACGTCATCATAGCTTAATTGATCGTAAAGTATAGCGTTCGGATATTTTAGCGGATCAGCGGAAAAGACACCGTCTACTTTTGTCGCTTTTAGTACGGCTTCAGCTTTGATTTCAATACCACGTAAACAAGCAGCAGAATCGGTCGTAAAGAAGGGATTTCCTGTACCAGCAGCGAAAATTACGACATGGTTATGACGTAATAAACTGACAACTTTAGTCCAGTTATAATTATCACAAATACCGTTAATCTGAATGGCCGATATAAGGTGAACATTAACATAATCGCGATGTAATATATCACGCATTGCTAAACCATTCATTACAGTTGCCAGCATTCCCATATGATCTCCTATCACACGATTTATGCCAGCTTTTGCCAACTCCGAACCACGAAATAAGTTACCGCCACCGATAAGTACACCTACTTGAATACCCAAATCTACAAGTATTTTTATTTCTTTAGCTATTCGATTTAAAACACTAATATCAATACCAAAACCTTTATTTCCTTGTAAGATTTCACCGCTCAATTTAAGCAGAATACGCTGGTAAATAGGTTTTGTATTAATTGCTATTTCATTTTTTCTTTGAAGGAATTTTATAGGATTAAATCGAACCATTATCGCATCCAGATGATGAGTATAGGGTACGGCTATCTGTTGTTCTATTTAATAATATTTTACTAAGTAGATTGCTTGCGTTTAATTTAAAATTAAGATTACTTGCATATTGCAACTGCTTCTCTTTTATGAAATCGACTTTGAACTTTTTAACTCTTCGCCTACTTCAAAACGGATGAAGTTTTTAATTTTAGCATTTTGTTTTTCTAGAATATGACCAATAGTATTGCTTGGATCCATTATAAATTGCTGTCCAATTAAAGAAATTTCGTTAATAAACTTATTCATACGACCTTCAACTATTTTCTCGGCAATTTCACGTGATTTGCCAGATAACATGGCAATATCGAGTTGAATTTTATGTTCGCGAGCAATAACGTCTGCTGGAACATCATTTTTATTGATATATTCCGGTTTTCTAGCTGCTATATGCATAGCGATGTGTTTTATAAGTTCATTTTCGGTGTTGGTAGTAGAAACTATGACACCAATTCGCATGCCGTGTAAATAAGAACCGATCATATCTCCTGTTAGAAAGCCTAATCGACGGATATTGATATTTTCGCCAATTTTAGCTACTAGTGCAGCACGCTGTTCTTCAAATTTAGATCGAAGGGTTTCGATGTTAATGATGTGCTTATTTAGAGCAGTAGTGATAATCTCATCACTAAACGCCTTAAAGTCACTATTATTAGCAACAAAATCTGTTTCACAATTTAGTTCTGTAATAATACCATATTTTTTATTTTGAGCAATTTTAATTGAAACGATACCTTCTGCTGTGATACGATTCGCTTTTTTAATAGCTTTTACCTGACCAAATTTACGCATATTATCGATAGCTAGTTCAAGATCACTTTTAGCTTCAATAAGCGCTTTTTTGCATTCCATTATACCTGCACCAGTACGTCCACGCAATTCTTTAACTAGAGCAGTAGTAATATCAGCCATTATTTTTCCTTATCATTCTGTGTTGGAAAGAGATAAAAAGCTAAATAATAGACTCTCTAACCAACATATTTAAAATTTAGTTAATAACAGTTCTTAGAATTATACCTTATTATTCAGACTCTATGAAACTCTCTTCAATCCTTTCTAATAAATCCTGAGAACAACCTTCACGCACGGTATTAGCAACAGCAGTTAAATACAGATTAATTGCACGAATAGCATCGTCATTACCTGGAATAACAAAATCTACATTATCCGGATTAGAGTTAGTATCAACAATAGCAAAAACTGGAATACCAAGATTATTGGCTTCATTAATAGCAATGTGTTCATATTCAGCATCGATAACAAATAAAGCGTCCGGCAAACCACCCATATCCTTGATACCACCTAGGCTATTTTCTAACTTGTCCAGTTCACGAGTACGAATCAGTACTTCTTTCTTGGTTAGTTTCTCAAATGTACCATCATGAGATTGACTTTCTAAGTCTTTTAAGCGTTTGATTGACTGACGAACTGTTTTCCAGTTGGTTAACATACCACCTAACCAGCGATGGTTAACGAAGAACTGATTGCAGCTGATAGCTGCTTCTTTTACTACTTCGCTTGCAGCGCGCTTTGTTCCAACAAATAAGATTTTACCTTTACGTGAAGCAATTTTTTTTATCTCGGTTAAGGCATAGTAAAATAAGGGTACAGTTTTTTCTAGATTAATAATATGAACTTTATTACGAGTACCGAAGATGAATGGTTTCATTTTTGGATTCCAGTAACGAGTCTGGTGACCAAAATGCACGCCAGCTTGGAGCATGTCACGCATAGAAACAGTTGTCATGATAAACCTCTATGTCTATATATTGTAATAACGCTTTTATATATCTTATTTAGTATCTTAAATCTTGCAGAAAATCACCGCATCACATATACTGATACATGTTATTTAATAATATTTAGTAGTATGGTTTAATTTTTCTTTAGCAATTGATGTGCTAATTAAAAAGTATTATTACCCATTCAATACCCTTTATATCATAAACATAAATAATGAGCAAATCTACTGAATATTTTCTTAAGCTTATGTAAAACCAATATCATTAGCTTAATTCGCTAGTTTAGCTTTTACTATTATTAACCTCATTTTTGACTTTGGATTTTTAAAAATGGCTATTCCTATCAAAACAGCAGACGATATTGCAAAAATGCGTATTTCTGGTCAGTTAGCTGCTAGAGTACTAGAAATAATTGAACCTTATATTAAACCAGGCATTAGTACTGGCGAATTAGACCGTTTGTGTCATAAATATATTACAGAGAAACAACAAGCCGTTTCTGCATCACTTGGTTATCAAGGTTTCCCAAAATCAGTATGTATTTCAGTCAATGATGTTGTATGTCATGGCATTCCAAATGATGAAAAAAAACTTAAAGAAGGTAATATTTTAAATATTGATGTCGCAGTTATCAAAAATGGTTTCTATGGAGATACATCAAAAATGTTCATTGTTGGAAAACCAACCATCCTCGGCGAACGATTATGTCGGGTAACAAAAGAAAGTCTATATCTAGCAATTCGTATGATTAGGCCTGGCATTCGTTTACGAATGCTAGGTAAAGCGATTCAAAAATTTGTTGAATCAGAAAATTTTTCGGTAGTTCGGGAGTATTGTGGCCATGGTATCGGTGAAGATTTTCATGAAGAGCCTCGGGTATTACATTATGACGCTGACGACGGCGGTATAGTTTTGAAACCAGGTATGGTGTTTACTATTGAGCCAATGGTAAATGCTGGTGATTACCATATCCGTATAATGAAAGATGGCTGGACTGTAAAAACTAAAGATCGTAGCTTATCTGCACAATATGAACATATGGTTTTAGTTACTGAAGATGGCTGTGAGATCATGACGTTACGCACCGATGATACCTTACCGACAGTAATTCATCACTTGAACTAGCATAGTTTAGAGTATCAAACTGGTTGAATACCGAGAATGATCAATTCTTTGTCTTAAAATAAACCATAATTAAATAGGTTTATTTTTTAACTACCTTGTTTTTTAGGAAAAGTTTTATTTTTAGATAAAATTCATTAATTTATTTATATTTTTTCCGTGCTATCCGATTTTCTTATTTATTCGAATTGCATTCGAAAATAGAATACTTTAAAAAGTACTATTAAGTAAAAATTATTTAGCTTTTTATTTAAAGCAATTTTTATAATTATCTATGTTAATTTAATTTATGTAATTCGATACTCGAAAATACTACTTTATGTAGCTTCTCAAAACTCGAACGCTGTTTAAACGTATTATATATTTAATAAAGTGATAGAATGTATTTTTCTACTTTAATAAATAGCATAGTCTAACTTCATATTTTGTTAAATCTAACAGATTCAATGATAGAATTTAATTTCTATATTATCTACTGTGTATTGAGTAATTTTTTGTTTATAGACTAGTGAAAATCATCACTAATTAATATTATCTATGTTATTTATAAAAAAACAGTACAACGATAATCTAGGCTTATTACCAGAAATATTTTGAAATTTTATCGTTATATGATTTTTTGATCTTAATAAGTTATGTTTTTATTTTAATTACTACTAACAGTATGATATCTAAAACATAGACGTTTTAGAAAATTTCGTTAAAAAACTAAACTAAAATCATCTGTATTATCTACTGCGCTTAACTTGAGTTGACATTTCACCACTTATTATACATGAAAGGAAATATATTATAACTACTGCTAGATAGTAGTGGCACTGTTATATATAAAAAAGTGATCGAAAAATAGTGTTTTATAAATCTCAGAATTTTAAGCTACTTCCGTACTGATTATTTTATAGGATACAGCAGATTAATTTAAAAATGCACGAAAAATTTTTATAAACTTAGATAATATTACTATAAATATTTTGGTATTTAAATAAATTGGCAGTTCATTTTACCTAATTTTGTCTAATTTTATATCAAATAACGCTTAAAATAACATAGTTTGGGATTACTACTGTTATCTAATAAGTATTCTATATCTTATTTTTTAAACTACATCATTTCAACATAGATATCTTAGTTGTGTTTTATCTTCGATTATAAACCATTATAGCTATTAGCTATAATGGTACTTGATTAGTTAAAGTAATTTAACTCTTCAATAAGGTTTTTATTGGTCTAAGTATTTTTTATAATTTCGCATTAAATTGAATCGTGTAATATACTCCGAAATGTAGCAATGCTTGATAGAGATACTTAACCTAAATAATAAAAAATGTGATACAAGTAAATTTAACTCTTATTCATTCAATAGATAATACAAAAAATACAATTATTTCAGTAAATTATTGAAATTAATTTCAAGAAATTTAGCATAATTATGCTTACAAACGTTAGTACTGCCATACAAAATACTGTGAATTAAGTTATTGTTATCATTGATAGTAATAAGCTGTGTGTTTCGGAAAAAATCAATGGCAAATAGGCTACTCATCAGTGCTTAAATAAAAGCAATACTGCTTTTCATTTTGCATTGCCGATAATCGGCTAATAAAAATAACGAAATGTACTTTTTGATAAAATTCCAATAAAATTTTAGTTTGGAAAGTTAGAATTTCTAATATAGAAAGCTTCTGCGTTGTTCCCTCTTTTCCTCAGTTAGTATATAAAAGTATATAACAAGATTTCTATATTGTCATAATACAGTCTTATATCATCTTATATTAATATCATTTCTTATATGGATTAAGGTAACATAGTAGATATTCAGTTATAGTTGGCTCTTGTGTGCAGATTGATAAAATGTTCATCTATTTTCTAGCTTAATATTGATGGTTTTCTAGAATTACTATAGGCTAATCTTACCATCATAGATGGATAATTGTTTCATCAGTATTCGATTAGAAGTTATTGAGATTGGGTTATTTTAAGAAAAGTTTTAGTTATTTCCATAAGCGTATTTTATTGGAAAGAGTGCTAAAAATTTATAATAACGAGATTGGTGAAGTATATTGTAGTTACGTGCTAACTGTTATTAATAGTAATATCTGGTATATCTACTTTATGTAGATGGAAAATGTATTATATATTGTGTAATAATTAAAAATTAATACTAGAATATAATAAAATTGGTATTAATAAACTAATATCTATTATAAATTAATATTATTTGTAGCAGAAACATTCAAATTTAGTCAGTATTATAATAAATTTTCTATCTGTAAATTGAAGTTAATTTAGTGCATAAATCATCATAATTTTATCTATGCCTTATATTAAAAAGGAATGATTATATACAACAATCTAAAATATTAGCATGTTAATTATACTATACTAAGGTAGTATAATGCGTGCTAAAAAATAATAAGGATATCTTAGAAATTTATTTCTATTAAAAATATCTTATTAAAGACGTCATATTTAAATACTAATAGTAACGTAGAATTATAGTATTAGATTCTATAATAAAAGAATGTCGAAAAATTAATTTACTATAAGATAAAACTAGTATTTAAGGATATAATTTAAATAGATTTTATATCTAAAAGCGTAGTAACCAATAATTTTTAGAGTAAAGTCAATCTAGAAAGATTTATCTTTTATAAATAAAAGATATAAATAAACAGCTAGGTCTATTATAGATATAAGATCAGTGAAGTTTTACTTGTAAAATTAATATGATAATTACTTAAAACTCTTATTGAAAATTAAAAAAGACATACTGAAGATACAGTCACCTTAATATAATCACTTATAATAAATATATCCTTTATCTTAAAGATATCATAGTTACTATTATTAATTGCTAAATACAACAAAGCTAAATCGCATTTTCTTTCATCTGCTAGAATCTCGGAAAGATATTATCTTAATTACTTTATATGTTTTATTATTTTATTTTAACTAGAATATTTTTATTTTACCGAAATTGTTAATTTAAAATTTTCATCTATATCAAATATTAATTTATATTCGATCTTTTTATATCTAGATTAAAATAGTAACTATTGTATACTATTTATTTATTTTATTATCTCAAATTTTTAAATTATCTTGTAAAAAACCTCGTAAAAATTAATATCAGTGTAAATAGATTCTATTCCAATATATTGTTTATTATTTATCTCACAGTGCTTTTATTATAGTTCAACTAATCAATTGATAACAAAAATTTCCAATAATGAAACGATTTAATGCCGCGATATTTGTATATCGATAAAGAATGAATCTGTGATAGAAAAACTGTGCATACCAACATCTATACTTATTAAGTTAGATAACTATTGATAGGTTTATTTATATAAATTACCTGATCTTTTCTAAAGATAGAAATTTATTTTTATAATTAATAAAATATTAATTATATGTATAAAACTTAAAAATCATGTTATTCATTGTAATTATGTTTATTATAAAGTTATTATTTAATAATATAATATTATCTATCTTAATCTTGATAAGATTTATACTAGCATTATGTAATTTGTTAATTTTTGTAGATTGGTTGCTATACTAACTTTTTAAATAAACTATTCATGTAGTGTAATCTTGATTTAGTAGGAAAATTTATTTATTAAGTTGATAAAATCAATTGAACTATATTCCTGAACATAGTGGTAAAGATAAAATAGATTGATAAATCTTGAGATAGAGAAAAATACTTAATAAGTTATTATTTTGATTTTATTTTTACTAAAAAATTTTTCAAGGTTAACTTATTTAAAATAAAGATATTTTCTGCATGAATTTTAAATATTGCTTATAAACGACTGCATAATCAGATATAAATTTTTTATTTACTTGAAAATTTAATTTAATTTATATTTTTATAGCTTTATAAAAATCACTCTTCAATATAACTATTAATTACTGGTATATCACATGTCTTATTTTATATTATTTAAATAGATTGCTAATATATCTCGTTGTTGTTACTATTTATAATACAAGAAAGAAAGCATAATAAACTGTAGTTTGCTAACGAATAAATTTCTACTATATTAATCACTAGCTTTAATATAAAACTAGAAAAATACTTCTGGTATTAGAAGTACACCTGGTCTCTTTTATCTTTTTCATAACTTTGTACGATAAACTACGTCTAGTGTAACAATAAAATTAAAAAGGTAAACACTGTGATGTATAATAATCAGTATCAATATTTAAAATCGTTAACACTTGGAAAACCAACAAAATATCAGGAGTGCTATAATCCCTCATTACTTCAAACGGTACCGCGTTCTTTTAATCGAGATTCTTTGGGGCTGAAGACGACAAAGTTACCATTTCACGGTGCTGATATTTGGACCTTGTATGAACTTTCATGGCTTAATAACGCAGGATTACCCCAATTAGCAATTGGGGAAGTTTCTTTCAATGCTACGAACACTTATCTAATTGAGTCAAAGAGTTTTAAATTATATTTAAATAGTTTTAATCAAACCTGTTTTCCCTCTTGTGAGGCAGTTCGCATTCGCCTTTCAGAAGATTTGTCTCGCTGTGCTAACGGCGAAGTACAAGTTATTTTACGAACACTCTCTGATTTTGCTAGAAGTCCAATATTGGATTTTGATGGTGAATGTATCGATAATCAACCTATTTGTATCAATAATTATACTTTAACTAATAGATACTTAGAAGGTGCTTCCAGTGGATCAGTAGTTAATGAAATATTAGTAAGTCATTTATTAAAATCCAATTGTCTTATTACCCATCAACCAGATTGGGGTTCAGTACAAATCCGTTATCAGGGAAAGTGTATTGATCGTGAAGCGCTACTGCGTTACTTAGTTTCCTTTCGTCAACATAATGAATTTCATGAACAGTGTGTAGAACGAATTTTCTGTGATTTGATGCATTTTTGCCATCCTAAAACTCTAACAGTTTATGCTCGTTATAATCGCCGAGGCGGATTAGATATTAATCCTTGGCGTAGCAATATTCATTTTTCGCCAGAAACCGGACGCCTTGTGCGACAATAATATCTTTATCGAGTAACCCTTAGTCATAAGAGTAGTAATTTTTTAATTAACTTTAAAATTAGTTTATTAAATTGTAATCTGATAAAGAATATTTATCTTGGTATTATATGCTGAATACTAGTTTTAGTAATTGGATATTATTGTAATAATTCTTTATTATAATTCAATATGATAAAAATATTCTAATTATATATTAGCTCATTTAAATCTATATTGAAATTGTAGTATTACAAAAGCAATTTAATCGATGAAAATAATTCTAAAATATGCTAATTTTTATAACTGAATTCAAAGAAAGAATTGAAATACTAAATTCTAATGCTTCGACCTGAGAGAATAATATCTATATTAGTGACTGTTAGATACTGTTAGTAATACAGCATTTACTATTACTATTATTAACTATGTTTTCTATTATTAAAAATAATAGTTATCTGCTGATAATGCTTTCTCCTTATACCAAAATTTGCTTAATAATATAACCAACTTTTTTGTTTATAATTTATTTCTATTAGAATCTAGTCTAGATAATTTTCGTACACTGAAGGTAACAACTATTTACCATCTTATAGCCGTTGGTAAAACAATTTTCATTTATTGATAACGTATTGATAAGTATCTATGATTGATTCGAAAAGAAAAATATATTATGTATTATCGTAAAATGGTTATCTTTATAATCAAAAAAAATATACAATGTATCTTATAATATTTAAAATAAACTTATATGATATTGAGTTTGATTTAGATACTATAATTTTTAAGTTAGCTACATGGAAATAAGAGGAATATATTACTAATATAGCAGGTATTGATGTGATTCAATTTACAAAGTAACAGGTAGCGAAACAGCTTTTTTAAAAATATTTAATAAATAAAAAGTAAACTACATGGGAAAACATAGACTATCACATTTAACTTTTCATATCAATAACGGGGAAGTACTATATATCTATTTATCCTTATGTGTAAAATAAAAAATATCCGATGTAATCTTCTTTCTAATATTAGAAAAATCAGATTATTATTAAAAAATAAAAGTAATAATATAAAATAACATTATTCATAATATTCAGTATTTTATACGTAACACATTAATTAAAAAACAATATTTATATTGTCAATAAATATACTCCCAAATAAAATCTGGCAGCATCAGGCAATATAAACTGTTTAAAATACTACGCTAGTAGTAGTTATCTCTTCGCCTTTTAAGAAAAGGTAAAAATTATCAGATTGTAAATACTTAATACTATAAATCAGTTTTTAACTATGATATTTTAGCTCACTTATCGATAAAATTAAATTATAAGAAAAAAATCATTAAATACTAGACCATTTGCTTTTATGTAATTTTATTACTTAAAATACTTTTAAGTAACCTTGTACTTTTCTACAACTAGATCATAAATAATTTTAACTATATCCACCACCTAAATTTGTGTAATTCAAATACAATTACTAGTATTATTTACGCATATAATCAGAATTATATATAATTAATAATTGCTATTACTATATAGGTAGTAAAAAGAGCATTGCTATTCTATATCTTTTAGAATTAAACAGTCATAGTAATTATGATAGCTAACGAAATGATTTACTTTTTAAACTAATACTCTAATATATAGAGAAATATTAAATTTTTAATAGTAAAATTAATGTGTAGACTATATTAAAGAGATAGTTCATATTGTCATGAATTTATCTTTTTATCTAGTAGCAGTATTTGTACTAAGATATCAATCCTAGTCAGGATAAATAAAAAATCAGATGTTACAGTTACTTACACTACTAGTAATATTGCATTTGCTTTTACTGTTATAAAAGAAATAGGTTATTGAAAAATAAAAACAATGGATTTTTATTTAAGTAACTTATAAACTTCATGTTTGCTATTCATATCAATCTAATATCGAATAACTTACATTAACATATTCTTCCATACTACCTCGCTGTGATCAATAAGGATATTGTAATTCTATTTTAACCGATAATTATTATCGAAATATAAAAACCGCTACCTTAAATTTCTATAATAAAATTATCTATTAGATAGTTAATTATGACGATAATTAGAATATTATACAGAACAGTACTATGGAATTTAATACAGAGAGAAAAGAAACATACTCTATTTATAATAGTATGTTTCTTTATTACTGATTTAAAGTAAGCAGATAATAATTAGTCAATTACATATTGCCATAATTATCAACTAATCCATTTGATAAACTTTCATATTATGTTATTTAAACTAAAACATATCGTCACCGATCTATAAAAAACTCTAAATAACATTAAAAATCGTTTTGATTTCAACTAAATATTATAATAAAAGTATATTTCTTTAAAAGAATTCGATAAGCATAATTCTTTATATTAATTAGTTTTCTAATAACATTAGTTATATTGATTAACATCATTGATTAAATAAGTTGACTATCTTTATACTGTTATTTACAATTAATAAAAGAGATAAAATCAGTATATAGTAATACATATATCACTGATAATCAGATGGTTTACTACTGTTTTTCATAAAATCTTATCGTAGTTAAATAGTAATAGTAAACGATAGAAAAATTTCTCTAAAAATTAGATTTATTATTTAAACTCAATAAGTGATCAATAATATTTTGAATATTTTAATAAAAAGTGAATAAATATTATAAGAACAGAATTTTTTTTAAAAAAAAGTTGCATAAAAATTAATAAAGAGTATACTATGCTCTTATAGACGCGGGGTGGAGCAGTCTGGTAGCTCGTCGGGCTCATAACCCGAAGGTCGTCGGTTCAAATCCGACCCCCGCAACCAATTTTAAATAGTTTTACTATAGTTGGTTATATCTTGTTCCTTTTATATAAAGGACTAAATTAATAGATTCTCCTATCTTTTTTATCTTCGTTAATGGCTATGTTTTAATGTTTATTATATCTGATATAAATTACAGGAATATAATTATGTTACCGTACTGATTTGATCAGTTCATATTAAAGTGCTACAATAGCAAAGTAATATATTTTCTAGTATTTAAACCAATCTCATTCCTTTAATGAATGAGATTGGTTTTTATTTCTACATAAAAATAAATCAGCATCATATTCATTTCATGTAGTTATAAAAACAGATATAAAAATCTAGATTTAATATATTAGTCAGAAATCTATTTTTCTAACCTATCTAAATCGTGTTTAGAAAAAACTAAATACTTATTCTATTTAAATTTTTTAAATATCGTATCGTGATGTAGCTATATTTATAGTTTGAATTAGACATTTTAAATTGCACTAAGATTCAATCTGTTTATATTGAGTAAACCTAGTCAGATAAGTACCAATAACAGTAAGCAAATAATTAATTTATTATTTATATTATTAATTTAATATCAATTTATAGATAGATAGGAATTTTAATAAATGATATATTGACACTAGCTAACTTCACATTATTTTAAAAGAATACTCTTAACATATTTGTTCTCTTTTTTTTTGAACTAGAAGGTATCGACTTAAATTAAAAACTATTTAAGATATAAGATAAACTTGTTAGAGATTCTTGATCTAAAAATAGTATTTATGATTAAAATAGATTACAATTATATATAAATATATACTAGCTAATATAACTTAATTATACTCAATAGCTAGATAGATCTTATTCTATGCATAAATGGACATTATATAAAATTATTTTAATTTAAGTGTATTACCCTCTATAATAGGTCTTTTACTACCTTAAAACTAGCTATTTATTATTTGTAATTTTATAAATTTAATACAGAAAGAACATATAAAATTTTATGTAAAAGAAAATAAATTGAATAGAGAAAATTATTAAAAATATCATAAAAATAAAATAATATAGAATTATAATAATAACTCATAAAAGAACATTTTTGCAGATTTTTTGTGATTTTCTATATTGTTCTTTTATTGATGTACATATATAAAAATTCATTGTATTAAACAATAATGCTATTACAAATAGTATAAAATATACTATGTCAATGACACATTTCAGCGAAGCGCTTATAATTTTATTAATACTTAACTTTTTGGTAAACAAAAGTATAAATTACTGTTATAATAGTAGTTAAATTAACTGTTACTGTTTAATTTTTTCAAAGTATTGGTTATCGCTGATAGTTTTAATCTTATCTCAAAAATAGAAACGTAGATAATAATCAAATTAGTTGAAGACTAAAAATATTACCTTTTTATTATCAAAAAGATAATTAATTAAGATATAATATTATTTATGAACTATTTCTAAAAAGTTATCAGAAAGATATTGATTAATTAGAAATATATACTGATAAACATTTCAATGTTATTTATTTTCTATATGATAGAATATAAGTTAACTACGTTAACTTCAATGAAATATTGTTGATGTATGTTGCTGAACAAGCATAACAAATGGAATTAATAAAATTCTAGTAATTAATCTTATAATATACGATGATTACTGAGAAAAAACACTAGTATACATTACAATCTAACAGGTAACTATATTTGAAAATTTCAAACGTATTGAATTAGTGCATTTTTATGTTTGAAGTGGCAGTTAATCATTCCATAATACCGCTTCTCTGTTCTGTTTTTTAGAAATAGCATATTTATTATATCATCGATAGAATAAAAAGAGAGCTAATCATATATTCGAGTCACAGCAGTATATAGTAACTCTCGGGTTAATATCGACAAGATTTAATTAGGTGATACTAGCGCTATATGCTGGTACTCTGATCCCTGAGATTTATGCACTGTTATCTCAAAAAGGCTTTCTCATGTTTCGGCAATTGATTTAATGGTATCATTCGGCAAACAAAAATACACACACAATGTCTTTTATTTTCTTGAAATAGAAGACCAATATCGCCATTGCATAAACTAAACCATAGTACATCATAAATGATCATCATTGGCTGACCAGTATATTTACGATCGATATTATTAAATGTGAGCAATTTATCTTATTTCAAAGCTTGTTCAATATAATTATTAAGATCAGTAACTCCAAAAATCTTTCACGTAGTACACATAGTAATTAAAAACGGTTAAAAGCGGATAAAATAGCAGGTAGTATATCATGGTTTTATACTTTTTACAAGTAGTCTCGATAATTGTTAACATAGTCATCCAATAAATGCTGATGTTCTATCACCTTATGAAATGATATATAATTTATATATGGAAATGCATCAGCTTTTAACAATGATAATACATTTTACTGTCACCAGCGTTAATCACGTTAGCTAATTGGCTAATGCCGAAATACTCATTAAAACGGTAATTTTTAAAAGCAAATATAGACTATCTGTAATACGATAATTATTACTATGTTCGCTTACTGGTAACGTAAAATCTGTTAACCGTACCAACTATGAACGCCATATCGGGCTGTAATTAACTTTTTAGCATACTGACAGATATTTCTGAATACTGAACCTGTTTCTACAGACAAAAACTAATAACGATCTCCTAATAAATAACTCGTATTTTCGAAGATAGCGCTGCAATGAGATTATTATCATCGGTAAATCGATCATCGATACTTCATCAATTAAAATATCCACATCTAGTAGATTCTACGGTGATAGCTCATTCGCTGGCTATGAGCTTGTATTCCAAGTAAATGACGTAATGTTATTGCTTCGCTTCGAAACCATTTTTCTTTTCATCCAATTTAAGTTACTGCAGAGTCAGATTTAGAGATTCACTCAGTCGTGCTGCTATTTTACCTGTTGGAGCAGCTATCAATATGCGTAAACGTTGTCTATCGCTGAGTTGAAATAATGCTGCTATTAGCTTAGTAAGGTTTTCCTGTATCAGAACCACTAAATATCAGTATTATAGGATGCGTTATCACGACCATTTCTGTAACTTTTGCCAATCAGATACAATAAGCATTATTGGGAAAATAATGTGAAAGCACTGCGGTAATACCATCCTCATTACTATCTATTGGTGCTCGGATTTTATTAAAGAACTTTGCTACAACGCATTCATATTTCTTCATATGCTGTAAATATAAACACTGATTATCTGATATCAGAGGTATCGGATTAGAACTATCGCTAACCGCCGTTGAAACTAGCAAAATTTGCTGCCAATCTTCAATAGAAGAATTACCAATTTTTAGCCATGCTTTCTGCGCAAATGGCTGTATTTGAACGTTAAATATCCGTTCCGGAGTCAAGAATGCTAATAGTAAACAAACATGGCCAGCGCTAGTATCAGAACTAAGGTAAGTGCTAGCTAACATTAATGCTTTCTGAGAAAGATCTTTTGCTAGCATTAGGACAAATTGCATATCTAAAGAACTACATAAGTGAAATTGTTACTCTTTAGCAAGAATAACTTCCATCAATAATTCTCCTAAATTAATCTCTAATTCTATTAGTATCTATTTCTTTTCTCCAGTGAATAAAAATATCGAGCTCGTTAATTAAGATACTGTTTAGAAGACAATAAACAATACCGTTTGCTAGCCTAACTGCTTCAATACCGCGCAGAAATATATAATACACACCACCGAAATTACGCAAATAATGATAATCTACTAAACGGTGACGCAAGTACCAGTACAATGTTAGAGTATACAATTGATATTTTAGGTCATAGCGGTGTAAAATAATAATTTTTCTATTGCCAATTGACTATAAGCAGTATTATCTTCTCCTAGAAAATTAGATTTATAGTCCAATAGATCACATCTATCTTTCTAACGAAAAACTAAATCAATAAAAACTTTTAACATTCCTTGAATTTAAGAAAAATCTAGCGGTGAGCAGCGTACCGATAAAGGATTATAATATTTATAGAGTTGATCTAGGTCTCGCGCTTTCACTAATTTATCGATAGGTAGATAAAATTAAAATTCAGCATGTCGGTTTTCACGTGTTATATATTTGAAAGAAAGTGAATCGCCATCTAGCAAAATAGTAATAATTTTTTCTATCCGATTTATTATTACTGGTAATCAGACAGTATCGATACCATGTTTTATTAATTGTTTTTAGCCACTGCGAATCTAATTGCTAATTAAAATCCAGAATTTCAAATAGACCATGCAAAAACGTTCCTGACACTGTACTGCGTGGAAAGGTGTGTAAATTTAACTAAAATATTTTTTCTTCTTGCTTTCTCTAATAACGTCAATATTTAATTGAGGTTGAAACTCTATCACTACTGCGTTATCGTGTTGTTGTAATTCAGAGTAGCTAGTAACCAGACAGAAATTATTCAAATAAGTATCGAGCGCTTAGAATTTACATAGATACTGCTGAAGATAGCGTTGGTTTTATTAGCTTAATTTACGTTTCGCATAAGATAATATCGCTATTGGAACGACTGACTAGTTTTACTAATTTTTTCGTAAATTATTAATATCACCACCTTGGTTTTGTTGAATTAGATAACCTAGTGCACTTAAACGCAGATCACTAGAATCAGTTTTTACGGTTAACGCGATACCATGACGTAATACAAAAACTGAAATAATAGATAGAGCGCATTATTGAAATGCATAAAAAATCGTAAATCCTTTGCTAGTCGCTCTTCTTCCGCTAGTCGTAGACTCTTCTGTGATAAACAAAAATTTAAGCAAAATCTGTAGGTTTTACTATCATGAAAACGGTCTATTTTGAAGGCGAAAATTGGCTACGAATAGCAAAAATACCAATTGAAATTTCAAACCTTTGAATTTATGTATAGTAATAATTTTCACCAAATAAGGATCACTTTCCAATCGCAATTATTGATTTTCCGCCTTTGGATTAGGAGAAGCTATTTGCAATGATAATAAACGAAACAATGTATATTCACTTTCTATTTTTATAGAAGCTTCCTATAGTAATTCACCTAAATGCAATATATTTATCAATCGGTGTTCACTATTATCACTTTTCTATAAACTCGACGGTTATTTTTTAATATTAATGACTGTTAGGAAGTACGACACTGTTGTTTTAAGTTATCAATATCAGCAATGATACACGCATATTGCTCGGGAATGGACTCGCTCATAAACTTATTTAAAGTTGGCATATTAAGTATTCTAGATGCTTCTCCTTATAGGTAAGGAAGAAGTTCTTCTAGTAAGTTTTTTGAACCTTTCCAATATTGTTGCAATATATGTGCAATCTCAAGTGGTAATGGACAACAATTTCATCGCCAAAAATCAGCGCTTATCTGTTGTCAGTACAATGTTTCATCTCCAAATAGAATCTGCTGAAATAGCATACCCGATTCAATAACACTACTGTTAAATATGCGTTGGCAAAACTATGAATAGTAAAGATCGCAGCCTTATCCATCTGTTGCTCTACTATTTGCAAATAAAGAGAAACAAGTTGATAATCTTCAAATTATGCAAAAATTTCCGCTAGTAATGGACCCTTGTTTTCACCACATATATAGTCTAATTATACTTGATATATATTATTACGGATACGACCGCGTAGTTCTTTAGTTGCAGCTTCAGTAAAGGTTACTACTAATATTTCTTCTATATTCAATAGCCGAGGAAATGCTGCTTCACCATCTAATCCAAGTAATAAACGCAGATAAAATATAGATAAAGCATAGTTTTTTCCGATACCTGCTTATGTTTCAATAAAATATGTTCCCTGTAGTGATAATATCATTTTGTTAAGACTTTTATGGTCTTTAATATGTTTGGATTCCTTAGATTAATTTACAGCATTTTATGTAGAATATAACTATTTAGTTAGATGAAAAATAATCAATTGGTTTGTTGTCAAAATCAAGAAAAAGTTTATTTAACTTTAATTGTATTAGTGTATAAAAAATTAGCAAAAATAGAGATCTTCTACTACTAGAACTCACTACGATATATAATAGTACTGATTAAAATTCGCTAATTCCAAAATATCTAGTTACTTGCTAGTTTTCTTAAAAGATAACTGATGCTTTTGATAATACTATTAATGGATGATAACAGCTGTTTTTTATAAATCTAATTTAGTAAGATTTATTGCAAAAATTACTAACATAAAGACAATATAATTTCATTGCTCTTTTATTATACAAAAAGTTTAAATAGGATATAGAATCTTAATTATTTTTATAAATAATTTCCTTAATAAACATCATTTATTATATACCTATTCTAGTATGACTAAATTTATAAAAAATAAAAATAAATATAATAATATTAAAAATTTTAATATTATTATATTTTCAATACTTGTTTTTTTCTAATTTTTTCTTTATATATTATTTCTATAATAATACTCTGTATTCTCTTATTAGGTCTAGATCACTATAAATTTATCTTAGACTTTCTTTTTATATTTTATAGGCATAGTTTATGATAAGTTAAATGTAAAAATAGTAAAAATACTGTTCAACAGTTAAGATGATTTCCTTAACATATTATTGATCTACTATATTCAGATCAAATATCTATTTTCATCCGACCATCCATATTAAATAGATAATATTATTTTATTAGAGAAAATATCGATATTGGTTGCGTCGTTAAGAAACCATAGATATACATACTTTATGCGTAATGTTTATATATTATTTCTAATCGTTTAGGATAAGTCTTTAGCTAACAGCAACGGTGGTAGGACCAGATCATCATAATTATACCAGCTAGAATCATCGGAAACGATAGAATCTGACCCATGCTAATAATATTAATAAAAAGCCCAAACTGGGCATCTGGCTCGCGGAAAAATTCGACAAGAATTCGAAAAGTACCATAGCAAATAAGAAATAAACTAGAAACGCTACCGATAGGACGCGGCTTATAGATAAATACATTGAGAATAACAAAAAGCATAACACCTTCCAGTAACATCTCGTAAAGTTGAGATGGATGACGGGGTAGAGCGCCGTAGTGCTCAAATAACGTTTTCAACTGTGAATTAAATGGCAACAATGCGATATCTGTGTTCCTAGAACTAGGAAATAACATCGCCCAAGGCGTATTAATAGTAATTCGTCCCCATAACTCACCATTTATAAAATTACCTAAACGACCCACCCCCAAACCGAAAGGTACTATTGGTGAAACAAAATCAGATACTTGGAAAAAATGGTAGTGAGCACGATGAGAAAACCATAATATTGCTATTATTACTCCAATAAGACCGCCGTGAAATGACATGCCACCATCCCAGATTTTAAATAAATAAAGAGGTTTATAAAGAAAAAGTAGCGGATTATAAAATAGAACATAACCGATACGGCCACCGAGAAACACACCAAGAAAACTAACGTAAAGTACGTATTCAATTTCTTCTTTGCTAAAAGGACAGTCGAATCGATTTATACGTCTTATAGCTAGCCACATTGAAAACATGAAACCAATAAAATACATCAGACCATACCAATGTATGGAAAAAAAACCAAATGAAAAGATTACTGGGTTAAATTTGGGAAAGAGCAGATAATCGGTCATCATTTAACTGCAGAGATCGTTGTATATTTCATACAGACACTCTTTTAAAGTAATATAAAATTATATATATCATAATCTATCAGCGTAGACTCGATAGTGAGGAAAATAAATAATTTTAGCAAATATAACAATTCTCTATTCAACGTTAAATTTACATTAACTATTAATTTTCAGGTAAGATTAAAACACAGTGATTTACTGATAATTTTTATAGTATTTTATAGCTAGAAAAAACTGTGATAATAGGAGATTAGATTATATAAATACTATTTTTTGTACTTTTAGTACAATATTAATATAACTTTAGCAATTCATAATTGAAATCTCACTTCATTGAAAATTACTCTTTATCAAGAGTAAGAATACTAAAAATTACCAGTAATAACATTAGTAATTCTATATGACATTTGCTTATATGATAAAATTTTTTACTTTTAAGATCATGTTTTTACTTTCCAAACAATAATGCTTAATATAAGTATTAGATCTAAATTCAGTAATAACTTAATTTGATAGTTATCAATAATAAGCAAACATTTTTAGAAACAGAGAATAAATACCAGAATTAATCATTGTCATAACTCAAATCGAGTGAATTTAGGATGGTCATTTAAGAATTCATTATACCGTTATATGTTACTAACTAAACTAGTTTATATTGATATTACTTCGTCTAAAGTACAGTATTTATTTTGATAGTTATCAAAGAAGAGATTGTTAATGAATAATATTGAAAAAAGATTTTTAACAGAAACAATAGTAGTTCTTAGTTAAGAATAAGTAATTTATTAGTACGTTCGTATAATTAAGTGTTATTTAGTACCATGCTATTTATAAGTACTGGAGTAAATAAAACTTAGATACAGATTTATTTGGAAATAACGTAAGATCCTCGCGTTTTTATCTTCCATAGAGAAATAACACCTAATAAAACTAGTTAAAGGAACTATATCTATTTTACTTAGAATAAGATCATAATCATCTTTACAATTCGATTATAAATGAGCCAAATACAAACGTGATAGCAATGAATTAGAAGATCTTATCTGAATACGAGCTTATTTTATTAATATAAAATATTTTTAATCTTTTCTATCTAGCGAAATTATCAATGGTATTTCTATACTAATAATACGCTAATAGTTAGCGAAATTATATGATCAGTGCTCTAAAAGAAATGATAGAATTTCTATTGTTTTATCATTGGAATGTATTTAAAACTAGGATTGGTATAAATATTTAATATTTTTGATAAGATTAGTTAGTCGACTGATTGAAAAATTTTTATTAAAAGACAGTCTTATAGTCTTTCTGAGTTTTTTAAATAGCACGCTTCTATTAGGTAACAGTAACAATAATCATTATATTATAATATACCTAAAAGGATTCGATGTTATTACTTGATAGATTTCAGTAACAAAATATTAAGCAAATTGGATAGATAAATTTCAGTTAAACTTTTTAAGTTCAATTAGTTCCTAAAGCATATAAATATAATCTCTTTAATTTAGCTAATTTTATTAGCAATAAAGTATCTTTTCTGGAGATGCATTCATATAGCTTATAAAAATATTATTGATATCATAATATATTATTTGATATTAAAAATAGCATAAGATAATTTTGTGTGTATCTGAAGATACATTTTTTAAATTGTATTGATATTTTTAAATATCTGATCATATATCTATCGATTGAATCTATAATAAAATAATTCTGATTTTTTATTAAATTTATAAAAATTATTTTTATTTTAGTAGATCTTATAAATTATGACTATAACATATAAATTTTATTTTCATGAACTTAACTAAATCTTTTATTTTGAATTAAAAAATAGGAAAACCCTAATTTTTATAGAGATAATATCTTTAGATATTTGTTATTATATCTAAAATATTAGATTTGTTTATAAGACAAGATATTTATAATTTGGAAGTTATTTATAAGAAAAAATTTTCTATTTGTAGATATATTATGATTTTATAATAATCTTATAGATAATATAATAAATTATTCTATATTAATAATATTAAAAGAGATTATTCATCACTCTACTTACTTAAAAGTAGAGCAAATTTTTTATTTTTTAACTTTTGTTAATATTTTAAAAATATTTAATATAAACAATATAGAAGATACCTGAATAATAGCAGTATATTATGATTTTTATTTTCTATAGAAATAGAAATCTTTTTATTTCTATGAAATTATATAAAACTAATTGAAAATTTAATTTAAATGATCGTTTCTATTTCTATTTAGTAATCAGAGATAGAATATAATTCTAGTATTATATTAATTATTATATTTTTAATATTGTGTTATTCAATATAAATATTATGCTATATATATAATATAACTGCTATTTTAATTTTTAGATATTTATTTCTAATTGTAGTATTAAATATTTTATACTAGAATAAAATTCTGTCTAGTAGTTAAAAAGTTTTTCCAGACTACTACTGAATTCTTCGATTATACAGATTTTCAAAATTATAATTAAATAGAGCAAAATATTATATCTAAAAGTGTATAATATCATTATAGTAGACTAACGTAAGCTCAATAAGCTATTATTTACAAAATAACACTTCAAAAATTGAAATAATACTCATTAATCTTTATTATTTCTATCGATATTATTTCAATATTATTTCAATAATAGAGCATATATTTAAAATATTTTTAAAATATAGAGTATCTTATAGATTTACTTATTAATTTTAAAAAATTTTAACATATTTCTATCTATTAGAATGTTATTTAAAGTATTTCAGAAATCGGTATGCTATTATTTATTTTTAATATAAAAATATTATTTTTCTGCTTCATATGTTCTTTAAACTTTTCTTTTTATGTAAAATATTTATTATAACAATAACTAATATATATATTACTATTTATATGGTATAGATTACGAGATACTTAAAATATCGGTAGAGACTGTAGAAGATAAAGAATAAGATATTTCCTATAAAAAAAGGAATTGCCGATATTAAGTTTCTTAATAGAACATTTAAAAAATAGCAAAGTAGTTTTTATGATCTTAAATAATATAAGCAAATATATAATATATTTATTAATAATTATCTTCTGGTAACCTATAATAGAAATACCCGATCAATTCAACTTCAGTATTTGTTGAAATTATCTATTTTAACCATTTATTGAATACTAATATTAATAAAGTAATTTTTCGTAGCCCATTTTTAATGTCATTTTCGTTTCTATGGTAAGCGAAAATGATCTAATTTTATTGGCTGTAACATTATCTTCCTGTATTCATTTAAAATGTTATTTTTAAATGAATAGTATTAAACTTTTAAAGTTAATCTAAAAATATGATATCATCGTAGTAGAATTAAAAGAAACAAGATTTTTATAAAAAATAATTGATTATATTATTTGAATTAAGGTAACTAATCAAAATTCAGATATTAATTAATTTACAGTTAACAGATACTTTCTTTTTTCTTTTACGAAAAAAGTATTTATACAGTGATAGTAGCAAATATAAATTGTGTTGTTCAGTTAGAATAATTAATTTGCAATAATGAAATCATTACTATAGCTAATAAGTATACTATTATAATCTTTATCTTTAAAGATATACACTAAAATATTTATTTTTGGAAACTTCCAAAACTTTTAATTAAAAAATCTTCCAGCCTTGCATAGCATATCAAGCATGCATTATAAAAAACTTTATTCAAATTAAGCAAACATAAACAAGCAATAGATTATATAGTTTATTAAGTAGTTTATTAAATAGACACTGATTGTAATTAAAATAGATGATCTACTCTTTGAGTAGTAATATAATTATTACAATAAAACTAATGAAATTAAAATGTATCTAATTTAATAACAAAGCAACCTTAATTATCAGATTATATGCGTATATAATCAATTATTATCTAAAAAATTATCGAAAAACTATTTAGATTAGGTTTTACACTGCTTATTTTTACGACGACTTGATAATTATCTTTATTTTTAGATACTAGTAGAAAAATTCTCGTTAATAACTAAGAATAATTAATTATCTTCCGATAATTCTAGCATAGTCAATATAAAGTACTTAATTGATATCTAAAGGATAGTAGGTTTAGAATTAATATAACGTAATTTTTTTGATTTTTAATAAACTTGTTATACTGCTCATACTTACACTCATATTATATAAAACTAAAATTGCTCTTTGTATCTTACCATAATACACTATGTTAAGATTAACTCAGTTTTTCTAATATCAAAAGTAAATCTGATATATCTTACCACTTTTTTAGTATTTATGCTATATAATAGCATATTAGTAGTATCACTGTTAATATATGGACTATAGATATTTTTAGTGTTATATACTAAGTAATAATATTATTTTATTCTATGAGACATATGATACTATGATGATACTATGATCAGTAATATAATTAGTATTAGTAACACATCAAACGTGATCAATAAAATTACATGCTATTGATTTGTAAAATAAAAGAGCTTTAGTTAACACTATTTATTATTTTTCTATATAGTTTTATTTAACTGCATCTTTTAATACTTTACCAGAAATAAAAGTAGGTATATTTTTAGCCGAAATTTTAATTTCTTTACCAGTTTTTGGATTACGACCAGTACGTTCGCTACGATGATTAATTTTAAAAGTTCCAAAACCAATCAATTGTACCGCATTGCCATTTTTAAGAGATTCGGTAATTGCTGCCAAAGTAGATTCTAATGCTGATTTTGCTTGTGTTTTAGATAAATAAGCTTTATAAGCAATTATATCAATCAATTGAGCCTTGTTCATATGTTATCCTTATGGTGTGTTTATTTTTTAAAATATCAAATACAACGGATATACTGATTGATACCACTTTCTTATATATACGTATTAAGAATGACTTTTAATTCTACTAAATATAAACTAGATAGAATAATAAATATGAAAACTTATTGGTTTTAAATAAGTGTTAAATCATGTTTTCTGCTTTGTTGCTAAAAAATTTATCTTAGTATTTAAGATTACTCATTTCGATCTTATATAGCTCGATGAGAGTTTTATCAACTTAATATTATAATTTTTATAATCTACCAATAAAAAATAAATCCTTTATTTTATTTTATCCAAATCACAATAATTTATAGTAAATTTCATATTTATTTAATTTTCTCTAATTTTCTTTTTTTATTAAAAATTTTACGTTTCTATTCTATCGAATTCGTCTAGAACTTTAATTAAGAAGTATTGGTCATTTCCTATAAAATTATATCAAATAATTTTGATCAGATATTAGTCAATAAGTTAAAATAACTCATCTTAAAAAGATATAAATAAAATGAAATTTTATGACTATCAATTAGTAAAATATTCAAAGAATAACTAAGTTGATTCAGTTTTATTTAGAGTTACTGGTATTCGTAACATGATAGATACTCGAGGATATAAAATATCCTGTAGAAGATATTCGTATCTCACCCACTATTTAAATCTAATATCTCTGCTAGAAATAATTTTTATTAATCAAAAGCAAAATCGTTATGTTGAAGTGACTTTTTTAGTCTGTAATTAGACTATCTATTTAGCATGTAATTCAATAATATTTATAAATGAATATCATGAAACAGCAATAAAAATTCCGATTTGATATTAGTTAAAAATTTTTCATTTAAGACAATACATGAAGCTTTTCAATAGTTTGCTTAATGATAAGACATAACATTTCTTGCTCGACATACAGCATATATTTCTTGTTGTGAAGATATTAGTATTGTTGACTTTTAGTAATATCAGTATTCTCTAAATAATGGAGAACTAATCTATAATCTAATTAATACTACTGCTAATATTGCAGTCTCCTTAAATAAGATTTAAATGAAGCATTATACATACATTAATTATCCAATGCAATATTGTAAAAAATATAATAATTATTTTTCAAATTTGCTTATTCAGGATTTCTTTCTGCTGAAAGAAATTTTAATGTATATAATATCTTTTAATTTACTTGGCAGAGTACAGTAATATCTTTAATTAAAGAACGTTATAGTTCCTAATAACAGCAGAAATAGTAGCATATAGTAATTATATTAGATAGAGTTGAGAATTTTATACGAATTATATAATTCTAATCTATATCTCTACATATTTTATTTTGCTTATGTTGTATTTTTGGAGTTTCTTTTATTAAAGATTTAAAAAGCAGTATTCCATAAAATTTTAATGATGTTAGTTATAGTGTACTAAAATATATTATTTTCAAAATGAAAAACTAGGATCATTAGAATTATGATTTGAAAGTGATGTAATTTTTACAGTAAGCATATAGGTTACTCTGTTCCGTTTATCTTTAATGTATTAAGTAACTATGCTAATCTTAATAAGGACAGTATAGTATAATTTTATAAGTTATATATTCAATCAAACAAATTAAAAAGGTCTTTTAATATCAACTATTTCTTTAAAGATTCAATATTCTATATCGTCAATTTTCACGTCTGACAAACAACAACTACTGCCTATGCATTAGTAAATAGTATAAAATATTAATAAGCACACTACTATATATAATGCTTCCATAGCGAAAGCTTTTATTTAGAATCAATAATCTAATTTTCTGATTAACACTTTAAAATAAATTCTGTAAATTCCAATTAATCTCTGCTCTATTTTTGACAAAAATCTTTTATTTATTAAACAATCTATAAAAATTTTATTTTTTATTCATTTCTATTTATCAGTTAAATAGAATTATTTTAACATTTTTAAAAACAATTATACTAGTTAAATAATATAATGAAATTTATTTAAAATAATAATACAATTTGCTAATTAATACTATCATATTCAAAAAAACTGAAATAGTTTGCTATTATTTATTAGTTACAAATAAATAAAATATATTATCCTTGGATAAATAAAAATTAGATATATTTAGCTAGTGTAGTGTTCTTTTCTTAGTATTTTGTATTTATGATTACTTATCATAAATAAGGGCAGTTGATTGATTTACAATATTTTTACAAAAAATGCATAAAATTATATCACTTTACAATAGTTGTTTTTGAATATTATTTATTAATAATAATGATACTTTCTTTTCAGAAAATATCCAAGTACAGAAAATTAAAGAAGCACTAGCAATGCATTTTTTCTTTTAAGAGATACTAATTCAATAATCAATAAAGTATAATATGAAAATCGTATTGATAATTTTTGCTTATAATCAGTTTCAATACTCCTAACTAATCTGAATTATTTTAACAATGGTTAATATAGATATTTTTACAGTTATTAGTAAAGAGAATACAGTCAGTTTTCAGTCTGTCTTGCAGAGTGCTATCTTGTCGGAGCACTTAACATGCATAAAACATTAGTCTGAAATCGTTTCTTCAAAATCAGTGAAATCTGATCAGATTTATCCTGAAAATAAGAGTAATTTACCTATGCTAATATAAATATTTATTTTCAATAAATTTAGTATTTTATTAACTTTCTATAGCGCTGCTTAGAAACAATTGACAGTAATCCTATTAAGGGTCTTGCTATGTCACATTCTTCTCCTTCTATATCACGTCGTACTCGTCGTATGCAGGCAAAGAGATTTATCGATATGCTCGCTGGTAGCAATTTTCCCAATTCTAAGCGTATTTATATACAGGGAAAACACTTATCAGTCCGGGTACCAATGCGTGAAATATGGCTCAGTCCAACCAATATTATTAGCCCAGACGGGAATACACGATATGAAGATAACGAGCCAATACCGGTATACGATACTTCTGGTCCCTATGGTGATCCAAGAATACCAATTGATATCCATGCTGGTCTCGCACCGCTGCGCGCAGAATGGATTATAGACCGCCAAGATAGTGAACCAATTCAAACGCATAATTTAATTTATAGCAGTACGAGCCGAGACGGCGATAGCACACTAGACCAGTTACACTTTGCTAAACCACCTATACCAAGGCGCGCACGCGTAGGTTGCTGTGTAACTCAGTTACACTATGCTCGTGCTGGTATCATTACGCCAGAAATGGAATTTATTGCACTGCGAGAAAACATGGGGCGAGAACGAATCCTCGAAGAGGATTTGTGTCAAAAGAATTCAAATCAAGCATTTAGTAAAGGACTTTCAGAAAATATCAATCCAGAGTTTGTACGCCGTGAAGTAGCTGCTGGTCGCGCTATTATTCCTACTAATATTAACCACCCTGAAGCAGAACCAATGATCATTGGGCGCTATTTTTTAATTAAGGTCAATGCTAACATTGGTAATTCATCAGTAACTTCTTCTATAGAAGAAGAGGTAGAAAAATTAATATGGGCTACCCGCTGGGGTGCAGATACTGTAATGGATCTTTCCACTGGTCGCTATATTCATGAAACGCGCGAATGGATTTTACGTAATAGTCCTGTGCCTATCGGTACTGTTCCTCTGTATCAGGCGCTGGAAAAAGTTAATGGGGTAGTAGAAAATTTATCTTGGAGTATTTTTCGCGATACATTGTTAGAACAAGCAGAACAGGGTGTAGATTATTTTACATTACACGCAGGGGTACTATTACGTTATATACCAATGACTGTGAAACGTCTAACGGGTATCGTCTCACGTGGTGGATCTATTATGGCTAAATGGTGCCTCTCTCATAATCAAGAAAATTTCTTATACACGAATTTTCGAGAAATTTGCCAGATTTGCGCTGCCTATGATGTAACGTTATCACTGGGGGATGGTCTCCGACCTGGTTCTATTCAAGATGCTAATGATGAAGCACAATTTGCTGAACTTTATACTTTGGGCGAATTAACGAAAATTGCCTGGGAATATGATGTACAGGTTATGATAGAAGGCCCAGGTCACGTTCCGATACATATGATCCAACGTAATATAACTGAACAATTAATGCATTGTCATGAAGCTCCTTTTTATACGCTTGGACCGTTAACCACCGATATTGCCCCCGGCTATGATCATATTACATCTGGTATCGGCGCAGCGCTTATCGGTTGGTATGGATGTGCGATGCTATGTTATGTTACTCCAAAAGAACATTTAGGATTACCTAATAAAGAAGATGTCAAACAAGGACTAATTACATATAAAATCGCTGCTCATGCTGCTGATCTTGCAAAGGGCCATCCTGGTGCACAAATACGTGATAATGCTATATCGAAAGCACGTTTTGAATTTCGTTGGGAAGATCAATTCAATTTAGCATTAGATCCTGATACTGCTCGAGCTTATCACGATGAAACATTGTCGCAGACATTTAGTAAAACAGCGCATTTCTGTTCTATGTGTGGTCCTAAATTTTGTTCAATGAAAATATCACATGAAGTTCGTAACTATGCTAATACTCAAATAGAGCAGCTTAAACAAGAAAGAACTACAGAAATAGCTAATATGGAATCGACGTTCCAGATTCATAGTGGAGATATTCATCTACCTTCATTTAATGTCAAAGATGAATGATGAATATTAATTCCGCTTTTGCATCAGTACCATATCGGCTTGGTCTTTATCCAATTGTAGATTCACTAGCTTGGTTGGTACGCATGCTAGATGTTGGCGTAAAAACGGTGCAATTGCGAATTAAAGATCGTAACGAAGCGGAGATAACGGCAGATATTGAAGCAGCTGTTTTGTTAGGTCGTCGTTATAACGCACGAGTTTTTATTAACGATTACTGGCGATTAGCTATTTACCATAGCGCCTATGGTGTACATTTAGGTCAAGAAGATATAGATACAGATAACGCTAATTTAATCCGAATTGCTGGTTTACGACTAGGTTTATCTACCAATAATGAAAAAGAACTGACGCGTGCTTTAGCATGGCAGCCATCCTACATTTCTCTTGGCCATATTTTCCACACTACTACTAAAATTATGTCTTCCCATCCACAGGGATTAGAAAAGTTGCGATATTTAATTACTAATCTACCACCTGCTGTCCCTACAGTTGCAATTGGAGGTATTAATTATAAACAAGTAGAATCAGTACTATCATGCGGAGTTGGAAGTATCGCTGTAATTAGTGCTATTACTCGAGCATCAGACTGGCGCCAGGCAACAAAGGATTTACAGAAGCTAATCTTAGTATGGGAGCGTAATCATATATGTTGATTGACAACGAATCGGTAGTAATAGTACTTATTTGCTAATTTAAACAGTATTAGAAGATTATGATTTTTTACGTTATAGCCATCAACTCTTACTGCAGGATATTAGTATAGAAGGCCAACAACGGTTACAGAAAGCAACAATCTTACTTGTAAGATTAGAGGAGATATTGGCTTTCCAGTCGCATTTTATCTAATAGTAGCTAGAATTGGTACACTATTTTATTAATAGATAAAGATACTATATATAGCTAATCTGCAACGATTAATCTTTTATTGAACTTATAATATCAGCGAATTGAAGGCATAAGTTGAACAGAGGATATTAAAACGTTTAATTCTTGTAACCGTTACTTACCGCTTACAAAGCGCCTAGATGATAATTGATTGGATGAATAGGTTTTACATTTTGATCTTGTGCTAGATTGTAGCGTTAATATAATAACTCGTCATGTTGTAAATACTGCTTTTGTAAAACGGAACACCGCGCTTATTACTGTTCGGTTGGTTTTTTGATAGCTACTTACTAATCATACGCCCACTATGACATGATGATTTTTATACTTGTTTGTTTCCTAATAAAGAAAATCAGAAACGAAACTGTTGTACAGTTTGGGTTATAGGACCAGTTATCGGTATGATTGGAATATGTTAACAAGCTTTAAAAATAATTAAACTTCTTTTCGGTGTTTTAAAAAGCGATATTATCGATTATTTTCGATTATTCTATGTAAATAACTTTACAATGGCAAACCTTGCGTTTAAACCAAGATTCTTATTTTCCGATCTATACAGATGCTTTATCTTCTCTATCATTATTTCTGTTCAGGTAATTTAAAAACCAAGAGATTTAATTAATAAAAATTACGATTAACAACCTTCCAATAGAAGTGACACAGTCGATAACGCTGACGGTATTACTCAAAGAGCATTACCATCTTATACTAGAATAAGCTTTAGTTGTTAACCAAACTATAATCCCGAGTCGGCGGTAGGTAGATTACTAGATATAAGATAGTGATACTATTTTCTTATTTCAAGAAATTTCTAGAGGTTAAATTGTGTTTACCATAGCAGAAACTTCCTTTTAATTACGTTTATTCATTAGTACTAGCAAATTTGCATCAGCTCAGCTAATGATAGATACAATTATTGCCTCTAGTAGTGAACTAGTTACCCTTGTGATGCGTTAAGTTAGTTTACGTAGTGGTAATGATGTTTTGCTACTAGAATTAAATCGAACTAATATTCGATTACTTCCTAATACTTCTAGCACTAAAACTACTAAAAGCTCTATTTTCTGAATATTTATCACGCGAAGTAATAGGTACAAACTGGATAAAACTTGAAATCCATCTAGACATGCAGTATATATTCCTGATCCTGCAACAGTAATGCCGTTAGATCTCCTATCGGTTCTAATCAGGGATTAAAACTCCGTGATTTTTTTTGAAGATTATTATTGAACAAATGAAAATACCGGTTTTAGTAGATTCCAGGTATAGGTTCGCAACAAGTCAAGCTCTAGAAACATTAGAAATGGGTGCTGATGCAATTTTTGTTAACACAATAGATATCGTTATAGCAAAAGATCCTTCTGCAATAGCACAAGTTTTCCGAATTACACTAGAAGCCGGTGAATTAGTCCATCTGGCTAGCCTTGCTCCGCATTATTATTAAGCTATTGCTACTAGCTAATTAACTAGTTTTCTGATTTCCTCGTTAGAGTTGTAAACATAATTACCTTTATTTCAGATTGGCAAAAATATTCTACAGGATAATATTATTATACGTATTCAAAGTTAAATAACTCGTAATGTTGAGTTAGCACTGATGGTAGAAAAGATATAGGCTTAAAAGAAATAATAGCACTATTTTCGCCGGCCACGATACCGTATCTTGAAGTACTAGTTCAGTGAGAATAAAGTTTAACGCGACAACATTTCGGTAAAACTATTAATTTTTTTATTTACTGCTTCATCTATCATAATAGATGTATTAACGATTGTATTTATTGTAGTTTCTCTATGAAAAACCATATTAGACGAAAATACTCAATCAAACAGAGATTATTAGAGAATGCTCTTAGCTATCCGATAAAAGATATTAACAATATCTTACTTGTCACCGAAGAGTATAAAAAAGTAGGTATCGATTATTTTTATTATTATATGCCTATAATACGTCAAGAATTTAGTTTGCTTATAATAGAAGTATAACCATTATTTCAGGCGGAATATATTGAGCTTAAAGGCTTTGGACTAGATAATGTGATTAGTATATTAGGAAACCTATTATTTGCCTACTTATCAGAATTATCATATTGTCGGATAGAAACAGGATTTTTCAGCTTGAAATATCGAATCATTTAGTTTAAAATAAAATCAATGGGATGAGACTTAGAATACTAATTGATCTTTCTAATAATTGGGATGTCGATTACTATATTGTAGTTAATCACCTTCTATATATGCGTTATGTATACTGTCAGAACCGCTATTCTTTGTCATTTCTTAGATTACCTCCATATACTGGAGGTATAATACCAGTATCTTTAATGGACGAAGCAAAACTACTGAAAGTCATGTATGCTTGATGTCTGCTTAATACCTAAAACAAAAATTTCCCTTTCAACTCGTGAATCTGCTTATTTTTATAAGCATGCAGTATCTATTGCAATAATAATATAAGTGCTGGATCTAAACTTAGAAAAGTGACTACGCTAGTAATCAGCTAGAATTAAAGCAATTTATACCCTACGATAATCATTCGTAGCAAGAATTAGCAAACGTTTTCATACAGGCAGGATTATAGGTTGTTTTAAAAGATTTAAATCTTACTTAGAACATGTATCTATCACTGAAAAACTGTCTAATTATGGTATAAAATAAGATTTATTTAAGATACAAAACCGCTATTCCATAAGCGGTTTTGTATTAATAGTTACCTTAAAATAGTTAATAAAAAATAGTTTTACAAGCTTAATACTTAGTTTTTATTACTGTCTAGACCTGTGTTTAATAATTCAGCTAAGTTAGCAGAAGCTTCATCAGCTGTAATTTTTGATGCAGTTAATGGTTCTCTATTCTGATAATGGTGCATACGTTCCTGATGATAAGCGTAACCAGTTCCAGCTGGAATTAACCGTCCAACGATGACATTTTCTTTTAGACCGCGTAGTTCATCACGTTTCCCGGCTACTGCAGCCTCAGTTAGCACACGTGTAGTTTCCTGAAAAGATGCTGCAGAAACAAACGACTCTGTAGCTAGCGAGGCTTTAGTAATACCAAGTAGATGACGAATATAAGTGATCTTTGCTTTGCCATCATTTTCTAATTGCCGATTAGCAAGCTTAATACGTGAATATTCCACCTGTTCACCTTCTAGAAATTCTAAACTATTGCTGCTGATAATCGTTGCCTTACGTAACATCTGACGAACGATAACTTCAATATGTTTATCGTTAATCTTCACTCCCTGAAGACGATAAACGTCTTGAACTTCATTGACGATATAGCGGGTTACTGCATGGATACCACGCAAACGTAGAATATCATTCGGCGGTTCTGGACCATCAGAAATTATATCACCACGTTCTACACATTCACCTTCAAATACGTTAAGTTGACGCCATTTTGGAATCATTTCTTCATATGTATCGCTACCGTCTAGTGGTGAGATAACTAGGCGACGTTTCCCTTTTGTTTCTTTTCCAAAAGAAATGATACCAGTAATTTCAGCTAGAATCGCTGGCTCTTTTGGACGACGAGCTTCAAATAAATCTGCAACTCGAGGTAATCCGCTGGTAATATCCTTAGTTCCGCTAGTTTCCTGTGGAAGACGTGCTAACGTATCACCGCTAGTAATTTTAGCGCCGTCTTCTAGTTGGACGATTGTTTTACCCGGAAGAAAATATTGAGCTGGCATATCAGTTCCTGGTAACAGCACATTATTACCATTAGTATCAACAATACGTAATGCTGGACGCAGATCTTTACCACCACTAGTACGCTCGGCAGTATCCATTACTACAATAGAAGATAAACCAGTTAGTTCGTCAGTTTGACGGGTAATAGTTTGAGCATCGATTATATCAATAAAACGAACAAAACCATCGACTTCAGCAATAACTGGCATAGTATGCGGATCCCATTTAGCAACAATTTCTCCACTCATAACTTTTTCGCTATCACCTTTGTCCATTATAGCACCATAAGGTACTTTATAGCTTTCTTTAGTACGACCGAATTCATCAACTAATTTTAGCTCAGTATTACGTGAAGTAATTACTAATTTACCACTGCCGTTCATTACAAACTTAGCATTGCTAAGACGGATATTTCCTTTATTTTTTACTTGAATTCTAGATTCCATTGCAGCACGAAATGCAGCTCCACCGATATGAAATGTACGCATGGTCAATTGCGTTCCAGGTTCACCAATAGATTGAGCAGCGATAACACCAATACTCTCACCTTTATTTACTAGATGCCCGCGCGCTAGATCTCGACCATAGCAATTAGCACATACACCGAAATCAGTATCACAAGTAACGACTGAACGTACCTTAATGCTGTCGATGGAATTATCTTCTAATATATCACACCACTGCTCATTTAGAAGAGTATTACGTTTTATAAGAACATCTCCAGTTCCTAGTTTTAGAACATCTTCCGCTATAACGCGACCTAAAACACGTTCGCGTAACGGCTCTTTAATATCACCCCCCTCGATAACCGGTGTCATTACAATACCAGAAAAAGTCCCGCAATCATCTTCGGTTACCACTAGATCTTGTGCTACGTCGACTAAACGGCGGGTTAGGTAACCTGAATTAGCTGTTTTCAGTGCAGTATCAGCTAAACCTTTACGCGCGCCGTGGGTGGAAATAAAATACTGGAGTACATTTAAACCTTCACGAAAATTTGCAGTAATCGGTGTTTCGATGATTGAGCCATCAGGTTTGGTCATTAACCCACGCATACCAGCTAACTGACGAATTTGCGCTGCTGAACCACGTGCACCAGAATCAGCCATCATAAAGATACTATTAAACGAGATCTGACATTCTTCCTCACCGTTACGATTAATTACAGCTTCTTTGGAAAAATTATCCATCATTGCTTTAGCGACGCGTTCATTTGCTGCAGTCCAAATATCAATAACTTTATTATAACGTTCACCTGCAGTAACCAGACCTGACTGAAACTGTTCTTGGATTTCAGCAACTTCAGTTTCAGCTTCATCAATGATTTCGGCTTTCTCTTTCGGAATCACCATATCGTCAATACCGACAGATGAGCCAGAGCGAGCAGCATAGGAAAATCCGGTATACATGATCTGGTCAGCAAAGATAACGGTAGATTTTAAACCCAATACGCGATAACAGGTATTGAGCATCTTAGATATGGTCTTTTTTCCTAATACCTGGTTTACTAGCAAAAACGGTAATCCTTTCGGGACTATCATCCATAGGATAGCACGACCAACAGTAGTGTCTACCAGATGAGTATTTTCTATAAACTCGCCATTATCACGTTTATTATACTCAGTGATACGTACTTTAACGCGAGCATGAAGTTCAGCTATTCCGGCGTGATAAACATGTTCTGCTTCTTTCGGTCCAGTTAGTACCATCCCTTCACCTTTGCTATTAATACGATCGCGGGTCATATAATATAAGCCTAGAACAACATCCTGGGATGGCACAATAATTGGTTCACCATTGGCAGGTGATAAGATATTGTTAGTTGACATCATCAGTGCACGTGCTTCCAATTGAGCTTCTAACGTCAGTGGCACATGGACAGCCATCTGGTCACCATCGAAGTCAGCATTATATGCCGCACATACCAATGGATGTAGCTGAATAGCTTTACCTTCAATTAGTATTGGTTCAAATGCTTGGATACCAAGACGGTGTAACGTTGGTGCTCGATTAAGCATAACTGGATGTTCTCGGATAACTTCATCGAGTATATCCCATACTATGGCCTCTTCACGTTCAACCATTTTTTTAGCCGCCTTGATAGTAGTTGCTAAACCACGTAATTCTAATTTGCCATAAATGAAAGGTTTAAATAATTCTAGCGCCATTTTTTTTGGTAGACCACACTGATGCAGATGCAGATACGGACCAACAGTAATTACTGAACGACCGGAATAGTCAACACGTTTTCCAAGTAAGTTCTGACGAAATCGTCCTTGCTTACCTTTAATCATATCGGCTAACGATTTTAATGGACGCTTATTAGAACTAGTAATGGCGCGGCCACGACGACCATTATCTAATAATGCATCGACTGCTTCTTGTAGCATACGCTTTTCGTTACGAACAATGATATCTGGCGCAGAAAGATCTAGCAAACGCTTTAAGCGATTATTACGATTAATTACCCGACGATATAAATCATTTAGATCTGATGTCGCAAAACGACCACCTTCTAGTGGTACTAGTGGACGTAAATCTGGTGGTAGTATTGGTAAAACAGTTAAAATCATCCATTCTGGTTTATTTCCAGATAGTTGGAAAGCTTCTAACATTTTAATTCGTTTCGTTAATTTCTTACGCTTAGTTTCAGAATGAATTTCTTCTAACTCTTCTCGAAGCTGATTGCATTCTTGTTCTATATCTATTTTTTTTAATAGACTTTGAATTGCTTCAGCACCCATCTTAGCATCGAATTCATCACCAAATTCTTCTAGAGCATCTAAATACTGTTCTTCGGTTAAGATCTGATGGTGTTCAAGGTTACTCATACCAGCTTCAACTACAACATAAGATTCAAAATATAGCACGCGTTCAATATCACGCAGTGGCATATCTAACAATAAACCAATGCGAGACGGTAACGATTTTAAAAACCAGATATGAGCAGTAGGCGAAGCTAATTCGATATGACCCATACGTTCACGTCTTACCTTAGTTTGAGTTACTTCAACACCACATTTTTCACAGATAACACCGCGATGTTTCAAACGTTTATACTTACCGCATAGACATTCATAGTCTTTGACCGGTCCAAAAATACGGGCGCAAAAAAGACCATCTCGCTCGGGTTTAAAAGTACGATAGTTAATTGTTTCCGGCTTTTTTACTTCACCAAACGACCAAGAACGGATCATGTCTGGTGAGGCTAGAGAAATTTTTATTGCATTAAACTCTTCAGTTTTAGTTTGCGATTTTAGAAACATAAGTAAATCTTTCACGGATTAACTCCTGTCAGAGTTGGATCTGTTAGGTACCTGAAACACTCAGGTTTCCTTATTACCAGTGCGAATCCGCACCCAAGCAGAAAAATTAATCTTATTCTAGCTCGATATTGATACCCAGTGAACGAATCTCTTTTAATAAAACATTAAAAGATTCTGGCATACCGGGTTCCATAATATGATTGCTATCCACGATGTTTTTATACATTTTAGTGCGACCATTAACATCATCTGATTTAACAGTAAGCATTTCTTGCAAGGTATAGGCTGCACCATAGGCTTCTAGCGCCCATACTTCCATTTCTCCAAATCGCTGTCCACCAAACTGAGCTTTACCACCAAGTGGCTGCTGAGTAACTAAACTATAAGAACCAGTAGAACGTGCATGCATTTTATCATCAACTAAATGATTGAGTTTTAGCATATACATGTAACCTACTGTAACTTTTCGTTCAAATTTTTCACCAGTGCGACCGTCAAATAAAGTAATTTGACCGGAACTCGGCAATCCACCAAGCTGAAGCATCTCCTTGATTTCTTTTTCTTTAGCACCATCAAATACTGGCGTAGCGATCGGCATACCTTTTTTTAAATTTTCTGCTAAGCACAGCACTTCTTCATCGGAAAAAGTAGAAAGATCTACTTTTTGTCGTATATTATCACCCAGGTTATAAGCTTGCTGAATAAATTCACGTAGCTTAACTGCTTTTTCATGTTGTTTCAGCATAATATTGATTTTATCACCAATACCTTTTGCTGCCATTCCTAGATGAGTTTCTAAAATTTGTCCAATATTCATACGTGACGGTACACCTAGAGGATTTAAAACGATATCCACTGGAATACCATTTTCTTCGTAAGGCATATCTTCAATTGGATTAATTTTGGAAATAACACCTTTATTACCGTGACGACCTGCCATCTTATCGCCTGGTTGAATCTGACGTTTTACTGCTAAATAAACTTTAATGATTTTTAGTACGCCTGGAGCTAAATCATCACCTTGAGTAATTTTATGGTGTTTACCTTCTAATTTTTTCTTAAATTTAAGTTTAAGCGCATTATATTGCTTAACAAGTTGTTCAAGCTGTTTTTGTTTTTCTTTGTCAACTAAATTTAATTCAAGCCAGTGTTCTTGAGTTAGTTTATTTAGATTTTCTGCTTCAATACCGCCAGAGATCAATACATCGCGAATACAAGAAAACAAACCAGCTTCAAAGATTTTTAATTCTTCGGTCAGGTCCTTTTTGACTTGTCTAAGTTGCATTTCTTCAATTTCTAAAGCACGTTTGTCTTTTTCTACGCCGTCACGAGTAAATACTTGTACATCAATAACAGTACCAGAAACACCGTTCGGTACACGAAGTGATGAATCTTTTACGTCAGAGGCTTTTTCACCGAAGATAGCGCGCAGAAGTTTTTCTTCTGGTGTTAGTTGAGTTTCTCCTTTTGGGGTTACTTTACCTACTAAAATGTCGTTTCCTGTTACTTCTGCGCCAATATAAACAATACCAGACTCATCTAATCTAGAGAGTGCAGCTTCACCTACATTCGGAATATCCGCAGTAATTTCTTCAGGTCCTAGTTTAGTATCACGGGATATGCATGCTAGTTCTTGAATATGAATACTGGTAAAACGATCTTCCTGTACTACGCGTTCAGAAATAAGCATTGAGTCTTCAAAATTATATCCATTCCATGGCATAAATGCGATGCGCATATTCTGACCTAGTGCTAGTTCACCTAGATCAGTAGACGGGCCATCAGCTAGAACATCTCCTCGTTCAACAATTTCACCTAACGAAACGCAAGAAGTTTGATTAATACAAGTGTTTTGATTAGAACGGACATATTTAGTTAAGTTATAAATATCTATGCCTGCTTCACCCGGATACAATTCATCTGAATTGACATTAATTACAATACGTGATGCATCTATGTATTGTACTGTTCCACCACGTTTTGCTACGGCGGTAACACCAGAGTCAACAGCGACAGCGCGTTCCATTCCAGTACCAACAAGAGGTTTTTCAGTACGAAGAGTTGGTACTGCTTGACGTTGCATATTCGCGCCCATTAAAGCGCGATTAGCATCGTCGTGTTCTAAAAATGGAATTAGAGAGGCACCGACCGAGACTACCTGTTGAGTAGAAACATCCATATAATCAATTTGATCGCGCCTAAATAAACTTGATTCACCTTTATTTCTACAGCTAACTAAATCATCAACAAAACAGCCATTATTATCAATGTTAGTATTAGCCTGAGCGATAACAAAATTACCTTCTTCAATTGCTGAAAGATAATAAATTTCGTCAGTCAGCACACCATTTTTTACACGACGATAAGGTGTTTCTAAGAAACCATATTCATTAACTTGGGCATATACGGAGAGTGAGTTAATAAGACCTATATTTGGCCCTTCCGGGGTTTCGATTGGGCATACACGCCCGTAATGAGTTGGGTGTACATCACGTACTTCAAAACCAGCGCGTTCTCGAGTTAAACCACCTGGTCCTAACGCAGAAATACGGCGTTTATGAGTAATTTCGGATAACGGATTATTTTGATCCATAAATTGTGATAATTGGCTAGAGCCAAAGAATTCTTTTACTGCTGCTGAAATTGGCTTAGCATTGATCATATCTTGAGGCATCAAGGTATCTAAATCACCTAAGGATAAACGCTCTTTGACTGCGCGTTCTACACGTACTAAACCAATACGGAATTGATTTTCTGCCATCTCTCCCACTGAACGGATACGACGGTTACCAAGGTGATCAATATCGTCGATTTCATCTTTACCATTACGAATATCGATAAGTTTTTTTATTACTGAAATAATGTCATCTTCGCTTAAAATACTAGAACCTTCAATTTCTTCACGCAAAAGAGAGCGATTGAATTTCATTCGACCAACTGCAGACAAATCATAACGTTCTTCAGAGAAGAATAGATTTTCAAATAGATTTTCTGCTGCTTCGCGAGTAGGTGGTTCACCGGGACGCATTATACGATAGATTTCTATTAGTGCACTTAAACGATCACTAGTCGAATCGACACGCAACGTTTCGGAAATATAAGCGCCATGATCTAAATCATTAGTGAATAGCGTTTCGATACATTTATAACCTACTTGTCGTAATTTAGTCAGGAAGTCTAATGTCAGTTCTGTATTAGCAGTAACGATGATTTCACCAGTATTTTCATCAATATAATCTTTTGCTACTACCTTACCAACAATATATTCGATAGGGACTTCTATTTGTGAAATTTCATCTTTTTCTAGATGGCGAATATGACGCGTTGTAATTCGGCGACCTTTTTCAATATAGAGAATGCCGTTAGCTTTGATATCAAATGAGGCAGTTTCACCACGCAAGCGCTCAGGAAATAGTTCCATTTTTAGCTTGTTTTCTTGAATGTTATACTTAACTTTGTTAAAAAATAGATCCAGGATTTGATTAGTATTGTAGTTCAACGCGCGTAAAATAATAGTTACTGGTAATTTACGTCGACGGTCAATACGGAAAAATAAGTTATCTTTTGGGTCAAATTCAAAATCTAACCAAGAGCCGCGATAAGGAATAATACGTGCGTTATATAACACTTTACCGGAAGAGTGCGTTTTACCCTTATCACTGTCAAAAAATACACCAGGACTACGGTGTAGCTGAGAAACAATAACACGCTCAATGCCGTTGATAATAAAGGTACCATTATCAGTCATAAGCGGAATTTCACCCATATATACTTCTTGTTCTTTAATGTTTTTTACTGTACCTTCCAACATCTCTCGTTCGTAAATAATAAGACGTAGTTTTACACGGAGTGCTGCGGAAAATGTCATACTACGGATTTGACATTCTTTAACATCAAAAACAGGATCACTAAGGCGGTAACTAACATATTGTAATTCAGAATTACCACTATAACTTTGTATCGGGAATACGGAACGGAAAGCTGCTTCCAGACCATACTGACCCTCCGGATCTTTCTCTATAAACTTCTGAAATGAGTCAATTTGGATAGATAAAAGATAAGGAACATCCAAAATCTTTGGACGTTTCCCGAAATCCTTACGAATGCGTTTTTTTTCGGTATAGGAGTAAACCATAGGGTTCCTCAGATAGCTAATAAGCCAACTTATTCTGTCTGCTCTGCTAGAACAGCATATGTAATACTATTTACTATGATTAATTTTTTTTTGATATTTTCTCCAGAATGTTTATTTCTATTATTTTTTAAATTAATTTTTATTGAACTTTTGAGCTAGAAGGTTTGATATGTAACATAATATATCAAGTTTTCAATAGAAAATATTAAAGCTAATTAGTAATTAAATAGTGTAAAATACTACTAATTCCTTATAGAGCAAAAAGGCTGGTGATAAAAAATCACCAGCCGTTAGCCTAATTCAGGCTGTAAGCTGAAACTTGTAAAATTAATTCATTTAACTTCAACAGAAGCACCAGCTTCTTCTAAAGCTTTTTTTAGTGTTTCAGCGTCATCTTTGCTTATATTTTCTTTTAAAATAGCAGGTGTTGATTCAACTAAGTCTTTAGCTTCTTTTAGCCCAAGACCGATAATACTACGCACAGCTTTAATGACGGCAATTTTGTTCACACCAATTGTGCTAAGAATAACATTAAACTCAGTTTTTTCTTCAACAGCTTCAGATGGTTTACTTTCAGAAACAGTAACAGTAGCAGTGCTAGAAACACCAAATTTTTCTTCCATCATAGAAATTAGTGCAGCTACATCTACAACAGACATTTCTGAAATTGCATCTAGAATTTGTTCTTTAGTAATAAACATAACAAGTGTTCCTAAAAAATTCAAAAAAAAAGTATTTGTATATTTGCAATAATTTTAGAATCAAATCAGTATTTAAGATGTATATTTATGATTATACACTGCAAATAATACACGAACTAGTTTTCCTACAGAAGCTTCTTTCATAACCAACATTAATCGGATAATTGCTTCTTCATAAGTTAAAAGAGTAGCTAGACGATCTATCTGTGATGCCAAAATAACTTCGCCTTCAAAGGCTGCAGCTTTAATTTCAAAATCAGTATTTTCTTTAGAAAAAGCTTTAAACAAACGAGCAGCAGTACCTGGATTTTCTTTAGAAAAAGCAATCATAGTTGGACCAATAAACATGCTTTTTAAGCACTCAAAAGGAGTACCGTCAACGACGTAGCGCATTAACGTGTTACGAACAACGCGTATGTAAACACAGACTTTACGACCCGCTTTACGAAGTTCAGTTATTCTGTTTACTGATATTCCACTGGAATCCGCAATAACAGCAGACAGTGCACCCTTGGCTACTTTATTGACTTCATGAACAATTAATTTTTTATCTTGAAGAGTTAATGCCATTAGATTGTACTCCTGAATTTATTGAGATTCACTTAGAACTCACTTCATGTCCTTGTAAAGAAGATAAACATCTAGATACGATAAATAAAATCCAGGAAATAAAATTTTTTATCAAGCTATGTTTCCGTCTATTTAAAAACTGATCGGTATAATACATACCAGTAATTTTTTAGAAGACTTATCTACGTTATATATAAGCTCTAATTAAAAAATCTTATTATGCCAGAAGTTAAAAATAAAAATGTATAACTATTTTTAACTAAATAAGAAATAGTAAATTCTAGACAAATTTAACGCCTACGTAAAGTAATAATTAAGTGGTTATATTAGCAAGGCTATTTTGATCAACAGTGATACCTGCGCCCATTGTAGTAGATAAACTTACTTTTTTAATATAGATTCCTTTATTTTGTGTTGGTTTAGTTTTATTAAGCTCTTCTATTAGAGCTTCTAAATTATCTTTTAATTTACTAGATTCAAAGTTTATTTTTCCAATAGTAGTATGGATAATACCATTTTTATCATTTCGATAGCGTATCTGACCAGATTTTGCGTTTTTAACTGCTTCAGTAATATTAGTAGTTACAGTACCAACTTTTGGATTTGGCATTAGGCCACGTGGACCAAGAATCTGACCAAGTTGACCAACAAAATGCATTACATCCGGAGAAGCAATAAGCACATCAAAATTAAGCTTACCTTTTTTAATTTGATCAGATAGATCATCCATACCAACTATATCTGCACCAGCAACTATTGCTTTTTCCACATTTTCGCCTTGAGTAAACACAGCGACACATACGCTGCGACCGGTTCCATGTGGCAAGACAGTAGCGCCACGAACGTTTTGCTCAGATTTACGAGCATCAATACCAAGATTAATAGCAACATCAAAACTTTCGATAAACTTTGCAGTAGAAAATTCTTTCAATAGTGCTATGGCTTCGTTAATATCGTACTGCTTTTTTAAATCAACTTTATCACGGATAACACGTATACGTTTAGTAAATCTAGCCATTCCTTAATCCTTAATCCTCTACTATTAGACCCATGGAATACGCAGTACCAATAATAGAGCGTATTATCGCTTCTGCATCAGCACCAGTCATGTCAGGTGTTTTAGTTTTAGCAATTTCACGGATTTGTCCGTTGGTCACTTTACCGATTTTATCTTTGTTTGGTTTAGCAGAACCGGATTTAATACCTGCGGCTTTCTTTAACAGAACAGCGGCTGGTGGAGTTTTAGTAAAAAAATCAAAAGAACGGTCGGAATATACAGTGATCACAACTGGAATTGATAATCCTTTTTCAATATTCTCAGTTTTAGCATTAAAAGCTTTACAGAATTCTATAATATTAACACCTTTCTGACCCAGAGCTGGACCTACTGGTGGACTCGGATTTGCCATTCCTGCAGGAATTTGCAGTTTGATATGAGCTTGTATTTTTTTAACCATATTAATTTTCTCTTACTAGTATGATCGCTATTTAAGCGCTATCTTTAAATAAATTTTGCTCATATTAAAGAGGTATAAAAATAAAGATACGAAATTTTCAATTAATTTTTGCTATAAAGAAGCAAGAACTATTGTAAGCGACTCAACCTTTCTCAACTTGACTGAAATCTAATTCCACAGGTGTAGAACGACCAAAGATCAAGACTGATACCTTTAAGCGACTTTTTTCATAATCTACTTCTTCTACCATACCGTTAAAATCGGCGAAAGGACCATTGTTTACGCGAACTAGCTCACCTGGTTCAAAAAGAATTTTTGGCCGCGGCTTATCGCCAATCTGTTGCAAACGGTTCATAATAGCGTCAACTTCTTTATCGCTGATCGGGGCAGGTCTATCAGAAGTTCCGCCGATAAAACCCATTACGCGTGGTACACCACGTAGAAAATGCCAGCTAGCATCGCTCATCAGCATTTTCACTAAGACATAACCAGGAAAAAATTTACGTTCACTTTTACGACGTTGACCACCACGAATTTCAACAACTTCTTCTGTTGGAACCATAACTTCACTAAACAATTCTTCCATATTATGAAGAGTAATATGTTCACGAAGGAACTGCGCTACACGTCCCTCAAAACCAGAAAATGTCTGAATAACATACCAGCGTTTTTTTGAAATTTCGGACATCTTAGAATCTCAAAAGAATAATAAATGACACCACATGAACTAGAATGCTATCCAGCCCCCATAAAATCAGTGACATTAAAATAGTCACTGCGGCAACGATTAACGTGGTATATAACGTTTCTTTGCGAGTTGGCCAAACTACTTTGCGTATTTCATTGCGTGCTTCACGTGCAAACGCAACAACGAATTTGCCCTTATTGGTTATCATAATTATACTACCCATAACAGCGATTATAAGCACGATAAACAATACTCGAACTAGCAAATAGTAATCGCTATAGTAATAATTACAAACGATAACTAAAAGTAACAGAATCGTGATAACTAACCACTTAAGTATTTCTAAGATATATCCTTTTTTTTTAGAGTCAATATTTGTACTCATAAAAACAAAACCTATAAATAACTTGCTGACTCAAAAAGTGTAAGATACTCAAATTTTTCTCTGAATAAGAAAGACAACTTTGTTCTATAAAAGACATTTTAATAATGATCAAAAAATCAATTTAAAATCATCAATGAAATCAGTTCACTCTATTATAGAATATAATAATATCAAAATTTATCGATTTAAGCGATAACTTTAGTAACAACTCCAGCGCCAATAGTGCGACCACCTTCTCGAATAGCGAAACGGAGGCCATCGTCCATAGCGATCGGGGAAATTAAGTTAATAACCATTTTTATATTGTCACCAGGCATAACCATTTCAATATCTTTTGGTAATTCGATAGTACCAGTTACATCAGTTGTACGGAAATAGAATTGTGGACGGTAACCCTTAAAAAAGGGTGTGTGACGACCACCTTCTTCTTTGGTTAGAATATAAACTTCTGATTCAAACTGGGTATGCGGCTTGATCGAGCCAGGCTTAGCCAGAACCTGACCACGCTCAACATCGTCACGCTTAATGCCGCGTAACAGAATGCCTACGTTTTCGCCAGCACGACCTTCGTCTAACAGTTTACGAAACATTTCAACACCGGTACAGATAGTCTTAACAGTATCTTTAATGCCGATAATTTCTACTTCCTCACCCACTTTAATAACACCACGTTCTACACGACCGGTGACTACGGTACCTCGGCCAGAGATAGAAAACACATCTTCGATCGGCAATAGAAATGGTTTGTCAATAGCACGTTTCGGTTCTGGGATGTAACTATCTAGAGCCTCTGCTAGTTCGATGATTTTATTAGTCCAAACTTCATCGCCTTCTAGTGCTTTTAGCGCTGAACCACGTATAATAGGTGTATCATCGCCAGGGAAATCATATTGCGATAGTAGTTCGCGTACTTCTATTTCAACCAATTCTAGTAGCTCCTCATCATCAACCATATCACATTTGTTCATGAAAACAATAATGTATGGTACGCCAACCTGACGACCTAATAGAATATGCTCACGAGTTTGTGGCATAGGACCGTCGGTAGCGGCTACAACGAGAATAGCACCATCCATCTGTGCTGCACCGGTGATCATATTTTTCACATAATCAGCGTGTCCTGGACAATCTACATGCGCATAATGTCGTTTTGAAGTATCGTATTCAACGTGTGACGTATTAATGGTGATACCACGGGCCTTTTCCTCTGGAGCGTTGTCGATCTGATCGAATGCACGTGCATTACCACCATAAATTTTGGCTAGAACAGTGGTAATAGCGGCGGTCAGAGTTGTTTTGCCATGATCAACGTGACCGATAGTACCAACATTAATATGTAACTTAGTGCGTTGAAACTTTTCTTTAGACATCGTTATTTTCCTTAATTTTATGCTGTCATTAATAGATAAAATATGAGATTTTAATCATAAACCTTAAAGTTTATTTAGTTTTTCGAGTTTTAATAATGGCTTGAGCAATACTGTTCGGTGCTTCATTATACTTCAAGAATTCCATAGAATAAAAAGCACGGCCTTGAGTTTGTGAACGTAGATCGGTGGCATAACCAAACATCTCAGATAAAGGAACCTGAGCACGAATAATTTTGCTAGTTGTGCTATCTTCCATGCCATCAATTATACCTCGACGACGGTTTAAATCACCAATTACATCACCCATATAATCTTCAGGTGTTTCAACTTCAACCTGCATTATAGGTTCTAATAAAACTGGTTTTGCCTTGATGCAACCTTCTTTAAAGGCCATAGATCCGGCGATTTTAAATGCCATTTCAGAAGAATCCACTTCGTGGTAAGACCCATCAAAAACAGCAACACGAACATCTACGACTGGGTAACCAGCTAGAACACCACTTTTCAGCTGTTCCTGAATACCTTTATCTACTGCTGGAATATACTCTTTCGGTATTACACCACCAACGATTTCGTTTAAAAATTCATAGCCTTTACCACCAGGCTCTATTGGTTCAATACGTAACCAAACGTGACCGAACTGTCCACGACCACCAGATTGACGAATAAATTTGCCTTCTTGTTTAACAATAGAGCGAATTGTTTCTCGGTAGGCTACCTGCGGCTTACCGACATTAGCTTCTATATTAAATTCGCGATTCATACGGTCGACAAGAATTTCAAGGTGAAGCTCACCCATACCAGCAATGATAGTCTGACCAGACTCTTCATCAATCCAAACGCGAAAAGAAGGATCTTCTTGCGCTAGACGACCTAGTGCTAGACCCATTTTTTCTTGATCAGCTTTAGTTTTCGGTTCTAAAGCAACACAAATAACCGGCTCTGGGAATTCCATACGTTCAAGTATGATTGGCATAGAGGTATCACATAGAGTATCTCCAGTAGTTACATTTTTTAAACCAATGACTGCCGCAATATCACCAGCACGTACCTCTTTAATTTCTTCGCGTTTATTAGCATGCATTTGTACGATACGACCGAAACGTTCGTATCTATCTTTTACTGAGTTTAGTACAGTATCACCTGAATTAATAACACCAGAGTAAACGCGGAAGAAAGTCAGATTTCCAACAAATGGATCAGTCGCAATTTTAAATGCTAGTGCTGAGAATGGTGCTTCATCATTACAATAACGTTTAGCATAAGTTTTACCATCTTTAAGTACACCGTTAATAGCAGCAACATCAGTTGGAGCTGGCAGGTATTCGATGATTGCATCTAACATAGCTTGTACGCCTTTGTTCTTAAAGGCAGAACCACAGGTAACTAAAATCACTTCGTTTTTCAAAACGCATTGACGTAAACCGTATTTGATCTCTTCTTCACTTAATTTTTCGCCGCTAAGATATTTATCCATTAATCTTTCAGATGCTTCAGCTGCAGATTCTACTAGATGTTGGTGCCATTTATTAGCTAATTCAACTAAATTAGTAGGGATATTTTCATAAGTAAAGGTTAGACCTTGATCTGCTTCACTCCAATTAATTGCTTTCATCTTTATCAGATCAACAACGCCAGTAAATTTTTCTTCTGCACCAATAGCTAGCTGAATTGGTACTGGATTAGCAGCTAAACGAGTTTTTAGCTGTTCAACTACGCGTAGGTAGTTAGCGCCAACGCGATCCATTTTATTAATGAAGGCAATACGTGGTACTTTGTATTTATTTGCTTGACGCCAGACGGTCTCAGATTGTGGTTGTACACCACCAACTGCACAATAAATCATTACGGCACCATCAAGCACACGCATAGAACGTTCTACTTCAATTGTAAAATCAACATGACCTGGGGTATCAATGATATTGATACGATGTGAATCAAACTGTTTAGCCATACCGGACCAAAAACAGGTGGTTGCAGCAGAAGTGATAGTTATACCACGTTCTTGCTCTTGTATCATCCAATCCATAGTGGCAGCACCATTATGGACTTCACCAATCTTGTGGTTAACGCCTGTATAGAATAGAATACGTTCAGTTGTGGTAGTTTTACCCGCGTCAATATGTGCACTAATACCGATGTTACGATAGCGTGCGATAGGTGTTATACGAGCCATTTATATCCTCAATTACTGTAGCGTTCTTTTACAATATCTGCTTATTAGATACTTGATAAGTATCTAATAAGCAGATTGGTAGTGCTACTGTAGTATATTACCAGCGATAGTGAGCGAACGCTTTGTTGGCATCTGCCATACGGTGAATTTCTTCACGTTTCTTCACAGCAGTACCTTTATTTTCCACTGCATCAGAAAGTTCATTTGCTAAGCGAAGAGCCATAGATTTATCATTACGTTTGCGAGCAGCTTCAACAATCCAACGCATTGCTAAAGTATTTCGACGAACCTGACGGACTTCTACTGGTACTTGATAAGTAGAACCACCGACACGTCGTGATTTAACTTCAACAGTTGGACGAACGTTGTCTAGGGCTATTTCAAAAGCTTCTAAATGACTTTTACCAGAACGATGAACTAATATCTCTATTGCAGTATAAGCTATTGATTCTGCTATTGATTTCTTTCCATCTACCATCAGAATATTCATAAACTTAGCCAAAAGCTCAGATCCGAATTTCGGATCTGGCAGGATTTTACGTTGACCAATAATGCGACGACGTGGCATAAAATACTCCGTTTTTAATTTAGAATTATCAAAAACTTATTAAGTTTTTGATAAAGTTAATAAAACATGTTTACTAATTTTTAATTAGAGAAGCGTTTACGCTTTTTGGTTTTTCATACCATACTTTGATCGGCTCTGCTTTCGGTCTTTAACGCCAGAGCAATCAAGTGCACCACGAATGGTATGATAGCGTACACCCGGTAGATCTTTTACACGACCACCACGAATTAGTATAAGAGAATGCTCTTGCAAATTATGACCTTCACCACCAATATAGGAAGTAACTTCAAGTCCGTTAGTTAAACGAACACGACACACTTTGCGCAGTGCGGAGTTTGGTTTTTTTGGAGTGGTTGTATATACTCGGGTACATACGCCACGTTTCTGCGGGCAAGCATTCAACGCAGGAACGTTACTCTTCACAATTTTTATAGAGCGTGGTTTGTTTACTAATTGGTTAATTGTTGCCATTTAACAAAACTCCTGAGTTTTTGTAAAAACATAATTAATCATTTTATAATGCCTCTAGGAGAAAGTAATAATATAGGAAATTTTATGATCGCTAGGTAAAAGTGTCAAGTAATACACAGCTTATCCTTATTTACCACGCCATATGTTGTATATGTTTTTCGGTTAGCCTAATGAAATCATTATAACTGATTATCGCAATATTATTTGAAAAATAATCAAACAAACCACGGGCGATAATATCATTTTCCAGAGCATAAAGTACTAAAGAAGAAGCACTAAGCATATTTTCAAATAATGAACCATTTAAACCAGCGATAACACCATCGGATAGAAGCAGCAGTTCATCACTAGGTTGAACGATGCGCAGAAACGCTAATAGATCAAAGGCATATGGAGAACGACTTATGGTATATAGCATTATTAGTGAATCCAGTTTTAAAACATCATCACAGCATCATAGGTATTCAAACGTTGGCGCCAATCTTTTGCCGATAACCATTCGACATTCAATACTAAGACAGTGTCGGAATCCATACCTCGCTCTTTTGCTGATTCGGCGCAGAGATAAAATCTATTTACATTATACAGCGAGAGTACGTTAAAAGTAACGACGAAGTTCCGTGCTAATATTTTATCTGCCTGTTGTTTTGGTAACAACAGCAATACACCATCAGCAATAAAAAAAACACCAATATCTTCCGTCATTGCTGAAGTTGTTAGCAATGCATCAAGTCCTTCACGTCCAGCAGATTCGCCATGTGGACCGTGCGTAAAAATAAATGCGATACGATTCATAAACATTTTAGAATTGGATAAAGCGATCGCAAACAATCGCCGCTTGTGCTAGTTGCCCTAGACTACTAAGCTCAAAACCTGTTTGAAGGTTTTCTCCGTTCTGATGAAGTAAAGATGCCTGATAAGTATCTATTACACCACGACGAAGGGCAGCGGCAACACAAACATGTAAATTAACTTGATACTTTTTCGACAAATCTTGCCAAGCGCGTACTAAATCTACTTCATCACTGGCAGGTGTGCTCAAGCGATTAGCATTATATACACCGTCCTGATAAAAAAAGACTGTGCTGAGATAATGAGAATATGACAACAATGCTTGGGCGAACTGTAATGCGCTGCTAGCGCGCTGATTTCCATAGGCTGGGCCTGTAACCATCAAGCAGTAGTATAAGCTCATAGCTCTTATCTCACAAAATTGCTATTTTTAAACTAATTGATATAAAATAAACCATGTAATTAGAAGTATTAAACTTACTTATCCATAAACCTGAGTTAATGATATTATTGATATCAATATGTTTTTATAAACATCGAATATAATCTAGCTATTTTTAATATTTCTGAACATCTTGTAATCAATTTTGATTTTTCTTAGTCATAAATTTCAGTATCTTGCTCTTTGAATAATAAAAAAGCAAAGTTAATACACTAATAATATTATTTATTATTCAGCTTAATAAAAGCTAATATAAACAATAATCTAGTAGTCCTGTTATTCGCTCTTTACGAGCATGAATGTAATATTGAGCATTGAGCAATATTAGAGCGTAATTTTCGGTTAAAATAAAAAGTAGAAGCGAGAAACACTACTGTTATATTTAAAATATAACATATGGCATATTTTAGTGGAAAAAATTTAATATTGGTGATTTAATTACACGATCAGTATTTATTATTATCAATAATAAAATTATTGAATTATAATAAGTTTTTTCAAAGTAAAAGTCAATCTTTTTAAGATTAACTAACTATAAATATAACCATCTAAAAGTTATTATAACAGACAAATATTTTATAAGCTATAGCTTTATATTAATGTTTTTAATAAATCTAATTCGCTAATGTCAGAATAAATAAAAGGATTGTAGAAATATAGAAATAACAATAACAGTTGTAAATCTGTTTAAGCAATATTAATTATATTTTTGTTATAACTCTGCTACTTGGATTTTAATTAATTAAATTTAGTAGAATGCTATTCTTTTGTTTAATATAATTTTTGCTATTTGATGGTAACATCACTTGCCTTATACTTTAAATTTAAGCACAAGTTTACTATAAATAAAAAACACTTATAGTAATAGTACGTAAAAGTTATTTTATAAATATACTTAAAAGCATAAATCAACAAAGATCTATTTAGAATAAAATTATTTATGTTTATCATTTATTTTATTTATCTGCATTCATATTCTCCGGTTCGGTTATAATTGGTCTGATATCTAGTAGTTCTACATCAAATACTAACGTTGAATTTGCTGGAATTCCAGCATCTGGAACACCGGCTTTTCCGTAAGCTTGTTCTGGTGGAATAACTAACTGAATTTTTCCACCTTTCTTAATCTGTTTAAGCCCTTCAGTCCAACCAGGGATAACGCTATCTAGACGAATAAATAGCGGTTCACCACGCTTGTAAGAATTATCAAATTCTGTTTCATCGACAAAAGTACCTTTGTAGTTTACCACAACAGTATCACTATCAGTTGGCATATTGCCAGTACCGGTTTTGTTTATTTTATATAAGATACCGTTTAAAGTTTTTTTTACACCTTTTTCTTTGCTGTAATCAGCTCGATATTTATCGCCCTTAATAGCATTCTCTTTAGCTTCTTTCTCTATTTTTGTTTGAGCAGCGCTCTTCACGCGCGCTTCAAAGCTTTGTAATATTATTTTAATTTCTTGATTGGATAATTTAATTTTGTTAGCACAAGTATCTTGAATACCGGAAATCAGCTGATCTTTGTTTAGTTTAATACCTAATTTTTCTTGCTCTTTTAGCGAATTATTTACATAACGCCCTAAAGAAACGCCTATAGCATAAGAAGCTTGATCTTTTTTATTTTTAAATTTAATTGTCGATAAAGTAGTACTAAGTGCTGTATCGACAGCTAGTATGTTGTTTATATTAAATAAAAATTTCATAGCATAAACTAGTAGTAAGATTTTAATTAATAATTTCATAAATCTTTATTTTCCTAAGTAAGAAATTCTCTAGGATCAATATCAGGTAAATACTATAGTTATAGATATAAATGTAATGCAATCGCTATATTGATTAATGAATTTTTATTTTAAAAAATTTCTTATAATATAATTATATTATGGTTACTTTGATATTATATACTTTATAATGACTTGTAGTATGAAATTTGAATAAAATAAACCAGAATCTAACTGGGTTTGCTCAAATTAAGCAACTATAAAATATGAATAACTCGATGTTTTTATTTTTTTGATGAATATTAAAAGTGGAGCAAGATGAGATAACATCTAGGAAGAGATAAAAATAGTTTTTATTCTATAAATTTTAAAATTTAAAACTAAATTAAATAATAGTATACAAAGATGTAATATCTAAATAATCAATTAATATTTGCATTAAAAAATAAACAAAAATATCCATCTACTACTAAGTAAATTATTCTAGAAGTGATAATTTTTATATAAAAGGTTAAGTTTTATCTATCTAACTTCAATACGGTTCACTAAATCTATTACCTACTCTTTTGCTGTTTTATGTTCTCTATCTGCCATTTGAATCCAATTTTGTATTTGTTATAATCAAAATTGAGTCTATGTATATTTAAACTGAAAATTAATAATATTACTTGTTCTTATTATATCGATCAGATTATTATCCTGTCATTAGATGTAGATATACTTATCTAAGTTATTTAACTAGAATTACTCTTATACTGTAAATACAGTACTGCTATACCAAATTAGATAGGTAGTATTGGTGATAAAATATTTAATATTTCCTATTTTTAAAGTCATTTAAAAATGATTAAGTTTAAATAGTAAAGAAACTCTATTAATATACTAAATGAATCTAACTCATCACTCTGATAGGTATAAATAACTCTATCTAATTCTCTTGACTACACTAAAATAGTTTTATCAATCTATGATTGATGGTAGAAAAGGTTATCACTAGTTACAGTGATAACTCAATTTAATAAATTAAGCTTAGCTATGTTTGATTAACTTCGATTGGAATTATTCTATAATTATTCTATATTAATAGAATATTGTTTTTTAACATATTAATTAGCTAGTTTTTAAAACGTATTAATAGTCATGAGAGTTTTTATAGACTCTATATCTCTTATAGAGAATAACTAACATAGCAGAGGGCACGATTTCTATAACAATAGAATATACCTCTAGTATTTGCATTAATTATCTGTCCATGATTTTATTTATATTTAATAAAACCTGTTAACTATTTGAATCCAGCAAAAATAAAAAATTAAAATTATATGATACATAAACGGATCTATCTACTACTTTAAACCATCTATCGCTATAAATAATAATTTATTTTTCTAAAAAATTGTAGAGATTAAAAATACTTTATATGGCTTACTATAAGGTAGTCTGCTAAAGAATGTATTACAGCGAAACTAAAATTAGCACTAGAAAAAATAGAATTAGGTTAGATGAAAATACAATAAAAATTTTTTCTTACTAATAAAGATTTTAATATAAATAACTAAACCTCTATGATTAGATTTCTTAACCTATAAATATATCAGTTTTTAGTAGTCTAATTTGTTATCAAAAATACATGGACTAAATTCGATATACATTAACAGTACATAGACTATGTATACTATCTGTTAGTAACATGTAAATCTCAGCCGTTCTTTATAGATGTAATACTATAGAGCAAAATTATTTATAAATCAAAATTAAACAGTTGAAAGTTAAATTTTAAATTTCTCGATAAGAGGTAGATAGATGGCACTTGAGATAATATTAACAGTGCAGTAGAGATACTAGTAATTACTATTATCATTAAAATCACATAATTATTATATGATGAGAGAATAAAGCTAGTAACGCAATAAGAGCATTAGATATCTATATTAAATTAAAAGAATTAGCAGACCATAATAATAAATTTATCAGTTATATCAGTATGTTATAAAGTTTAGCACTATATTCATGGAAAAATTGCATAATTCAATTAGGAGCTATCTACATAGCATAGTTACTTATTTTTGGATATTATTTAATCTAATACTTAGACGTCTTGTACACATAGATTTCAATATTTTCATAAGTCATTTTCACTTGTTGTTTTGTAAAATAGGAAATTCTATTAAATTAAATAATACACCGAATTCATTATAAATTGATTTCTTTCAATTTTTTTCAGTATCCAGATGGATTTTAGGTTTGATAAATAATAGTATTAATAGTCTATTCTAGACGACAATATATCTTTATTGTTTTTCTGATGATTTTTATTTAATAAAATATAGCAAATAGTTCTTTTATTTTAAAAATTTGATATAAACTTTTTCGATAAAATAATTAAAGATATTATTAATAGACTAGTAATGTAAATCATGGAGGTAAAACGAGAAAAAATTAAATAAAGTACTATTAACTCGATTATAATGAAATTTACTTAGAGCAAATAGGAGTGGCAATAGCTCTAGATTTAGCTATAAAACCAACGGCTTCATAGACTTTCGATAAAGTAATATTAGCATGAGCTTGAGCTTTTTCTGCTCCGTCACACAGTACTTGAGTTAGATAGGTTTCATCGTCGCGCAGAGCATGGTAACGAGCCTGTAATGTCGCTAGCGTATCCGATAATGTATCAGCTACTGCTGCTTTAAGATGACCGTACATTTTTCCGGAAAATATTTTTTCCAATTCCACTATTGGAGTACTGGTTATACTAGATAAAATGTCTAGTAAGTTAGAAACTCCAGGTTTAGTTATAGGATCATATCGTACTACTGGTGGTTTGTCAGAGTCAGTTACTGCTCGTTTAAGCTTATTAACGATAGACTTATTATCTTCTAAAAGAGTTATAATATTATTACGATTATTATCAGATTTTGACATCTTTTTTAATGGATCTAATAATGACATAATGCGTGCACCAAATTTAGGAATAAGTGGTTCAGGAATAGTAAAAATTTCTCCATACAGCGCATTAAATCGTTTAGCGATATCACGGCTCAATTCTACATGTTGTTTTTGATCTTCCCCAACTGGAACTTTATTAGTTTGATAAAGCAGAATATCTGCTGCCATAAGCACTGGATAATTAAATAGTCCAATATTGATATTTTTAGCATAACGGACTGATTTGTTCTTGAATTGAGTCATGCGACTTAGTTCACCGAGATAAGTGTAACAATTGAGTAACCAACTTAGTTGACTATGTTCAGATACATGCGACTGAATGAAAATTGTACTTTTAGTTGGATCTATACCACAGGCTAGATACAGTACAAGAAGATCTAGTATTGCTTTACGCAGCTTCTTAGTATCATGGCGAGCTGTGATAGTATGTAGATCTACGATACAATAAATACAATCATACTTATCTTGCATATTAACCCACTGACGCAGTGCACCTATATAGTTTCCAATAGTCAGTTCTCCTGAAGGTTGTATGCCACTAAATACAATAGATTTACTCATTTTTAAATGGTCCCGATTAATAAAAAATAACAGTCTAAAACACTAGAAAAACTCGAAAAATAGTTTAAAAATAAAATTTGGATATTTAGCATAATTATTTAATCATAGTGATGATAAACATAGATTATTTCAGCAATTATATTGTCTGACACTGATAAGTAACAGTGTAATAAAAAGTGTAATAAGTATATTGGTTATTATCTCTAATCAGTAAATTTTAAAATGCTAACTAGCTAACTAATTATATATCCATAATCTTAAAATATACATTACTCGATACTACTATCTAGATATAATATTTATTCATTAAAATACAAACGAATAGCGTTTATTTTTAATAAAGCATTAAATTTCAGTATAAAATCGGAGTACTATCGATAAAGTAGTATCAAGGTCAAATATAATATTATAAATATGTTTTATTTAGACATTTCACATCACTCTTATCAATGCTTGACGCATAGCATTGATAACTATTCGATAATCTGGCTGACTAAATATAGCAGAACCAATAACGAACATATCAGCACCTGCTGAAGCAACAGCAGCAATATTATCTATTTTTATACCACCGTCTACTGCAAGCCGAATATTTCTTCCACTACGATCAATAATTTGGCGGGCTTGGCGCAATTTTTCGAAAGTCGAAGATAGGAAAGATTGACCACTAAAACAGGGATTAACTGACATCAATAAAATGACATCAAGTTTATTCATAACATACTCAAGATAGTTTAGTGATGTAGCAGGATTGAAAACAAGTCCAGCTTTACAGCCATTGTCTTTGATGAGCTGCAATGAACGGTCAATATGATCTGATGCTTCTGGATGGAAAGTAATGTAACTAGCACCAGCATCAGAAAAATCTAGAATTAATCGATCAACTGGCTTTGCCATCAAGTGTACATCAATAGGTACAGTAATTCCATAGCGACGTAATGCTTTAAGTACTATTGGTCCCATCGTAAGATTAGGGACATAATGATTATCCATTACATCAAAATGCACTATATTCGCGCCAGCTGAGATTACACGAGCAGTTTCTTCACCTAAGCTAGCAAAATTTGCAGAAAGAATAGAAGGAGCCATTAAATAGTTTTTCATTTATGTTTCCTATAAGTTACTGTTAATCTACGGCGAGGTAAGAGCCTTGCTCAGAGATATAATCCTAGTAGTTAATTCACATTGCTTCTTCTAAAAATATTACTATTGATATTTCGACTTATTATTAAAATGATGTAAAAATATATCGCTATACTGTTTCCGAATCAGTTTAGTATTAACTATGATTAGAAATTAGTACTAGTATCTAGTTTTAATTAGCTAGTTGTTTGGCGATACGTGTTAGCTTTTTTCTGCTTAATTAAGTTAATATCGTTGATATAATATGCTCTAAAGTTTATAGCAACTGAAATCGATATGTAAGATAAATCACAATATTCTATCGAATCCGGCATAGCTCAGAATAAGTTTTATTAATAGTTTTTAAAAAATACTACTCAACTGGTCTTACTGGAAAATCAGTAAAAATTATAACTCTAGAAATAGAGTTTCTATTTCGACTTAAAAACGTTAAATTATTCTTTAAGTTATATTGATAAAAAATCGTTATAGTAATCCTGATTTAAATAAGGAAATAGAAATTCGCGTCGATGAATATCCGTTCAGATATTAAACTTGCTGTGCAGTAGGTAATACACCTAAAGAGATATTATTATCAATGATAATAATATCTCTGGTATCGCAGATAAACTATTCTCTTAATCTTTAATGATATTTAAATGATATTTAATAGATTTATTAAATTATTATTGATCTTAACGAGAATATATCAGTAGTAATTAATATTAAGAAAAAATCAAATAAACATCAAAAAATATTCTATTAGTTAATATTTATAAGGTGATAGCATATATCTTTAGGTATGCTTAATTATTTTTTAATTTGACTAATATTTTATAAAAAGTTACTTTCGCTTATATATTAATAGTTAATTATACTATGTCTAAAATAGCAAAAATAGATTATGTATATCAATATGCATAAAAAATTATCAATACAGCAGATCTAATAAATCTAATAATAGCTAATTTATTTGTTTCGTATAAAGGTCAAATATTACTAACTATGAAGTACTATTAATCCGTAACTCGCAATAGCTTATAGGATAAAAATGATCAAACTAACATTACTTCGAACTAGGTAATAAAAACAAATAATACTTTTACGTAATAACTTATATTTTATTTTTTAAATTCCTCTTACTATATTAAAGAGTAATAGGGACTATTGATTCTAGAGAGCTATACTGTTAACTTATTACTTTGCTGATGTGATAAGATGTTAGTTATATTAACAAGTAATTCTATATTATTGACAAATAATTAATATAATGACTAATTAGATCGAAATTTTAAATTCTTATAGAAGATATCTATACGTATTCACTTACTTGTGCAATAAATAAGAGATTTATTATCATTTATTATCTAAATGATATTCAAACAATGACTATCTTAGAACAGCAAAGCATTTCTACTAATATCGAAAATGAAAATAACTTTTATCAATTTTGTTTATTTTAATTTAAATTTATTTATATTACTTTTTCTATTGAAAAAGATTTTTTAATGCTAGCACACAAAAAATTAAAGAATTTATAATATAGAATTAAATCTTAACAATTTACTCTATCGCATAGAGTCTGCTTCAGACGAAGCTATCTTTAATAGATACATTACTATCACCATTTAAACTGATGTATGAAGAGTGCTGTTGTTATTTAGTTAATATATAGTTATTTGCTATAAACCATATGAGTTTTATAAAAAGCTTTATATGTATGTAACTAAAAACTCAAAAATATCTAGCTATATTGCTACTTTATAGTAACTGCTACGTCTTTTATCCTATCATTAATGATAAATAGGATAGATGTATATTTAATCCCTAGTGCTAAAAATATTTAAAAATCATCTTTAAGATGGTTGAAAAACATTAATAATATGTCTTACATAACAATTAAACTGGATATAAATATAAAGCTCTATCAAGATCAATAACTGCTAATGTAGATTAATATAAAACGCGGGTAATGTTCTTTCTTAACAGGATAATTGAACTGATAGAATAGAACGTTAACTTAATAAAGTTTTGATATTTCATTAATTTAAAAATTAAATACTTTCTAGCATATTAATAATTTTATTAATAATAACTTTCGTACTTTGTTCATCAGTACGGATAGAAATGTCTGCTATTTCTTTGTATAGAAGATTACATTCGTGAGAAAATGTTTCAATAATTTCACGTGGTAAAGCTTCCACTTTCGAGAATGAACGTTTTTTATCGCGATGCATACGAACTAACTGTTTTTCAATGGTAGTTTCAAGATAAACAACTATACCACGAGCAGAGAGGCGATTACGTGTTTCACGCACTTTGATGGAACCAGCACCAGTAGCTAGCACAATTCCTTGTTTTTCAATTAGTTCGTTGATAACTTTTTCTTCTCGATCGCGGAAGCCATCTTCACCTTCCACATCGAACACCCAGCCTAAATCAGCTCCAGTACGTCGCTCAATTTCTTGATCAGAATCGAAAAATTCCATATTAAGTTGTTGAGCCAGTTGACGACCAATAGTCCCTTTACCGGCACCCATAGGTCCAATAAGAAAAATATTACGTTTCTCTGCCATATTTTTGATATTAATAAGATAATTTGTTGATAGTAACATCGCCATGCTTATAAAATAAGCGACGAGATTTAAATTAAAAATTTCATAAAACGCTTTTTAAAGAATGAAAATATTCCAATACTACCGGGTAGTTTAGCAATAGATTTAATTAACGCTTATACCGTAAGTAATAATACTAGTATCATTACTTATATAATACTTAAATAAAAATAATGATTAACTAATAAGTTTTTATTTTAAATAAAATTACTGGTAGTACAAAATTGATAATACAATATATAAATTTTATCATGTGTCCATTTTTGATGGAAGTTTTGATAGTCTACGAATATAGGTATCTCTATTTATAGAGATAGCCCTATAAAATTAGATATAATGGCATTTCTGTAGTTGTTAGTTATTAACTTATTAACTATATATAAACATCAAATTAAAATCCGAGTTAGTTCAAACGTTCGTTATGCTATTATGAACAGATTATAGGTTATTGTATATGTATTATTTGCTATATTTTCCAACATAGATTTTGACTACTAAAAATCTTCTTTTACAGTTACTTAAAAGTTAATTATTACTACTATAATACTATTTATAACATACTCTATAAAAGCCACTAATAACAAAGTGGAATAGTTCGTGATGTTTAAACCTATCTTTACCTATTATTATCTTTCTTTTTTTAAAACTAATTTGAAATAAAATATATATCCTTAAAACATAATATCAAAAAAATTAACATCTAAAGTCTAGGATAATTTTGAATTTTAGAAATAGTATTAACATTGCTTCATGGATGATTCGACAGTGATTTGAACATTTTTCTGTTTGTTCAATCAAGTCAAATTTTTTTCTGATAGAAAATCAATATTTTTACCAGGAATATAAAAATAATTCTCAATATTGATAACTAAAATATAACGATTAAACTACCTATTTAATGTGATAACCATTATTAATATACTGATGATAAACGACGTCGAGAATATTTGAGATAGAATATAGACAGATCGTTAACTAAATTAGGAAAATTAGACAAAAAGTATTAATAATTTTTAATGCTAATAGCAACAGTATCTCGATAATAACTATTATATAGTAATTAATTAATTAATTTACTACTATAAATACATAAAATAACCATTAAATGAAATAGTACAATACATTATTATCATATGATGATAATAATGCATATAAAGTATCAAGTTCTTTTTCTATAACTGATCTACCGATAATAAAAACTATGATTTTTGAGGTTTAAATAACTTATTTAATAATAAAGTTAATCTTTTGTATTAGTGTTTTTAAACTATCTAAATGACAAAAATAGAAATCTTTAGGTGAAGTTTATTAAATATTTATGTATCCTTTTAGTATATTTTATTTTATTTGGAACCGAATCGATATATGGCATGTATTATTACATTATGCCTTACTTGCTCAATGTATCAACACTGAAGGACATCCAATTACAAAATCCAATGCAGATTTTTTCAGCAAATGGTGAGCTTATCGCTCAGTATGGTGAAAAACGTCGTATTCCTCTCCGGTTTAATCAGATACCATTAGAACTAGTTCATGCTTTTATTGCCATCGAAGATGGTCGATTTTACGAGCATCATGGTATAGATCCTGTAGGAATTTTAAGAGCAATTTCTGTTGCTTTAATTTCTGGCTATGTTTCTCAAGGTGCAAGTACTGTTACTCAACAGTTAGCCCGAAATTTTTTCCTTAGCCCAGAAAGAATACTTATTCAAAAAATTAAAGAAGTTTTTTTTAGCTGTTCTGATCGAAAAATTGTTAACAAAAATGAAATTTTAGAGCTTTACTTAAATAAAATATACCTAGGCTATCACGCATATGGTGTAGGTGCAGCAGCACAGGTTTATTTTGGAAAGCATATTAGCCAGCTCACGTTAAACGAAATTGTTATGATTGCTGGGTTGCCAAAAGCCCCTTCTACTTTTAATCCACTCTATTCTCCTAAACGAGCATTAACACGGCGCAATACCGTACTAGCACGTATGCGAAATGAAAAATATATTACTCAAGATAAATACGAAAAAGCACAAAATATGAGGTTAGTAGCTTATTATCGCGCATTAGAAAATAATTTTTCCGCACCTTATATAGCAGAAATGGTACGACAAGATATGATCAAACGCTACGGAAAAGATACTTATACCAGAAGTTTTAAGGTGTATAAAACTATTTTTACTAAACCGCTACAACAAGCAGCACAGAATATAGTTCGTAATAATATATTATCTTATGATATACGTCATGGTTATCGTGGTCCGAGCAGTGTATTTTTGGAATCAGGAGAATTACCATGGGATACACAACATATTTGTAATAGATTAAAATCTATACCAGCTTATGGTCCATTACATGTAGCAGTAATTACTGAAACTAGCGTCGACTACACGGTAGCTATGATGGTTCATGGTAGTAGCGTATCATTATTATTAGCAGGTATGCTTTGGGCTCGGCCGTTCAAAAGCGATACAAAGCAGGGTCAGATACCAAAAAAAGTCACTGATTTCCTTCAGATTAGACAAAAAATTTGGGTGAGTAAAACAGATAATGGTTAGTCGCTCTCTCAAGTACCTGATGTTAATTCAGCGTTAGTTTCGTTGGATCCGAGAGATGGTGCAGTAAAAGCTTTAGTTGGTAATTTTGATTTTAATCAAAGCAAATTCAATCGTATCACTCAAGCTTTTCTTCAAGTAGATTTTAATATCAAGCCGTTCTTATATGCTTCCGTATTGGATAAAGGCTTAACGCTTTCAACTATTCTTAATGATGCTCCTATTTCCCTTTGGGATTATGGTAACAATATCGACTGGCGCCCCTGTAATTCACTACCAAGTTATGCTGGTCTGATTCGTTTACGAAAGGGTTTTAGCAATCGAAAAACGTAGTAATGGTTCGCGCTATACGCGCGATAAGAGTGGATTATGCCGCAAAATATCTGAAACATTTTGGTTTTCCAGAGAAAAATATTATTCATACTAGAATCTCTAGCGTTAAAATCTGTATCTTTTACTCCATTGAAACTGGTTCGGAGTTATGCAGTGTTGACTAATGGCAGTTATCTTATCGATCCATATCTTATTATTAAAATTACCGATAATAATGATTAAGTTCTATTTACCGCTAAACCTAAAGTAGTATTCAGTAGCTGTAATCTACCGATTATCTATAGCAATAGATTGAAATCTAATAACAGTTTTTAAAAAAATGACTATGTTTTGCCAAACTGGAACTAAAAATTCTATGATCATACCGCAATTAAAATACATGTTACCAGAACAAATTATAACAGATAGTAAAAACATTTATGCTCTTCACGTGATTATTACACCGTTGTCGTTTTTAATGCGCGACGCTTTAAATAGCAATATTTTTTGGAGAATATGGCTGGATAGATACTGGTTGGCGCGCTCTCACGAGATTTAAATTATCGTGATATCGGTGATAAAATTAGAACTACAAACGACTCTAAAGATGCCTGGTTCTTCCGGTTATGGACCTGGCATTATCACTACGGTGTGGATAGGATTTGATGATTACCGTCAGAATTTAGGAAGAAGTACAAACTCTGGTGTTATTAGTGATCAAATTTCAGGTATTGAAAGCGGCGCTAAAAGCGTCCAGCCTATCTGGGATGAATACATGAAGGTTACACTAGAAAGCATCTCTGAAGAAAAATAGGATCCACCATCAGGAATCGTTACTCTTACTCTTAATAAGAGTAGTGGTAAGTTATCTAATGGTGATAATAATAGTCGATTGGAATATTTTATCGAAGGTACTCAACCAAAAGATAAAGTGGTAAATAAAATTAGTATGACATTAATAGAAAACGGTCAGAAACAAGAATTATTTTAACGACTTGGTTATTTAAAGATATTATGTCTACATCTATATTGTTAATTATAAATAGATTTATTATTTCTTCGAAAATTAGCTATAAATAAGAGAACTTTTTAGTTATTTATAATAGATGTTACTTTATTTATATACACTTATTTTTTTGAAAAAACAATGAGATACAGCTTGTCTGTTTTATTATCATTAATACAATTCTATTGACATTTCATACTGTTATAGTTCTTTATATAAAATCACTTCAATTTATATGATATGTTAAGTATTTAAGACTAGAAATTATCATTAGATACTAATTATAATTTTTGAATTTATAAAATAAAAATAAGGTAAAATTTACCTAATTATAATAATATACTTATTTAATATTAGAAAATCAGAAAAGATAAAGTAATTTTATTATATGCTATATTTTTATTAGTTAAAAATCTTTATCGATTATTAGCATTAAAATAAATCTATTCACTTTCTGCTTTCTGCTTTCTGCTTTCTTCAGTATAACTGAATTTCTTATTAAGTGAAAACGGTTTTAAAATTCATATTAAACAGAGAAGAAGTAAATATTATATACATTTTATTAAAAATAAAATAAGACATGCTCAGTAATAGAGATCAATTTATCTGTTATTAATGCTGTATACATAATACCATGTTATCCAAATATTCAAATAAGTATAATAGTACTATATTAAGCCGATTTAACAATTTTCGCAAGTCATCATAATTCAACAGTATTAATATATTAATATAATCTCATTTAATATAGCTAGATATATTAGTATTGTACTATTCAAGTAGTGCTTATCTTGATATTATTATACTTTTCAAGCGTTTTCATATTAAATAATTATATTATATAGATGAAATCCTAGAGTAATTTTATGTATACTACTTATAGTAGTTCTTGTTATTCTTAAAGTTAAGTAATATTACTTAACAAGTTTTTATGTTTATTATTTAATAATATAGAATTTGTAAATAAAATAAGTTATAGCTTAAATTCTAACGTACTGTTTATTGCTATCCTTGACAAATTTAAAAGTTTTTTCGCGATTATTAATATAATCTTATTACGTTTTTATTCTTCGCTGATATATTAATTAAATTAATAACACTAGAAGATAGTATAATTAATATATATAATAAAAGCTTTAAAGATTAACTTTATATTGTTTTAATATCTGTTATTCTTTATAGTGAAATATAAAAGTATGCGGACTATATAAAATAATTTTTTAAATTATTGAGTGAATTTATGATTTTTATTACTAATCTTGCTAAGGAATATATTGCCAAATTATTATCTAATCAGAAACCTGGTACACAGATTCGTATTTGCGTTATTAATCCTGGCACACCTAATGCAGAATGCTGTATCTTGTATTGCTCGCCAGATTCTGTGGAATTTAATGACATAGAATTAAAATTCGGTAATATCTCTGTCTATATAGATGAATTTTCTTTTCCATATTTACAGGATATGGAAATTGATTTTGTTACGGATAAACTTAGTTCACAACTAACACTCAAAGCACCTAACGCCAAAATACATAAAGTAAGCAATAGTGCACCACTTATTGAACGTGTAGAATATTTTATAAAATCTCAAATTAACCCAACTTTAGCCAGTCATAGCGGAAAGGTAGAACTAATAGAAATTACAAACGATATGCTTGCTATTTTGCAGTTTAGCGGTAGATGTAATGGTTGTTCAATGAGAGATTATACTCTCAAAGAAGGAATTGAAAAAGAATTACTGAAAAATTTTCCTGAATTAAATGGCGTATTTGATATCACTGAACATCAGCATGGTAATCACTCTTACTATTAATACTTAATAGGTATAAAATATGCTACGTATATATAATGAATAAACATCTACATATGTATTCAAATAAGTTAAATTATTCTTAATAAACTTCTGTTAAATAAACAAATCTATTAGTAATAAATATAATATAAAAAATTAATCAATGATCTTTATTTTATTTTTTATTTTCTATAACAGGACAGATAATAGACTGCTTTCTTTCTTTTCTTAAGCCTTCAAGAAATTGATAATATTAAATATTGATAACACTAAATGAAAATAATACTACAATTAAAAATAGCGCACATAAATTAATAGTTTGAAGTGATTTAATATAATAGTTGACGTAGCATACGGCGAAGAGGCTCAGCAGCACCCCATAATAACTGGTCGCCGACACTAAAAGCTGAAAGATACTTCGGACCCATATTTAGTTTCCGTAAGCGACCAACTGGAGTTTTCAGCGTACCAGTTACTGCTATTGGTGTCAATTCTTGCATTGATAATTCACGATCGTTAGGTATTACTGTTACCCAATCATTATGGATAGTAATCAATTGTTCAATTTCCGCCAATGGAATATCTTTTTTTAACTTTAATGTAAATGCCTGACCATGACAACGCAAAGCACCTACGCGCACGCAAAGCCCATCTACTAATATTGGTTGGCAAGTACCAAGGATTTTATTAGTTTCAGCTTGACCTTTCCATTCTTCACGACTTTGACCATTTTCCATTTGCTTATCAATCCAAGGGATAAGACTACCGGCTAACGGTACGCTAAAATTATTTATTGGCAAAGTACAACTTCGAGCTAATTCAGTAACTCGATGCTCGATATCTAAAATATCTGAAGTTGAATCTTTCAATAGTTGAGCTACTGCGCCATGCAATTGCCCCATCTGCATTAGAAGTTCTCGCATATGGCGAGCACCAGCACCAGACGCTGCCTGATAGCTAGCTACTGAGACCCATTCTACTAAATTCTGAGTAAATAGACCACCTAGAGACATCAGCATCAAGCTTACAGTACAATTACCACCGACAAAAGTTTTGATCCCAGAATCTAATCCTCTCTGTATTACAGTTTGATTAACAGGATCTAGAATAATAATTGCGTCTTCACGCATACGTAGCGAAGATGCTGCATCAATCCAATAGCCTTGCCAGCCGATTTTACGCAACTGAGGGTAAATTTCATCAGTAAAATTGCTTCCTTGACAGGTTACAATAATCTCTAATGTACTAAGTACTGCTAGATTTCGTGCATCTTGCAGTACACTATGCTGACCATTTACCATCGGAGCTGGTTGACCATACTGAGAAGTAGAAAAAAATATTGGATTGATATTATCAAAATCACACTCTTCGATCATACGTCTCATTAACACCGAACCAACCATGCCACGCCAGCCAATAAAACCAACATTTTTCATTTTTTAACTTTCCTACTGTAAAAAGGAACAAATTATTATAAATACTTTTATTATAAAAAGCCAACAAAATACACCTATTTTATAACATATAAAATAGGTGAAATACTGAAAGTAAAATTATTCGATTTTTAAAGCTATTATCAGAAATGATGTTTATTTTTTCTTTCTATTTTAGAATAGAAGCATTAATAATTTATCTATTTGTTTTTTATAAATAGACTTAAATAAGTAACTTACTAAGTTTACCTTGCTTATTAAATATCTTAATTAAAATATAGTGTATTATCATTATTTAAAAAATAATAATAGCGCTGTTATTAACAGCTAGTTTTCACTTCTTTTTCTCACATATTTTATTTTTCATAGTTTTACTTGTTGAAACAATATCTCTCTGAGAATATTATGTTTTTCTATATCGCTTTTTTGTTACAATATTTTAATTTATTTAAAGGCTATACTATTTCTCCAATACTTAAAAGCATTTAAGCATAATTTTTTATAACATTAGTAACAGTATTCACTAATTTATTCATAGTAAATATCGGTTTGGGATTAGATTATTTGTTGCTTATATAAAAACTCTGATACTATAATAGTAAGATTAATTAAGTGAAAGTTTTTATAAAAGCTTTATTAATTTAATTATGCTATTATAGTTAGTATTTAGTATTCTAGATTTTTTGTAAATTGAGTATATTATATACTCAATTTTAACATAAAGTATAAAACCTGAATCAGGAATTACTAATTCCTTTTTTTTAAAATAGATTTTTTCTATATTACAAATTATAAATCGTCATGTTAAAAATACTTTTTTAAATTTGAATATAGAGTGTTTTCATATCTGCATAACAGATGGCTTTTCTGATATCACAATTTTATAAAAATGCATTAAATTAGTTAAGTAAAAGAATCGTTTAATTGTATTAGAAAAGTGTCTCTATACTAGTAATTAGTATCATATATAAAGTTATAAAATAGTACTTAATTTATCCGAATGATATAATATCATGAGTAGAATGCAATGCGTTTTATCCGTATAAGATTTTTATCCGAAGTACTTAATATAGTATAAATAATAATTTATTAGTCTAACCGAAATTACTGATAATTGAAATATTATTCAGAAATCCAATTTTTCTATTGTTTATGCCAGATTATTTTAGCTTAAATATCTTATTTAATTTTATTTTTATAACAAATACGCAGAATTATTTATAGCTAAAATTATGCAAATTATATCAATATTTATTGATTATCAAACTTATCATAATGTATAAATTTATGATGGTTATCATTATTTTCTATAAGTTATATATGAAGAATTTAGATTCGTGAAATAAAATCTAAGCGCCTATTAGATTAAAAGAAAAACCTAATATCTAAAATTATGCAGTGTTTTTAACCTAGAAAATCGTAATTTACATCTAGATAATGAAAAAGTTATGGTTCATAAGTAAGTCTTTCGAAAAGACAACGATGCTTCGATAGTAAATTAATATCATTACGAACATTTAAAATAAAATTTACCTATAAAAATCATTTCTTTAAATTTAAAACTTTAACTAAAATTCTAAATTTAATTAGAAAGTCACTTTTGTCTTTTTTTCTGTTATTTTATAAATCGTAGCTATTATTATCTATTTATTAAAATTTATAATATAGAAATAAAAAGATAGTTTTTACTAACTGGTAAAATATAAAGAAATTATTATACTATTATTTCAGAGTAAAAATATTTTATATCATAAAGCTTATTATAAATCTTTCATTATAAAACCTATCTAATAGCAAAGAAAACTCTGGTAAACTATCTATTTAAGATCAAATAATAAAAATTTCATAATAGAAATAAATACTCTAAATCTAGAATAGAATTATATTAACTGACCATTATTATCGTTACTTTCATTAATAATACATAGAGTTAATTTTGTATTTGAAATATAAAATTAATATTAGAATAACTAAAAAATAATTAGCAGAATTATGTCTAGATAGCTAAATACTATCTAAATTAAGCATAAATTATAAAGTTTATATCATAGTCTAAAACAACTAAAATCAACAAAGGGAAAATAACTAAGATTACTGAAAATATTTTGATATTAAAATTTTGTTTGATATTAATAAAGCTTATTATTAATAATAACTCATTCCTAATTATATTAGGAGATGTTTTTATAAAATAAGAATCTATACGATATAGAAATGAGTTGATATTATATAAGAATCTCTAGAACTATTTAGTTGTCCCTAACAAATATACTTTATTTTCTTGATATCTAATAGATAAAATTTAGTTCTTTAAGTTATATTATTAATCTTAATAAGCATAGAATTATGTTATAATGATTATTATTCTAATATATATTTAGAATAATTAAATCTAATGTCTATAAATTACTATAAATATTTTATTTTATTATCTAGATTTTTATTTTAATTATTATTTAAATATGAATGCTCATTTTATATAATCGAAATACTGACTGTTCAGTCTCGAGCAGAGAGTAATTAAGAACACGTACATGTACTTTTATTTTTACGGTAATAAACAGCAACGCATTAGATTATAGGAACATAGATATTAAGTTTCAGATTATCAAAGATTTTATTTTGTACTTATACTTGATAAGTAGATAGCTAAAAATTACTTAGACAACTAACGTTATAATTAGCTCAACTAGTAAATTTACTTGATAAAAATTATTGAATTAATATTTAAACGGATTATATCCAAATAGTAATTATCTTTTATATAAGAATTATTTATATCTTTATCAAGATATAAATAATTTATTAAGAAAATTGTTTATCCATTTTCTATATATATAATAATCTACATTAGATCAAACGATTTCTAAGCGAGCATAAGCTGTAACCAACCATTTTACACCTTCTCTTTGAAAAAAGATTTTCAGACGACTATGTTCGCCACTGCCTTCCAAATTAATAACTGTACCTTCACCAAATTTCGGATGACGTACCCTTTGACCAAGAGAAAAACAACTATTACTTTCACCTAAGAAAGTACTAATAGGTTTTTGTCTGACCGGACGAGCTATGCAGGAACGTAGTCGTACTTCTTCTAAGCACGATAAAGGCAATTCGCTAACAAAACGAGACGGTAGGTGATAAGCTTCTTTTTTTCCATATAACCGTCGAGTCTCTGAATAAGTAATTGTTAGCTTGTTCATTGCGCGAGTAATACCAACATACGCTAAACGTCGCTCTTCTTCTAAACGTCTACCTTCATCTAATGACATTTGGCTAGGAAACATGCCTTCTTCCATACCGACAATGAATACTTGAGGGAATTCTAGACCTTTAGCAGAATGCAGCGTCATTAATTGTACTGCGTCTTGGTAAGAGTCAGTTTTACCCTCACTAGCTTCTAGAGTAGCGTAAGATAGAAATGCTTGTAATGGTAAAAAATCATGATCTTCATTATTATTATAGTTAAATTGGCGAGTAGCAATAATAAGTTCTTTTAAGTTCTCGATACGTATCTGGCCTTTTTCACCTATTTCTTGCTTATACATATTCCAAAGACCTGAGTTTTTGATTACTCGATCGGTTTGCACGTGTAATGGCAACTCTGCTATTTCTTTTGTTAGCGAATTAATTAACCACAAAAACGACTTTAGTGCAGTTTCAGCACGATTGGTTAATATGTGTTCTTCAATTAGAATAAGACTAGACTGCCATAACGTTAATTTCCGGTCTTTTGCTATCTGACGAACGAGATCTAAGGTTCGATCACCAAGACCACGCACTGGCGTATTGATGATCCGTTCATAAGCAGCGTCATCATTATTGTTAGCAATAAGACGTAAATAGGCTAACGTATCTTTAATTTCCTGACGTTCAAAAAAACGAGTGCCGCTATAAATCTGATAAGGTAACTTCATTTGTATTAGCACTTCTTCTAAGACACGAGACTGAGCGTTACTACGATACAAAATAGCGCAGTCTTTAAGAGCTATACCTATCTTATGATTTTTCTTTATACGATTTGCTACGAATCTTGCCTCATCTAATTCGTTAGAAGCACAGTAAAGGGTAATTTTTTCACCTTTAGCACTCTTTGTCCAAAGATTTTTACCAAGACGACCGCCATTATTAGCGATAAGAGCATTAGCTGCTTGCAAAATATTTTTGCTTGAACGATAGTTTTGCTCTAGTCGAATACGGTGTGCATCAGGAAAATCCTTTAGAAAACGTTTAATATTTTCTACCTTCGCTCCGCGCCAGCCATAAATCGACTGGTCATCATCACCAACAATCATCAGGTTGCCGTGATTACCAGTTAACATACGGATCCAGGCATATTGAATTTGATTGGTATCTTGAAATTCATCTACAAGGATATTGGCAAAACGTTCTCGGTATTGTTGTAAAATATACGGCTTGTTAAGCCAAAGCTCGTAGGCACGTAGAAGAAGTTCAGAAAAATCTACTAGCCCTGCACGATCGCAAGTTTCCTGATAAACTTGATAGATATGTTGCCAATTTTTTTCAATCGGATTACCGAAAGTTTCTATATATTGCGGACGTAAACCTTGATCTTTTTTATTATTAATGTAAAATATCGCTTGGTGTGGTGACCACTGCTTTTCATCAAGATTCATAGTTCGAATAAGGCGTTTTAACAAGCGTAATTGATCCTCGTTATCGAGGATCTGAAAATCTTGTGGTAAGAAAACATCTTGATAATGAGCACGAAGCAAGCGATAGGCAAGTCCATGGAAGGTTCCGATCCACATACCAACCTGACTAGTATCTACTAGATTTTCGATACGGTGTCGCATCTCTGTTGCCGCTTTATTAGTAAAAGTTACCGCCATTACTGAATAAGGCGAGCAATTTTCTACTGCAAGAAGCCAAGCAATTCGGTATACTAATACTCGTGTTTTTCCGCTTCCTGCGCCAGCTAGTACTAATAAATTGCCACGCGGTGCCTCTACAGCTTCTCGTTGCCTGTCGTTTAGTTTATTGAGAAAGTTAGAAGCGTCCATAGTTTACCTAAAATGTAATATTTATCAATATCGCTGATAAAATTAACCTCGTGATTATTGATCTAGTAAACCATATCTCTAATAAAAAGTATTAATAAAAATTTATTTTTATAATAGTTACAATGTAAAAGTAATTTTTAGTACTACATTTAGCTTCACCTCTTTTAGAAGATACATATCTTGATATGATGTTAGCTCAATTGTTATAGTTAGTATAAAGTATAATTAAAATTACTCGATAAACTCTTAGGTCTTAAGAGATAAGTAATATTGACAATTGTTAGAAATAGCTAGTTTGTATTTGATAACCGATAGTTCTTTTTTTAAAGAACTACTATAGTAGTATAGATTTAGTATATTTAATAAAAGTACTTTAATTAATTTAACGTATAAACATATAGAATATTATCAATATTATTAATTAATACATAAAGTAATTAAAAGATGATAAATATATTGGTTTTTCCTATTTATCTTATTAAGACTGAATATTTCAGTATTAATAAGATAAATAGTAAAATTAAAGTGATTAGATTTGAGTGGTATTCAAATTGTTGTGACTATAGATCCTATGAACTATATGAAAACCATTAATTAAACCTGATATGTATTTAATAAATAACATAGTTTATTAATATAAATAAAGATTAATAATCTTTATTTATATTATATTCGAAGATTTTTTTTTAAAATTTCACATGGAATATAATACCTGCTATTTATAATAAACATTACATTATTAGATGTAATAGCGCCAATTAACAATTGTGTTAACCAGGTAATAGTAGTAGGATAAATTCCAGTTTTTTCTTATTTTCCTTTATCTAACTTTATCTGTATCTATATTATTTTAAATATGCTAGCCATAGAAAAGAAAAGAACAGAAAAACTACATACTAGATTTTCATATAGTACATCAGTTTTCATCAATTAGTTTAAAACGTTTCGTTATATAAAAATTAACAGTACTAAATTAGCATAATTTTATCTCTAAAGATATAGTTTATAAGCTATTAAATATATTTAATTAATCTCTAGCTAATTTTAACGCTAGATCATATAATAAAAAGTTTATCTATAATTAAAAGAGAGATTTTTATATTAACTATAATCGGCTGACTAAATATTCTAGTACTCTAGTAATAGAGTAGCTAATCATTATAATAACATTGTCTTAATCCAATTATAAACATGCTGTTTATCGATAATAAATAAGTATTAGTACTTCAAGAGAGCACTTATCTACTAGATAGTATACTATAATAAATTTAACGTAAATATTTATGAGGCATAAAGAGTTAAAAATATTAATTTTACTAAAATAAGAGTTATTTAGTCAAGGTAATAGATCTGAATAGTTTATTTCTGCTTACATATAGCTTTAATATAATTTTTTTATTTTCAAAAGCTATACTAAATATGGATGTATTAATGTTTTAACCACTATTCTAGCAGTCACAGGTAGATAAATACTGAACGTGATCACTACCATCTACTTTACAATTCAGTATTATAAATAAAAATTAGTTGCATAAGTATGCATTATAGAAATTATTTATTATCCAACGTTTATATTTTATCTACATACTCGCTAGTGCACTTCATAGATGAATAAACCTATTACAAATACAGCTTTACTACTATCATATGTAGTGATTCATCTAATCTTTACCAACTAATAGCAGTCTATTACCAATAAGTTCCACTTGTATCTACTCTTATAACTTACCTTAGGAGATTTTAACATCGACTGTGAAAACTTATACTACTGCTATAAATTTTCCTTAATCACGTTTATAAATTTGGAAACAAATATACCTATATCTTAATACTTAAATAAATTCATATTATTTTTTGAAAAAGATTCATAGTTCTCTTATACTGATCAAAACGTAATAACAGGAAGATAATACATACTATGTATAGCGATTATATATAGATACTATATCATAAAATATGGTCTTCTTTTTTGTAAAAGATATATTTAACCTTAACCATTATAAAAATAGCATTTCTTGTGCATTAAAATCTATCTCACTTATATTGACGTTTACTAAATTATTTTCTACAACAGCTAATATTATGTATATCTTTTTTAGTAAAAGGTATTATTTTATTTATCTATGCTCTTTATTCGAATAAAACGAGCAAATAGATTATATCAGTAACGTATTGTATTATTTCATTGCTATAAATGCTAAAATATGATAGCTTAAATTCAGATTAAGGTTAGAAATCTGATTATGTTGCTATTAATTAATTAAAAATTTTACAGCAATTCTGATTAGATAAGAATTAAATTATGTTGGTAAAAGCAAATATCTTATATCTTAGTAATAATTTATATTATTACTAAGATATATATTTAAAATAACTGTACACCTTATTTTGTGAATAACTAATAGTAACGTATTGCTATATCTATCGATATAGAATAATAGCATTTAATGCTTCTACTCACTTCTATTCATTTTATCCGGTAGTAAAATAAAGGGAGTCTTTTAGGCCATAGCTAAAGTAGCAGCAATATTAATTTTAATGCTTTAAAAAACATAATTTTTCTTTTATTTCAGTTATTACCTATCATTTATCTATCTTAGTTTTTATAATTATTATTTGAAAAAATAATATCAATTATTACTAACAAGTTACACACTAAAACAGCAAGATTAGTAGAAGTTACTCTATAATATATAAATTAGCTATTACATATATTTTATCTTAGTTAAGATACTCTATTTTTAGATATTGACTGAAATCGAATATTAGTTTTTAATTGCTTTTCTAATAAAAATAAATTTCCACGAAATTATAAATACTAAAACTGTTGTCATCGACAATATTCTAAAAAAGAACTAGATAATATCTTCGCTAGTAAATTTATCCAGATAGATAGCTCGTATAGCTTATTATTAGATACTGCGATATATAATTATATTTTGTTTTCTAATTTCTTTATTAAAATAATAAGGCGTTTAAAAAATAAATCTTTTCTATTACTTGAACTGCTTTGAACCACACTGAATTTTATTAAACACTAGCATAAATATAAATCGATATATTTAGAAACTATCTTTTAATTGAATATGAATAAGCTTAAATCAATAATATTACCTATAACAGCATATTTATTCGCTTTTCCGGTAGGAAAATATCTTGATTTATTTTCAAATAAAAATTTCAATAATTCTATTATTACTTATTTTCCTTTAAAATAAAAATTTTATATTTTATTCCATGAATTGTATAAAATAATTAATTTTACCTAAAAAGTGATTTTATTGCTAGTTAAAATTAAATGCATTCAATTTATTAAAATAAAATATGCTATTTTATTTTTATGTATTTATATAGAAATATAGATTAATATTAGATAAAGTTATAATAAATTCAATGAAATATATGTATTAATAAGAGGTATTTACTTTAAATTATTTTAAAATCTATATATAGTTTCAGATTAGTATACCGAAATACTAAAAATTAGTACTAATACTGAAATTATTTAAGCTGATAAATTAAATAAAATTATGATAAATTTGCATCTTTGTACACTGCTTAACTAAACAATATTTGCATTTCAGTTGAATGCGTTTCTCCTAATTAAATTAGTACTGATAATATACTTAAATATCGAGATCAGAATTAGTATTCTGTCCGATTAAAGAAGTACTTTTCATAGAAAACGTAAATGGTTAATTATTCGCTGTTGTTTATTATTACTAGTTAATTAGCTTATTGGATAATATCATCAAACTAGATTGCTGATTTTCATCAGAAGTATAAAAAATGATATGTAGCATATAGTGCTTTATAAATAACCAGGAAGTGTTAGATCATAGAAATACAATAAGGTTAAATAGATTATATATTCACGTTGAAATCCAGCTTCATAGTAATCAATACAGGATTTTTGGTAAATAATATTAAATAAATTAATAAATAATAGTTATTTAAGATATTCTTTACCTAATTTTTATTAGGTATAAGATATATATAGTAGATTACTACAATATTACTTATGTTTAAAGGGGATAAGATTAGCATAATTAGGATAAAAATTATTTATCAAGGATATTATAAAAAATTTTATATAGTATTCTATCGATGTTATTGTTTTATTCGACAAAGGTATTATTATTTTTCTTAACTAAGCTAAAGTTTTATATATTATTTGAGTATTATGAATAATATAATACTTTTATTATTCTACTATAATAATTAATATATTAAATTTATATCGGAATACTAATTAGTTATGTTCTGTCTTATTTAATCGTAAATAATTTTCACAGCAATAAATATTATAATCTCAGAGATATAAAAACTCAATCGTAGTAACTTAATTCACTAATTTAGTTATAAAAGGTCAAAACAGTCAGATCTAAATGATTTTATCATACTATAATATGATTCGTTTAAATATCATACTAATTAGATAATATTAATATTATTGAGTTAATAAAGTATTAGTGTATTACTAAATTGACATGTTTCATCTCCAATATCTCTTTTAAAAATCGAGATATAAGTGTTCACTTATATGATAACATTAAATAAATATGATTTTTATCTACGTATCCTATTAAGATATACTTTATAACACTACTGTTACTCTTAGTGATAATTTCTTCTTTAGTGATTTGATATTAAGTTCTACATTTCTTATAAATTTAAAAAAATTTTCTGTTCAATAATAGTAAATCAAGCTATGAGCTTTAAACTCATAGTAAATCTAAAAAACACAAGGCTAGTAACTATAATACCTTAACTTTTTTTTAAAAGGGGATAAAATTTAACGCAGAACTAGCATAAAGATAAAAAGAACTCCAATCTGGAAGACTTATAAAATAAATTGATGGTAATTAAGTAAGAACAACGCTCTAGCATCTATATATCATCTCGATCATAAATAGAACTAAAATGTAATTACTATTGGAACACTTTTGAAATTCACTTTGCCAATCTATAGTATAGATAAAGGATTTTATTCTGATTTTCTATGATGCTACTATCTAAATAAATAATTATGCTCTTTGATAGAAAGTAAAATTACATGGAGTAATAATATATTCCAACACGTTAATTTAAAATTTAACGATCTTGCTAGTCTAAAGACTAGAAAGAAAAGTAATAAAAAACTAACCTATAATATTATAGGATTTTTATAAAAAACAAAATTTATAATCGTTTGCTATCTATTTTAGAAAATTTTAAAAACTGTTAATAACAAACGGTTTTATGAAAAAATCGGCGAGAGAGGATTTGAACCTCCGACCCACTGGTCCCAAACCAGTTGCGCTACCAAGCTGCGCCACTCGCCGAAATATATATTTATACAATCCATTATAAGAACAACTCATACTGGATTTCAAAAAAAGATAGTGTTGAAATCAAGAATTTTGTGCGAAGAGAGGGAATTGAACCCTCATGTCTATTAAGACACTAACACCTGAAGCTAGCGCGTCTACCAATTCCGCCATCTTCGCATAATCACTAATGGGGTGATTGATGGGACTCGAACCCACGACAACTGGAATCACAATCCAGGGCTCTACCAACTGAGCTACAATCACCATTACTAATTATTTATTGCAATTTAATACTAAATTTAATTCATTTTTTTTAAAATATAATATTGCACCCGACAGGATTCGAACCTGAGACCTCTGCCTCCGGAGAGCAGCGCTCTATCCAACTGAGCTACGGGCACTATAATAAAAATTATAGTTTTTATTTTATAGATTTAAACATCGGACGTCTAGTAATTTTTTAAAGAAATAATTCGTTTTATTATTATTTATTTATTCATATCAATAAGATTTTTCAATCGATACAGAATCATAGCATATGATAATCTAAAGAACATAAAATTTCTTAAGTTCCTATAAGCGAGAAAAGTATCTTAATAAATAGAAAAATTACTTCAGGAAAGCACAAAAATAGTGAGAATATAAATTCTGTTAATTCGAATATATTCCACTAGAATTAATTCTTTTACAAAAAATAATAACATCCTTACTAAGCGATTAAGTAGATATTCTAATGCAGATGAGATTATATTTCATTTTATAATACTATATTATATAATAATCTATAATATATACATATGTTCTTTCTGAACGTAAATATTAGTTATTTCATAAATTTGCTGCTTTAAGATAACTTATCTCAGCATAACTATATTCATGATAATGATATATCAAGCATATCATTTATGCTATTAGTGCATTTTATTCTATTCTATTGGATAGAATTTAATTATTATATCTCTATTATAGTTTTTTGTTTTTCGATATTAATTAATACAAATATATTAATTTTAAACTTTCTATATAAAATATTAAAATAAATAATTGATAAGGTCTCTTTATTATTAATACCTAATATAAATAAATCTTTAAATTAATATTAAATATTATATTATTCATAATCTTTTCTATTAGAGCTAGATTTTTTAGCATAATATTGTAGTAATCTAATATGATGATATTATTGATGATATTATATTTGAATAATTCCTTTATTTTTAAAAATAGTGTAAATACAATTTAATACAATTAAATTATGAATAAGGTTGTAATATCACTGATCTTCAATACTTTCTTGTTACTTTATTAGTAAAGTAATTTACTATTTTTCATAAAAATAGTGCTTATTATATCATAATTATCGAAGGAAATAAAGATATAAAATAATATACAATTAGCATTAATTTATAAAGATTAATATATCTATAGTTTTGTAGATAGTAAATAGCTGACTAATAGATTATTAATCTCTATAAGAGCCATAGTACTACCATCAAAGTAGCAGATAACATTAAAAAACGAAAATCGTATAAGATTTTTTTTTAAAAAAATAATCAATATCTAATCTAATGTTAATAAATATTTTTTATCTTTCAGAGTAAAGCAGTATTAAATATATTATTTTATATAATACTAATTATTCCTATATTATAATAACCTAATAAAATTAGTTTTTGTCTAAATGAAAAGTATCCATAATTGGATTATCAAGTTATATATTCAGATATTCTTCTGATCTAAAAATAGAAAAACCAGTATTACGCTAATATGCATATTAGCGTAATACTGCCTAAAATAACAACTTTTCAATAATGATTTATTCCTTATAGGAATATTTATTGATAATAATTATTAATATTCTACTACTAAAGTAATAGTAGAATATACACAATATCTTATCTTACTAACTTAGTGATATTTAGCTTAATGTTAAGATAGAAAATCTAAAAACCTTTTAAATGTACAGCAATGAAATTTAATAACAAGTGATGTATATCTAATTATTTTAAAAATCTGATTAATTATCTCTGATAATAACGGTTTTTTAAAAAACAACTATTCAATAATAAAGAATACTCTTATAGAGATGTGGATAATCATAAGGATAATTGCTATTACACTGATAATATAATAAGTAATATTGTTTTTATTTTAGTAAACTTGTTAGCAAATTTTATAGTTTAATATTTAATTATAGTTATTTATTTTTATTATAAATCGTTTTGTGTTTACGTATTTGAGTTAATATTAAGGTATTTCAACGCTTAGAAAATGAACTTTCAGTCTCGTTGAAACGGATACGAATCGGTGTACCTATGATTTCTAGCGAGTGTTGAAAATAGTTTATTAGATAGCGTTTATAGGTTTCTGGTAAATCTTTTACCAGTTTACCATGGATTACTATGGTTGGAGGGTTATAGCCACCAGAATGAGCATATTTTAATTTTATATGTCGCCCGCGTACTAATGGTAACTGATGTTTGTCTACCGCCATATGCATAATGCGCGTAAGTAGTGCTGCATTTATCCGTTTAGTTGCGCATTGATATGCTTCATTTACCGATTTAAAGAGATTTCCGATACCATTACCATGTAATGCTGAGATAAAATGGATACGAACAAAATTGATAAACGTAAGACGATGATACAAGGCTTCTTTCATTTTTTTACGCGTTTCATTTGAAAGAGCATCCCATTTATTGATCGCAATAACTAGTGAGCGGCCACTTTTAAGAATAAAACCTAGTAGTGATAAATCTTCGTTAGAAATATCTTCACAGGCATTGATGAGGAGTAATACAACATTAGCATCTTTAATAGCTTGAAATGTTTTTATAACGGAAAATTTTTCTATAGTTTCCTTAACTCTGCCGCGCTTTCGTACACCGACAGTATCTATCAGAATGTATTCTTTCTCATCACGCATTTTTTGAATATATATACTATCCCGGGTACTACCAGGTAGATCATAGACAATTACACGTTCTTCACCAAGAACATGGTTAATTAACGTAGATTTACCTACATTTGGACGTCCTACGATCGCAAGTTTTATAGGTAAAGATTGATAATTAAGATTCTGATTTTTCTCTTTTAGTGAAAGTAATTCAGTTTCTTTTTTTTCCTTTATTACCATAAAATCATTATTAATCAGTAACAGAAAAACTTTCTCTAACATACTATTAATACCACGCCCATGCGAAGCAGAAATAGGAATTATTTCTTTTATGCCTAAGGAATAAAAATCTCCTACCGCACTATCAATATTAATCCCGTCAGTTTTATTGACGATAATAATTATAATTTTATCCCGATTGCGTAAATTTTTAGCAATAACTTCATCATCTGCTATTAATCCAGTTCTTCCATCTACCATAAACAATATAATATCAGCTTCTTCAATTGCTACTAACGATTGACTAATTATGTGAGTTTCTATTTCTCCTTTATTATTATTAATACCACCAGTATCAATAACAATAAATTCATAACCATCCCATTTAGCATATCCATATTTTCGATCGCGCGTCAACCCACAAAAATCTCCTACTAATGCATCACGAGTTTTTGTTAGTTGATTAAAAAGAGTGGATTTTCCTACATTTTGTCGCCCAATAATTGCGATAATAGGTATCATTACTACAATCTCATAAGATTAAAAATGGTAAAGATAAAACGGATATTTAATATAGCGAAAACTATTATTTAAATTGTTAATATCTAATTATTACATGATTTAGAAAATAATAGCATATGTTTTACCATTTTTTGCTTGAACAATAAGTTTATTATCGGCAATGATAGGAGTTGCTAATAGACCAGCACAATCTATTTTTTTTTGAGCAATTAACTGTCCATCATCAATACTTATCCAATGCAAGTAACCTTCCATATCACCAGTAATAATGTAACCATTATATAATACTGGCGAGGTAAGCTTACGGTGAAGCAGCTTACTTTGATGCCAAAAGATGATTTTGCCTTTAGTATCCATAGCAACAACGCGATCATTTTGATCTATTAAATAAATTCGGTCGTTATCTATTAGCAGATTGGTTATAGAACCAATTTCACGTGACCACATTAATTGACCGGAACGTAGATCTAGTGCTACAAAATTTCCATTATAGGCTAAAGCATATACAACACCGTTAACTACAACTGGAGTAGTTTTTACATCATTAATTCGAGCAATTTCAGTTGAACCGCTTGGCTGCGAGATATATTTTTGCCAAATTAGTTGACCTTGGTTAATCATAACTGCACTAATTCGGCCGTTATCACCACCTACGATCGCAGCACCAAAAGCCGTTGTTGGTGAAGACTTGCCGCGTAACGTCAGAGACGATACATCAAGATTAATATCCCATTTTATTGTACCGTCGATTTCATTAAGAGCTTGTAGTATGCCGTTACTAGTATGGATTAGAACTAAATTATCAGTAACCACTGGTGTAGACAAAACTTCGCCGGCAACTTTTTTTTCCCAAGCAATGCTGCCATCTTTTACATTAAGTGCATAAATTTTAGCTAGCTCACTGCCAATGTAAATCTTCGAATCTGCTACTGTGATTCCACCAGAGAGCTGTTCTGGATAATTACGTGAAAAAAAGCTGGTATGAGTAGAAAGATTAGTTGACCAAATTTCTTTTCCACTATCGACATCAAGTGCTTTTACCACACCATAACGATCCGCTACAAAGATCCGATCGTTTTTCCAAGCAGGATGTAAGTTAGAGTAGAATTCACCGAAACCATTACCAACTGAGCAACTCCATACTATTCTTGGCTGAAATTGTTTTTCTGCTCTTGATGATAGTGAAATACTAACTATATTTTCTTTATTTCTAAATAAAGAACACCCATTAAGTAGTGTACAAAATAATATTATAATAAATATTATCCAATTAATAGGATCCCTCTTCTTTTCAGTTAGACAGATTATTTATTTTCATCTGTAGAATTATTTTCAATGCTTGCGGCACGTTGGATTGTAACGATTTTTCATAAGCAATACGAGCAGCCTGTTGGTTACCTTTAATTGCTTGTGCATCACCACGGATATTATCCGCAAGTGCCCTCCATCTTTTTTCTTTTATATCATAAAGAGTTTTCAATGTACTATCTATATTTTTTTGCTGTAACTGCACGCGCGCTAAGAATAGATTGACAAGTGATTGTAGGTTTTCATCGCAGATCTGGCCAAGCACTTTTTTCAATTGTTTCTCTGCAGTTGAGAAATCACGATGATCAGCAAATTGTCGGGCTGATCTTATTAAAGTTAATATATCATGCTTATTATTAATACTAATGGAATTATGATTAGTATACCAGTAATACCAACCTATTAAAGTAATAATATTAATTACTAAACCTATCATAAGTATTTTACTATTCTTAAAAAAGAAATATTGAAACGCCTTGTTCTTTTTATTCATAGTGCATTATCTATATTATAAAACTATATTCCATCTATTTTTATTAATCTAAAATTGATGCTAGCCGTGCAGTAATATCACTTTTTGCTAACATTTCCTGATTACCTGTAACTAAATCTTTCATTATTAGCTGTCCTGCTGATACCTCACTTTCTCCAAGAACTAATACAATGCGTGCACCATGTTTATTAGCGCGTCTAAACTGCTTCTTAAAACTATCATTTCCGTAATTAGTCATTAATCGTAAAGAAGGCAGTGCATCACGTAGTTGTTCTGCTAGCTGGAATGCTTCATGTTTTATACTACTTCCACGTACCACTAGATAGACATCTACACATGCTATCGTAGCAAAATTTGGATTAACCGCCTTTACAAGCAGTATTAGTCGTTCCAAACCCATCGCAAAGCCTACAGCAGGAGTAGCGAAACCGCCCAATTGCTCTACTAGACTATCATATCGACCACCACCACAAATAGTACCCTGTGATCCTAAGTACATAGTTACCCACTCAAAAACTGTCCGGTTATAATAATCTAAGCCACGTATTAAACGTGGATTAATTTTATATGAAATACCGGCTAGATTTAAAAGTTCACATAGATCAGAGAAGTGAGCTTGAGAATCATCATCAAGGTAATCGGTTAAAACAGGCGCCTCGTTAAGCAATGCCTGAATATTAGGATTTTTTGTATCAAATATCCGCATTGGATTAATATACATACGACGGAGACAATCTTTATCCAAAAACTCTTTATTCTGGCAAAAAAATGCGATTAGTGCCTTACAATAACGAGCACGAGCTTCCAGTGAACCAATAGAATTTAGCTCTAGCGTTACATAATCTTGAATCCCTAGAGTACGCCACCATCGAGCGGTCAGAAGAATAAGCTCAGCATCAACATCTGGCCCTTGTTGACCGAATACTTCAGCGCCTATCTGATAGAATTGGCGATAACGACCTTTTTGTGGACGTTCATAACGAAACATTGGTCCCAAATACCAAAATCGCTGTTCTTGGTTATATAGAAAACCGCGTTCAATACCAGCTCGTACACAACCAGCAGTGCCTTCCGGACGTAAGGTTAAGCTGTCTCCATTGCGATTAATGAAAGTGTACATCTCTTTTTCTACTACATCAGTAATTTCACCGATGGCTCGCTGGAATAGAGAAGTTCTTTCAACAATCGGTAGGCGGATTTCATTGTAACTATATCTGGTTAAAACATCTTTAAGTATCCATTCCACACGCTGCCAAAATGCTGTTTCTTCCGGAAAATAATCATTCATACCACGAATGGCTTGAATATTTTTTACCATATCGAATTTTACCTATGTTATTTCTATTTGGTTATAACGCGATTATATTTTTCAATATTACTGTCTTAGTACGAATATAAACCTACTATATCGATCATTAGCATTTTTATTAAAATACTTATGTTTACTAATATTATCTTTGTAGTAGTCGATTTTTTATTATTACTACTAATTTTACTTAGTGTAAACATTACTACTTTGCTAGAGGTATTTAGTATATAATCTATGATAGACAGATGTATTAATATGATAATATTTCATCTACTTATTTTAAAAAATAACAGTACTAATAAAGTCAAACTCTTGGTTTAAATATTTTAAATCAAAAATAACGAGAATCTTGTTGGCACGAATACGCAATGAATTCAAAATATGAAATTAACCTTAGCTATGATCTATCTTTAGTGAATTGTTATTTTTTAAAAAAAAAGGACAATATCAGCTTCAGTAATTAAAAGCTATAATAGCTAATCGCTATATGAAACTAATAAACAATAAAATTGTATGTTAGCAATAGACTAAAAAGTTTTATACTATTCTTGATATATTTAAAAAATTAACTAATTAAGTATCTATATAACATATAGTCAATTTTAAATATCTTATAAAGTCGGATTACTATCAGATCAAACTCAATAAAACCAGTATTAATTTTAATTGAATACTATTATTGTGCATATGATCTATTATAAAATAAATATGTCTTTATAAATATGTCTTTTTTATTGGTTTTGCTATTATCGATGCAAAAATAATCAACGCTATATCTGATAGTTTTTAATGCAATATAATAATAAATAGATATCTATTATCAATAGAGATCTGTTTCCAGTTTAAAAACGATTTTTAGCCTAATAAACATAAATACTTTAATAGTTACTATGGTGGTTATTGATAAATACATATTTACTATACTAATATTTTAAATATTGATAATACATGTATTAGTTATTAAGTGACCGAGATTAAAACTTTATCATATACTAATACATTTTAAAAAAATGAGTTTCTATTTTTGATAGAGTATTAATATAACATTATATATTGAACGCTTTTGACTAGCGATCACCGTTAAAATTTATCACCGGTGCTTATCTATCAAAAAAAAGAAATACTAATCTATAGTAAAGAGAGTATTATTGGTAATTTAATGGATAAAGAAGATAATGCTGTAGTTAGCGAACTTATATCTATTTTAACTAATTGATCTGCTGATTGCGATTGGACAACTTCGTCTATATTATAACTTTCGTGAAATAACTGGTCAGAAGATTGATTATCTATATTGGTAATATTCTGCTTCTGAACTTGATAATTTTTCCACAACCATGCACTTGTCAGACTAATTACTATAAACAAGATAAACCAGGTGAATTTTATTACTAAAATATCGCGTTTTTTACGGATCCTACCTAATGAAAAGTTTTTTATTGGTTCTATTTTAGATGGTTTTATTGGTGTCTGTTTAAGCATTGTTGATACTATTTCTTCTTCAGAAATATGAACTAATCGTGCATAGGAACGGATATAACCTCGTAGAAAAGTTGAATCAAGGTTAGGATTAACGTAATCATTTTCTATATCCCGTATAGTGGATACCTTAAGACATAATCGTTCAGCCACTGCTTGTTGACTTAATCCTATATTTTCACGAGCTTGACGTAGACGTCCGCCTGTTGTAGTTGATATTTTATCTTGCAGGGCTTCAGTATTCATGAGGTAAGAATTGCTATCACTATTTAATATAGTGAAAATAATACAAATAGTATATAATAAGGTCGTACGTATTTTTCTGCATTGCTAATGCAATAAAATAAATTTAAACTAAAATTTTTTTTCTTTTTTGAAAAAGAAAATTAGTAAATATATAAGAATCATCTCACTCTGTTAGCAAGGTTTATTATTACGCGCATAAACGTATATGGCTATATCTAGTGACTACTTTAGTATAATTTGCTTATTATGAAATCGTGTAAAACGTCTATTAAAACAGCATATAGTGTATTAAAATCACATAGAAGATATTCTAATTATTTAGAACTTTGTTATTTTACATTACCAATTTTAGGGTTAGTCGATAGAGATTTTCTATGAAATCTATTTGTTAATCTGATATTAGTATTATATTATATAAGACTAGATTTATTAATTATTAATTATTTTAATATAGTTCTTATACTTATTAATAATTTTACTGAGCAGAATCTATATTCTCTCTAAATACATATAACAATTCCAAGTTATAAGTCGTTAAGTGAAAACTATGATGATATATCATCGTCGCTATTTATTTTTCAACTAAACGAATAATAATAATTATGATTCTATTTATTTAAATCAGTCTTATGTATAACTTTCATATCAGTTATACTGTTTTGTTAATATAAATTAATGATCAGTGAAATTATTTAGAATTAAACTAATTTTATTGATCATAAAATCTTTCTGAAAAGTTTTAATATTATACTTTTCGGTTAATCGATATAATGTTATTGCAAATTTTATCACTTAATACATAGAGAAAAAATTTTAAATTATCCTGAATAATCAAGAGATAAATGAATAATATTAAGGGTTTATTAATTAGTTTAAATAAAAATTTCCTATAAAATTTTTTTCTATCATAACATTAATACAATTGAATAGCAAGTTACTATACTAATATTATTATTTTAATAGCAAAACAATAACCGATACTATTAAAATATAGTGATATAAATAATTATCAATATGTAATAAAAATTTTATTTCAACGAAAATCTCACCTATAGGAATATATGGATAATTTTTATTTGCTTGTTATTTTATTTTATTTTAATACTATATTTAATAGTACTGTAGGCGAATTATTAATTCTAGACGAGTTTTAGCTATCTGATTTATATCAATTTAATCTAGTATATTAATATTTTTGATATTAATTTTCTAAGAAAAATTACTAATTAATACTAATAGTGATAGATCTGCTATCTTATATTATTGGTATAAGATAATATCTATTTTAAATTAAAAAAATCGAATAAAAACCAAAATCTTTTTTAAAGAATTTTTCATAATTTTATTATTATGTATAATAGCATAATATATATAGATGAGCACCTCATCTTAGTACATTGGAGAGTAATTTTAGTAAAACTGCACTATTAAAATAATAGGTTTTTATATAAAAAATTTATCGAACACAATTACAAATTTCAAAATCGGAAAAATAAGTAATTTTTCGTTCTGCAGATTTATCAGAGTCTGAGTAGTGTACTTACTGCATTCTCCGTAAAACTATCAGCATACTCTGCACGCAGAGTACCAATTATAGCATTAGATGGGTTTTTAGTATCACTTGTAATTTACGATTTCGGCGTATAGCTTTTTTCCTTCTAGCACTTGTACAGAATAGGACCAGAAACCATAAAAGATATAAGATTATCGAAAAAGACTTATCTTTATGTTCGGAATAAAATACTTCTTTTTGTTTACAAGCCATCTGTAACATTTTTATATAAATCACAATCAATCCGATACTTTCAAAAAGTTAGATAACAACACCGATTACATTTTTTTTTCAACAGCATTTTGCTTAATAATAGAAAAAGTACGTTAAATAATCATAAAAATTTCTAAAATATTTTATAGTTGTGCTATTGCCGTTATATTTATCAATATAGGTTGTAAAGGTTATGAAGGGGGTACGAAGAAAACTTCGCTACATTTTAAATAAATATTTTATAAATACATTTTTGGTCTAATGGTGATCTCTTTTTCTGATTTATAAACTATCTATTTTTGCTTTATTTTAGTTATAAATAATTCGAATTTTAATATAAAAGTTTTTTATCACACAATATATAGAATAACCTTATATGGAGTATATAACAATAAATTGTGTGTTAGTTATAAGTTAAATATAGCCATAATATATTTGTATTACATTCAATCATTAAAGGGTACACGAAAACATTCCAGTATTTTTCGCTGGTATATTTTTATTAAAAATATTTTGATATAAAAGTTTATTTATGATATACTTGCATTTAAAAATTATCGAAATACACTATTATATAATTTTCGATAGAAATGAAGTATTTTCTCTTCACGACTACACTTATATTGAAACTATTTAATATAAGATAAACAGATAAATTCTGATTTGATATTAAAGAAATAACTATAATAGTTAGATATTAATCTTATTCGAACTAGTTCTTACTAGATATTACTTCGGCTATTTCTATAGAAATAGAAATACTAATTTTCAGAGTACTAATCACTTAAACATCCTAAAAGAAGCTAGATGATAAACTAGCTTTCAGAATCTGCTCTAGTATCTGTTTAATGACATACATATTGTAATTTCAGATATTACTTAAGCAGATGTTAAATTAAACAGTTATTGATCTATATAGGCTATTATAAAAAATCTAGGCTGAAAGTATCTGGATGAATATGAAAAATAATCTTATATTTGGTTCAGTAGCAGATTAGCCAGCGTACGTACCCCTAATCCAGTTGCGCCAGCAGACCATTGATCAACTCCATTTTCATAGTAAGTAGCAGAGCAGTCAATATGTAGCCAGCCCTGATGATAATTTTCTACGAAATAGGATAAAAATGCTGCGGCAGTACTAGCACTCGCACTGTGTATATTGCTTGCTATATTACTTATGTCAGCGAAATTAGACGGTAAATACTGGCGATGAAATTCTGCTAGTGGCAAACGCCAAAATGGTTCGTTCTCTTCATTGGAACTCTTTATAAGAGCAGCTACTAAAGCTTCATCGAAGCTAAAGAACGCGTGGTAATCATTACCTAAAGCAGTTTTTGCTGCACCAGTTAAAGTAGCACAGTCAATGATGAACTGAGGTTTCTCTGAACTAGCATCAATAAGACCGTCAGCTAATACTAATCGACCTTCGGCATCAGTATTCATTATTTCGACTGATTTTCCATTTCGATAATGGATGATATCACCTAATTTAAAAGCATTACCGCTCACCATATTTTCAGCACAGCATAAAATCAGGCGTACTCGCTTATTCAATCCACGGCTGATAGCCAGTGCTAATGCGCCAGTTAATATAGCGGCACCTCCCATATCGGATTTCATAGAACTCATAAAAGCATTACTTTTCAAACTATAACCACCAGTATCAAAAGTAATCCCTTTTCCTACTAGACAAGCTAGTACTTTTGTCTGCGTATCGTTAGTAGGATTATAGTCTAGAGTTAATAATACCGGTTGACGATTAGATCCGCGTCCTACGGTATATAGTCCCATATAATTCTTATTAGAAAGATCATCGGCTTTCATAATGTTATAACTGATAGTAGTATCAGCTACAGAAGATATGATATATACTACGCGTTGTGCTAGCTGTTCTGGACCTAGCTCTTCTGCTGGAGAATTAATTATATTACGTACCCACTCAATTATTTTTATTCGGTCATCTAGCTCTTTACGCGCTGTTTTTGGTAGCGTTGGCCAAGTTATATAGCACCCCCCTTTAGGAGACCAATAACCTTGCCAAAATGCCCAGCAGCGAGCTAAATCCCACGAATCTCCCACTAATACAATTTGCTTTATCCCTTCTCTATTAATTTTTCGTCCACCACGTTGAATAGTACTCAATACATCATCATCTATCAAATGAATGGTTATTCCGTATTCATCGGCGCTTAATAATGCTTTTTCACCCCAACGCTGATTAGCAGGTAAAGTGGATAATGTAATCTTCATTGTTTTTGTCATAAAATATTGCTCCAATAAATTAGGATAATAATATTATCTATATATATTTAGTACAATAATAAATTACTGTTATGATTTATGAGTAAAAGATATAGTTATAACTACTCACAAAAAAATAGTATAATTAAACTGTTATTATCGCCTTATTTCAATATCTATATACTAACTCAGACGATAATTTATAGGCTTAAATTAGAACGAAAACAAACAAAATACTATAATATTACAGTTTATTTTTGTATTAAATATGCTACTATTTCTGCAGTTAATTTTTAAAAATTTCACGTAGCCGTACAACAGCTGTTTGAGTTTGACTAATAGCAAACTCAATTTCTTCAGAGGTAGTAAATCGTCCAAAAGAGAAGCGAATAGAACTATTGATAAGTTTTTCATCTAATCCCATTGCTTTCAAAACATAGGACGGTTCAAAGCTGGTGGATGTACAAGCGGATCCCGTTGATACTGCTAGATTCTTTAGATTTATGACAAGCGATTCATTGTTAATGCCATGAAAACTAACGTTTAACACTGTTGCTATGCTTTGATTTAGACTGCCATTTACTACCACTCCACCAATTTGTTTTAATCCTTCCCATAACCTGTCACGCAGAATTTTCAGGCGTGATATCTCATTTGATATTTCTTGTGTTGCAAGATAATAAGCTTCACCCATCCCAACAATTTGATGTACTGGAAGCGTACCAGAGCGAATACCCCACTCATGACCGCCGCCGTGGATTTGAGGTTCAATTTTCGCTTTTAACATATTATGCACAAACAGACAAGCGATACCTTTCGGTCCATATACTTTATGACTACTAAATGACATAAAATCTACCGGTAAAGTATTTAGATTAATAGGCAACTTTCCCACACTCTGAGTAGCATCCACATGAAAAAGTACCCCACGAGAACGACATAGATCACCGAATGTTGCGATATCTTGAATTAAACCAGTTTCATTATTAACATGCATTAATGATACTAGAATTGTATCATCACATAACGCATCGCTTAATTGTTGTGGAGTAATGATACCGTTCAAGGAAGGCGTTAATCTAGTGATATTAAATCCTTCTCGCTCTAATTGTAGACAAGTATCTAACACTGCTTTATGCTCAGTTATAGCAGTAATAATATTGCGACCTTTAGCACGACTAGAATGAGCTACCCCTTTTATAGCCAAATTATTAGATTCGGTTGCACCAGAAGTAAAAATAATTTCGCGTGGATCGGCACCTATTAGAGTGGCAATGTGATTACGGCTGATATCAACAGCTTCTTCTGCCTGCCAGCCATAACAGTGAGAACGAGAAGCTGGATTTCCGAAAATACCGTCTAGTGTAAGATATTGCATCATTTTATTTACTACCCGCGGATCGACTGGAGTAGTAGAAGAGTAATCAAGATAAACCGGTAATTTCATGAAGTATTAATTCCAAGTATGAATAATAAATAATTTTACTATATTCAAGTAAATAGGTTTATTTTAATCATTTTCTATGATTAGCTATTGCAATAGAAATTTTTAATACATATTGATTAGAGTATATAGATTATGTAGTAATTACCACTTTGGTAGTTCTATTTTATTCTAATCAGTATTGAAGTTACAAGCTCAGTAAATAATCGCTACTAGTTTTTATGGAAAACTAGCTATCTAACTTATATTTTTCAAATGAAAATAGCTATTCTAAAGAAAATAGTAATATTCTAACGCTCAGAAATCTCTGAAATAAATAAGCTCATATTAGAATAAAGGAAATATTAAAAAATCAGAATGACTGCATAGCGATCTTTTTAAGATAGTTTTATAGTAAATACCAATTAAGATATACAAAAGTTTTTCATTTTTAATTAAAGTAGTCAACTATTTCATTGAGTAATTTTCTTAAGTATTTTATTTTCTTTCGCTGATAGAAACTCTTACCTTAATATAATTTAAAATTAACAAATAAAAGATATTTTATAACTACATTTGCAAGCTGATAATTTTTATAAATAATACGACAGCATATTTGCTGATAATTTTACCTATTATTTAATATAAGCGTTTAAAAATATACGAATCGTATAAAATACAGTTTAAAAAATAAAATAAATATGAATATTATCCTGCTATAATGATAGTTTTCATATGTTCTGTTATACTTTAAATAACTTTAGTTATTTAACATTCTAGTAGATAATGTTTATGTATCCAATACTTAACATTGCAATTCGCGCTGTGCGAAAAGCAGGAAATTTTATTTCAAAATATTATGAAAATCCTGATTTTATCAAGATCGTTAAAAAAAACGTCAGTAATTTTATTACTGATATTTATTCTGAATCAGAACGTTTAATTATTGAAGTTATCCGAAAGTATTATCCACAACATAATATTATTGGTAAAGAGAGTAATATATTAACCAGAAAAAACGATGATATGCAGTGGATTATTAATCCACTAGATGGCATCGTTAATTTTATTAATTGTTTCCCTTATTTTGCTGTTTCTATCGCTGTACGCATCAAAAATAGAACGGAAATTGCCGCAATATATGATCCTATTCGAAATGAGTTATTTACTGCATCCCGTGGTCAAGGTACTCAATTAAACGGCTATCGTTTGCGCGGTAGTGCTGTACACAATATAGAAGGTGCTACACTTGCTACTAGTTTTCCTGTTAAACAAAAACAGTATGCTAATAGCTACATAGCTTTGGTAAATAAACTATTTATTCAATGTGTAGATTTTCGTTATACTGGATCAACCACTCTAAATTTAGCCTATGTATCTGCTGGTCGCATAGATGGATTTTTTGAGATTGCTTTAAAGCCCTGGGATTTCATCGGCGGTGAACTATTAGTGCGTGAAGCGGGTGGTTTAGTTACTGATGTTAATGGAAGTCATGATTATTTAATTTCCGGAAATATTGTAGCTGGTAATCCAAAAGTAGTGAAAGCTATACTATTAACTTTTCGTAATGAATTAAATAAAGCAATAAAGTGAAGTGTTAATTATTAGTAGTGGCCGATATATACTTTTCATATTACTTTTCAAGTATATCCTAATACCTTATCTGTTCTTTTTACTGATTAGGATCTAGGATCATGGCATAGCTGATTTTAATACTAGTTTTTTCGATCCTGTTATGACAAGATCATTTGATATAAGACAGTTTATATTACAAAGCAATATAGCATCTAACTAACACTATAATATTATCTTACTGATAAGTACGAGCGTTTCTTATGCTACATTATATTAGATCGTCAACGCATATAGTTTGCTTAGTTTTGATCGAAAATAATGCGCTAATAGATTATTATCATCTTAAATAATTCCAAAAGCATATATACTGATTGCTTAAATTAAGCATATATTAGTCGTGATATGTTCAATCGTCGATTATATTATTAATAATATATATCTAATACTTTATTTTTTAATTGGATTTTATTTGACCGGATTTTAACACAGTGTCAATACACTACTAGTTTGATTTTCTATCATTTAAAAAGCAACTTTCAGTTCTTTTAGTTATGTTATTAAAAATTGATATATTATCGAAGATATTGTTCTTTATTTAAAGAGAAGAATGTGTTGGCATGACAGTTTACTTATATAAAAATTATGCTAAAATGCTATTATTTTCATAATGTTATATATACTAACAAAATTTGCTAAAACGCCAAAATAATACTATAGGAGAAATATATAAGTTTATTATAAGAAAAGTCACCAGTAGTTTTAAAAATTAATATCTCAGATGAGATCAAAGGCAATGCGTTATTTAGGAATTGCTAAAACACAACGGTTATCATAAAAATGATAGATAGCCGTTGTATTTTTCTTAGGAGCGTTTATAAAAAAATCTTTTTTAATCTTATTATCACGTATAAACAGGGTGAGAAACACAAAGATCTAATACTTTATGTTTAATACGCTCGATTAGTACATCATTACGGATATTTTCTAATATATCACATATCCAAGTTGCTAAATTATGCATATCAGGCTCTATAAAGCCTCGACGTGTTACTGCTGGTGTACCGATACGTACACCAGAGGTAACAAATGGGTTTTTCGGATCATTTGGTATACTATTTTTGTTAACTATAATATTAGCACGAGCCAAGGCTATACCTACCTCTTTTCCAGTTAAATTCTTATCTACTAAATCTAGTAAGAAAAGATGATTATCAGTGGCGCCAGAGATAACGGTAAAACCACGTGATAAGAAAATTTCTACCATAGCTTTAGCATTTTTGACTACTTGACACTGATAGATTTTAAATTCCGGTTCCATCGCTTCTTTAAACGAAATTGCTTTTGCGGCAATCGCATGCATTAACGGACCCCCTTGTACGCCAGGGAATACTGCAGAACTCAACTTTTTATAAAACTCTTCGCTACCTCCATTAGCTAAAATCAAACCACCTCTTGGACCAGCTAACGTCTTATGGGTAGTTGTTGTCACGACATGGGCGTAGGGTATTGGATTTGGATATATACCAGCAGCGATAAGACCTGCTACGTGTGCCATATCTACAAAAAAATACGCACCGATACTATCAGATATTTGGCGTATTCTAAGCCAATCAACTACACGGGAATAAGCGGAAAAGCCACCAATGATCATTTTAGGTTGATAAGATTTGGCTATTTTATCAATCTGAGCATAATCGATTTGACCGTTCTTATCAAGACCATAGCTTAATGTATTGTAAAGTTTTCCAGAAAAATTAACAATAGAACCGTGGGTCAAATGACCACCATGTGCCAGGTTCATACCTAGCACTGTATCACCTTGCTGTAATAAGGCAGTATAAACAGCGAAATTAGCCTGTGACCCCGAGTGGGGTTGCACATTAGCATAGTCACAGCCGAATAGAGTTTTAGCGCGATTGATAGCTATCTGCTCTATTGTATCAATATATTCGCATCCGTTATAATAGCGTTTTCCAGGATAACCTTCAGCGTATTTATTAGTCAGTTGTGAACCTTGAGCTTGCATAACACGCGGACTAGCGTAATTTTCAGATGCAATTAGTTCAACGTGTTCTTCTTGACGTACTATTTCCTGCTTCATTGCTTCCCACAACTCTGCATCGTAATTCGCAATGTTCATATTGCATTTTAACATTAATTTATCTTAACCTTAAACCAATTAAATGTGTTGATAAAAATTAGAGAATAGATTATTACTTGATTTTTTAGATAACTTTATATGGAACCTATTATTACTTTTTATAAAATAATTTCATCTTAATATTATATAAAATCAGTTTCTAGTTTTGCTTTTCGTTACATCAATAAAGATTTTTTATCGCGAAAAAGAAAAATTTTATTCAGCGAACCTACGAGGACAGAACATGGCTTATAAACATAAAAACTCTTTTAGCAATAGATCGATAATTGAGTATTATACCGAGCTTACTACCTACCAGTAGTGAAATATAATTTAAAATGAATCTTTTATTTTTTATTTACATAAAAGCATCATTCCCTAAAATATTTCATAAAAATACTTCCATAACTAATCTTACTTATCTATAATATCTATGTATGATAGCATCATATATAGATTTCAATTATGTTACGTAGCATTATCAATTTAATTTTTTAATTTGAGTATAGCATTTAGTATATATTCAATACTGAAGTGCAGTTCTTTATATTATCTTTATCTGAAATTCTTATTTTCGGTTATCATTGTATTGATTTTTTATAGTTTTAATAAACATCTGTAAATCTTTTGTTTTATTTCTATTTAGTTTTAAAATAATTTGTATATATAGTGCGATTCAAATTTATGATATCCTCTACTAAAACTTAAGATATTAATATATTTAACAAATATTACTAACTTCGAAATAAAGTTGTCATTATATCACATTTTTTAAATGATATAGATCATCAGGTTAGTTAATTTTTATTTTTTATAAAAAGTTATAGTATTACGTAAACAGAGAATATCTTTCACCTGTTCATTTAAAACATGATAGTTTTAAACTAGTAATATCTAATTAGAAATATAAATTTTTATGAATTATTACTAATATTATCTTGAATAATTAGTAACATTTTGAATACAAAATATAAACAATAATAGTGTAGTTCTTTTCTAATAAGAAAATGTAATTAATTTTACATACCTAAAAATTATACAGTTTAATTAATTACGATAGTAGTATCTTTCTGTTTTCTTGCTAATTCTAATTTCATTATTAATCAAGATGCTAATATCTGATTATACATTCTATAATTCGTTTTGCTCAATAAAACTTCGATATTCGTAGTATATTTAGATTCTTTCTGTGCTGTTTTATGAAAAACATCTAGTAGTTAGAACACATAAAAGAGAAAAATATCTTGAAATCCTTATCTAATTACAAAAAAAGAAATGAACAAAAGTAGTATTTTCTGTATTGCTTTTAGCAATTTATAAGCTTCTACTATTCCCTATATATCTGATAATTACTACTAGTTGTTTATTATTATTTTTATTAAGTAGAATTTTTTGATGTTCTTTTCTTGTATTCTGATACTTGTATAAGAACAGATATTTCTCAATATCTTTAGGATCTAATAACTTATAAATAATAGTTAATTAAAATTTAATTACATTGTTTACATACTAATAATAGTAATCTATTTATTAATTTATTTTTAATAAAATTAATAAAAGTAGGTATAGCTGCGTTTATATGGAAAATTATCTATTTTTTTAAAAAATAGTAGATAAATGCTGTTATAGAAATATTCAATAATATAATTGATACTAGTATATTATTGATAATTAAACTATTTCTAATAGCTTTTGTTCTATTTTTACAATATTTTGATAATTTTTAATTATATTCAGTGAAAACCATATTCTATATAATAGTTAATATCCTATTACTTGTAGTAAAACTATTTCTTATCTTATACCTGCTATAACAAATAGCGACCATGTAACTCATTACACTAAACTTCTAGTTAGATTAGCTTAAACTTATTATCAATACTATATATCTGCTATCTTTTATTATCTGAAAATACAAAAATTACAGAAATATGCCAGTTATAACTGGATAATAAATTTGTTATTTAAATTACATTCTGAAGAATGTAATTAGTTATAATATTTAGAATATAACAATATTCTCGTTTTAGTTAAAGCTTTCATATCAGTAATTGAATTGTTGTTTAAGATTTAATACTACGAATGCTATAATTAAACTTAACTAAACATATATAGCTTAACATTGTTAATATTATGTACTATATGCTCCATATAATATTGCAGTAAGTTTATTTACTTACTTAATTAGTATGCCTAAAATAATAAACTAAAAATACAATCCAAATATTTTAGTTTATAATCACTACAGTTATAAATAACAACTCTTACCTTTAAATAATAAGAGAAAATATCAGTATCACAATATAAACAGAACAAAAAATCACTCTTTAAAGTAAAATTTAACGAAAGAAAGATTATATCTCAATAATCTATATAGCAAGATTAATATATCTTAACAGAATTTTTCTTTGATACAGTTAAAATAAGTAAGCTATAAAATAGATATTATCTACTAGTTTACTGCATTGATATTGAACTGATAGATTATTAATCTAAAATGGCATAGAATGGTATTCTATAGAAGATTTTTATATTAATAAATTTTTTATCACAGATTTGTTATTTTTTGATCGCTTAATTACAGGAATACAGCTCTATTATTTTTAATAATAAAAACTTAATTCAGATAAAAATAATATTTTAATTGTTTAAAAATTACATTATTGTACTATCAATGATTTTACTATCAATTTAAGAACCTCTAATATGTTTCTAATCTTTCATTATATTAATAATCAACCGGTAAACTTTATTAAAGATTCATTAAAAAGCAGTAATATTTAACATTAACTTAATAAATATTTTCTATCTTCAGTATCCAGTTGTTTTTTAAAAAAAATCGATGAAGAAAAAACTAAACTATATGCTAATTTATTAATAATAATATCGTATTATTTAACTAATATATCCTTATTATTTTTTAGCTAATTAAACAGTAGCTAAATTATAACATGTTTTAATAAAAAATATAAATAATATTAGTATATTCAATGATGTTAATACTAAAACTTCTTAAGTACTATCAGTATTAGCTAGTTAGTACTATGGTTATTATCTTTTGTATATTATATAGTGAATTTTTATATTTTATCCTGAAGATAAAACATCTAGTTTTCAGTAACAGCATATAATATCAGTATATTAATATACTAGATGCTTTACTTAAAAGATTTAAGTATGTTGCTTATCTAGAATACCGATTTATTAATGCTTAATAAGGTATAAAAGCTATAAAAAGGAAAAAAATCTATCCGTACTAATACTAGTTAATAGTATTTTAACTTATTAGCCTGTCTACAGATTATATCTGTTAAAAATTGCATTTTTTAAAAACTTAATTAACAGAAACTTTACAATCTTCTTACTAAGATCGTTCTATCGTTGGATATTCTAATATTGTTAACAAAATTTAACTGAAAATTTCAGTATTTTCTATTTTTTTCCCTATTATATGCTCGACGACGGCGAAAAAATTAGTAAGTTGTGAAGCACAAAGCTGTGCTAACACATCACTGGTGAGCTTAATTCGATGATTTATACCTGGATAAGTAAGCATATCTATAAATGATCCAACTGCACCAGTTTTTTTATTCCGAGCACCAAATACTAATCGACCAATGCGTGCTTGAATCATCGCACCAATGCACATCATGCATGGTTCTAAAGTTACAAATAAGGTTGTTTTTAATAAACGGTAATTATTTATCTGTTCTCCACCCTGGCGAAGTGCTATGATTTCAGCATGAGCAGTAGGATCATGATAGCTTATAGAACAGTTCCAACCTTCACCGATTATTACATTATTTAATATGAGGATCGCACCGACCGGTACTTCACCTTCATCTTCAGCACGTTTAGCTAAAAACAAGGCATGACGCATCCATAGTTCATCGCTAAAGCATTTATTCATGATTTTTTCTCTTATCTGACAATCATATAAAATTATATTATTCTAAATCAATAAAAGGAAGAACCAATATAACTTCTTAAGTTGATTTCATTGTTCGATAGTTGTGTATCACTTTCTCATGTTATTAGGCAATAAAATATCAGTATTAGTCATTTTAAAATAGTAAAATACAGTACCAATAAACTAAAAACTACAGCAAAAATTAAATTTTAATATACTTTTTCTAGGCTAAGTTTTAAGACTATCTTAAATTATATATATGTATATTATGATTAATAAATTAATCATACACAGAGTTATTGTATTTTTATAGATTGTGGTATATTTTGACGAAAAATGCAAATTAATATAATCAAATAAAATTGATAATGATTAGGACTAATATGATATGCAGCAGAAAATGGAGTTAAAAACTCCCTATTATCACTATACTTACTTATTAGTAAAATTTAGCTAAACGTTGTCAGTTTATGATGACAATTGTTTATATATTGATTATATTTCGGTATTATATGCAAACATAATAAATTTTAAATATATCATTGTTCAAAAATAACTGTCGCGTAGGCATACTGTCGTTCATCAGCTACAGTAACATGTATGCTAGTAATACCTAGTCGATTAGCCAATGTTGCTGCTTGATCAAATAATCGCAACAAAGGTTTGCCCAACGCATCATTACAGATTTTGAATTGGTTGAAAGCTATTCCATTACGGATACCATTACCTAATGCTTTGGACGCCGCTTCTTTTATTGCAAAGCGTTTAGCGAGAAACCGTATCGGTTGATTATGTTGTTGATATAGTCGCCACTCTGATAGAGTGAGAATTCGGCGTGCTAGTCGATCACCACTACGACAAAGGATTAATTCAATACGCTCTATCTCAACAATATCTATACCAATTCCAATAATTGCCATTAGGTGCGTGCTTCACACATTAGATATTTCATTTCCTTAACCGCATTGGCTAAACCAACGATGACAGCGCGGCTAATAATAGCGTGACCAATATTCAGCTCTTGTATCTGTGTTAAAGCAGCTATAGGCTTAATATTGTGATAATGAAGTCCATGACCAGCATTAACTTTCAAACCTAACTTGACAGCAAAATCTACGCTATGATGGATACGGGTTAATTCTGCCAAACGGAAAGCTTCATCGTTAGTACTGGCATAAGTTCCAGTATGAATTTCAATATAAGGTGCACCTACATCCGCTGCTGCTATAATTTGCTGCTCATTAGCGTCGATAAATAGCGATACTTTAATACCGGCAGTCTTTAAACGTGTTATAGACTGGCGTAGACTATCTACATGACTAGCAACATCTAGCCCACCTTCTGTAGTTACTTCCTGTCGTTTCTCTGGCACTAAACAGCAAAAATGCGGTGCTATATTACAAGCTATATTAATCATTTCTTCTGTCACTGCCATTTCCAGATTTATTCTAGTTTGGATTGTTTTTCGTAACAGTTGCAAATCACGATCAGTAATATGCCGTCGATCTTCGCGAAGATGAACAGTGATGCTATCAGCGCCAGCCTGTTCAGCGATAAAAGCTGTTTGAACAGGATCCGGCCATGCTGTGCCGCGCACATTACGTAAAGTCGCAATGTGATCAATATTTACACCAAGCAATAATTCACTCATTCTTTTCCCTTAGTATTATAGTTATAGCATTAATATATTAATGCTATAACTTAAATTACTTTATTACTTATTTTATTACTATTATCTCATTTATGCCATCATTTATGATGGCCTTTCTGAAATTTATTTAAAATATTGACGGAAAAGATCTCGACTCTTCAATGGCTTTCCACCTAAATAGGGTTTTAACGCTATACGGGTAAAGCGCTTAGCGGCGCGCAACATATCCATATTAGTAAACTTTTTTTCTGATAAAGCCCGTAATTCTCGTCCATTAAAACTATAATTATCTAAAAGCTCGCTAATAGTAAAACCTTTTTCTTCTTGGTAACGGTAGGTTTTAGTATCATTTATCGGTTCACCACTATCAGCACAATGAAGAAAATCAACACCATAACCTAGTTGTGATAATAATGTTAACTCAAAGCAACGTAGAGTCGATTCTGGTAAATTTTTAGCGCCTGCTAAGCATTGCAAACAGTGTAAATAATCATAAAATAATATAGAATAATCAATGTCATAGACAAGCATACGAGAAAGTAATTCATTGATATAAAGTCCGCTATACAACATCAGTCCGTTGAGAGGCAGGCCCAATGAGACAGATTCAGCACTACACAGAGTTTTTATTTCACTTTTACCACTCCAGCGGGCTAGTAATGGCGTAAAAGGTTGTAATATTCCTTTAAGTTTAGAGCGATGGGAACGCGCTCCTTTAGCTAAAACTCGCACCCGTCCTTTTTTTTCAGTAAAAAAGTCTAAAATAATACTCGTTTCACTGTAAGGAAACGAATGTAATACGAAAGCGTGTTGCCAACTATCCATTAGTTTAATTTAAAAAAATTATCAATATAACCCAAACTATGAAGAGCATGTTCATTATCAGCCCAGTTTAATTTTACTTTTACCCATAATTCTAAATATACTTGTATCTTAAATACAGCTTCCATATCTTTCCGAGCCTGAATACCAATAATTTTAATTTTTTTTCCTTTATTGCCAATAACTATTTTCTTCTGGCTATAGCGCTCTACTAGAATAAGTCCATAAATATTATAACCTCCACGATTGTTAATAGAAAAATGTACAATATTTACTGTAACAGAATAGGGAAGTTCATCGCCTAGAAAACGTATCAGTTTTTCACGTATAATTTCTGAAGCTATAAAACTTTTGAGTCGGTCTGTAATGCAATCTTTTGGAAAATGGTGTGTTGCTTCTGGTAACGCTTTACGAACAATCCCAGCTAATATTTCAACATTCATGCCATTTTTAGCGCATATTGGTATAATTTCATTAAATAACATTTTCTGATTTAAAAACTGTATGTGAGGTAATAATTTTTCTTTATTAATTACATTATCTACTTTGTTTATTACTAATAAAATTGGACAATGAACTTGATAAAGTTTATTTATTACCATATCGTCATCTGGTGTCCAATTAGTACCTTCTACTACAAAAATTACTAACTCTACATTATTAATTAAACTACTAGCTGCGCGATTTAGTAAACGATTAATTACTCGTTTTTGTTGGATATGTAATCCAGGAGTATCCACATAGATAGCCTGATATATTCCTTCAGTATGAATACCCATAATACAGTGATGGGTTGTTTGTGGTTTTCGTGAGGTAATGGAGATCTTTTGTCCTAATAATCGATTCAGTAGTGTAGATTTTCCTACATTTTGTCGACCTACTATCGCTATAAATCCACAATAAGTCATTTTTTCTCATTTAGCTTCTAATAATTTAAGCGCCTGTTCAGCCCCATTCTGTTCGGCTTTACGACGACTTAAACCATTACCAACTACTGGCTTTACTAAACCATTAACTTGGCAATGTACAGTAAATTCTTGATCATGTGCCTCACCGCAAACTTGTATTACTTGGTAAGTCGGTAATGGTAAATGACGCTCCTGTAGATATTCTTGCAATCGGGTCTTCGGATCTTTTTGTTTATCATCTGGGCTTATTTTATCAAGGCGTAGGCGATACAAATTGAGGATTAATTTTTCGACTGTTTTAATATCACTATCTATGAATATGCCACCGATTAAAGCTTCTACTGTATTAGCTAAAATTGATTCACGGAAAAAACCGCCACTTTTTAACTCTCCTGGTCCTAGACGTAAACATTCGTTCAACTTACATTCACGCGCAATTTCCGCAAGCGTATTACCGCAAACTAAAGTCGCGCGCATTCGACTCATTTTTCCCTCGTCAACAGAAGGAAAACGTTGATAAAGTGCAGTAGCTATAACATAATTTAATATAGAATCGCCTAAAAATTCTAAGCGTTCATTGTGAATACTATTAGCACTTCGGTGTGTTAGTGCTTGTAATAATAGACTATATTGTTGAAAAGTATAACCTATTTTCTTTTGTAACCTATTTATGAATACAGAATTCATATGTTATTAAACCAATAATTCAAAAATGCGTAAAAATCGTATCATGTAATATAGTATTAATTATAATATGTCTACTAAAATTATTCCATTTAAAGTTTATCTGTAGTGAATAGAGCTCATTTTGTATATCTTAGATATGTATTGAATACATTCAATACATTCAACATTAGTGATTAAAATCATATATTTTAAAAAATTAATGAATATTGCCAATACGATTTAAGCGTATTCTTGTTAACCATTGACCTTCTTTTTTATTAAGGCTCATCCAGATAGTTGTTGCTTTACCCACTATATTTCTTTCCGGTACGAAACCCCAATAACGACTATCAGCACTATTATCCCGATTATCACCTATCATGAAATAATTTCCCTTTGGTACTACCCATTCAGCCAACGAACTATTTTTTTGTTGGTAATACATCCCTAGTTGATCCTTTTTTCCTGGTAAAATCAGAATATTATGCGATATTCCGTTAAATGATTCTTTACACTGTGCTAAGCGTATTCCACTAGTTACTTGTGGATCAAGCGGGAGTTGCAGAAAGCTGCTGTTAATTTTTCCATTGTCACTTATATTAAAATTCTGTATAAAATCGCTTGGAGTGAATTCATCATAAGTAATCGCTAAAGCTGTATTACAAGTCTTTTTGCTAGCGCAATTAGGCTGTACTGTAATGTGCTTGCTAATAGGATTATAAATAACTCTATCGCCAGGTAATCCTACAAGACGTTTAATATAGTCTAACTTAGGATCTAACGGATATTTAAATAAAACTATGTCACCGCGTTTCGGATGGCTAGTTTTAATTAGAGTTTTCTGAGTAATAGGATCTTTAATACCATAAGCAAATTTTTTTACTAAAATAAAATCACCAATCAAAAGCGTTGGCATCATTGAACCTGATGGAATATAAAACGGTTCTAAAATAAATGAACGCATGATAAAGACTAATAACAAGACCGGGAAAATAGATACACAAATTTCAATCCAACCTGTTTTACGGCTGATATTTACTATAATATCATTATTATCAGGTGTTTTTTTTTTGGCATGTTGTCTTTGTTGACTAAGATTATACCAAAAACGAGTTTTAAAAAATACTGGTTTAAAATACTCTAAACACCAAAAGATCCCAGTAATAAATGTTGTTATTCCCAGTATTAGGGAATACATATTTACCATTTAATCTCCTTAAAATTATTTTCTATCTTTACTAACATGTAGAATTGCCAAAAATGTTTCCTTTGGAAGTTCAACGTTACCTACTTGCTTCATGCGTTTTTTACCTTCTTTCTGCTTTTGCAAGAGTTTTTTCTTGCGACTAACATCGCCGCCATAGCATTTTGCTAATACGTTTTTGCGTAGCTGTTTAACGGTAGAACGCGCAATAATATGATTGCCAATAGCTGCTTGAATTGAGATATCAAATTGTTGGCGGGGGATTATTTCTTGAAGTCTATCAACAAACTTACGGCTGCGGTATAACGCATTGTTTTGATGAGTAATAAATCCCAATGCATCGATACGTTCACCGTTAATCAGGAGATCGATTCGTACTATATGTGCATTCTGGAAACGCTTAAATTCATAATCTAACGAAGCATAGCCACGTGAGATAGATTTAAGCCGATCAAAAAAATCTAGCACCACTTCAGCCATGGGAATCTCATAAGTAAGCGCTACCTGGTTACCATGATAGACTATATTAGTTTGAATACCACGCTTCTCAATACATAGTGTAATGATATCACCTAAATAAGTCTGTGGCAACAGAATATGACATTCAGAAATAGGTTCACGTAATTCATGAATTTTATTAAAAGATGGAAGCTTAGAAGGACTATCTATATATAATATATTATTATCTATCATCAGGACTTCATAAATAACCGTTGGTGCTGTAGTGATTAAATCAAGATTGTACTCACGCTTTAGCCGTTCCTGAATAATTTCCATATGCAACAAGCCAAGAAAGCCGCAGCGAAAACCGAAGCCGAGTGCAGTTGAACTTTCTTGTTCATAAAATAACGAGGCGTCGTTCAAGCTGAGCTTGCCAAGAGCATCGCGAAATGATTCATAATCGTTAGAATTTACTGGAAATAGACCAGCATAGACTTTCGGTTTTATTTTCTTAAAACCAGGTAGTACTTTATCTGCTGGCTGACATGCTAGTGTCAAAGTATCTCCTACCGATGCGCCGTGAATATCTTTAATAGCACAAACCAACCAGCCGACTTCCCCACATCGAAGAATTTCACGGTCAATACGTTTCGGAGTAAAAATACCCAATCGATCTGCTTTGTAAAATTGACTAGTGCTCATTACTTTGATTCTATTACCCTTTCTCAGGGTACCATTTTTAATGCGTATTAAAGAAATTACGCCTAAATAATTATCAAACCAAGAATCGATAATCAGCGCTTGCAATGGCGCCATCGGATCACCTTTTGGTGGTGGAATATCACGTACTATTCGTTCAAGTACGTCGGATACACCAAAACCGGTTTTTGCAGAACAGCGCACTGCGTCTATAGCATTAATGCCGACTATATCTTCGATTTTTCGCGCTACATAATCGGGATTGGCAGAAGGAAGATCGATTTTATTCAATACTGGTACGACTTTTAAATCCATTTCGATTGCTATATGGCAATTAGCCAGTGTTTGAGCTTCTATTCCTTGTCCAGAATCTACTATTAGAAGCGCACCTTCACATGCTGCAAGTGATCGGGAAACTTCATAGGAAAAATCTACATGTCCTGGAGTATCAATAAAATTTAACTGGTAAACTTGATTATCTAATGATTTATAATCTAAAGTAACACTTTGTGATTTTATAGTAATACCGCGTTCACGCTCTAGATCCATAGAATCTAGTACCTGAGTTGACATTTCACGTTTGCTTAGACCACCACAGATCTGTATTAGACGATCGGATAGCGTCGACTTACCATGATCAATATGAGCGATAATAGAGAAATTTCGTATATTATTCAT